>NZ_CP060705.1:0-666171 GCF_003048835.2 Campylobacter concisus | reverse complement strand
GAGAGCCAGGGAGATAGAAAATATCTATTTTTGATGTTTAACGAAGCAAAAGATAATCTTTGCTTCAAGCTTGATAAAAAAGAGTATCTTTTAAGCAGGGATGAGTTTTGCATAGGACTGGCAAATGACAGCTTAAAAGGCGTTTTTGAATATCAAAATAAATTTTATAAAACCAAAACCTTGCTTTTTGAAGAAAACTATGCAAATAAGCTTGAAATTTTTAGTGAGCTTAGGCTTGAAGAGAAATTTGATCTTATAAAATACAAAAAAGATAAGGCTCAAATTTGCGTTTTAAACGAGCTTGAGACGACAAATTTATATGATGGCACGATGAGAGAGATCTTTATAGAGTCAAAAATTTTAGAGCTTATCTATAAGAGTAAAGCTTTAAAAGATGAGAAAATTTATTTTAGCAGTGACGAAGAAAAAGTGCTTTTAAAGGCTAAGAAAATCTTACTTACTCGCATGCAAAATCCCCCAAGCATCAAAGAGCTAGCCCATCTTTGCGGCACTAATGACTTTTGGCTTAAGAAAAATTTTAAACTCTTTTTCAAAGATACGATCTATCAGCTTTTAGCAAAAGAGCGGCTAAAGCTGGCATTTGCCCTTTTAAAACAAAATGATATCAGCATAAAAGAGGCTGCCAGCATCGTTGGCTACACAAATGCAGCGCATTTTGCAAAAATTTTTAAAGGCACTTTTGGCTTTTTACCAAGCGAGCTAATAAGGCAAAAAAGCTACTTTTAAACTGCGCTAAATGCCAAATTTCTTATAATCGCCAAAATTTAAAAAAGAGAGAAATTTGCAAGTTTATATCCACGTGCCATTTTGCCAGAGCAAGTGTCCTTACTGCGCCTTTGGCTCAAGCGACGACGAATTTAGCAAGGTTGGCGCCTATTTTAAAGCGCTTTGCTTTGATCTAAATTTCCAGCTAAAAAGCCAAAATGTAAAAGAAATTTCAACCATTTTTTTTGGCGGCGGCACACCAAGTGCGGTAAATGCTAAGCTTTATGATGAAATTTTTAGCATTTTAGCTCCACTTTGCACGCCCAAAACTGAGATCACCTTTGAAGCAAATCCAAATTCAGCAAATTTAGCCTGGCTAAAGCATGTAAAAAATTTAGGCGCAAACCGCATAAGCTTTGGCGCTCAAAGCTTTTTTGAAGATAAGCTTAAATTTCTAGGGCGCATCCACAGCAGGGAGCAAATTTTTAAAGCAGTTGAAAATGCCCATGCAGCTGGCTTTAAGAGCATAAATTTAGACCTCATCTATGACACTAAATTTGATACCAAAAAGCGTCTTTTGGCTGAGACTGAAAATCTAAAAAGCCTTGCTATCACGCATCTAAGCGCCTACTCGCTCACACTTGAAGAAAACACCCCATTTTCTGGCAAAAAAAGCTATAAAAAAGATAGCGACACTTTGGCTAAATTTATGATAGAGCAGATCGGGAGGGCTGGCTTTAAGCAGTATGAAATTTCAAATTTCGGAGAAATTTGCAAGCACAATCTTGGCTACTGGCAGGGCAAAAACTACCTTGGCGTTGGGGCTTTTAGCGTGGGCTTTAAGGACGCCACCAGATACTACGCCAAAAGTAGCATAGACGCCTATATCACGCAGCCAACACATAGAGAAAGAGAAATTTTAAGCCCAAGCGAGCTAGCAAGAGAGCATATATTTTTAGGGCTTAGAAGCATCGTAGGCGTGGAGGCTGGGCGCTTAAATGAAGCTCAGAAAAAAAGGGCAAATTTACTTGTAGAAAATGAAAAGCTGCTCTTTAAAGAGGGCAAATTTTACAACCCAAATTTCTTATTAAGCGACGAGATCGCACTCTTTATCGAGGGCTAAATTTATAAAAATTTGAGCAAAGTCAAGATAAAATACAAAGCTTAAATAAAATTTAACAGAGGCAAAAATGTTTGGAATGAGTTTTTCTGAGATTTTGGTCATTGCTGTGATCGCTGTGCTAGTTTTGGGCCCTGACAAGCTGCCAAGCGCTATGGTGCAGATCGCCAAATTTCTAAAGATGTTTAAAAAAGGTATAAACGACGCAAAATCAACATTTGATCAAGAGATGAAGATAGCCGAGCTCAAAGAAGACGCTCAAAAATACAAAGAGAGCATAACTCAAAGTGCGCAAAGCGTGCGTAAAAAGCTCACATTTGAAGAGCTTGACGAGATCAAAAAAAGTGCAAGCGATGTCACTGAAAGCATACAAAACGTCGTAAGCGACACCAAAAAAACGGTAGAAAATATACAAAATCCAACAAATTTAGTTAAAGATGCGATCTTAAACGATAAAAAAGAGGCGTGATGTTTGAAGAGCTAAGACCCCATTTGATCGAACTTAGAAAGAGGCTTTTTATAAGCATAGTAAGCGTTTTTGTCTGTTTTGGCATCTGTTTTACATTTTGGAATCCACTGCTTGCATGGATGAGCGAGCCGTTAAAGCAGGTCTTGCCAGCTGGCTCAAACATCATCTTTACGCAAATTCAAGAGCCATTTTTCACTGCGATGAAGGTCGCATTTTTTGCTGGCCTGGTGCTTGCTTTGCCTATCATTTTTTGGCAGTTTTGGCTATTTGTCGCACCTGGACTTTATGATAATGAAAAAAAATATGTGATCCCATTTGTCCTCTCTGCTTCATTCATGTTTGCGTGCGGGGCGGCGTTTTGCTACTATGTGGTCATCCCGCTTGGCTTTACATTTTTGGTAAATTTTGGCGGCCAGCTCTTTACAGCACTGCCAAGCATCGGCGAGTACGTTGGCTTTTTTACAAAACTACTGATCGGCTTTGGAATTTCATTTGAGCTGCCAGTCATTACATTTTTCTTGGCAAAGATAGGACTTGTTGATGACAAAATGCTAAAAGAGTACTTTAGATACGCAGTAGTCGTCATCTTTATCTTTGCAGCTATCGTCACGCCACCAGATGTTATAAGCCAAATTTTAATGGCAGTGCCACTCATCGGACTTTATGGAATTTCTATCATCGTAGCTAAAAAAGCTGGCAAAAGCGATGAGGACGAAGATGAGAAAAAAGAGGACGTCAAAGAGCAAAATGACGCCGATAGTGACGATGAGTGATATAAACGATATCTCAAGCTACGACTACTTTTTGCCAGAAAAGCTCATCGCAAAAGAGCCAGTTTTGCCCAAAGAAGAGGCAAGGCTGCTTGTTTATCTTAAAAAAACAAAAGAGATAAAACACTTCAAATTTAAAGATCTAGCCAGCCTCATCCCAGAGGACGCGGCGGTCATTTTTAACAATACAAAGGTAGTTAAGGCCCGCATTTTAGGACATAAACAAAGTGGCGGAGCCTGCGAAGTGATGCTAAATCAACCACTTGGCGATAATAAATTTAGCGTCTATATAAGGGGCAGAGTAAGTGTCGGTAGCGTTTTAAATTTCGCTGATGATATAAAGGTAAATGTGCTTGAGCTAAATGATGATGGCTCAAGGGTGGTAAATTTCACAAAAAATGGCGTTATTTTAGATACGGCGCGACTTTTTAGCGAACTTGAAAAGATCGGTCATGTCCCGCTTCCGCCATACATAAAAAGAGCCGATACAAAGGACGATGAGAGCTGGTATCAGAGCATATTTGCCAAAAATAGCGGCGCAGTCGCAGCTCCGACAGCTAGTCTGCACTTTAGCGAGCAGATGCTAGAGAGAATAAAGGCAAAGCACGAGGTTGCCTACATCACGCTTCACGTGGGCGCTGGGACATTTAAGGGCGTGGAGTGCCAAAACATAAATGACCACAAGATGCACTCTGAGTTTTACGAGCTAAGCGAAAAAGCTCAAGAGATCATAAGCTCAAATAAGCCCATCCTTGGCGTTGGCACGACAGTTACTAGATGCGTTGAAGAATTTGCTAGAAGCAAGCAGCCAAGTGGCTTTTGCAAGCTATTTTTAAACCTAAACAATAAACCTATCAGACAAAACTACCTTTTAACAAATTTTCATCTACCAAAATCAACACTGATAATGCTAGTTACTAGCTTCATAGGGCTTGAAGAGACGATGAGGATTTACGAAACGGCGGTTAGTGAAAAGTATAGATTTTACTCTTATGGCGATGGGATGCTTGTGATATGAAAAATGTCGATTTTGTCGCGCAAATGGAGCTTTTTTTAGAGGCACTTTTTAAGGACGCAACCACTAGAGATAACGCCATCGTCTTTAACTACAATCCAAACTACCCACGCTATCTAAGCTTTGAAGCACACAAGCTAATAGGCGCGATCAAAAATTTAAGCAAATTTTACCTAAATAGCGTTAGCAACTCAAAATTGCTCATATCCTTTACTCTAGTAAGCTATAGCCTAAGTTTGGTGCATTTTGACATACATATAAGATGCACTTCATGCCCGCAAAAGCCAAACGAGAGGCTAGTAAAAGAAGCTGGCGAGCTACTAAAAGAGCTAAATGCCAAGATGAGCAAAGCAGAGGACGGCTTTAATATAAGCATAAGCGTGCCACTACCAAAAAGCGGGACATTTAAAAGGCAAAGCGTCGAGATAGCAAGCCTCTTAGGCAAAAATGCGATAATAGCTTGCGATGATGAAAATTTATTTTTAACGCTAAGTCATGAGCTAAGCTTTACTGGGCTGAAGCTCAGCAAGCAAAAGAGCTTTGAGAGTTTAAATTTACACATAAAAGATGCTATTTTTAAGCCAGACATCATCTTTGTGCAAAAGGAGTATCTAAGCGATAAAGCAAGGCTTGATGAGATGCTAACTTATCAAAAGCTTAAGAATTTCTACATTGTTATCATCAGCAAGGATGAAGCAAAAAGCATCAAAAGCGAGAAAATGACTACGCTTAGACAGCCATTTACTAGCGATAGTTTGCACGAGACTTTGGGGATAGTGGCTAGGAATTTATAAAATTTTTAGGTATCTCTTTAAGATGATGGTAGCTGAGACGCTATCAAGCCTGCCATCTCGCTTTGTGTTTGTGTAAATTTCACTTGCTTCGCTGCTGCTAAATGCCTCGTCTTGATAGACGATATTAACCTGCACGTCAAGAAGCGAGACAAAGTGCTCTATGCGCCTTCTCATCTCATCCTCACTACTACCACCGATCGGAACGCCTACCACTAGCGTGTTTGGAGCGTATTCATTTACTTTTTGGCTTACATCTCTTGCGGCTTGATTTCTATTTTTTCTAAGAACTGGCTCAAGAGGCGTCACGACCTCGCCAAAGCCAAAAGCAAGCCCTATGCGCTTTAGTCCAACATCGATCGCCATGAATTTCTCTCTCATAGCGCGCTTTTTACTCTTAAATTTGAAATTTCAACTAGCCCATCAAGCTCGTACTCGTAGATGATCTCGCCAAATTTAGACAATGCCTCATCAAGGCTAACTCCGTTTTTGCAAAATTTCAAGATCTCATCGCTTGTTTTTTCTTGCTCTTTTACCTCACCAAAAAGCGAGGCAAATTTGACGTAATCATCGATAAGCTCGGCCTTTTTACTAGCTAGCAAGGCATTTGTCCCATTGCTCTCATTTATGCGCTGCGGCAGGACAAAGAGAGGGATTTTAAGCTCATTTGCAAGCCTTGCGCTTTGCATAGAGCCGCTTCTTAGATCAGCCTGAGCGACAACCAGAGCTTGCGCAAGCCCCACAACTATGCGGTTTCGCTCTAAAAACCTATAAGCGATCGGTGGCTCGCCCTCGTCATACTCGCTTAGAGCCAAGCCTTTTTCATAAATTTCTTTTATCGACGTCCTATTTTGAGCTGGATAGATGATATCAAGTCCATTTGCAAAAACACCGATAGTTCGTGGCATGGCGGCTTTATGAGCTGTGATATCCACACCGATAGCCCCACCACTCACCACGCAGACATTTGCATTTTTTAGCGCTGCGCAAAGTGCCGTGACGCACTCTTTTGTATAGACACTTGCCTTTCTTGATCCAACGACTGCTACTTTTGGCATGCTAAGAAGCGAGGTGTCACCTATGAAATTTAGCTCTTTTGGGGGATTTTTTAGCCTATTTAGCGCCTCTGGGATGATTTCAAGCTTCATAAAATATCTTTTAGATAAACAACTTCTACATCTTTTAAGATGTTGTTTTTGCTAGCTTTTATCACTGCGATCGTATTTTTCTTTGGATGTCCGATGGCGATCGCGTAGCCTCTTTTTTTGGCTAAATTTACAGCAGCCACAAGCTCACGTCTGACAGCACTAGCTGATGGATCATCATCTAAAAATATATCTCGTGAAATGTAAGGCTGATTATACTTTTTCGCAGCCCTTGCCACCGCAGTTTGAGCGATAGTTTTGCTATCAACGAAGATAAAACCCTGCTCTATCAGCGCTCTATAAGCCTTGTCCATCGCGTCATAATCACTCGTGAAACGTGATCCTGTGTGGTTGTTTGTATATTTTGCACGCGGGAAGTCTTTGCGTATCTTTTTTATCTTTTCATGCATGCTTTCAAAGCTCTCATTTATCGTTAGAGTGCCTATCTCTGGGCTATCAAAGTGCTTTGCCTGCATCGGCAGATGTATCATATAAAACTCAAACGACCTAGCGATATTTGGCGTATCTGGGTGAGTTTTTGTCGCTGGAAAAATAGACGGCGTTATCTTTAGACCAAGCGACTTTATCATGCTAGCATGCTCAAATGTCGCCACATCATCGATTATTAGCACTAGCTTAGCACGCCCTTTTACGCTGCTATTTGGAGTAAATGGCACAACCGCAAAGTCATCTTTTTTCGCGCCCTCTTTTTGCGGTTTTTCGCTGTAAATTTGCTTCTTATCTTTTTTGCCAGGCTCAATCCCGCTTTTTTTAACAGGTTCTGGTTTTAAAATTTCACTATGCTTTAAATTTTCTTTTATGCTTAAATTTACTTCAGCGCTTTTATTTTGCTCTGTTTTTGTATCTGCTTTTACTTCATTTTTGCCTGCGTAAAATGGCTCGATTACTTGCTCGACCTTTTGCTCAGGTTTTTCTTCGCTCTTTGCTTCATGGCTTGCATCTACGCTACTTTGCATATTTTTATATAAATTTGCAAGCAAATTTTTCGTATCGTTTTGCTCTTTTTTTGGCTCTTCTTTTTTAGCTTCTACTTTTACTTCAGGTTTTATCTCAGGAGTTATCTTTTTTTGCTCTTTTGGCTCAGTTTTTGGCTTTAGAGCAAGTTCGCTTTTGTGTTTAGGATCGGTAAAAATTTTACTTAAATTTTCATCTTCATCAAATTTTAGAGGGTATTTTCTCTTCTCATACTCTTGTTTTTTATCTTTGCTAGCAACTTTTTGCTCAGCTTTTTTTGAAATTTGCTTCTCGCTCTTTGGCTCATTTACTTTACTTATCTGCTCAACATCTTTGTTTTTGATACTAAGAGCTGCGATTAGTGCTACTATCAAAATAGCAGCGATAACACCGATACCAATGAAAATTTTATTATGAGAGCGACCTGCACTCTTTTTTGCAGGACGCTTCTTTGTAGTCTTTTTTTCGCTCAAGGCTTAGTTTTTGCTTTGATCTATAAGTTTGCCATTAGTTATCCAAGGCATCATTGCGCGAAGTTTTTTGCCAGTTTTATTTAGCAAGCTTCTCTCGGCTATACCGCGCTCAGCGTTCATTCTAACATATCCTGCTTTTCTCTCTAGGATGAAGTCTTTTGCAAATTTACCATTTTGAATTTCTTTTAAAACTTCTTTCATAGCTTTTCTGCTCTCTTCGCCAACTACTCTTACGCCGCTTACATAGTCGCCGTATTCAGCTGTGTTTGAGATAGAGTAGCGCATATCAGCCATGCCACCTTGATACATTAGATCAACGATTAGTTTTAGCTCGTGTAAGCACTCAAAATACGCCATCTCAGGCTCATATCCAGCCTCTACAAGCGTATCAAATCCAGCATTTACAAGTGCGCAAAGACCACCGCAAAGCACAGCTTGCTCGCCAAATAAATCTGTTTCAGTTTCATCTTTAAATGTTGTCTCAATGATGCCAGTTCTACCGCCACCTATACCGCAAGCATAGCTTAGAGCGATCTCTTTAGCCTTTCCGCTTGCATTTTGCTCAACAGCGATAAGATCAGGTATGCCGCCACCTCTTAAAAATTCGCTTCTAACTGTGTGTCCTGGGGCTTTTGGAGCGATCATGATGACGTCTATGTTTGCTGGAGCTTTGATCTGTCCAAAATGAACATTAAAACCATGTCCAAATGCGATAGCAGCGTGATCTTTTAAATTTGGCTCAATCTCATTTTTATAAATTTCAGCTTGAAGCTCATCTGGTGTTAGGATCATAACTACATCAGCGCCTTTTGTAGCTTCGCTTACAGTTTTTACTTCAAAGCCTTTTGCCTCAGCCTTTGCCCAGCTTTTGCCACCTTTTGCAAGACCGATTACGACACTTACGCCATTGTCTCTTAAATTTTCAGCGTGTGCGTGACCTTGTGAGCCAAAGCCGATGATTGCTACTTTTCTGCTCTGAATAAGGCTTAAATCGCAGTCTTTATCATAATAAACATTTATAGCCATTGTTTCTCCTGTTGTTAAAATTTGGCAAAATTATACATTTTAGCAACAAAAACGTTGCTGAAAAAGAGCAAAAAAGTATCTTTAAGTTTTATGCTGCAGCTTTTTGCTATAATGTGACAAAATTTTTAACCTAAAGAGTCACTTTACATGAATGAATCAATTTTTAAAAAAATCAAAGCGCTTCCGCCACTAGACGACACTGTCATACAGATCCAGCGCCTACATGCTGACGAAAATAGCTCGATAAATGACCTCACAAAAGTGGTCGAAAAAGACCCTATGCTAACAGCAAATATCTTGCGTTCAGCAAACTCACCACTTTACGGATTTTCTCAAGAGATCACAACTATCGCAAGAGCCATTTCACTTTTTGGTATGGCTACTATCCGCGGTTTTGCGCTATCAAGTGCCATTAAAAAGACCTTTTCTATAAATTTAGAGCCATATGACATTACCGCACAAGATTTTTTAAATATCTCAATCATGCAAAATGCTTTGATGTACCACTGGTACTCTAAGATAAAACCTAAAAATCTAGAAATTCTCTCTCCTGCTTCATTTATGCTTGAAGTTGGCAAGATCGTTTTAGCTCATGAACTCACAGAAAATAACCAAGTTGCTGAGTTTAAAACAAAGTTAAAACAAATTTCATCTACCTATGATCTTGCGCTTTTAGAGTCTGAAATTCTAGACATCACAAACGAAGAGGTCACGGCTAAAATTTTTGAGCAGTGGAATTTAGAGATCGAGCTTGGAAATTCTATCCTCTACTCAAACACTCCAGAAGAAGCACCTGATCATATAAAAGAGTACGCAAGGGCTCTAAAAGTAGTAAAAACAGCGGTTAATATCTTTAACCAGCTTGATGATGTGAGCGTAAATAACGCAACACTTCTTATAAACGAATATGGCTTTGAGAGAGATACATTTTTAATGGCTGTTAGCAAAGTCAAAGACAATTTGTGAAAGAATTTTTAACATCACTTCTCGTTGGCATCAAAGAAAAAGAGATATCAAACGAAGATAAAGAGGTCTTACGTAATCTCCTAAACCTTGGTGCCGTAAGCTTACATAAAGATAAATTTTACTTAAACAACGGCTACGTCTGTGGCAAGCTAGACATCAGCCAAAACGCAACTGGCTTTATCATGCCATTTGACAAGCGCTTCAAACAAGATATCATCGTAGAAAATAAAAATTTAAACAACTCTCACCTTGGCGATATCGTGTTAGCAAAGCTTTTGCCGCTTAAGAAAAAACGCCAAAGCGCTAAGATAGTGATGAGCCTAAAGCTTGCAAATGAGACAAGCGTGGTCTATACAAAACGCTTTGGGGCGGCCATTTTAGGGGTAAATTTAAAAACTGGGCTAAGCACAACCCTAAAAGCAACTCAAAAAAGCCTAAAGATGCTCCCACTTGGGACGCTACTAAAGATAAATAACCTAAACAACGAAATAGTCGAGGTTTTAGGAAATTTAGAAGATCCGTTAAGCGATGAGAAAATTTCGCTTGCTATTTATAATAAAAATGATAAATTTAGCGAGGCTTGCGAGCTTGAAGTAAAGGCATTTGGCGACGAAGTCGATGCTAGCATGTATCCAAACAGGGTTGATCTAAGAAATTTAGAGTTTTGCACAATCGATCCAGTCGATGCCAAAGACTTTGACGATGCCATATATTTTGATGAGAAAAAGCGCGAAATTTACGTAGCAATCGCCGATGTAAGCGAGTATGTGACCGCGTATAGCGCCATTGATAGCGAGGCTAAAAAAAGAGGCTTTTCTATCTACTTTCCGCACATCTCAGTGCCGATGTTGCCGCGAGCGCTTAGTGAAAATATCTGCTCGCTAAAGCCAGACGTGCCGCGCCTTGCATTTTGTTTTAAAATTTCACTCGATGTAAACAACGAGGTAAAAAAAGATGAGCTTTTTGAAGCTATCATCCTTTCAAAAAGACGTTTTAACTACGATGAGATCGATGAAATTTTAGAAGACAAAAGAGAGTGTGAAATTTCATGGATCAAGCCACTTTTTAAACTCACCACGAAGCTTCGCAAAAAAAGGCTTTTGCACGCATTTGACTTTAGGACAAAAGAGCTTAGAATGAGCCTTGATGACGAGGGTCAAATTTCGCAAACTAGGTTCGAAAGCGACTCCGACTCACACAGACTAGTTGAAGACTGCATGCTTTTAGCAAACAAAGCTGCTGCAAAGCTCATCACAAAGGGCGTTTTTAGAAACCACGCATCGCCTGATTTTAAAAAGATAGATACCTTGCTTGAAGACTTGCAGCTTTTGGGGCTTGACTTTACCTACGAGAGCGACCTTGCAAATTTGATAAGAAAGATCCAAGCAAAGGCCGATGAGCTGGGCAACCGCGAAGAGATAGATAAGCTCATCATCAAGTCTCAAAAAAAGGCTGAATACTCAAGTGAAAATTTAGGCCACTTTGGGCTTGGATTTGATAGATACACGCACTTTACAAGCCCTATTAGACGCTATTCTGATCTTATTTTGCACAGGCTTTTAAAGGCTAAAATTTCAAAAGATGAGAAGCTTTACAACTTCTTACTTTTAAACATCCAAAGCACCTGCGCAACCTTAAGCGAGCTTGAAAGAGAGGCCGACAAGGTGGCCTACGACTTTATGGATAGGAAATTTGCACGCTGGGCAGTTGCAAACATCGACAAAGAGGTGCGTTGCTACGTGAGTGAAAACCAAAATGTTTTGGTCGCTAAGCTTGATGATCATTTTGTTGGAGCTAGGATTTTCATCACTGGATACAGCGCAAATTTACTTCAAAAGCTTGTCGTAAAGATCACAGAGGCTGACATCGCGAGCGCTAAAATTTTTGCAAAAGTGGTAAGAAAGATCGATGTATAGAAAAGATTTGGAGCTAAATTTAGCAAATGCAAATTTAAGCAATTACTTCTTGCTTTTTGGCGCGGATGAGTTTCAGATAGAGCTTTTTGGCAAGGAAATTTTAAGCATTTATGCAAGCGAAGATGCAAATTTATTAAGCCTTTATTTTGACGAGTACAACTACACACAAGCAAGCTCTCACCTAAGCGAGCAGTCGCTTTTTGGCGGCAAAAATATCCTCTATGTAAAAAGCGACAAAAAGATCCCATCAAAAGAGCTAAAAGAGCTCATCTCGCTTTGCTCAAAAAGCCATGACAACTACTTTTTGTTTGAGCTTTATGAGGCCGATATGAAGCTAGTTTTTGATACGCAAAAGGCTTTTGGGGCAAATTTTGCTAGATTTTTCAAGCCATCAAACCCAGATGAAGCGATAAATTTACTAGCCAAAAGCTCAGCTAAAATAGGCCTAAACATAACCAAAAACGCACTTTATGAGCTTTATTTTACACATAATGAAAATTTATACCTTGCAGCAAGCGAACTTACAAAACTAAAGAGCCTAAACACCCACATCGAACAAGACGATGTAAAAAGGCTTGTTTTTGGACTTGGTGGGATAAATTTTGATGATTTTTTCAATAAATTTATGGCTCTAAAAGATATAAAAAACGACTTTTTTACCTATTTAGAAGATCCAAATTTTAATGAAATTTTACTTCTAAACTCACTTTATAAAGCATTTTTTAGGCTGTTTAAAATTTACTCTTACATAAAGATAAATGGCCGCTTAAATTTAGACGAAGCGATAGGCTATCAGCCACCTGTAAATGTGGCAAATTTACTAAAAGCAAATAGCTTAAAGCTAAGTTTTAATGCCTATTTAGAGATATTTAAAACGCTAAATTTAGCCGAACTAGAGCTAAAAACAAATACAAAAATGGATAAAGAAATTTTCGTTTTATCAACCATTTTAAACCTCCAGCACCTCATATCAACAGCAAATATTAAGTAAATTTAAGCTAAAATCCACCCTTGCTTAATGCAAAATCCTTGCTCACAAAGTGAGCTAAATATCCATAAGGAGAAAAAATGAAACATTACGAGCTTTTATTTATTCTTAAGCCGACATTGACGGAAGAGGAAGTTAAAGCTAAGGTTGATTTCGTAAAAGAAGTCATAACAAAAAACGGCGGCGAGATCGCTACTGTCGTTGAGATGGGCACTAGAAAACTAGCTTATACCATCAAAAAATATGAGCGTGGAACATATTTTGTTATCTACTACAAAGCTCCACCAGCACTTCTTGCAGAGCTTACAAGAAACGTAAGAATCACAGAAGATATCATAAGATTTTTAAGCGTTAAATATGAAAACAAACGCGAAATCGCAGCTTGGGAAAGACTTTGCAAAGGTATCAAGCAAACTATAAAAAAAGAACCTCGCGAGCCAAGAGCACCACGCGAGCCAAGAGCTGAAAAAGTAGACGAGCAAACATTTACAGAAGAATAATCAAGGATAAAAAATGTTCAATAAAGTAGTATTAGTTGGAAATTTAACCAGAGATATAGAGCTTAGATATACTACTAGCGGCGTTG
Organism: Campylobacter concisus; assembly: GCF_003048835.2. Taxonomy (NCBI): domain Bacteria; kingdom Pseudomonadati; phylum Campylobacterota; class Epsilonproteobacteria; order Campylobacterales; family Campylobacteraceae; genus Campylobacter; species Campylobacter concisus. The sequence goes on along the minus strand of NZ_CP060705.1, from coordinate 653,205 downwards.
CCATAGGAAATTCTAGTATAGCTGTGACACGCAAAATCACCTCAAATGGGGAAAGAAGAGATGAGACTTGCTTTATTGATATATCATTTTTTGGCAAGAGTGCAGAGATAGCAAACCAATATCTCAACAAGGGATCAAAGCTGCTTATCGAAGGAAGACTTAAATTTGATCAGTGGACCGACAATAACGGACAAAATCGCTCAAAACACTCTATCGCCGTTGAAAGCATGGAAATGCTTGGCTCAAATAACCAAACGCAACAAGGCGGATACTCTATGAATAGCCAAAATAGCGGCGGCTACGGACAGCAAGGCGGATATCAAAATAACCAATATAACCGCCAACAAGAAGCTAGACCACAAGCTGCGCCACAAAGAAAGCAAGAGAGTTATTCAGAAGTTCCTGATATAGACGTTGATGCTGATAGCTTCAACAATGAAGAAATACCGTTTTAATTTTAAAGGATAAAAAATGGCAGAAAAAAGAAAATATTCACGCAAATATTGCAAATTTACAGAAGCAAAGATTGATTTTATAGACTATAAAGATACTTCACTTTTAAAGTATTGCTTGTCAGAGAGATTTAAAATCATGCCAAGACGCCTAACTGGCACATCAAAAAGATACCAAGAGATGGTAGAAAAAGCGATCAAGAGAGCTCGCCACGCAGCTATCATACCTTACATAGTTGATCGCAAAGACGTAGCTTCAAACCCTTTTGAAGGTCTATAATCCATAAATTTTAGCCCTATTTTGGGCTAAAATTTCAAAAACTATTTTTAATCACTTCATTACAAATTTAAATATTCATTTTAATTAATATCAAAATTAAGAATACATGTCACCCATAAGATAGCTAATCATTAATTATAATTTTTATCTTTTAAGAACTATTTCACGTTTCGCGAGCAAACAAATACACATAGACATATTTAGTAATTTTTTTAGAGATAGAATTTATTATTTCTTCTCTTTCTCAGCCTGAACATTATCTAGTTTTATATATCCCATTTCAACTAGCTTGTTATAAATTTGAGAGATTTTTGGTCCAGCAGCGCTACCGCCGTGACCGCCGTGTTCGACAACCATCGTTATGACATATTGTGGATCCTCAAAAGGTGCATAGGTCGTCATCCACGCGTGAGATCTTTGCAGATACGCCATATCTTCTTCTTTCATACGTTTCTTTTCAGTTTGCGAGATGCCAACGACCTGAGCTGTTCCGGTCTTTGCCGCAACCTTTACAAGACTTCCCACAAAGTGCCTATTTGCCGTACCTCTTGGGTGATTTGCCACCTCGTACATTGCATGCCTAATGGCAGGTAGCTGCGACTTTTCAAACGGCGTAAAAGCATCATCTGTTGGCGTAAAATCAACATCCTTGCCATCGATACTCTTTAAAAAATGTGGCGTCACATTTAGCCCAGTTGCAAGGCCTGCTGTGTATTTAGCCACCTGCATAGGCGTGACTAGAAAATTTCCCTGTCCGATAGAGGTGATAAGCGTCTCGCCTTGAAACCACGCCTTGCCATACTTCCTCATCTTCCACTCCCTACTTGGCAGCGTCCCTACAAACTCATTTGGCAAATCAACCTCCGTTTTTCTACCAAAGCCCATGCGCTCAAGTATCGGCACAATGGCATCTATGCCGATCTTTTGGCTACCCTTGTAAAAATAGTCATCGCAGCTCTCTCTAATGGCAGTGTTCATATTGACTGTGCCATGACCATGCGAGTTCCAGCAGCGAAATTTACGCCCTCCAAGCTCATACGATCCACTGCAAAAAAAGCTATCATATTTGCTCATGCCATTGTCTAAAAAGGCAAGAGCCATACCCATTTTTACGACAGATCCTGGCGGATAGAGGCCGTTTATCAGCTTATTTGTAAATGGGTGATCGACGTTTTTTACAAGCTCTTCCCACTCAGCCTGAGAAATTCCAAGCACAAAAGGATTTAGATCATACTCAGGAAAGCTTCCTGCTGCGATTATAGCGCCATCTTTTAGGCTCATAACTATGACGCTTCCTGCATCTTTACCAAATACATCAGCGACAAACTGCTGCAGTTCAAGATCTACGGCGAGCTTTATGTTTTGACTTTGTGGCGCTTGATAGCTCACCTGCTCGATCTCTTCATTTAGTGCATTTACCTTGATCTTTTTAAAACCTTGAATTCCTTGCAAGATCGGGTTATAAAAGCGCTCTACGCCGCTTCTGCCAATATAGTTTGTAAGCTTTGTCAAGGGGTCGTTTTCCATATCTTTTTGGTTTGCCCTGCCGACATAGCCGATGATGTGAGAAGCTAGGTCATTGTATGGATAGTGGCGTTTTGATGCGGGTCTTATCTCTAAATTTTCACGAAGAGAAAGTGGTGCAAAAAATGGCAAAAATTTATCATAATCAACAAATTCGACCACGTTTATAAAGTCTTGGTTGTAGGCTGAGTCGTTTTTTATATATTCATTTTTAAGCTTGGTGACATTTAGATCACCAAATAGCGAGCCGATGTAGGCTAGCTCATCGTCTAAAATTTTCACCTTTTTGTTTGCGCTAAGGTGCGGCTTTACATAGATAGAAAAGCCAAGACGATTGACCGCCATAGGCTTGTCGTGCGCATCAAAGATGATGCCTCTAACTGGCGGGATGTAGATAGTTTTTATCGCATTTTGCTCGGCGATCTCGTTGTAGTAGGTATTTGAATTGACACTTAGGTGGTAAATCCGCCCCAAAAGCATGATCCAAAAAAGAGCGATCACGCCAAAAACGATACGCATCCTCATAGCACTTTGTCCCTAAAAAGCACGATAGCAAGCACACTTTCAAGCGCTATGAAAAATAGATACTCTGCGCTAAAAGTCAAATTTGGCTCATTTAAGACGTAGGCAAAAAGGTTATTTACAAGAAAAGTTAGCACATAGCCAGAGGCGACAAAGATGATGAGTAGGCAGTTTCGCCACTTCATCGTCGTATAGAGCCAATCTAGCACGAAGTTGTAAAATAGCAAAAACGCAATGATCGTTGAAAAGAGATAAAAGCCATGAATTTGCTCGGCAAAGACCAAGAAAACGAGTGAAAAATACCATGAAGGCTTAAACTCATCATACTGCTTTTGTTTTCTTGAATACTCCAAAATCATATATGTAAAAAAGATGCCAATAAGTGGTGGCAAGAAGCCAAACTGCGTAGTTGCGATCTCATAAGATAGCAAAAAAATGGCCCACCAAAAGCCTTTAAAAATTTTAATGTCCAAGCTGCTTATGGTTTGCATTTTACCTACCAAGAGCGTGGTTTATGATAGCTTCCCGTGCCTTGTCGATGCCGCTTTTGCTGAGTGTTGAGACCAAAATGCCGCTTGGGTCAAATTTCATTATCGCACTCTTTTGGCTTTGATTTAGCTTGTCGCTTTTTGTGTATAAATTTAAGATTTTTTGATCAGCTCTTAAAAAGCTTTTTAGGTAAGAATCCACGTTTACGTCGATGTCTAGGTCAAAGTGCCTGGCATCGATTAGATGTATAAAAAGTCTGATGTCGCTTCTAAATTTCAAAAACTCATCTAAATTTTTACGCCACTCATCATGTTTTGACTTTGCCACTTTTGCGTAGCCAAAGCCTGGTAGATCGACTAAGATGAGTTTAAATTTCTCTTTTTCACTCTCTTCTTTTTCCTCACAAAACTCAGCCTCAAAGAAATTTATAAGCTGCGTTTTACCAGGAGTTGATGAGCTTTTGGCTAAATTTTTTTGATTGACAAGTGCGTTTATGAGGCTGCTTTTACCCACATTTGACCTGCCCAAAAAGACCACCTCGCTTGTCACAAAGCTTGGAGCCTCTTTTATGCTTGGGCTTGAAGTGATAAATTTAGCGCTCAAGGCTCTTATCACTTGGTTTTATCCTCTATTTGAAAGATAAATTTAACCGGCTTTTTCTCGTCGCTATTTACGCTATATGTGCCATCTTTTTGATTAACCACGATCTTGTCACCATAGACATTTTTATCAGTCTCTACCTCATGCAAATAGCCGTTGCCAGTTACTGTGTATATCTGCTTTGCAGGCTCATATGTGAGCGTATCGCCCTTGCCTTCATAGTGCTTATCTTTCATGAAAATTTTAGCTCTAGCGTTGCCTGTGGCTACATATTTTACTGGTTGGCGCTTTTTATCAAAATGCACAACGACTTTGTTTGCCTTTAGCTCATCGTATGAGCCTTTTTTGATATTTACATTGCCTACAAATTCGCTGATCTGCTTGTTTTCATCTGCGAAAAAATCGTTTGAAGTGATTTCAACCTGCTCTGCATTTAAAAATGTAAAGCCCAAAATCATCGCTAAAATCGCTGTTTCTCTTCTACCCATGCCTTTAACCCTTTTATCTGCGTTTGTTTTTTACCAAGATCGTAGCTTCCGCTATCGCCTAGTGCTTTGTCGCCATTTCTAGTGATGGTGAAATTTGCCTCTGATCTTACTATTTTTGTCTTTGTGTTATATATAACTTCATCGCTTTTAAATTTCAAACTATCGTTGTTTTCATAGTTTGCATTTTTTTGAAAGATTATCTCATCGTTTTGCGAGATAGCCTTGTCTGAGCTTAGAAAATGTCTTAAATTTCCCCTTATAATTCTCGCTTTAAAGTCTAAAAACTCATCCCTGTCACTATATCTGTTTAGCTCGTCACTCTCATAAACTCCGCTTATCTTAGTTGAGTTTATCTCGTAATCAACCACGTCATTTACCTGCATATTTGATATCTTTGTATCAACCTTTAGCACGTTTGCTAAGTATGGGTCTTGAGCTGCTAAAAATATCATCACAGCACTAAAAATAGCCACGACGAAGTAGAAAATTTTTACAACCAACGCTTAGACCACTCGTCATATAAATTTTCTGATTTTATGATCATCTCGATCATCTCTCTAACAGCACCATTGCCACCTTTGTGCTTTAGCTTTGTCTTTACATCAAGCTCTTTAATGGCATCTTTTGGCTTAAAGCTCCATGCAACTGCGTCTAAAATTTTATAGTCATTATAGTCATCGCCGATAGCTGCTGCGTTTTTGAAGCTAAGTCCTTCAAATTTTAGTATCTCGCTTGCCACTTCAAATTTATCGCCAACGCCTTGATAGACGTGGTTTATCTTTAGATCCTCAGCCCTTCGCTCAACGATAGCCGACTTTCTACCAGTGATGATAGCCACCTTTTTGCCAAGCTTTAGCCAGCTCTCTATCGCGTAGCCATCTTTTACATCAAAAAATTTAAGCTCTTCGCCGTTTGCATTGTAGATGATCTTGCCATCAGTGAGGCACCCATCAACGTCTAAAAATATAATTTCTATCATAAAACGCCCTTAGTGCTTGGAGTGCCGATCCTTGCGTTTTTGGCAAGCGCTCTGCGGAGTGCTACGGCAAATGATTTAAATGTTGCTTCGATGATGTGATGAGTATTTTTGCCACGAATTTGATTTAGATGAAGAGTTATGGCTGAATTTATAGCAACAGCTCTAAAAAACTCCTCTACAAGCTCAGTGTCAAACTCGCCAACTTTGGCATTTTCATTAAAATTTTCATATACAAGATAAGCTCTGTTGCTAAGATCTAGCGCGCAAAAAACAGCCGCCTCATCCATAACAACGCTCGCCTCGCCAAACCTCTCAACACCGCTTAAAGGATACAAGGTCTCTTTTAAAAGCTGGCCCAAAACTATGCCTACATCCTCAACGCTGTGGTGAAAATCCACATGCGTGTCGCCCTTGCATGAAATTTCAAGATCAAGCAAAGAGTGCTTTGTAAATGCTTCAAGCATATGGTCAAAAAAGCCAATGCCTGTGCTTATCTTCGCAACCCCAGAGCCGTAAATTTTGAGCTTCATTGAGATTTGCGTCTCTTTTGTGTTTCTAGTTAGTTCTAAAATTTCCTCTCTCACGCCCTAACCTCTTACTATAAATGCACCTTGGAATTTACCGCTTCTTGCGTAATCCCTAGCCTCGTCCTCGCTTCTAAAACCATTTAAAAATACCCTATAAATGGTTGAGCCATCTATCGTAAATGTCTTAACGACTGATCTATAACCATCTATACTTTTATGCTCTCTTTGGTATCTGTTTGCGCCTTCAAGGTTTTTAAACGAGCCAATTTGTACCATAAAATCTCCACCCACAACGCGTTGCTCTGATGAGATCACGATGCCGCCAACAGGGGCCGTTGGAGAGACTGGATTTGGCACTTTTATGCCAGTGCTTGTTGGTTTTGTTGGTTGTGCGCTAGCGGTTGTAACAGCGTTGATGTCTTCATTAAAGCCGATAACCTCCATACTAACTGGAGCTGTGCCAGTGCCGATGACATCAAGCTTCATCGCAGCTGCTTTTGAAAGGTCAAGCACCCTGTCAGCCACAAAAGGTCCTCTGTCATTTACACGCACGATAACACTTTTTTGATTTCTTAAATTTGTTACTTTAAGTATTGTATTCATCGGCAAAGTCTTATGCGCCGCAGTCATATTATACATATTATAAACTTCGCCATTTGAGGTCGTTTTGCCGTGAAAATTTGGACCATACCAGCTTGCCGTTCCGCTAGCTTTATCGCCGACACTTACGACGGTTGGGTAGTAGGTTTTGCCATTTATGGTGTATGGTCTCATTGTTGCTTTTTGAACTGAGGCGGAGTTGTTGCCTCTTACATTAGTTGGGCCACTTGGAGTAAATGGAGCCCCGCTCCAAGAACAACCAGTGATTAGAAGTGTAAAACTTAGTCCTAAGTAGAAATTTAGGCTCTTACGGTATGACAATATTTGCTCCGACATTTAAATTTGAACTAGCCAAAGAATTTGCATCTTTTATATCTTTTTCACTTACATTAAATTTCTTTGATAAAGATGCGATTGTATCGCCTGTTTGAACTACGTAGTTGTGAGATTTGTTTTGAGTAGAAAAAGGGATTATTAGTTTTTGATTATAACTTACTGCGTTTGTGCTAAGCTCGTTGTAGTCCTTGATCGCTCTGTGGCTAACGCCTGTCTTTTTAGAGATAGAAAGCAAGGTCTCGCCTTTTTTTACAGTGTATGCATAGAAGTTATTTTTGCCATTAAATGGTTTGAAATTATCTGAGAAAAGTTGCTTTTTATTTTCAGGGATATAAACGTAATAATCTTTTAAAGTTGGAGGTGTAAATACAAATTTTAAATGTGGGTTATTACTTTTCATCTTTTTTGTGCTAAGACCGATGCTATCGCCTATCTGAGCCAAATTTGTACCGCCTGGCACTTTTACTTTCGTAAGTCTTAATCCACCATTTATGTTTAGCAAAGATGACTCTTTAGATATCAAAAAGTCCGCATCTTTTGCTATATATGCCGCTCTTAAAATTTTAATGATAAAATTTCTAGTCTCAGCTGGGAGGTATTTTTTCTCAGAATCAAGAAGTGTTACAAGATCGTCTGTGCCAGCTTTTTGTATAGCTTTTTTTAACGCACCATCGCCACAGTTATATGCCATTGCTGCCAAGTACCATTTGCCAAATTGATTTTTAAGTGATCTTAGGTAGTTTGTAGCGGCTACAGTTGATTCAACCGGATCTTTTCTCTCATCGGTGTATTGTCCTACTTTTAGGCCGTGAATTTTTGCTGTTTGCTCCATAAACTGCCACATACCAGTAGCTTTAGCGTTTGAGACAGTGTGATTTGAAAAGCCTGACTCTATCATCGCTAGGTAGAAAAATGACTCAGGTACGCCTGATTTTTTGATCTGCTCTTTAATCATTGGTATATACATATAGCCATTTTTCAAGGCATCTGTAAATGTTCTTACCTGTGAGTTTTGTATGCCTTGTCTCATCTTTGCATAGTGAGAAGTTTTCATAAAGCTAGCATCGATGTCTAGCTCTTTTAAAATTTTAACCTGAGTGTCATAAGAGCTCTTCTCAGGGGCGTTTGCTAGTAGCAAGGTGCTACATGCAAATAATAAAAATATCTTAAGCATTGCTTTCATTTCTATCCTTTTTCGTGTCAAAGCTTAATGATGCTAGCATCTTAAGCAAGCACAATGCCCAAAATTTAGGCAAAGCACTTAAATAACCTTTTGGCATTATCTGAAGTCGTTTTACAAACTACTTCAAATTCAAGGTTTAAAATTTCAGCTATCTTTTTAGCAACAAATGTCGTAAACGCCGGCTCATTTCTCTTACCACGATTTGGTTCTGGTGTGAGATATGGAGCGTCAGTCTCTATCAATACCCTATCAAAAGGAATTTTTGGCAGAATTTCAACTAAATTCTTAGCGTTTTTAAATGTCAAAACGCCGCCTATGCCAAAGTAAAAATTCCCAAATTTACAAAGCTCCAAAAGAAGTGGCGAAGCATTATAACAATGCAAAACCGCTCCAGCTTCAAGCTTTGGTGCATACTCTTTTAAAATGTTAAAAGAGTCCTCATTAGCCTCTCTGATGTGGAGGATAACGGGTTTTTTTAACTCAACAGCCAAATCAAGTTGAGCTAAAAAAACACGTTTTTGATCTTGCTTTTCTCTTAGCTTTTCTTCTTCATCTTTTGGCAAGCGGTAGTAGTCAAGCCCACATTCACCGATAGCCACGCACTTTTTGTCTTTGGCAAATTCTCTTAAAGTTTCAATATTAAAATTCTCTTTATCATAGGGATGAACTCCAACGGCAAAGAAAATATCACTTTTTTCGTGCGCTATTTTAGCCGCTTTTGGTAAATCATTAATATCAGCTCCAGGGATAATAAAGCCTTTTAGCCCTAAATTTCTAGCTTCAGATAAAATTTGCTCTAGGTCAAAATCATAAACTTTACTATCCAAATGACAATGCGTATCTATAATCATAAAGCTATTTCTACCCTGTTTCTACCATTTTCTTTTGCGACATAAAGCGCTGAGTCGCAAGCTTCAAGCATATCATCTATCTCGCAGTGACCTTTCCCAAAAGAAACCCCGATAGAAACGGTCACTTTTATGGTTTTATCTTTTATGATCACCTCATTTTCAGCCACTTTTGCTCTTAAATTTACAAAAAATTTAATTGCCTCCTCTTTTGCTATCTTTTTAAGAACAACACAAAATTCCTCACCACCAAACCTAGCGACCACATCTCTTCCTTTTGTATTGTCAATTAGTATCTTTGCGAGTGATTTTAGTATCTTATCGCCACCATCATGTCCGTATGTGTCATTTATCTTTTTAAAGTGATCTATATCAAGCATAGCAAATGCATAAGGTTCATCAAGCTCTTCAGCTGCTTGGACGTACTCTTCTATATCTTGGTAGAAAAATCTTCTATTGTAAGCGCCAGTTAAAAAGTCACGGTTAGCAAAATTTGCTATCTTATTTATATTTTCCATCGCCTCAATGGTGTTATTCACACGGCAAATGAGCTCTTCTTTTGAAAATGGCTTTGCTATAAAGTCGCTAGCTCCATTTTTTAAAAATATCGAAGCATCAGTCTTTTCGCTAGGCGAGGTCATGATGATCACGCCAAGGTGGTTTTTATCTTTCTCTTTTCTAACCTCTTTTAAGACTTCTAAGCCATCTTTAACAGGCATTCTATAGTCAGTTATGATTAAATTTATATCAGGATTATCAGCAAAATAGCTCATCGCCTCTTCGCCGTGAGCCGCTGCTAAAACCTTAAACTGAAGGCTAGTTAAGATTTTTTTTATCATATTTCTAAAAGGCAGTGAGTCCTCAACAACTAGAACTTTGTATTGTCTATTTTTGCTTAGTCTGTTTATCATTTGAAAGATGTAGTTGATATCATCCATGTTGCCCTTATAAACGTAATCAACTATGTCTTTGTTTATAAAAAATTCTTTCGTCTTATCATCGATGCTACCAGTTAAAACGATAGCACAGAGCCCTTGAGCAAGGACATAATCAACGATCTCACCATTTGGTGCGTCAGGTAAATTTAGATCCAAGATAGTCATAAAATAATCTTTGCCGTGCTCGCTAATAAGCATCTGAGCTTCGGCAAAATCATACGCAACGTCGATCGCCATATCCTCAATGCTCTTTTCCATCTGCATGACGATTAGCTTAGCAAGTGCCTTATTATCATCAACTACTAGAATTCTTTCCATATTATTCCTGCGATTTTTTATTAAACTAGCTCGGATTTTAACAAATAAACCTAATCACAAAGCTTAAATTTAAAACTTAAATTTCAAGCTATTTTAAAAGTCCTTTGGCGAAATTTATCGCCTCTTCGCTGATATGCTCGCCGCTTATCATACGCGCAAGCTCATTTACACGCTCCTCTTTGTCAAGCTCTCTTACGACTGAGCTCTCGCCGTGACGCTCTACTAAAAAGTGCGAATTTGCCTTTGAGCTAAGCTGCGGCTGGTGCGAAATGGCAAAAATTTGATAAAAATTTGCTAGCTTAAGCAAGACATTTGCGATACTCATCGCCTCTTTTCCACTTAAATTTGCATCTATTTCGTCTAAAATGATGACATCACCGCCCGTTTTTGTGATCTCGCTAGAGGCAGCTATGAAGGCTAGCCTTAAGCGGTTTAGCTCGCCTGAGCTTAAATTTTTAAGCGAGGTCTCATTTAAATTTAAACAAACCTCATCAACTCCCAAGATATCAAGCTTTTTAGCCTCGATCTTTAGCTTGATATCTGGCATATAAAGCTCTTTTAGGTATAAATTTATCATTGCCTCAAGCTCTTTTAAATTTACGCTCCTTGCCTTGCTTAAAGTGCTGGCTAGCTCATTTGCCTTTTTGCTTAAAATTTCAAATTTCTTCTCTAGCTCGCTCTTTTCAAAGCTTAAATTTTCATATCTAGCAAGCTCTTTTTCCTTTTTATCAAGCGCTTCTAACGCCTCTTCTTCGCTGCCATAGCGCCTAATGATGGCATTAAGAGCTTCTATCCTATCAAGCACGCTCTCCACGTCGATATCGTCAAGCTCCTCCATATTTAGGCTATCTCTTGCCACCCTTAGCTCATTCATCGCATCTTCAAAAAAGCCACTATCAAGGTCACTGATACTTAACGCCTCATTTACGCTGTGCTCTAGCTCAAATATCCGCTCAGCTCTAGCCCACGCCTCATTTATCTTATCCTTTTTACTAAGCCTCTTTTTAGTCTCCATAAGCTCTTCAAACTCGCCTTTTTTAGGCCCGACACTTCTTATCTTCTCGATCTCAAAGCTAGCAAGCTCCTTTAGCTCCTCGACCTTTTTCTCTTCCTCTTTTATAGTGGCTAACTCTCGTGAAATTTTAGAAAATTCCAAAAACGCCTCTTCAAATTCTTGTTTTATCTCTTTAAATTTCTCATTTTTTGAAATTTCAAGCCTGTCAAGCAAATTTAGAAATTTCTCATTTTCAAATTCATTTGCCTCTTTTGCCGAGAGATATTTGATGTGCTCGCGCGCCACTTGGGCTAAATTTCTCTTTGAGATGGCTTGTTGGTTTATAAAATACCTCGTGCTCTTATCTTTTAAAAGCTTGAAAATATTGACCTCTTCGTTTTCTATGCCAAACTCATCAAGCTCAAATTTATGCTCCACGTCAGCTTCTATTAGCCTTGCCTCGCTATCTTTTAGCCCAAAAACAGCCATTATAGCGCCCATTAGCACCGACTTGCCAGCGCCGCTAACGCCCGTAAATACGCTAAGACCCTCTTTGAAATTTAGCTCGACATTTTTAAAATTTAGATAATCCTTAATCAAAATTCGATCAATCATTATAACCCCAGTGAAGTTTCTCTTTTAAAATTTGAAAATAATCCCTGCCGATGTGGCGTATCAACCTCGCTTTTTTGTCGCTCAGGCTCATACTGACGGCTGAAATTTTACTCATATCAAAGCGGTCTTGACCGTCTATTACTAAAATGGCGTCGCTTTTTGTTCTAAATTTAACCGTGTGATTTTTGGTAAGCACGACTGGACGCTGCGTGAGCGAGTGCGAACAGATGGGAGTTAGCGCAAAGACCTCGCTTAGCGGATATATAATCGGGCCATTTGCACTCATATTATAAGCCGTGGTTCCAGCAGGAGTTGCCACTATGACGCCGTCGCCAAAATATGAGTTAAAATACTTTTCATTTAAAAGTGCCTCGATATGCGTCATCGAGCCGCCATTTTTACTAACGATGACTGCGTCGTTAAATGCTATCTTTTGCTCGGTTTTGCCATCATTTTTATGAAGTGTGACGTCTAACATAAAAGGCGTTTCTACCTCAAATTTATCATCAAAAAAGTCTTTAAAAAAATTCTCACTCTCATTTATAGTGATATCTGTCAAAAAGCCGAGCCTGCCAGCGTGTATGCCAAGTATTAGCGGCGAGATGTGAGCTAGCTTTCTGCAAGTTGAAATGATAGTGCCGTCACCGCCAAGCGTGATAAGAAATTCGCACTCTTTGGCTAGTTTTATCAGCTCAAAGCCACTTTTTTCTACCTGTTTTGCGCAGCTTTTTTCAAGCAAAATTTCTGCGTTATACTTTTTTAAAATTTTTTCTAGCTTTGCTAAATCCTGCTTAAATAAAGGATAATCTTTCGCGACAAGTCCCACTTTTTTGGCACTTTTGGTATTAAATTTTTGTTCATTTTTCATAGAAATGATTGTAACATATTTTATTTTAACAAAGCTTTTCAAAAGAAAAAAGCGATTATAATTGCCTAAAAAACATTGCAAAGGAGCATTTTATGCGAAGTCATTATTGCACCGATCTTAGCAAAGCTGATATCGGCAAAGAAGTAATACTTTGTGGCTGGGCAAACACATATAGAGACCACGGTGGCGTTGTTTTCATCGACTTAAGAGACGTTAGCGGGCTTATACAACTAGTTTGTGACCCTGCTGACAGCAAAGAAGCACACGACGTGGCTGCAAAAGTAAGAGATGAATATGTCTTAAAAGCAAAAGGAAAAGTAAGAGCTAGGGGCGAAGGACTAACCAATCCAAAGCTAAAAACTGGCGAGATAGAGGTGATAGTAAGCGAGCTCATCATCGAAAATCCAAGCGAGCCACTACCATTTATGATAGGCGATGAGAGCGTAAATGAGGACATCAGGCTAAAATATCGCTTTTTAGACCTTAGAAGCGAACGCTTGCAAAATATCTTTAAAATGCGTTCTCGCGCAGCAATCGCAGCTAGAAACAGCCTAGATAAAATGGGCTTTATCGAGTTTGAAACTCCAGTTTTAACACGTGCAACTCCAGAAGGTGCGAGAGACTACCTAGTGCCAAGCCGCGTGTATCCAGGCCAATTTTACGCGCTCCCACAAAGCCCGCAGCTATTTAAACAACTTTTGATGTGTTCTGGCTTTGATAAGTATTTTCAGATAGCAAAATGCTTCCGCGACGAGGACTTAAGGGCTGATCGCCAACCAGAATTTACTCAAATAGATATCGAAATGAGCTTTGTCGAGCAAGAAGATATCATAAATATGGCTGAGACGATGCTAAAAGATATCTTTAAAGCCTGCGGGCACGACATCAAAACGCCATTTAGACGTATGAGCTACAAAGAGGCGACTGAGACTTACGGCTCAGATAAGCCTGATCTTAGATATGATCTAAAAATGATCGATGTGATTGATATTTTCGAGCGATCAAACAATGAAATTTTTAGCTCTATCGCAAAAGATAAGAAGAAAAACCGCATAAAAGCGCTAAAAGTGCCAAATGGTGACAACATCTTTAGTAAGCGCGAGATGAATAGATTTGAGGAGTTTGTACGTAAATTTGGCGCACAAGGTCTTGGCTACTTCCAGATGAAAGAAGATGGCTTAAAAGGCCCGCTTTGCAAATTTTTCGAGCAAAGCGATCTTGACGAGATCGTCTCAAGATGTGAGCTAAAGGTTGGCGACGTCGTATTTTTTGGTGCTGGCAAGAAAAAAATCGTGCTTGATTATATGGGACGATTTAGAATTTTCCTAGCAGAGCAAATGGGCATCATCGATCAAGATAGACTTGAGTTTTTATGGGTGCTTGACTTCCCAATGTTTGAGCAAAATGACGATGGTAGCTACTCTGCGATGCACCACCCATTTACAATGCCAAAAAATATAGACGAGCCTGATCTTGAAGATATCCTCTCTATCGCTCACGACGTCGTCCTAAACGGCTTTGAGCTTGGAGGTGGAAGCATAAGAATTCACAAAAATGACATCCAACAAAAAGTCTTTAAGCTTCTTGGCATAAATGAAGCCGAGCAGCGTGAGAAATTTGGCTTCTTGCTTGATGCCTTGACATTTGGTGCGCCTCCACATGGTGGTATCGCGATCGGCTTTGACAGACTAAATATGCTTGTAAATAAAGCAAGCTCGATCCGCGACGTCATAGCCTTCCCTAAAACACAGCGCGCTCAGTGCCCACTCACAAAGGCACCAAGCTACGCTAGCAACGAACAGCTTAGGGAGCTAGGACTAAGAATAAGAGAAAAAGAGCAAAAGGCTTAAAATTTGCCTTTAAAAAGAGATGGGATTTCGTCTTTAAACATTTTTCTTAGACAAAATTCCATCCTAAATTTAAATTTATAAAAAGATGCCTCCAACTTGGCGGCTAATTAAATCAAAACTTGCCTAAGTAGTTTGAGATGATTTTTGTGGTTGCGACGTAAAATTTTGCGCAGATAGAACACTTAGTTCATCAAGCTAAATTTTACTAGCTCCGCAAAAAGCGCTCAAAAGACAAAGGCAACAAAAGGGAAAAAATGAAGAATTTATTTTTAATCATAGGCGCTCCAGGTAGCGGCAAAACAACAGACGCATCGATCATCGCACAGCATGATGAGAAATTTGCTCACTTTTCAACTGGCGATCTTTTAAGAGCTGAAGTAGCTAGCGGTAGCGAGCTTGGCAAGCTGATAGACGGCTTTATCTCAAAAGGAAATTTAGTCCCACTTGACGTTGTCGTAAATGCGATCGTCTCAGCTATCAAAAGCTCAAATAAATCAAACATCATAATCGACGGCTATCCAAGAAGCGTTGAGCAAATGACCGAGCTTGACAAAGTCTTAAGCGAGCAAGATGAAATTTCTCTAAAAGGTGTCATCGAAGTAGATGTTAGCGAAGATGTGGCAAGAGCTAGAGTGCTTGGCCGTGCAAGGGGCGCTGATGATAACAACGAAGTCTTTAACAACCGCATGAAAGTCTATCTTGATCCGATAAAGCCTATCCGCAAATTTTACAGCGAAAAAGAGCTACTTCACGTGGTAAATGGCGAGCGTGGCATCGACGAAATCGTAGCTGACATCAAAAATTTACTATCTAAACTTATATAAATTTACAGACCTTGCATCAAAAGGTGCAAGGTCTTAAAACTTACCATTTATTAACACCAAAAATGTAATATCCTTTAAATTTAACAACCTTCAAAAAGGATAAAAATGAAAAAAATCTTCATCGCTTCACTGGCTGCTAGCATCGCAATGGCTGGAGGCTTTATCTCAAAGAGCCCAAGCGAAAATGTTATAAGTGTAAAAGAAGCTTTAAAGCTAAATGATGACGCCAAAGTCGTGATTGAGGGCAAGATAAAGTCACACATCAAATCAGATAAGTATGAATTTGCCGATAAAAATGGCGACACTATCGTTGTTGAGATCGACAATAACAAGTGGGGCAATGTAATAGCTAACGAGGACATGCCTTTAAGAATAATAGGTGAGGTGGATAAAGAGCTTACAAAAACGAAGATCGACGTAGATAGCGTAGAGGTTGTAAAGTAGTTAAATTTACGAGTATTTAATGCAAAAAATACTAAAATCACGAAAATTTCTAACACAAAGGACGAATATATGGACGTTTCAAAGATCAAATTTGGCTCAAACCCAGACAAAATCAATGCCGTAATCGAAATACCTTATGGCTCAAATATCAAATACGAGATCGACAAAGATAGCGGTGCAGTCGTAGTTGATCGCGTGCTTTACTCAGCGATGTTCTACCCAGCAAACTACGGCTTTGTGCCAAACACACTTGCAGCCGACGGCGATCCAGCTGATATTTTGGTGCTAAACGAGTATCCACTCCAAGCTGGTAGCGTCATCCCTTGCCGTTTGATAGGCGTTTTAGTGATGGAGGATGAAGCAGGCATGGATGAGAAGCTTTTGGCTGTGCCAGTTACAAAGATTGATCCAAGGTATGAGGCGATAAAAAGTTACAAAGATTTGCCAACTGCGACACTAAATAAGATCAAAAATTTCTTTGAAACTTATAAAATTCTTGAGCCAAACAAATGGGTAAAGGTGAAAGAATTTAAAGACGCAAACGCTGCAAAAGAGATTTTAGACGCTGCGATAAAAAATTATAAATAATTTTAAGCCCTATTTTAGGGCTTTTTCTTTTTAAATTTGTTCGTTTTTATACGCCATATTAAAAAGGCTATTTTTATATTTAGATAAGCTTTTTCTTGTATAATACGATTTTCTTTCAACTGTGGGTTCATAGCTCAGTTGGTTAGAGCATCCGGCTCATAACCGGATGGTCCCAGGTTCGAGTCCTGGTGAACCCACCACTTACTTTCAAGTTTAAATTTCACCATTTTTATTAGATCTCAAACATTAGTTAAATTTAACTATTTTTGCCAACGCCAAAGTGAAATTTAAATCCACTTTGACATAAATTTAAAATTTATACTCGATCTTCAAACCACCACTTATGCCGTAGTTTTTATCATTATCAAGCATGCCGCTTAGCTGAGAAGAGAGAACTAAATTTTCGCTAAGTTTGGTGTCTGAGTTTAAAGTAAGCTTATAGCTTAGTTTATTGTTATCAAGTTTGTAATCAACATACTCATTTGAATTATTAAGCGAAACATAAGATTTATCTTCTGAGTTATATACACTTTGTTTTACTAAAAATTGCACGCTAAAGGCGTTTTTATCACTGTTTAAAGCATATTCTACCCCCGCTGCTACAGCCACATTAAAGTCATTTATGCTCTTTTGATCATATCGGTCATTTTTAAATCCATCAATGCCGTTAGCGCCAAGCTCTAGTGCGAGTAGTGGCTTTATGCTTTGCTCAAACTCTCCACTTTTAGAAAGTGAAATTTTATATTTATAGTAGTTGCTTGAGAGGATGCCTCTGCCTTTTACGCTAGCTTTTTGCGCCTCATCTAAGCTGCGTTTTGAGTTTATAAAGGCAAAATTTAAGTTACTTTGTATCTCGTGAGCTCCTCTTTCAAAAAGCCCATACGCACCAAAACTATAAATTTTAGCATCATCTTTTAATATATCTGAGCTAAATTTAGCCTTGCTTACTCCAGCGCTTACACCTAAGATAAACTCGTCATAACCTCTGTCATAGCCGATATTTGTACCATAAAATTTAAGGTCGCCATCGCTTTTTTTATCTTTAAAATAAGCACCATTTACATTTGCCCAAAAGTTGTTTCTCTCCCTGCTAGCTTCTGCTGCTTCGTAAGCCATCTTCGCGCTTGGCATGATGTCACTTTCAAGTCCAGCTAGCTTAAACTGCGAGATATCAGCCTTTGCCCTTAGCTGCGTGACCTGAAATAGCCTAGAGTTCATCAGCTCGTTGCTGTTTTGCAAGGCTTTTATGCTCATTTTGAGCGAAGAAGTAGAAATTTCTTTCATATCTTTATCTGCTTTTTGCGCTAGTTTTCTTAGTGCCTCGTCATCACCGCTTGAGATTGCTTGCACAAATTCAGGCGTGCCTTTTAGCATGCTTAGGATTTTATTTTCTCTTTGGCTAAATTTAGAAACCCTCTCTTGCACCACATTGGACGAAACGGCCGGATTTTCTCCCTTTTTATCGCTTAGCTTCATCACTATCTTGCCGTCACTTATGGCGTAGGTCATAAACAAATCACCAAGTTTTTGCTCGTTGTTAAAGATAACACCCTCATTTATGATATTTTGCGCGCTTACTAAAGTATATGTTTTATCAAGTGCCATGCCGCCTTTAAGTGCTGCAGTAAAATCAACATCAAATTTCATCCCAGCGCCAAGGGTTAAGACCTTTTTAAAGTCAAGTACCGGCTCATTTTCACTGCCAAAGCTCTTTATCTTTAGGCTCTTTTTTATGAGGCTATTAGGCTCAAAGCCAAGCTTTTGTGCACCACTAACCTCTAAATTTTCTACCTCAAATTTACCATCGCCTAAGAGCACATCTTTAGCCAAAGGCATATCTTTGCCATTTATAACTAGCTCTTTTAGCTTAGTAACGCCACCTCCTACTCTTAGCAGACTATCGCTATCCATGACGATTTTATTGTCAAATTTAACGTCTTTAACAAGCAAATTTTTACTATCAATATCCTGGCGATACTTTAAGCCGTCATCATAGGTATTTGAGCCATCAAATTTATCGATATAGTGAGTTAGCTCGCCACTTAAATTTATGACCGAGTTTTTAGCCGTGATGTCGCCATTTAGCTTAGCATCTTTGCCTATGGTAAGCTCTGATGATTTAAGCTTTATGCCATCTTTTGCACTAAATTTTCTCTCGTCCCAGTCAGGCTGAGAGAGTGTGGATGGGCGAGTTAGATCCATATAGGCTGGCTCGCTTAGACCAGCTGCGGCTATCTTGCTCTTTGCTAGGGGAGTTAAAACGCTAGCATCGCCAATGGCGTGCGTCTTTGGATGACCTTGGAGCGTAACCTTGGCGTTTTCTAGGCTCAAAGCACCATAAATGTCAAATCCTCCGTCAAAAACAAGCTCCTTGCTCTGCCCGCTATGTTTTAACTCTATATTTTTATCGATGCTTGCGTGAAATATCGTATCTTTGCCACTTTCGCCGTTTATTTTAAGGGTCGCTCTTTGTGAGTTTTCGTTTGTTATCTTCGCGTCGCTTGAGTTGGCTGATATGTTGTTAAAAGTCTGATCAAAGCCATTTAGATCAAGCGCTCCGCCGCCATTGCCAAAGAAAATTTTATCATTTAAATTTTCATTCACGCCAAGCCTTAAGAGCCCCCTGCCACTTGTTAGATAAATTTTATCAAAGGCATTTAAAGCTCTTAACTCAACCACGCCCTCGCCTAGCCTTAGTGGCTTGTTGCCACTTGAGCTTACTATCAAGCTGCCTTTGCCTAGCTTATGCACGCTTGTGTCTGAAACGACGTTTAAATTTAAGCTAGCACCACGAGCTATGTCAAAACCTGCAAATTTTGCTATCTTGCTACCATTTGTGCTATTTAGCGTAAGATCTCCGCTATTTACGACGATGCCGCCATATCCTAAGTCTAGATTAGAGTTTAGCGTGATGTTTGAGCCATTTACGCTGCTAAATATATTATCTTTATTTTGCACTAGCGCGCTACCTAGGACATTTACGCCACTTACTAAATTTTCATACTCTTTTTTATAGTCGTTAAAATCTCTTGCAGTGACGATAGATGCGTAGTTTTTATTGTCCTCAACTCCGGTTAAAACACCTACTAAGACCCATTTTTGAGCTACCGTGTCATAGACAAAAAACCCAGAGCCACTATCTCCTGGCAAAAGTCTATTTCTAAAGCCCCTGTTTGAAGTCATAAATAGATAAACCCCGGGCTTACTAACACTTGAGTAATGAGTCTTATAAACTGCCGAATACGCTACTCCTATCTCATTTACGCTTGCGCCAAGTGCATTATTTACTATATTTTGGTTCTCAAACTCAGTAGCACTCATCACCTCAGCAAAACCATCTGTATCGCTTTTAGGCTTTTCAAGAGCAAGCGACCCTGTGCCAGCCTCGTATGCAAGGATATTCTCACCGCTAGCTCCACCGCTATTTTTTATATCCCTAAAACGATCTTCTATCTTTTTTGCATTAGCCTCATCTTTTGCTTGATCTTGGCTAGAGATCTCCAAATTTGGCACATCCAAAGGATCGATCTGCCCTTCGACTATGTATTTTGAGGTTCGCAGATACGTTGTGTCTGCACCATAAAGCTTTTGCGTAGAATTTGTCGCGTACTCATAGAGTGTGTTGCCAAACCAACCTCTGTTTTCATTAAAATTTGTAGCAGCTGAGGCAAGAAGTGTGTGATTTGCCGTCACCACAAAATTTCGCCCAATGGAGGTGAAGTTGCCTTTATTGTTTCTTGCGTTGTTGTTTGGGATCTTATTAAACGTAAATTTAGCGCCGTTTCTTTGCGTAAATTCTAGCGGAGTATCTGTGGCTTTAAAGATGCCTTTGTTTTGCGCAAGATCAAGGTAATCTCTATAAAAATTTGTCCCTATATCCATGACCTGAGCATCTAAGCAGCTACATAAAATGCTTGATACAACAAGAGAAATGCTAAGATTATTTTTCAAGATAAACCTCCATTTTTAAGATAAATTCCATTTAAATCGCAAAAGGCATTATATACCTTTTTAAACCTTTTGATGATTAAAATCTTAATTATTTTTTAAACGATAAATTTACTTTAGCAAATTTACCGCTGCGCTTTAAAATTTATCTCGATTTTTAAGCTAGCATTTGGCTATAATCACTCAAATTTATGTTGCGGTCGCAATTTACATTTGCATAAATTTACCTTCAACTACCATTTTTGCAAATTTTAAAAGTCAAATTTCGCAAGTTTCGCGTGCCAAAAATTTCTTTTACATTACTTTACAAAATATCTTTTACAAATTCTTTCAAAAGCCCTTTAAGCGAGCTTTTAAATAAATATCTTAATATTTTATCTTCATCCATCTCACATCTTTGACAGTCTTTGTTGATGCTTATGATATGAGGTACACCCTCAGGGCTCTTTTGTAGCGACTTAGTCATTAAATTTCTGTAAAAGTTTATAAATTTAACTTTGATGACGCCATTTTGTGTGAAATTTAAATTCGCTCTTATATTTGTTTTACTCTTGCGTAAATTTTATCTTAGCAAACTGCTTAAATTTATGCTTGTTTTAAATTTACAAGCTCAAATTCTACCCAGAATTCGCTTCCAGCTCCAGCTTCGCTCTTTACGCCAAGCTTTGCGTCATGAATTTTAGCGATATTCGCAGCGATAGCCAGCCCTAGCCCACTGCCTGTGTTTAGACTCTTGTTTCTTGAGCTATCGGCTTGATAAAATTTATTCCAGATTAGCTCGCTATCTTTTTTAGAGATACCGACACCATCGTCTTTTACAGACAAAAGTGCGTGCGTTTTTGTGAGGCTTAAATTTAGCTCAACTTTGGTTGTGGCAAATTTTAGTGCATTGCTTAAAAAGTTATCCACGAGCCTTGATATCATCAGCTCATCTCCAAGGATTTGAACATCTGTTGCTACCACGCAGTTAAATTTCAGCCCATTCGCGCTTGCTAGCTTTTCATAGTCACTGGCTAAATTTTGCAAGATAGCACTTAAATTTATACCTTTTAGCTCCAAATTTCTGCCAGCTTCCAGTCTTGAAAGCTCTAAAATTTGATCTATCAGCGAGGTTATTTTCCTTGACTGCCTAGAGATGACCTCCAGCGACTCCTTGGCCTCGCCCAAATTTTGTGAGTAGTTTTTAGCGTAGTCGCTCTCAGCCATGATGACAGATAGTGGCGTTCGTAGCTCGTGCGAGACGTCTGAGGTGAGCTGTTTTTCGCTTTGATAGACCTTTTCAAGGGAGTCAAGCATCTGGTTAAAAACGCTTGCAAGTGCGTGCAGCTCGTCTTTGCCAGCAGGCAGGTCTATGCGCTTTGAAAAGTCTTTGCTACTGCCTATCTCAAGGGCAGTTTTAGACATAGTAGCAACTGGCTTCATCGCGTTTTTTATCGTTTTATAGCCGCCATAAAGCACAAAGAGAAATAAAACCGGCACAAGAACGCCAAGCGCTAGTAAAAATAGCCCCTCTTTTTTAAAAAATTTCTCCGCATTTATCACGCCTCTGACCCAGACCTCTTTGCCTTTAGCTGCAATATCGTAGTAGTAAAAGCGGTTTTCGCCGTTTTCAAAAAGCCGCACTGCACCGCTATTCATCTTAAGTGAAATTTGAAAGTGTTTTGGTGCTAGACCTCCGACTACATCGCCTTTTGCGTTATATTTTATAAAAAATATCCCATCATCATATGGCTCAAACTCATCCATATCATTGGCTATTTTGGTGACTGATTTGGCTAGCTTTTTTTGACTCACGTCCTCAAAAACCTCATCCGCCACGACCACCGATATGGCAACTAGAGCCGCCACGATAGCGATGATAAAAAACGAGTACCAAAGCGTCACGCGCGTCGTGATGGGGATATTTGAAAAAGCACGCTTAATCCTTAACAACATAGCCAAGCCCTCTTTTAGTCTGGATCACATCGCACTCGCCAAGCTTTTTTCTTATATTTTTTATAAGCACGTCGATGACGTTTGAGCCGCCCGTGTATTCAAAGTCCCAGACGTGCTCTTTGATCTGCTCGCGAGTTAGAATTCTCCCCTTATTTAGCATCAAAAACTCTAAAATTTCATACTCTTTGCCAGTTAGCTCGATCTGTTCGCCGTTAAATTCTACGGACTTTTTAGAAAGGTCGATCTTTAGCTCGCCTGCGCAAATTTCACTAGCCGCATTGCCGCTATTTCGGCGAATGAGCGTGCGCACTCTGGCTAGCAGCTCCTTAAAGTCAAATGGCTTGACCAAGTAATCATCCGCGCCCGCGTCAAGCCCCTTTACAACGTCGTCCACATCGTCTTTTGCCGTTAGTATCAGCACAGGGGTCGCTAGCTTTGCGGCGCGCGATCTTTGCAAAAATGTAAGTCCGTCCATCACTGGCATCATAAGATCAAGCACGATAAGATCGTAGTGCGCGACGGTAGTAAAGTCCATCGCCTCCTCGCCGTTAAACGAGCTATCTACGCTATATCCATTTTTCTTTAAGTGCTTTACTATGACGTTATTTAGGTCTATTTCGTCCTCGACGACTAAAATTTTCATCCCTGCCTCACTTGGTTTTGCCAGTTATTTTATCAAATTTAGCTTTTTATTTTTAGATTTAAAATTTCGCCATTTGCAGCGCCTATCTTAAAATCATATAAAAAGCCATTAAATTTAGCCCTTGCGTCATAAAAATACTCCGTGCAAAATGTGCCAAAGCTTTGTTTTTTCGCTAGATAGATCGGCGCAAACTCCACCTCTTCTGGCTTTGTTTTTAGGCGCTCTATGACGATCTCTTTGACTTTTTCTGGCAAGATGCAAGCCACTCTTTCAAATTTAGCCTGCTCTTCATTTATCTTTGATAGCTCCGCTCTTTGCGCCTCGTCTTTTAGGCGGTTTGAAGCGTTTAATAGCCACACTCCAGCCTTGCCAGTATAGATAAGCGCATCTGCTACACCTTGAAGCGAAAGCTCAAGTGTTTTTTTAAAGAAATTTTGAGCTTTGCATTTTGGAGCTGCTTGGCTTAAAATTTTTGCGCTACTGTTTGCCTCGCTTGAATTTTTATCTAAATTTTCATGGCTTTGCTCGCCCACTCCTAAATTTTCGCAACTATTTTTATTAGCACCAGCCTCAGCATTTTTACTTAAATTTTCTCTCGCGCTTTGGCTAAAATTTTCGTTCAAATTTTTCTCTAAACCCTGCTCACCAACGTTATCGTTTAAATTTTGCTCTAAATTTTCACTCATCTTTTTCACCTTTATAAAAATTTAACGCCCAAAAAGGGCGTTAGATCACTTTGTGTAATTATCGATTATTTCGCTAGTTTGAGCGTTTATGATCACTTTTTTCTCGCTCCTGTCGCGCTTAAGCTCTACTTTGTATATCCAAGCACCATTTTTATTATCAAGCTCTGCCTCATCAAGGCTCCAGCCAGCCTCGAGCGCTTGAGCTTTAGCTACAGCTTCGTCGATGCTAAGAGCAAATTTTGAAAAATCTACTGCTTCGATCGGCAAGATATGTTTTTTATTTTTATTCTCTACTTTAACGATCTGACCGCTATTAGCATCGATCTTGATCTCTTGTTTGACACCATCTTTAAATGTCTCTATCTTGTAAAAAGTCACGCCATTTTTGACGTTCATCTCGATGTCTTTGACACTTGAGCCTGGAAAGTTTTTCTCAGCTATATTTAAAGCATCTTTTGATGTGATGGCTGCTTGCAAACTTGTCGCTCCTAAAACTACCGCTAAAACTGCTGCGCCTAATGCCTTTTTCATTTTTGATCCTTTTATTTTTTATTTCCAACTTTCGTTTGGATGAGCGCATTATAAAAACCTAAAATGAAGCTAGGATGAATGAAGGAAAATTTATTTTAACTTCGCCAAAGATGAATACCTAATCATATTTTGACAACAAATCAGAACGATATACTTTGAAACAGCAAATAAACCTGATCGGAAACAAAGAGGAAAAATACAAAAAAAAGAAAACTTAAAGTTCTTGAAATATCGTTAAAATCGGGATTTTAAAAGTATTTTCGAATATAAATGGCTCCGGATGCTGGGTTCGAACCAGCGACCAAGTGATTAACAGTCACCTACTCTACCGCTGAGCTAATCCGGAACACTTAAAAGAAGTCGTATTATAGTTAGCAATCATTTAAAAATAGCTTAAATAACTAAAGAATAGAAATTTTATATTAAAAATCAGCTAGGGGCAAAGCGCCCCTAGTTTTAGTATAGACCGAAAGTTCCGTCTGTTCTTTTGTAGATGACGCGCATTTTGGCATCGACATCGTTAAATACGTAAAATTGTTTATCGCTTGATTTTAGTTTATCAAGTGCTTCTTCTACCTCAAGAGGTTTGTAAATTTCAAGCTCCATAGGCACGATCTCCTCGACACCTTCGATCTTTTCTTCGCCTATTCTCGAGCGAAATTCTTTATCATCGGCCTTACCTTTTACGGTAAATTTCTTATCGTGCTCTCTTCTTAAAACTTTTGAAGCCTTTTCGATAGCAAGATCTATCGCCGCATAGAGATCTTTATCTTTTTGGCGGACGACTATCGTATCTTTATGTGCCATATTTAGAGAAAATTCTGCATTAAAGCCCTTTTTGCCTTGCTTTTCATCTGCTCCTACTACGCATCTTGCTGAGATGATGTCAAGGTTGTACTTGCCAAGGGTGTCAAAAGCGTCTTGGATATAGTTTTTGATGGGCTCTGTTAGCTCAAATTGTTTTCCTACAATGCTTATGTTCATCGCAATCTCCTTTATAGAAAGTAAGATGATTATAACACGACGAAACTAAAAGCAAATTAAAGTAAAATCTTTATAAAATTTTAAAGTTTCTGAAGAGTTCGTTTGTGAAAATTTATAGGATTTGATGCTTTTCCTGGTTTTGAGCTGACAAAGACATCGAGCATTATCGTGCCTTGATTTGCTCCTTTTACTATAACAGCATCTTTGTTTTTACAAGCATCTCCCATATCGCCAAAGTATTTTACAAATACTTTAAAGGTAAAAAGATCACCAAATTCGCCAGCTATCGGATTGTGCTCGTCGCCAATGCAAACTGCTCCAGTTTTATAAAAGTCATTATTGCTTATGATAGCTAGCATGGCGTACTCAGTTGCTGCGCGAGCTACTAGCTCACTTTGCTCTCTTAGATAAATTTCGCTATTTTGCTTAACTGAAGTGCTAGCGATCGAAAGAGCCAGCATACAAATAGAGCTTGCGATAACCACAAAAAATATCGCCGCAATGAGTGTAAATCCTCGCCTCATCAATAAACCGCCTTTGACTTACAGATGGTTATCTCTGAGTTTTTTGCCCTCATGCAAAGTTTTAGCACGATGACGCCATTTTTTTCAGTAAAGACAAACCTCGTAACGTTTTTGGCAAGGGTTGCCTTTTCGCCATTTAGTTTATATTTTTCTCCCATCCATGGACGATAGTCGTAGTATAAATTTAGATCAAAGACACCATTTGCAGTATCTTTTGGATCAGCGCTTTGCTCTGGCACTATGGCGTTTGCTGTGTAGGCTAGATGATACTGCTCTGAAATTTGCTTGCCACCAAAACCTGAAATTTCTAGCGTATTGCCGTTTATGCCTCTTTGACCATCCTTTACCCCAACTTTTGCTATATCTAGATCAACAGGCACAGTTCCATTGCTATAGCCAAAAGAGCTTTGCACATTGTAATAAACATCAGAAAATATCGCTACAACGCCACCATCTTTATTTTCAAAATCCACACAAGTGGCATTTCTTATCTCATCTCTACATGTTAGATCTTTTATGGTCTCGACCACTCCAGTAGTGAAATTACTTCCAGGACTTATCAGACCAGTTGCTGGTGAGCTCTTAGCAAGATCCGCATAGCCACTATATCTGCCTGCTTTTCCGCCATGCTCTATGACATTGTCATTAGCATCAAGAGATATAACGTCATTAAAAATTTCATACGCATAGGGGATAAATTCTAAAATTTCATACTCGGCATTTAAATTTACCCCGCTATCGTTTAGTGCCAAAAAAGCTCCATCAGTTTTTCTAGCGATCACGCTTGGCTTTATGCGGTGCTCCAGTCTTTTTGAAATTTGCTCCAAAGCGATCTCTGTTTGAGTCTCGAGCTCATTTACTGTCCTTGTTTGAAAGTAGTTTGAATAGATGTTCATTATCGCATTAAAGCTCATCATAGCGATGATACCAAGTACGACGATGACGACTACAAGTTCAAGAAGCGTAAAGGCTCTTTTCATTTCCACGCTTTCGTATTTAGCGAGCCGCCCTCACCTAGGTTAAAAGCGTAGGCTCTTAGCACTGATGTCGTCTCTTGTTTTGTGTCATTTTTATATGAAATAGCAGTTACTACTATCTCTTTTACGTCGCTGCTTTTTATTTTTAATGGTAATTTTGGCTTAAACCAGCCATTGCCCTCATTCACAATTACATTATAGTCTGAGCCAACTATATAGTCTCTGGTTTGATTTGTTGTGTTTAAATTTTTATCCAATATTCTGCCATAGTAATCCACAGACCTCACTGCCGCATCAGGTGCTAGATCTGGTGAATTTTCATAGGCAAAAACTCTATGCCCATCGCCTGTTATTTTATTTATCTTATAAAATTCGTTTCTTTTATCGCCTGGCTTTAATATGATAGGAAAAAAGTAGGCTGTCTCAGCGCTACTGCCGCCAATGTTTGTTGAGACCTTTATGACCTTGTCGCTAAAAGGAGCTTTTAAGATAAGCCCCATATACGTCTTAGCATTCATCAAACTCTCTTGTGTAACCGCCTTTTGATTTAGCTCAGATGTGGTCTTTAGTACAAGCGGTATCGACGTGCTGATGATCGCCACAACGACTATCGAGAGGATAAGCTCTATAAGAGAAAAGCCTCTTTTTACCAAGAAATTCTCCTATTTGTCTTATCGCTTAGATCGTTAAAGTTATTTTCGCCGCCTATGACATTTCCCACGTCACCTTTACTAGAGCCATTTTTTAGGGTCTTGCCAGCCCAGTCGCCATTTGGCACGAGAAATTTCAGCGTAAAATCATTTGTCGCCGCATCTTTGTCAAATTCATTATATATAAGCCAGTTTTTTGTATGCATCTTGGCTATATCTGTAACTGCTCGGTCATTTTTCACATAAATGTAGCTGATACCGTCACTAAGTGCTGTCTCTTTTGCTGTATCTCGCGTAGTGTGATTTGAAAATTCGTAACTATCGACATTGCCATAACTAGCATCGTGAAGAGGATTTACATACCATGAGTGCGTACCCGCAAACTCATCCCAACGAGCGTTTGATCCTGGTTTTTGCAACATAAATTTACTCTCGTCGCAACCATTGCAATACACTCCGTAGTAAATTTTTGCCTTAAAGCCGGTATTTGGTCCCTCATAGTAAGGCGCGTATGTCCTAGCGTAGTAAAATTTTGCAGATGTTTTTGTGGTTGGTTTTTTGTAGGCGCTATTATTTTTTGTTTGATTAGTATCTACTAAACTCTCAAACGTGAAAGTATCGCTTGTCACCTCAAAAGGATTTTTTGCTACATTTTTTTCGCGTTTGAAATTAAATTTTAAATTTACATCAGCGTAGCCACCTTTAAACGCTTCTTTTTTAACTTCAAAGAGCCCTTCGTGTAAAGAAGATGGATTTACTTTTTCGACTTTACTAGCATCAAGATTGCCAAAAAACAAAATTTCACTATTTAGCTTAGCTAGCCCATCTGCGTCGTTTTTTAGTAAAGTGCCATTGTTATCAGTATAGCTATTTATCATTTCTCCTACTTTTATCTTAAAGCGTGTATTGTTTGAGTAACAACCATCTTTATATAAAAGTGCAGGATTATCATCAAAAAGTCGAGCTTTTACTTTAAAACTCAAGATAGGAGTAAAGCTAGCATTGCTTTCATTTGCGATGTAACTAATGCCTCTTGGCAAAATTTTAAATTCGCTTACTTCAAGATCATTTGGCTCAAAACCAAATTTTTTCTCACCAAATTCTATATCGCAACCGACCTTGCCATCGGTATTTTCATTATTGTCACTCTTATCAAGTATGCAGTCACTATCTTGTGGTGGAGTTTTTTTATCTATACTTGTATAGCTTTTATCTACCACATAAAATTTAGCATTTCCGATATCAGAGAAAGAAAATCCCTCTTTATTTGTTTTTAGGTTAGCTATAGTACCTACTGCTTTTGCTGGATTATCAAAGGCTATCTTTAGTTTATTATCTTCACTTAGTCTCTTTTTTGTATCTTCGGTAATTATGCATCCTGCCTTATCCACAGGCAAGATTGATACATTGTTTTCTGTATAACGATTTACTCCAGTTGCAGAGCTACCTGCGATTAAGGTATTTGTATATCCATTTGCAAGAGTTGTCTTGTCCATATTATAAGCAGCTAGAGTTATATCTTTATAGTCTTTACCTCCCACAAGTACGCTACTACCATTATATAGACCACCACTACCTGACTTATCATAGAGCTGAAACATAGCTGGTCTTACAGCAAATGCGTCAAAGACTTCACACTTTACCACATCTTGATTTTTTGGCTTGCTATGATACTTTAGCTTAACATGAAGTTTTCTATAAGGTCTTGGCACGGTTACTTTTACTTCTTCAGTGTCTTTACTTGCAAAATGAAGTGTTACAGGATGCTCTAATACAGAATTTTCACTACTACAGTTCTCTACAAGTTTAAGATCTACATCAGTAGGCGAATCAGGCGCTTTTGCCTTTCCATCTATCTCGCTATAGTTTGTGATGTATATACTAAAAGGTTTTTTTGCTATCTTTGTAAAAAGCCTGTTTTTATAATCTCCATTTGAATTATCATCTTTTTTACTTCGTGGATAGAAGTCATTTTCTTCTTCCTCTACGATCTTTAGGTTAGGCGATGTTGGAGTACATTCGCTTATCCTATCATCAAACTTCAAGCCTGCATCACTATTTTGAAATTTAGCCTCATATCTTGTCTTTTTATACTCTTTTTCTATCACGCCTATAAACTGAACTCTTGCATAGTTTTGACGACCATGCGTTAGCTCTCCACCTACTGCATGACTTGCGTTTTTTCCTATTTTATATTCTAAAGTATGGCTATCAACTCTGTTTAGATTTTCATTAGTATCACTAGTAAGCGTAGTCCAGTTTTCTGAATTTTGGCTCGTATCAGATATTATCACCTTACTAGTTCTTAAACTAGTAGAAGTGTCCTTGTAGCTCATAAATTCAGGTTTTAAATTTACTCTTAAGATAGAACCATAAGCATCCTCACTACCTCCATTTTCAACTGTTACAGTAGTCCTTACCAAGGAGCCTTTTTTTACGATAGTTGCTTCGCCAGAACTATCTTTTAACTTTACAAGTATCCAGCTAGCGCCTTTATCTCTACTGACCTCAAGCTTTTCTGTGTAGCACACTTTAGGATTATAGAGTAAGGTAGAAAATGCAACCATACCTATGTTTTGTCTATCGCCATGAAAGTTATTGTCCTGATCACGCTCGCCAGTAACTTGAAACTGCACTTCTACTTCTGTTTGCCTAGGTTTCATTTTGTCAGAAATATCAAACAAATCAAGATCCATCTGTCCATTATAAATTTTTCTATCATTCGCAGGTTTATTAAACCTAGCAATAGAAGAGTTAAACTGATTACCTTTTGGATTTTGTAAATTTAACGGTGACCAGACACTTTCAAAAACACCACCATGCTTTACTGCTATATCATCACCGCTTACTTCTTTTCTACCTCCAAAACTAAAAAGAGCCAAAGTAGATTTTTTATCTCCACTCGGTGGTGTATAAAAACCATCAAATTTCAATTCTGCCGTACTAACTCCAACTCCGCCAGGATAGATATTTGCCATACCATCATAGATATTTACAGCTTTTGGCTCTACACCATTTCTTTCACCTTCTTCTTCAAGGTCATAGACGATAGCTAAGCTCCAGCCGCCAAACTGAGAAGGTATGTAAGATTTTTGCCACTCACCATCAGCATACAAAACTGAACCATATGATGTATTTAGATCTCTTTTTTCATTACTTATTTTAATACTATATTCTTTTTTATAGTTTTTAAAAACTGTTGAAACGATACCACCTACAGCAAATGTCCTACTTGCATCATCCTTACCAAAGCTAGCTTTTACTAAGTTAGTCACATCAGCACTTGCTTGATAGATAAAGTATGAGGCACCGCTTCTAAAGCCAACTGTTGAGTGCTTAGCATTACCAAGACGATCTGTATAAAGCGGCTTAGTAAATTGATTAGGGTTAGTTGGAGTGCTGCAACCACCTCTATTTTCTGGATGATTTGGATCATAACAATACAAATAGAAAGTATCTTTTGGCACAGTAGTCTCAAAGTAAGGAGTAAAAGAGCCTTCCCACTTTATATCTTCAGGTTTTGCAGTCACAATGTTTATATTTCCATCAGGTGTTTTAAATTTAACCTTTGAGTATCCAAACATATTTTTATATATAACATCTAGCATGCCATGGTTAATATTCCACTCGTTATATACTGCCCCACCCCAGTAGAGTCTGGCATACTTAATATTTTCACCAACTGTGCTATTTTTTTCATAGTTGCTTTTACCATCAAAAGTAAAGGTGGCTCGAGATGAGTTTTTAAACAAATCTCTATCGATACTAGGTTCTTCATTAACATATTTTTTTTCTATTACTTGAGATGTTTGTGATAATTTATCTGAACCGCCTACATTTTTATGAGGTACAAAGTCATAACCATCAACTTTTGGTATGATGACACTTGCTCCAATAATATCAACATCACCAATAACTCTTCTAAAATGTTTTCTTAACGTAGTATTCTTATCATTATTATCATCCCTGCTACCAACTAAATATGCTGGTATGCTTTCAGATGCAGTTGGATT
The DNA here is from genome assembly GCF_003048835.2 of Campylobacter concisus. Taxonomy (NCBI): domain Bacteria; kingdom Pseudomonadati; phylum Campylobacterota; class Epsilonproteobacteria; order Campylobacterales; family Campylobacteraceae; genus Campylobacter; species Campylobacter concisus. The sequence goes on along the minus strand of NZ_CP060705.1, from coordinate 622,047 downwards.
ATTAGTAAAAATTACATCAGTACTTCCACTAGAAACACAGTGCTTAATGCCATCATAATCAATTTTACAAGTATTTCCGGCACAGCTAACTTCTTCAGCATGAGTACACGCCCTAACAGTAGTTGGCATGTTAAATTCACCAGTATCACCAAAAATATAAATGAAAGATAAAAGAATAAAAAAAAGAATTTTCAAATTACAATCTCCTTAATGTAATTAGAGCTAAGAGCTCTAAACGTCCTTATTTGTTATTTTTGTATGAAATTTTCTATCATTTCAGCTTGTCCGTATTGTGGATATTTTGTAACGTCAAGCACTACTTGAGATAAAGTCATATTGTCCATATTGCAAACGATAGGAGCTACGAAATTCACGGTTGATTTCTCAAGAGGGAGAGCAACTACGATGATGTTGTAAATTCTAAGTTGTGAGCTCTCCTTAATGTCCATAAGCTCTTCATAGTAGCTTGGGATGTCAAATTCATAACTTCTTAACGCGAAAGGATTTATCATTGTAAAAGATGTTTCGTCATCTTTGCTCGCTAGCTTAACAAAAAATTTATCGAGCTCAATAAGTTCCATCGTCTTGATATGCTCGAAGCCTAAAATAGGGCTTTTAACACTAAAAATCATACTAACTCCTGTTTTGTAAAATTGCCTTATTTTAGCATAGTTTTAAAAAATTTATACAAAAATAATGCCAAAAAATGTAAAATAAGCGAATTTAAAATTTTTAAGGAAAAGCATGAAAAAATTTTCTAAATTTATAGCAGTCGTAGCTCTTTTAGGGCTTTTTAGTGGTTGTGCTGAAAAATACACCGAACTTTACAATCTAACTCCAGATGAGTGGTACGCTCAGGTCATCGCTGACATCAAAGATGGCGACTTGGAGTCTGCTGACAAACACTACGTTTCAATGGCGAGCGAGCACGTTGCAAGCCCGCTTTTAGAGCAAATTTTACTCATCCTTGCACAAGCTCATGCAAATGACGAAGAGTATCTCATGGCAAATCACTATCTTGATGAGTACATCAAAAGATACGGCGATAACGGCCCAAGGACAGAATTTGCCCAGTATCTAAAGATAAAAGCAAATTTTGACTCATTTACCCAGCCAAACCGCAACCAAAAGCTCATGGAAGATAGCGTAACTGAGATCGAGAAATTTCTTTATATGTATCCAAATACCGAGTATAAGCCGCTTATCGAGACTATGCTTATCAAATTTAAACTAGCGCTTTACTTCCTAGATATGCAAATAGCAGATCTTTACAAGAGAACTGGCCGTGACGTTTCGGCTAAAATTTACGAGCAAAAGCTAGAAGAGTCGCCGTTTAAAAACTCAGACCTTATCAAACCTGACGTGGCATGGTATAGAAAACTGTTTGAATAGGAGAAATTTTGCAAATAAACGAAAACAAAAGCTTCCCAACTGAGATCCCTATCATCGTTGAGGACGAGCTATTTTTATATCCATTTATGATAACACCGCTTTTTTTAAGCGACGAAGAAAATTTAAAAGCCCTTGAACTTGCCATACAAGGTGAAACGCCGATCCTTGTCGTGCCTACAAAGCCACAGCAAGACGGCGCTAGAGACTTTGACGGCATCTATGACGCAGGCGTTATCGGCACGATAATGCGCCGTGTGCCTCTACCTGACGGACGCGTAAAAGTGCTATTTCAGGGCATCGACAAAGGTAAAATTTTAAAACAATCAGGCATAAATCCGCTCCGTGGTATCGTCGATATGCTCCACGTCAAGCGCCCATCACAGGTCAAAACTGACGCTCTCATCGTAGTTTTAAGAGAAAAAGTAAGAGAGCTTTCGCAGTTTAGTCACTTTTTCCCACCTGATCTTTTAAAAACGATCGAAGAGAGTGCCGAAGCGATCAGGGTTTGCGACCTAGTCTCAAGCGCACTTCGTCTAAAAAAACAGATCGCTTATAGCTTTTTTGTCGAGGAAAATTTAGAGCAGCACCTACTAAAGCTCATTGACTACGTCATCGAAGAGATCGAGGCAAACAAGCTTCAAAAAGAGATCAAAAACAAGGTTCACTCAAAGATCGACAAGACGAATAAAGAGTACTTTTTAAAAGAGCAGCTAAAGCAAATTCAAGCTGAGCTTGGAGCGGACACTAGCCGTGAAGAAGAGCTTGAAGAGTATAATAAAAAGCTTGATGCGAAGAAGAAATTTATGGCTGAGGATGCCTACAAAGAGATCAAAAAACAAATAGATAAGCTCTCTCGCATGCACCCAGACTCAGCCGATGCAAACACTTTGCAAAGCTACCTTGACTGGGTACTTGAGATCCCATTTGAAAATGTAGCCAAGAAAAAGTCATCTATCACCGAAGTGAGCAAGTACCTAAATGCTGACCACTACAGCTTAGAAAAGCCAAAAGAGCGCATCGAGGAGTATTTTGCATTGCGTGAGCTTTTGGAGCTTAGGGGCGTTGGCGAAAAGGTAAATAATGGCGCCATTTTATGCTTTGCAGGCCCTCCAGGTGTGGGTAAAACCAGCCTTGCAAACTCGATCGCAAAGGCGCTAAAGCGCGAGCTAGTTAGGATCGCACTTGGCGGACTTGAGGACGTAAACGAACTAAGAGGTCACCGCCGCACTTACATAGGCGCTATGCCAGGCCGCATCGTGCAAGGGCTCATAGAAGCCAAGCAGATGAACCCAGTGGTTGTACTAGATGAGATCGACAAGGTTGGCAGAAGCTACAGAGGCGATCCGACCGCTGTTTTACTTGAAATTTTAGACCCAGAGCAAAACAACAAATTTAGAGACTACTACCTAAATTTCAACATCGATCTTAGCAAGATCATCTTCATCGCCACAGCAAATGACGTGAGCATGATACCAGCTGCACTTCGCGACAGGATGGAGTTTATCGAGCTTAGCTCATACACCCCACAAGAGAAATTTGAGATCGCTAAAAAATATCTCTTGCCTCAAGAGCTTAAAAAGCACGGCCTAAAACCAAGCGACGTTAGTATCAGCAAAGAGGCACTTGAGCTAATAATTAGTGACTACACAAGAGAGAGTGGCGTGCGAAATTTACGCCGCAGAATCGCTGACATACTAAGAAAAGTCGCCAAAAATATCCTCACCAAAAAGAACGAAGGCAAGATCAGCGTCACGGCTAAAAATTTAAAAGAGTTTTTAGAGAAAAAGGTCTATGAGATTGAGCCAGCGGACAAAAAAGACCAGATCGGCTTAGTAAATGGCCTCGCGTGGACGAGTGTCGGGGGCGACGTGCTAAGGATCGAGGCTATCAGGATCCAAGGCAAAGGCAGCATGCAGATCACCGGCCAGCTAGGCGACGTGATGAAAGAGAGCGCTCACATCGCATTTAGCGTCGTAAAAGTGCTGATCGATAATAAAAAGCTAAAAGTACCAATGGCTATCGTGCCAAAACTAGATGACGACAAGCACAAGCTCGAAGCCAGCGACGTTTATAGACGCTACGACCTTCACTTGCACGTGCCAGAGGGTGCGGTACCAAAAGACGGCCCAAGCGCTGGTATCACGATGACAACTGCGATCGCATCAATACTTACTGATACAAAAGTAAGACACGATGTGGCGATGACTGGCGAGATCACGCTAAGTGGCAGGGTGCTACCTATCGGAGGGCTAAAAGAGAAGCTTATCGCCGCTCACAAAGCTGGCATCAAAACAGCTCTGATACCTCGAAAAAACTATGACCGCGACCTTGTCGATATCCCAGCTGAAGTAAAAGGCGACATGAAGATCATCGCAGTAGATACGATCGATGATGTACTAAAAAACGCTCTTGTAGCTAAAAAATAATCTTTCTCTAGCCCTAATCTCACTTTAGGGCTAGAGAAATTTATAAATTTTGACTATCCTAAAATCCAAGCAAAAAGCCATATAGCGCTACTAAAAGTATTTAAAAATTAAAAAAACAACGCATACAATGCACTAAAAAATTAATGAAATTTTAAACCACATGCAGTGCGAAGCACTGAGGCATGCTACCTATAACGTCGTCGGGCTTTACTTCGACTTCGTCTCGTAACTGCAAGCAGACAGGGGATTGTTAAGGGGGAAGGGAGCTTCTTTGCTTCGCAAGCTCACAACTGCAAGCAGAGCGTAATTCAAGCCTCTTCCCCCTTAACAATAAGTTTTGTAGCCTTGTTTAAACAAATTTGAGTTTGTTTATTAAGAAGTTAAAACCTCTTCTTCCTAACCTCTTCAACTATGGCTTTAGCCATCTCATCTACTTCTGATGTTACTTCGTTTGCTTGGTTGGCAATTACAACATTCTCTTTTGTTAGGTGATCTATTTGAGCAACTGATTGATTTATCATATTTATACCTTCACTTTGCTCTTTTATAGATTCACTCATCTCATTTATTGATTGAGCTAGGACATTTGTATTTGCTTCTATCTCACCAAGTGATTTTTGAGTTCTTTCTGCTAGCTTTCTAACTTCATCAGCAACAACTGCAAATCCTCTACCATGCTCTCCAGCTCTAGCTGCTTCAATAGCAGCATTAAGAGCTAGTAGGTTTGTTTGATCTGCTATATCTCTAATGATAGTTATGATGTTTTTAATTTCATCTGATTGTCTTATAACATCAGCTGTCTTTTGAGAGATGGCATTCATTGAGCTACTCATTTGCTCAACTGCAGCAGCACTTTCTTGTAAGCTATTTGCTTGAGTATTTGCTGAGCTTGCTACTTTTGATACTGAGCTAGCTAGAAGTTTAGCTTTTTCTTCTAGTACTTGAGCTTGGTTTAGATTGTCATTTAGCATTTTAGATATCTCAATGCCAAGAGAGTTTATACCACTTGCTATCTTACCATCATCATCAAGTCTTTTTGTAAAGTCTTGGTTTTTATAAGTGTTTAGTAGATCAAGTACATCTTTACCATTACTTGATATTGCATTTTTAAGAGCAAGTTGTAGATCTTTAAATGTGCTTTTTAGTTGATTTAGAGCTGGGTTATTAGTATCAGCTTCTAAGCTTGCTTCATAGTTGCCATCTTTTATCTCATTTACAAAGGTGTTGGCTTTTTGGATGAATATACTTTGATCTTTCATACCATCCTCAATGGCCTTTGTGTTTTTGTTTATTAGCTCTGCCATTTGGCCAAATTCATCTTTAGATGTTATCTCTATAGGCTCTGCTTTGTTTGTCTTGTGGTTTAGTAGATCAAAGAAAGATAGCAGGCCTGTTTTTAGTTTGAGGATGATTTTTAGGAGGTAAGAAGACATTAGAAGTGACACTATCACAGAGATGATGATCGCTGCTAAGATAACGCCGATAGCTGAGTAAAATAGTGTATGTAAATCTTTTAAAAGCACATCCTCGTCCATCTCGCCAAAGAGGTACCAATCAAGGCTAGGGATATATTTTGAGCCAATTATCAAATTTCTCGTGCCGTTAAAGTGATGGATGACGCCGCCATTTTTATTCATCAAGACATCAAATTTTTCTTTGCCAAGGACATCTTTTACATTTACTTTGCCAACCCTGTCGCTCTTTTCTATTTTTACAACGCCACTTGAATCAACCATTAGGAATTTACTGCCCTCACCCATGGTTTTTGAAGTGACTAAATTTACGATGTCATCAAGGTTCATGCCTATCGCGCTGACGCCATAAAATTTGCCGTCTTTTTCAACTTTGCTATTTACATAAAGCGTTAGCGAGCCAGTAGCTTCTGAGACTTGGATGTTTAGAGAATTTACCTCTTTGCCGTTTTTAACGTCAAAATACCAACTATCACGTGGATTATCCTTGCTAAGCTGCTTTAAAATTTTGTCGTTTGTGTAGTAATTTAGTGTTCTATCAGAGACAAACATCGCCGTTGAGAGATTAAACGCCTTCATAAGGTCGGTGTTGTAGTTAAAAAGCGTTGCTAATCCGTCCTTTGGCTCGCCCTCGTCGATCCACTTTAGAAGATAGTCATTTTTGGTCATCTGATAAGAGGTGTTGATGATCTTGTCTATGGCATAGCCGATCTCACCTGCAACGTTTGAGACAGCTAGTGGTAGCTCATCTTTCACAACTTTTTCTGTATATAGATTGCGAGCTATGTTGTAACTAATGAGGCTAACGCCGATTAGTAGCAGCACGATCACAGCTGTCAAAATAACAGAAATTTTAATCCTTAAAGACTTCATAAATCACTCCTTGATCAATATTTGCGTAATTATTCAACTTTTTATATAAAAGTAAAATTAATTTAAATAAATCTGAAATTTTGTTTTAACTATGTCACTTTGTGGGGTTATAATGACACAAATTTAAATCACTCCTTGTCATAAAGTGCTAAAAATTTCTAAGTAATTTTTCAAACTGCACACCATATCTTGTGCGATTATCATCTTTTAGCGTGATCTTGATGCTCTCAAGCACAAAATTTGCTGCCTTTTTGATAGCATTTTGCATGCTTTCGCCATTTATGAGCGAGCCAAAAAGCACTGAAGCGAAGATATCTCCAGTGCCACTTGCATGAAATGGCAAATACTCGTGAAAATACTCCACTTTCTCTTTCGTCTTTGCATCGTAAGCTATGATACCACACTCATTTTGCTTGTATCTAATGCCCTTTAAAACGATCTTTTGTGCGCCAAAACTAGCCAAACCCTCAAGTAACTCTAAAATGTAATCTTCGCCGTATCCATCACTTAAAAATGGCCTAGCACACATAAAACTAGCCTCAGTTATGTTTGGCGTGATGACGTGTGCCTTTGTGCAAAGCTCTCTCATCTTTGCCACAAATTTCTCATCAAAGCCGTGATAAAGCTTGCCATTATCGCCCATGCAAGGATCGACAAGCCTTAGCAAAGAGCCGCTGTCAAATTCAGTAAAGACCTTCTCTATAAGCTCAAGCTGCCTAAAACTACCTAAAAATCCAGTGTAAATTCCATCAAAGCTGATGCCCTCTTTGTGCCAAACCTGCGTTATAGCGTCAAATTCATCAGTTAGATCACGAAAAGTGAAATTTTTAAAGCCGGTGTGAGTTGAGAGCAGTGCCGTTGGTAAGATGCACGCCTCGATGCCTTGGGCACTAATTATGGGAAGTGCGACAGTGAGCGAGCATTTGCCCACGCACGAGATGTCTTGTATAGTTAAAATTCGCTTCATCTATCATCTTAATTTATAAAATTTAACACCAGCAACGTCAGTTTGATAAACCGCGCCATCTTGCAAGAGCTTGTTTAAAATTTGCTTTGAGCGCTCTGAGAAATTTTCTTCGACATTTGCTGCAGTTTGCGGACGGCGCTCTAGCATGGCTAAAATTTCACTCTTGCTAAATTCATACTTTTGCTCTATCTTGTGAGCCCTAGCTATGGTGACTGGCACGCCGTTTATCTTACTTGCTAGCTCTTCAAGCCTGCTAGCATCAACGCCTTTTACGTTGTAAGCTGGCGGACGATCTATCGTGCCAACATCCACTCGGTGCGGAGCTATCTCATTTATAGCCTCATTAAGCGCCATAAATTCCTCTTCTTTGTCGTTAAATCCAGCCACGACCAAAATTTCAAGCACAAGCTCACCCTTAAATTCCTTGCGAAATTTAGCCATTGCTTTTATAAGTTCATTTATTTCTATGCCACTTTTGTTGCGGTCTATCTTTTTAAATGTGCTTTGCACGGCACTATCAAGGCTAAATTTCACTATGTCAAGCCCATATAGCGCTTCACAAATTTTTTGATCTCTCACACCTGAGCCATTGCTTAGGATAAGAGTTTTTGCCCTGCCCTTTATCTCATTTACTTTTACTATCAGCTCTTTTAAGTGCGGATAAAGAGTTGGTTCGCCATTTGCTGTAAGCGTGATGACATCGATGTTTTGATGAACTTTTAAAGCTTCTTTTAAAGCGCTTATGATCCCATCAATGCTTGGCGGATTTTCTATCTCTTCAACTGGCTTTGCGCTCTTTAGCTCGCAATAAACGCAGTCAAAATTGCATGATTTTTGCTTTGGACTTAGATCGATGCCAAGACTCATGCCAAAACGGCGAGAATTTATGGGCCCAAAGACAATGGTGCTATCTTGCACTTTTTCTTTGAACCTCTTTTATGAAATATTTTGCGTTTTCAACTGGCACATCAGGCAAGATCCCGTGACCAAGGTTGAAAATGTGCGGTGCGCCTTTCATCGTGCTTAAAATTTTATCCACGCCCTCATCGATCGCCTTTTTGCTATATAGCCTTGTTGGCTCCATATTGCCCTGAAGGACGTATCTTGGACTAAGTTTTTCTTTTGCTAGCTCGATCGGCGTACTCCAATCAACGCCAAAAACATCAAATTTGCCTGAAATTTTATCTAAATAGCCGCTTATACCTTTTGGGAAAACTATGACTGGGATCTCTGGAAATTCGGCCTTTACGCTATCAACTATCTTATTTATATAGCTAAATCCAAACTCAAAATAAGCCTGCTCCTCAAGTGCGGCCGCCCAGCTGTCAAAAATTTGCACGGCATTTACGCCAGCTTTTATCTGCTCTTTGACGTAAAGGATAAGCACTTGCGTCACTTTTTCTAAAATTTGATGCAAAAATTCTGGATTTTCATAGAGCATTTTTTTGCAGACCGCATAGTTTTTGCTGCCGCCACCCTCTATCATATATGTAGCTATCGTCCAAGGTGCTCCGCAAAAGCCAATGAGCGCCTTATCTTTGGCTAAATTTTCTCTTGTAAGTTTGATCGTGTCATAGACGTATGCTAAGCTTTTAGCCGATCTTTCGACGCTAAGTGCATCAAGTGCGGCCTCATCACGCAAAGGCTTTGTAAAAACTGGTCCCTCGCCCTTTTCAAAGCGCAGATCCATGCCCATTTCAAGAGGCACGACAAGGATATCGCTAAACAAAATAGCCGCATCAACACCAAGAATTTCAACTGGCTGAAGCGTGACCTCGCTAGCCTTTTTATAGTCTTTGCAAAGTGATAAAAAGTCCCCTGCTTTAGCTCTTACAGCCATATATTCTGGTAGATATCTGCCAGCTTGGCGCATCATCCAAACAGGCGTGTATGGCGTATGTTTTTTAAGGCAAGCGTCTATGAAAATCATCAAATTTCCTTTAAATTTTTAAATGGATATTATCCAAAAATAGCTAAAGAAAAGATGTAGGAGAAATTTTAAGCGTAAGAACGCTTAAAATTTTAGTGTTCGCCCTTGTGAAGGAAGTAAAGTCCAAGACAAAGTGCGAGGATAGAAGCCGCAAGATAGGCCATCTCAAGCGGAGTTGTGAAATTTGCATGAAGCACTCTTTGGAAGAAATTTACGATTAAAACCATGACGATCACTTTGCCAAGCTTGTCTTTTAGCTCATCAAGCGAATGCACTTCAAGCACCTTACTCTGCTTTGACTGCTTTAACTGTGTGATCTCTGAGATGAAAAGCTCGTAAATTCCGAAGCTAAATATATAAAGAACAAGCGCCATCAAGTATAGATCGATCGCTCCAACGATCTCGCCAACGACCTCTGAGTGGAAATTTTCAACGTGAAAATCTGCAACAAAGAAATATTTATAAACCTCTAAAAGCACCTTGCCGACATCATAACTTGCGATGATGAAAAGCACAATCGCACCTAAAAGTCCAAAGACTACTGGAAAAAGCGTGAAACTGTTGCTTGCAAGCAAAATTCTCTCAAATATTTTACGCAATAAAAACCCTTTTTATGAAATTTAAAAAGGGGGTATTTTATAGTTTTTTCCTTAAATTTTAGGTGCAAGATCGCAATTAATTTTAATGCAAACTACTCCTGCATTGCGATCCATTTTTGTGCGATCCTAACGGCATTTGTCGCAGCTCCCACGCGGATCTGATCGGCACTGCACCTTTTGATTAGAGCTTAAATTTTAGTGACTAGCGTATAGAAATTTAGTGGTGAGGTTTCATTGCGATTTGTATTTATTTGACTTCAAATTTAGGCTCTTCACAAGCAGGGTTTTAAGTCTTTTGGGCTAGAAATTTAACCCAAAAGATAAACATTAATTAGTCAAAACGAATAAATTTAGCAGGCTAACGCTTTAGCCTGCAATGGTTACTAAAATAAGCTATTTACGCTTTCGTTGTGATAAACACGGCGTATCACTTCGCCAAATAGTGAAGCCGTGCTTAGCACTTTTATACAAGGGAGTTCTTCTTTTAACGGGATCGTATCAGTCACCACTAGCTCGTCTAAAAAGCCAAGTTTTAGCCTATCATAAGCTGGTCCGCTAAGCACTGGGTGCGTACAAAACGCCATTACGCTAGTTGCGCCACGCTCTTTGAAAATTTCAGCTGCTTTTACGATGGTGCCAGCAGTGTCGATCATATCATCGACCAAGATCACGTCTTTGCCTTTCACATCGCCGATCACGTTCATCACTTCGCTCTCGTTTGCTTTCTCGCGGCGTTTATCAACGATGACCATATCTAGCAAATTTAGATTTTTCGCCAAGGCTCTAGCACGAGCCACACCGCCTACATCTGGGCTTGCTACGACTGGATTTGGTAAATTTTTAGCTTTTACGTAGTCGTTAAAGACAATGCTACCATAAAGGTTATCTACTGGGATGTCAAAAAATCCTTGAATTTGCCCTGCGTGAAGGTCCATAGTAACGACTCTGTCGATGCCTGCTGTTTGCATCATATTTGCCACTAGTTTTGCAGTGATAGGCACTCTTGGGGCTGCTTTTCTGTCTTGTCTAGCGTAGCCAAAATACGGCACTATCGCTGTTATAGAGCTTGCACTGCTGCGTTTTAAAGCGTCAGTTAAGATAAGAAGCTCCATTAAATTTATATTTGCTGGGGCGCATGTTGGCTGGATGACAAAAACATCTTTTCCACGCACGCTTTCGCCGATTTGCACGCTGATCTCACCATCGCTAAATCTTTTTATGCTAGCTTCACTGAGCGGAAGCGACAAATATTGCGAAATTTTCTTCGAAAGCTCGATGTTTGCGGTGCCTGAGAAAATTTTATAGCCTCTCATAATAGTAACCTTTTTTAGTGATTTTTATGTTGGGATTTTATCAAAATGAGCTTTAAATTTAAATTTATTTACCAACTAATTTTAGCCAAATTTTATACTCCAAAAGGCAAAATTTACACCAAATTTTTAAACCATTTTATATTTATAAATTTATGAGGACTAAGATAACAAGCATGTTTAAGATATGTAGAATTTACGACTTTATTAAAAGCGACGACGAGAGTTTTAAAGGTGTCTTTATCGATAGACTATATCCTAGAGGTGTGAAAAAAGAGATCTTTTCTAGCTTCATTTGGCTAAAATCAGTCACTCCATCAAACGAGCTAAGGTCATGGTTTCATGAGGATAAGGAGGCTAGGTTTGATGAGTTTTGCAAAAGATTTAGGCAAGAGCTAAATGGCAAAGAGGAGCAAGAGGGGCTAAAAGAGCTTAAGAAGCTAGAAAAAGAGTATAAAAACGTGGCGCTTCTAACTGCTGTCAAGGAGCCAGAATTTAGCCACGTTAAGGTGATAAAAGAGGCGCTTAGTCCTTTATAAAGCCGCTTGCGATGACGCGATCACCATCATACATCACGCAAAGCTGACCTTGCGCTACGCCAAGTGCGTTTTGATTTAGCGTTAGTTTTGCGGTTTTGTTATCCTTATCAACCTCTACAAAAGCCTCAAGCTTAGGGCTTCTATACCTTATCTTTGTTTCGCACTCAAATTTATCTTCATCTATAAATAAATTTACGTTTTCAAGCTCTACCACCTTTTGAGCAAGATCATCTTTCGTGCCGACAACTATCTCGTTTTTATCAGCGTTTATCTTGATGACAAAGTGTGGCTCATGAGCGCCAAAAACCTCAAAGCCACGGCGTTTGCCGATAGTGTAGTGCATGTAGCCTTGATGGCGGCCGATCACATTGCCGTCTTTATCGACCACGTTGCCTGGCAAATTTGTATTGTAGTGCTTGTTTAAAACCTCGATGTAGGTATTTTCAACAAAGCAAATTTCACTGCTTTCTGCCTGAGTAGCGAACTCTTCAAGCACTTTTACGCCTCTTGCTAGCTCTTTTATATCTTTTTTAAATTTATCCCCGAGCGGGAAAATGACATCTTTTAGCACCTCTTTTGGCACCTGAGCTAAAAAGTAGCTTTGATCCTTGCTAGGATCTTTGGCGCAGGTTATAAAACCATCAACCACCTGCACGTAATGCCCAGTAGCAAGCTTCTCGCAGCCATTTGCCTTTGCAAAGTCAAGTAGCGCACCAAGCTTTATAAATTTATTACACAAGGCGCAAGGATTGGGCGTTTTGCCCTCTTTATAGAGCCTGACAAATGGATCATAGACATATTCGTTAAATTTATCCTGCAGATCGAGGATATGCACTTTGATACCAAGATATTCGCCCACTTTTTTGACTTTTCTGATGTTTTCTTCGTGATATCCTGGCTTTTGATGAAGCATCATGTAGCAGCCTTGCACCTCATGCCCAGCCTCTTGCAGAAATTTAGCCGTCATCGTGCTATCTACGCCGCCGCTCATTGCAACCATTATTTTCATATTTTTACCTTTTTTAAATTTAAAGGCGATATTTTATATCTTATTTTTAAATAGCCAAAATTTCGCTTACGATAAGCTCTATATCATCGGTGATTTTATATAAATTTAAATCTTCTTCGTTTATCGTTTTTTGAGGGATCAGCGTCTTTCGTATAAACTCATCAAGCCCTTGCCAAAACTCGCATCCATAAAGAAAAATTTTCACTTTTTTGCTGCCAACATGAGCTAGCACTAAAATTTCAAATAGCTCATCAAGCGTGCCAAATCCACCAGGAAAGACGACAAATGCGATAGAGCTATCAGTTAGGGCAAATTTTCTTGGACTTAAATTTGAAAAGAGGTATTTTGCGGTGACGTATGGATTTGTTTGTTGTTCAAACGGTAGCCTCACGTTTAGTGCGACACTAGGTGATTTTGCGCTGTCAAACGCACCCTTGTTTGCCGCCCTCATTATGCCATCTCCGCCACCAGTTAAGATGGCAAAACCTAGCTCATTTAGCTTATAAGCTAGCTCGTATGCCTTTTTACAGTAGAAATTTTCTTCATCAAACCTAGCCGAGCCAAAGAAGGTTACATTTTTATTTTTATACTTTAAAACGCTTGGAAATTTTAAGAGATCATTTACTAATTCATTCATTATTTTAACTGCTGAAGCCTCTCGCGTTTTGAGCCTATCTGCGTGATCTGTATGCCGAAGTTGCCGTCTATTATGACTACTTCGCCAAGGGCTATCACCTTATCTCCTATCAAAATTTCAAGCGGGTCGTTTGCTAGCTGATTTAGCTCGATGACTGAGCCTATATCCATAGTGAGCACATCTTTTAAGAGCATCCTTTTTGAGCCGATACGAACGCGCATTGGTAGCCTTACGTCCATGATAAGGCCGATATTTCTCATCTCTTCTGCGCTAAATTCGCCCTTTAGTGCATGAGGAGCAGCTTGAGCCTTTGCGCCATCTGCTGGCTCGCTTTTAGCAGGCTCAAAAAATCTCATAAGCGTGTGATCGCAGACAAAAGCCACGTGCTCATTTAGATCCTCGATCTTTATGTTAAACAAAAAAAGCTTTTCAAAAACGCTAAAATCAAGCGATGAGTTTTCATCTAAGAAATTTACATTTATCACCTCAAAGCTGATCTTTGGCATGCCCTTTTGCGCTCCAAGAGAGGTGCTAAAGGCGCTAAAGAGGTTTGAAAATATCTCTTTTGCAGCATCAAGCTCGTCGCTACCGAGATTTTCATTACGTGAGATTTCCTCCTCGCCCATCATCCACTCGCTAACCGCACTTATAAGCACCGGCGTGCAGGCGATCTCTGCTTTTGCATTGATGTCACCACTTAATGTCACACTAGCCATGACAACTGGCGGCTTTATGCCATTTTGCGCTGGTGCGTCAAATTCGTTTCTCTCGCCGATCTCTGGCGCTCTGCCCGTCAGCCCTTCGATGGTCGCTTTTAGTTCATTTGAAAAGATGTTAAAAAATTCATTCGTCATTATCTTCGCTCTCTTCTTCGTTGTTGTGTTCGTTGGCCTCGTCGTATGCCATTAGTTTTGCTTTTCGCTCTTCTTCATATTTTTCTAGGATGTGTTTGATCTCGTCTTTATCAGAGCGGATTAGCTGCTCGATCTTGATAGACTTTCTAAATCTATGAAGTCCAACTTCAGCTAAAAATACCTCTTTTTTATCGATGCAAACGATCGCCTTATCATCAGCGCCTCTATCAAGCCTTAAGATATCGCCCTCTTTTAAATTTAAAAACTCATTTACGCTAACGATTGATTTACCTAGTATCGCCTCATAAAGCACCTCGGCACGGCCTATTAGCGTTTTTAGCTCTTTGTTTCTACTCTTTTTAGCGCTAGTTTCGCCAAGCATGATGTCCCTGTTTGCAAGGCGCGATAGGATCGGCTCTAGGTAGATGACTGGATAGCATAAATTTATCATGCCGCTTGAGCCGCCAACGATGATCTCCATGACGACCATGATGACGATCTCGTTTTGAGATACGATCTGCACGACGTTTGGACTGCTCTCTTTGGCCTCGACGTTTGGATACATATCAGTTATCATCGACCAGCTCTCTTTTAGACGCTGCATGATCATCCTAAGCACCGCATCAAGTAAATTTACCTCGATGTCAGTTAGCTCTCTGTTTGCCTCGAAATTTTCACCAGTTCCGCCAAGCAAGCGGTCTATCATAGGAAATGCTATGCTTGGATTTATCTCTAAGATGCAGTTTCCATCAAGTGGCTTTATCGAAAAGACATTAAAGCTAGTTGGACTTGGCAAGCTCATCAAAAACTCGCCATATGTCATCTGATCGACGCTGTGAAGCCTAAGTTCGACGATACTTCTCATGACACTTGAAATTTGACTAGCTAAATTTCTAGCAAGCTTGTCGTGGATGCCTTTTATCGCACGAAGCTGCTCTTTACTGACACGGTTTGGGCGCTTGAAGTCATAGATAATGATCTGCTTTTGCTCGCCTTGTGGGCTCTCTTCTATCTCGATATTGCTCGTATCGCCGTCTTCATCAACGACTTCAAGTAGTGCATCTATCTCTTCTTGACTTAAAATATCAGCCATTAAACCCCCAAGCTGCGTCTGATGCGATCAAGCAAACGTTTATGAATTTGTGAAATTCTACTCTCGCTGATGTTCATTATCTCGCTGATCTCTTTTAAATTTAGCTCTTCGTAGTAGTAAAGCTGAACGATCATCTGATCACGCTCATCAAAGTCTTTTAGTGCACTTTCGATCTTTAAGATAAGATCCTCTTTTTCTACGCTTTTTTCAACATCGCTTTGACCGATTAGCTCCATTTGCTCGTCTATTGGCAAAATGGTGATGATGCCACTAACGCCCCTTGCCTCTCTTATCTTTTCGATATCTTCATTTAGCTTTTCAGCCAGATACTCGTCGCTTGGCTCTTCTTCGTGTGTGTTAAAGTAGCTATCTATCTCGGTATTTATGCTCTTTACTAGCTTTCTGTCGCTTCTACTAACAACATCAAGCGCTCTAAGGTAGTCAAGCATCGAGCCATAAATTCTCTTTTTGCCATATCCCCAAAATGAGTCGTTTTGCTCTTTGTCATACTTCCTGCTAAGCTTTATCATCTCCTCAACGCCAACGCTTATAAGGTCATTTACGTCGATACTTGAAGGCAAGCGCTCCTTTAGTCTAAAGGCCATTGCACGCAGAGCTGGCATGTATTTTAAGACGATCTCGTCTTGCTCTTTTTTAATGGTGCTTTTATAAGCGTTAAGCTGCTTTTGCTTTAGTTCGTACATTTTGCTTACCAGAGTCTAAATTTTCGGTGGTTACTTTTAGCATGATATTTTCCATCCGTTTTTCCCTAACGTTTAGCTCAGAGATGAGATAATCAGCAATCTCCTCATGTCTTTGCTTGTCAAAAAATTTCTTCAAAGTCCTTTTTACATCGACGTAGTTCATTATCACGATGTGAATTATAAGGTAAAAAAATAAAGTAATAACTAGCGTATAAACGAGCATTTCGATAGGCTCGCTCACCTTTAGCAAGGTAAAAACTATGCCTATGAAAAATCCACAAACCGTAAAAAATGCTATAAAATTTTCTGCACGCAAAGCTCAATCTCCATTAAAATTGTTCTATCAAACGCTTAAAGAAGCCCCCAAAGCTCCTGCTTTGCTCATCTTTAAGCACTTTTCGTTCCAACCTATAAAGCAAATTCGAAGCAATATTCTTGATCTGCACGCTAGCAGAGCCGTAAGCTTCGTCATCTGTAAAGAGCGTCCTTTGTTTTATGCTCCTTGCCACACTCTTATCAGAAGCGACGTAACCAATTAGCTCTAAATTTAAGCTTGGCCCAATATTTGCATTTGCCACTCGCTTTACATTTTCATAAATTCTAGTGGCCTCAGCCTCGTTTTTTACCATATTTAAAAGCAAAAGCTCGTTATTTTTAAACCTTGAGACGATCTTTATGACCGCGTATGCATCGGTTATCGCCGCAGGGTCAGGCACAGTCACCACGACAACCTCGTCAGCCGCCTCTAAAAAGAGCTGCGTACTGCCGCCTATGCCAGCACCGGTGTCAATGATCAAAAAGTCAAGCTGATCAAGTTCGCTCGCCTCATCTAAAAATCTCTCAAATAAAAATTGATTGTTAAATTTCAAAATTTCATCGCCGCTCTCGCCAGGGATGAGGATGAGATTTTTATTTATAGGTATCAAGATGTCTTTTAAGCTGCACTCGCCCTTTAGCACGTGAAGCAGGTTTTTGCCCATTTTAACGTTTAAAATAACATCAAGGTTTGCAAGGCCTATATCAGCGTCAAAAAGCCCCACTTTATAGCCATTTTGCGACAAGACATTTGCCAAATTTGCACTTATCGTGCTCTTACCAACGCCGCCTTTGCCGCTTGTAATCGCTATAAAATGCGTATTTTTAGCCTTATTTTGAGACTGGACTAAATTTTGTAGCTTTTGTGCTTGATTATTCATCGCTAGCCTTTTGCTTTGTAAAGCCGTCAAACACGCACTCTACTAAAAATTCGCTCCTTGCCTCCACAAGGTCATCAGGCACCTCTTGACCCACGCTAAAGTAGCTAACTGGCGTATTTGTCTCATATATCAGCGAAAAGACGTTGCCAAAAATTTTGGTCTCGTCAAATTTTGTGATTATTAAAGTGTCGATCTCTAAAAATGAAAATCCATTATAAATTTCTATTAGGTCTTCAACCTTTGAGCCAGCTGAGAGGACTAAATTTACATCGATCTTTGCGCCGCTATGCTTTAAAAATTTATCAAGTCTTTCAAGCTTTTCTTTGTCATACTGCGAATTTCCGGTGGTGTCGATTAGGATCACGTCGCAGTAGCTAAGCTGCTTTATGGCGTTTTGAAAGTCCTCGACCTCTATGACGTCAAGGATCGGTAGCTTCATCATCTTAGCGTACTGAAATAGCTGCTCGACCGCTCCGATACGATATGTATCAAGCGTGATAATGCCCGTTTTATAGCGCTTTTCGTTGCCGTATGCAAAACGAGCCGCGAGCTTTGCAAGAGTCGTCGTCTTGCCAACTCCGGTTGGACCAACTAGCATCATTATGCGCTGTTTTTTATCATTTAGCTCTTTTCTACAAGGTAGCATATTTCTCAAAAGTGAGTAGAAGTACCTTTTTACCGCAGTTGGGTTGCTTTTCATAGAAACAGGCAAATTTTCAAGCGTCGTTTGCATGATCGCCTCTAGATGCTCCTCTTTCATGCCGCTTTGTTTTGCGAGCTTGTAAATAGTGGCAAACTCTGGCGGGATCGAGAGATTGTTGCGATTTGGGGCTTTTTCGTCCCAGATCATGTCAGTTATCAGCCCTATTTTCTCGCTTAGCACGCTTACTTGCTTTGCCATGTCATCTATTTTTTTATTCATGCCATTTGTATTTGGCTCTTTTATCTCGTTCATATCGACATTTGCGATCGCACTTATCTCTTTTGCGACGTCTGAGATATTTAAAAGCACGCTCTCATTTGGATCGTAAGGCTCAGGCGACGTCGTCTTTGCCTCAAATTTAGCAGGCTCCTCTTTTATCTCAAATTTTGGCTTTGGCGGCTCGTAGTTTTTGCTAAATTTAGAGTAGGCATTTTCATAATTTATAGCTTTTACATTTGGCTTTGGTGGCTGTTTTACCTCGTCCTCTTCGACGCTTACTAAAATTTCATAAAGCGGCTTTTTGTTTATCGTTTTGGCTTGAATTTGCTTTGTGGTAACGAGTATGGCCTTCTCGCCGCACGCTTCTTGCGCCTTTTTCAAAGCCTCGATGGTGCTCTCACCTGTAAAAGTATGAAATTTTGTAGCCATTTATATCCTTTAACCTCTCATAAGCCCTAGTGGCACGATCACGCTAAGCCTCTTGCTAGCCCCTGGGTGCGGGACAATAAGGCGCGGCGTCTTATAGACTTTTTTACTAAAATACAAAATATCCAGATCAAGCGTGCGTGGCGCATTTTTAAACGTCCTCACGCGCTTAAATTTACTCTCATAATGCCCCAAAATTTTTAGCAAATTTCTAGGGCTCATAGATGTTTGTAAATTTATAACAGCGTTACTAAAATCAGCCTGCTCTTCGTAGCCAAACGCCGCATTTATCAGGATCGGCGAGACTTCAACTACATGAAACCTACTATCACTTGTAATCGCTCTTATAAATTTATCAAACCTCTTTGCGCTATCGCCGATGTTGCCACCCATGCCAACTAGCGCCTCATACTTAAACTCATCTCTTTTTTCAAAAAAACTAGGGCAAAAACGGCTTTTTACGATCTTTCTTGCTCCAGCTAGCCTCATAAAATTTCGCACCCACCTTCTCTTGCGACCACTACGTCCTCGATGCGCACGCCAAATTCATTTTCTAGATAAATTCCAGGCTCTATACTAAAAACCATGCCCTCTTTTATGAGCGTTTCACTTCTTGCTGAGATGACTGGAAGCTCGTGTATATCGACGCCCACGCCATGTCCTGTCGAGTGAAAAAAGGCCTTTTCATATCCAGCCTTTGCTATGACGCTTCTTGCCGCAAGGTCTATCTCGCATGCCCTAATGCCAGCTCTTGTGACCTTTATCGCAGCAGCCTGAGCCTCTTTTACGATCTCGTAAATTTCTTGCATCTTGGCGTTTTTAAATTTTTGCTCCTTTGAAAAGTTAAAATTTTCATCAAAGCAAGCAGTTCTGGTGCGATCAGAGCAGTAGCGATTAAATTTAACCCCAGCGTCAAGTAGCAGCAAATCGCCCCTTTTTAAAATTTTATCCCCAGGCAGCGCGTGCGCCTTTGCGGCATTTTCATTTATCGCCACGATCGGATCAAAGCTAAGACCTAGCTCATTTTTTTGCCTAAAGATGAGCGAGGCGTTAAAATGAAGTTCCTTTTCGCTCATCCCTTCGCCATTTTCACGCACAAATTTAGCAAATTCATCAAAGCATTTTGCTCCAAATTCGCTAGCTCTTTTTAAAATTTTTACCTCATCTTCGCTTTTGCAAATTCTCTTTAGTCTAGAGAAATTTGCCTTTGGCTTGAAATTTATATTAAAACCCTTGCTAAGCGCGTTAAACTCGCTGATACTTAGCTCATCAGGGTTAAAAACAAGGCTTTTTGGCTTCATCTTTCTTAAAAAAGCCCGCACCTCGCTTATTAAATTTCTCTGCGCTAAAAGAACGACCACGCCAGCATTTACGCAACTTTTTGCCTCGAAATAATACCTCGCGTCCGTGAAAAAGTATTTCACGCCGTCAAGACATAGCAAAAACTCATTGTCGCAGCTGTAGCCACACTCGTAAAATACGGCGTTTTCGTCCTTTAAGATGAAATTCATTGTGCTTTTTGATTTGCTCTTACTGCTTTTATCTGCTCAAAAATTTGAAGCATGCCAATCATCGCCAAATGATAGCCAACTGGTCCAAAGCCCACGATCTGGCCTGCAGCAACTGGTGCGATAAGGCTTTTGTGACGGAATTCTTCTCTTCTATAAACGTTGCTGATATGCACCTCGATAACTGGCAGCGCAACCGCACTTAGCGCGTCACGGATAGCGATAGAGGTGTGAGTGTAAGCGGCTGGATTTATGATGATGCCGTCAGCATCGCCCAAGCACTCTTGAATCTTATCAACTAGCTCGCCCTCAAGGTTGCTTTGAAAAAACTCGATCTCTACGTCATTTTGATCGGCAACGATCTTCATTTGAGAGTGGATATCCTCCATCTTCATAATGCCGTAAATTCCTGGCTCTCTAGCGCCAAGCATGTTGATATTTGGGCCTTGGATAACCATTATTTTTAGCTTCTTATCCATGTCACTCCTTTTTGATTAAATAGCCCAAATTATACATTTTCGTTCCTAAATTTTCGCTACAATAACAAAAATTTAAGGCTAGAAATGGAAATTTTAAAAGCAAAAAAGATCATCACTGGCGGAGAAAATCCAAAAATTTTAAGAAATTCTTGTGTTGTCATTGATGAGGGTAAAATTTTAGAAATTACAAACGAAAAAGAGGCGCAAAAGAAATTTAAAGATGCAAAAATTTGCGACTTTGGTGAGAGTGTGATCGCCCCAGCCTTCGTAAATACGCACGTTCATTTGGAATTTAGCTCAAACGTTAGCACACTAAAATATGGTGATTTTATAAAGTGGCTTGGCTCTATCGTCGATAAAGGTGTCGAGCTAGCCAAGATGGACGCTAAAAAGGCGATGAGTGAAGCTATAAATTCGCTGCTAAAAAGCGGAGTTTGTGCCGTTGGCGAGATATCTAGCTTTGGTAGTGATCTTGAAATTTTAGCCGCTAGTCCGCTAAAAGTCGTGCTTTTTAGTGAAATTTTAGGCTCAAGCGAGCAAATGTGCGAACAAAATTTGCAAAATTTTTTAGCTAAATTTGAAAAGACAAAGGGCTATAAAAGCCAAAATTTCACCCCAGCTATCTCGCTGCACTCGCCCTACTCTGTGCACCCAAAGCTCGCCAAAGTCGCCCTTGAGATCGCTAAAAAAGAGGACCTGCTTGTAAGCACGCATTTTTTAGAGAGCAAGGCTGAAAAGCAGTGGCTAGAACGTGGCAGCGGTGGCTTTAAAAAACACCTTTTAAGATTTAGCCCAGATCCAAAGCCGATGTATGACGCGCAGGGCTACTTTGCGATGTTTCATGAGATAAATACACTCTTTACGCACTGCGTTTATGTGAGCGATTTTGCTAAATTTAAGCCTCACCACAGCGTGACACACTGCGCCGTTTCAAACAGACTGCTTGGCAAAAAGGCGCTAAATTTAAAAGAAATTTTCAAAAATAATATCAGTCTAAACATCGGCACAGACGGCCTTAGCTCAAATATCAGCCTAAATTTTTGGCATGAACTAAGAGCTGCTCTATTTACCCACGCCAGCCTTGATCTAAACGAGCTTGCCACTAGGCTTTTTGTCGCTGCAACACATGGAGGCGCAAAGGCACTTAGGACAAATAACGGCGAGATAAAAGCAGGACGCGCGGCTGATCTTGCCGTCTATAACGACCTAGAGTGCGATGATAGCGAGCTAATACTTCAGCTCATACTTCATACAAACGAGGCTAAAAAACTATATATCGGAGGCAAAATTTGCAAATTTTAAGGCTTATTTTTAGAGGAATTTTGGGAATTTTTAAATTTATCAACAACTACTTTAAAGCGCTCATATTTTTACTCATATTATTTTTTATTTTCGCGCCAGATGGCAAGATACAAGAGCCAAATTTAGCTCGCATAGACATCACCGGCACGATAGTAGATACTAGTGAAATTTTAGATGCGCTCGAAAAAGCAAGAGCTGATAGCAGCATCAAAGGCGTGCTGCTCTACATCGACAGCCCAGGCGGCGCGCTAAGCCCGAGCGTGGAGCTAGCCATGGCGGTCAAGCGACTAAAGGAGAGCAAAAAAGTGCTCGCATACGCAGCTGGCAACATGGCAAGTGGTAGCTACTACGCTGGCGTAAATGCCGACGCCATCATCGCAAACCCTGGTGCTTTCATCGGCTCGATCGGCGTCATCATGCAAGGGGCAAACATCGAAAATTTAGCCAAAAATCTAGGCGTGAGCGAGCAGGTGGTGAAGGCTGGCGAGTTTAAAGAAGCTGGCACCTTTATGAGGAGCTGGAGCAAGCAGGAGCGTGAGAGCTTGCAAGGGCTCGTAAATGACGCTTATATGCTCTTTGTAAGCGACGTGGCAGAGGCTAGAAATTTAGATATCAATAAAAAAGACGAGTGGGCAAACGCAAGGGTCTTTTTGGCGCACAATGCCCTAAAAATGGGGCTAATTGATAGCCTTGGTAGCTACATAGACGCTCAAAATGAGCTAGCTAAAATGAGCCTCGTAGATGAGCCAGTTTGGCAAGAAAAACCGCAGATCGAAAAGATAATGGAGAAATTTACAAAGCAAGGCATAAACTCGCTTTTTAACGCATTTTTCGAGACAAAACTTAGATAAAAAACCAGCCAAGTTAAATTTAACTGGCTGGCAAAGCTTTTTATAGCTAGCTTATTTTAAAATTCACTCGCTACCCACTAAGATATCTCGCTCTGCTATTTTTATCAAAAAAGTAGTTTCATTTATCCTTTGAAGCACCTCAAATTTATCATAAATGCTATTTTTGATAACGACATTAAAGTTTTCATCCAAAAGTCCAAATTTATCACCTAGTCGTGATAAGTAGAAAGTGTTATTTGACCTGTCTATAGCCTTATCAGGCACATCTATCTCATTTTTTGCTTTCGTCAAAAATAACAGAACATCCTTTGGTGTTTATATAACCCCATTTACCATCTTTTTTAACTCTAGCAAAACCTTCGTTAAAATCATAAGCGTCATCAAATTTACACTCTACGATCTGCTCACCTTTGGTATTTATATATCCGCACTTGCCATCTTTTTGAACAGCAGCAAGACCTTCGTTAAAACTCCAAGCAAAATCAAATTTACACTCTATGATCTGTTCGCCTTTGGTGTTTATATAACCCCATTTGCCATCTTTTTCAACCCAAGCAAAACCTTCACTAAAACAATAAGCATCATCAAATTTACACTCTATGATCTGTTCGCCTTTGGTGTTTATATATCCCCATTTGCCGTCTTTTTTAACTCTAGCAAAACCTTCGTTAAAATAATAAGCGTCATCAAATTTACACTCTACGATCTGCTCACCTTTGGTGTTTATATATCCCCATTTGCCATCTTTTTGAACAGCAGCAAAGCCTTCGTTAAATTCACAAACACAATCAAATTCCCAAAACATATCCCTCTCCTTTGTTTATATGAGTTGTGTTATTTTAGTTTATATTATTTTAAAAGTGAGTAAAAATTAAGAGAATTTTAAAGTAAGGTGGTGGAAGCGAGGGGGATCGAACCCCTGTCCAAAAGCAAAATCCGTACAGCCTCTACACGCTTAGCAAAAGTGAAAATTTCATCTAAAAAGGCTCACTTTCCAAAACCAAAATTTAGACTAAGACTAAAATTTCAGCTAGCAAGCAGTCACTTTGCTGGCCTACTCTAGCTAAATTACTCGCTTACATCCTAGCTAGAATGAGACAAAGCGAGGCTCAACTGAACTTACGCAGCTTTAGCGTAAGCAGGAGCGAAATTAACGTTGTTTGCGTTTAAATTTAATTTGAGCTTTTTACGCTTTGCTCAAAGCGACGTGCCACCGTACACACTCTGCTCCTGTCGAAGCCAAGTCGCTCCCATAAAAAATGAAATGGTTTAGTTGGATTGTTTAGTCAAGCTTTGCAGGTACGTCAATGATCTTAGGCTCAAGGACGCTAAAATACTCTAGGTCTTTCTCGACGTCGCCTTTGTATTTATGAAACTGATCGCTGATAAGCAGCAACCAATCTATAAATTTATCATTTGCTGGACCTTTTAAGCTTCTAGCCTCTTGAGTGACCTCTTCAGCCAAAGTCGTTAGTTTCAAGATCGGGTCAAGATGCATAAAACCTGCTGCTGATTTGATATTGTGAAAGATCCTAGAAAGCTCTAAAATGCTCTCCTTATACTTATCAGCTCTTCCTAAATTTATTATCAAAGGCTCTAGTAAATCGCACATCAAAGTGTAGTGGGAGAGAAACTCCTCAACTATATCGTAAGAATAATCGACTTCAAGCCTTTTTAATATACCCATTTTCATGTCCTTAAGAAATTGGCGTAATTGTAGCAAAAATTTGATAAAATTGTTAGCATTATCACAAATTTTACCGGACTTAGCCATGAAAGATGAAACAATCGCAAAGAAAAAACTAACTATAAATGATATAAAAAATAAAAAAGGCATCGAGCCTATCGTGATGATAACCGCCTATGATGCGCTATTTGCGAAGATTTTTGATGATTATGCTGATGTTATCCTTGTTGGCGATAGCTTAAACATGAGCTTTAACATGCAAGAGAGCACGCTAAGTGCTGATATGAGCACCATGCTTTATCACACAAAGGCCGTTTGTGCCGGGGCTAAAAAGAGTTTTATCCTAGCCGATATGCCATTTGGCAGCTACACAAACGAAAAACAAGCGATCAAAAATGCGATGAAATTTTTTAAGCAGACAAATGCCGATGCGGTGAAGCTTGAAGTTGGCATGCATCAGGTAAATTTAGTAAAACGCCTCTGTGAAGAGGGCATAAACGTGACGGCCCACATCGGACTAAAGCCGCAGTTTTTTAAATTTGAAGGCGGATACAAGATAAAAGGTAGAAGCGAGCTTGAGGCAAAAAGGCTGGTTGAGGAGGCTTTGGCGTTTGAACAAGCTGGCGCGTTTAGCATACTTCTTGAGGGCACGCTTAGCAACGTAGCAAGCGAGATAACAAGACAGGTTCGTGTGCCAGTTATCGGTATAGGCTCTGGAGCAGATGTCGATGGTCAGGTGCTTGTCTGGTCTGATATGCTGGGATTTTTCGAGGACTTTAAGCCTAAATTTGTTAAGCGCTATCTTGACGGAGCCACCCTTGTGCGAAAAGGCGTGCAAAGCTACACTAACGAAGTAAAAAGCAAAATTTTCCCAAGCGAAGAGTTTTCGTATAAGGGCTAAATTTATAGTCCAAGCTTATAAAGTAGCCACATAAAAACTCTGTAAAAAGCTCTAGCAACACTAAAGCGCTAGAGCATACTTTTTTATTTTAAAAAAGCTCTTCTGATTCAAGATAATTTTGCGAGATGTTTCGCTCTTTTTCGTCGGTATTTACGTGAAGAACGTAGTAGCCTATCTGCGTGTTGCTAGCATCAAGTAGTGGCACAACGCAAAAATAGTGCGTCTTATATACGTAAAATTCATACTTTTTAAGGTCGATATCACGCAAAATTCCAACTATATTTAAATTTGCACTGCTTAAATTTTCGATGTAATAATCACTTAAAATTTGATCACTTGGCGCGCTTTTATGTGCTGGCATCTTATCTTTTGATAGGAGCACAAAGAGGTCTATGCCTTGCGTTTTATAGAAATTTCCAAGTGAGTCGTAGTTTAGTAAAACCTCGATGCTACCGATGTTTTTACCCTCATGCATCACATTTGAAACAGCCCTTATATGCACTCCAGCATACCACGCCTCGATGCCAACCATAGGCCTATCTTGACGCCTTGACTCTTGGACTAAAAACCTACCGCTAGCGATCATATCGCCATATCTGTTTAGATCCCAGCTTCTTACGTAGCTTTTTAGATCCTTGTCGTAAAGATGAAGCTTGATGTTGTTATACATGGACGCTGCGCCAAGGGTTTTGGTCAAATTTTCAATATTTTTTACGCATTCGTCGCGGTTTTGACCTAGCAAGCACATCTGTATAGACTCATTTTGAGCAAGCAGGATCGAGATCGCCATTGATGAAAATTTCTCATCATCGATGCTTTTGTTTAGCTGCTTTACATGGTAGTCAAAAAAGACACGCATATTGTTTTGCTTTTTTTCAGCCATGTATGAGCTATAAAGAAAGTAAAAAAGGCTACCAAGCACCGCAAAAACGACTAAAACGATATAGATATTAAAATATTTTTTGTATTTACTCAAAACTAAGCCTTAGTTTTTTTTCTAAAAATTTAGCAAATTCATCAAATTTAGGCAGCTCAAGCTCGCTTTTTCTTTTGGGGCTAGCCCAAACGCTATCTGGGAAAAATGCATCCTTTTCAAATCTCGCAATAACGTGAATATGCACGTGTGGTACGTAGTTTCCAAAGCTTGCGATGTTTATCTTAGTTGGTTTATAAAACTCAAGCATAGCCTTTTCAGCCACTAGCATCGCTTCAAAAAGCCTAGCTCTACTAGCCTCGTCGCAGTCACTTAGCTCGCGGTAGGGCTTAGCTGTAAAAATTTTCACCCACGGAAGCTCGTTCTCTTCGCGCTCAACTCTTATAAATTTGTCTTCATATATCATATTTTGCCCCTATTTTATACGAAATTTCTCTCTCGCAAAAGCGTGTAAAGCTTGATCGTTGAGATAAAAAATGTCACGATCGCAGGTCCGAGGATCACGCCCCAGAAGCCAAACGTCGTGATACCAGCGATCATCGCAAAAAAGATGAGTAACTCGTTTATCTTTGTTGGTATCTTGACTAGTTTTGAGTTTATAAATTTAATGACAAGCGGCTTTAGCAAGGTATCTGCGGCAAACGAGATCACGATAATGGTATAAAGCGCGATCGTGATAGCGGCTGCTGTATTACCATTTGCAAACTCATAAATACTAATAGGCGCCCAAGCTAGCAGACCGCCAACGACTGGGATGAGTGAGGCGAAGCTAAAAAAGATGCCAGTTAGCACACCGTCGTAGCCGTAAAAACTGGTGATAATGGCAAACAAAAAGCCCTGAATGATCATATTTGCAATGGTTGAGTAAAAAACGACGCTCATCACGTTGCCAACCTCGCTTAGCAAAAACTCAGTGTCGTCTTTTTTAAGCGGCAAAGACTCTTTTAAATAGTTGATAAGCTCGTTGCCATAAAGGTTGCAAAAGAAGAAAAAGACCAGGATGATGATCATATCGACGCCAAATTTAAGGCTTAGCTTGCCAAGGCTCGCGAGATTTGCCGCTACTTGCGAAAAGAGCAGCTTAAGATCAAGGCCACTTATAAATTCCTTTATCCTCGGCTCTAAGAAATTTATCGACTCTGGCAGGCTAAAGTCGTAGTTTTTGATAAATTCAATGGTCTTTGTGACGTTGTTTATGTCAAAGCCAGCTGCGTATTTCGCGATCTCTACGACGGCATAAAGTAGCGGCGCGATAAATAAACAAAGAAGCGCAAATGTCGTAAGACCTGACGAGAGCGTTTTGCGGTTTTTAGTAAGCGTTAAAAATGCGATCTGCACGTTTGCAACAGCCACCGCGAGCAGTGCTGCGATAAAAATGTCAAGTAAAAATGGTTTAAAAAGATAGACCACCAAAGCCAAAGCACAAAACGCAAAAATTCCAAAAAACAGCCTATTATTCATCTCGCTCCCTTAAAATGGGGTAATTATAGCAGATTTTATTTTACATGCTTAGATAAGTTATTGTCTATATAGAGCATGAGTTACATTTTAGTTTTAAATATTTTATAAACATTCATTTAATTTTTGTATATCTTTTATAAAATTTTAAGTAATCTCTAAGCTGGGGGGGGGGCAGAATAACACTTATATTTTTTTAAGGAGAAAAAATGAGTATTTATCCGTTTAAAAGTGGCTATGAGATGCTTTACAACAACGGTGGATTTGAGATTGTCTTTGGACTAAGTGAGGATTGTGGTGACATGCGCATTGGTATGAGATGGACTGCTACTGCATCAAGTGAAAGTGGCTATCCAATAGGTAAAAATGGAGAGCCTAGGTACTTTATACTCTCACAAGACCTTGATATAACTTTTTTAGCTACTCTTTTGGGCGGCGGAAAAGAAAATGACAAAAAAATAGTTAAAGCCATAAAAACTCTTATTATACAAGGAGAGAAAAAATGAAATTTTTTATCACTCTTTGTATCCTTTTTGGTTTTTGCATATCAGCTTTTGGAGAAGATGCATTTATACTAAGGCTAAATGGAAGCAAATCTTCTTTTACTATTACCTCCAAAGTAGATTTTTTAAGAATAGATAACTTTATAGTAAATAGAGGAAGATGCGAAACCACTTGGTTTGCAACAAACTATATAGGCGAAAAACCTGTAGAATTTTATGTATATAGTAACAATAATGGATTAATAATCAATAAAAAATCCGATAGATTAAACAAATTTACATTTGATATATTTGGCCATTTTACAGCAAGTGTAATTCTTGGCTTTGGAGAAACCCATAGATTTTCTGCTGATTGCAATGCTATAGAGATAGTAGTAGTGACAAATTTTGGCAACTTTACATATAATATAGAATAAAAGGATGTAGTATGAAAAAAATTATTTTGTTTATTTGTATATTTTTATCATCCATAAGTGCATCTGAAAATGCACCTTTTGAAGCAAAACTACTATTAGAAATAAAAAATATTAGTTATCCTATAAATTTAGATGATGCATATGTAAAGATAATATCCAAGGTGGACGATCTTGTAATCAATAAATTTTCGCCAAAAGAGTTGTTTAAAAATGAAGGATACCGGCCAAGACTACAAGCCATATGGCAAGTTATTGTAGATAATCGTGCCTTTAATGTAACACTTGAAGGAGGGGCTTACTATGGAGAATACTTTATACATGAAGAACTTTCTAAAAATAAAGGAGAATTTAATTTAGAAAAATACAAAGATTTAAAGTCATTTGCCAAAAAATATGGCAAAGATGCTGTTAGCGTAAAACTATCAAAAGGAGAAGAAAAGATATTTAAAATACATTCTTACGATTTTCCTAGCAATGGTGCTGTAAAAACAACGATCTCAACAAACTATGGAGACTTTGACATAGACGTAGATAATCTACCTTTTGATGCTCCTTGGGCGATAGATATTGTGCCTAAAGATGAAGACTAAGCCATTTTTGGGTAGCCAAAATTTGGCTACCCAATTTAGCCTTTTACGTGCACTGAAAATTTGCTCCGACAACCTCGCATTCATCACAAATTTGCATATAAATAGTGCCCTCACCGTCTATCAAAGCACCAAAAGGAATTTGCGCTAGATATCTCATCGTTTTACCACATTTTGGGCAGGCTAGATACTCGCTATCTTGCTGCCACTGCGGATATCCGCCAAGCAAAATTTCACTATCTATCATATATGAGTAGTGAGCGCAAACCTCACTGGCTAGCTCAAATTTTTGCCCATCAAGCACCGCCACAGCCTCTCTTACATAGTCTTCGCTCTCGCCCTCGCCTACCACTTCTGTTTGAACGCTTTTGCCGTCATTTTGGCAAAAGTACTGCACCAAGCCCACG
Organism: Campylobacter concisus; assembly: GCF_003048835.2. Classification (NCBI taxonomy): domain Bacteria; kingdom Pseudomonadati; phylum Campylobacterota; class Epsilonproteobacteria; order Campylobacterales; family Campylobacteraceae; genus Campylobacter; species Campylobacter concisus. The sequence goes on along the minus strand of NZ_CP060705.1, from coordinate 592,665 downwards.
CATGTCGGGCAAAATTTAAGCACAGCGTCATTTTTAAGCTCTAGCCCAAGTCGCTTTAGGCTCTCTTTTTTGATAGTGAGTTCTAGCATCTCGCCGTTACAAAATTTACATTTTTCATCATTTGCAGCTTTAAATTTAATGCTTGCTTCTGCGCTTTGGCTTGGCTGGCAGGTAAAGCACTTATCAAAAACTAGGCTTCTTCTCTTACCACTGCTATCAAAGCTCCAGCCAGCAACCTGCGCGTATCCATCCATATCAACGTGAAGCTTTGCCTTCCAAGGCTTTGGCGCATTATAGAGCTTAAAAAATAGCTCCCTTACTACCTCATCGCCCTGCCATGCAAGTGCTGATAGGATGTGATTTAGCTTGACTATATTTTCTTCGCTTGAAAGCCTCTTTATAAGCTCATCTCTGATCTTTATTGAAGCCTTTTTGTAAATTTCAGGTGGGTAGTACCCGCTGTTTTTTGTCACTTCTTCGATGATCTGCTCGTCGCAAATGCCATGCAGATAAAAAATATATGTGAGGTCGCTGTAAATTTCATCATATTTATATAGCTCGTCAATGCGAGCGAGGATATCTTTCTGCCTCTTTTTGATCTCATCTTCGCTTAAGCCCTCGTAAAACTCCAGCTTCTCTTTTTGCCTGCACTCATAACAAATCCCGTCAAAGTAAATCGTCCTTTGCTTGCACTTAGGACAAAGATGTGGCTCGCTCATTTTTGCTCCAAATTTAAATTTCGCTACTCAAAAAGCCCTTTTTCGATGTCGATCTTGACGTTAAAGGTCTCAAAACACTTCGCACTAGCGATCCTGCCCTTTGCGGTGCGCTCGATAAAGCCATTTGCAAGCAGATATGGCTCGATCACGTCCTCAACCGTGCCTTCGTCCTCGCTAAGTGCCGCAGCGATCGTGCTAAGCCCCATAGGACGGCGCCTTGCTTGCATTAAAATTTCTAAATACCTAATATCCATCTCATCAAATCCAAGCGAATTTACACCAAGCGCATTAAGTCCCTCTTTTGCGCGCTCGTGGCTGATGACTAGCTCGTCATTTACCTCGGCAAAGTCGCGGATACGCTTTAGCAGTCTAAGGGCGATCCTAGGCGTGGCACGTGAGCGTTTGGCGATCTCCAAAGAGGCGTTTTTGTCGCACTCTTTGCCAAGCTTAGCAGAGGCGATCTGCACGATACGGCTTAGCTCGCTGCTTGTGTAAAACTGCAGCCTAAAGTCCATCCCAAAGCGGTCTCTAAGAGGCGCTGAGATCATACCAGCACGAGTAGTCGCGCCGATAAGCGTAAATTTTGGCAAGTCTATCTTGATAGTCTGAGCTGCAGGCCCTGAGCCTATGATGATGTCTAGCCTAAAGTCCTCCATCGCAGGATAAAGCACCTCTTCGATAGCTGGGCTTAGGCGGTGGATCTCGTCGATAAAAAGCACGTCGCCCTCTTGTAAATTTGTAAGGATCGCCGCGAGATCGCCACTCTTTTCTATCATCGGCGCTGCGGTCATTTTGATACTTACGCCCATTTCGTTTGCGATGATGTGAGCAAGGGTGGTTTTACCAAGTCCTGGAGGGCCGTAAAATAGCACGTGATCTAGGCACTCATTTCGCTTTTTGGCTGCTTTTATAAAGACGTCTAAATTTTGTTTTATCTTTTCTTGTCCGATGTAGTCTTCAAATTTGCTAGGTCTTAGCGAGACTTCAAAGTCATTTTCAAAGCTTACTTTTTCGATTTCAACGATTCTATCCAAAGTTTTTCCTTCTAAATTTAAGGCTTCATTTTACGCTTTTATGCTTAATCTAAGCTCGTTTAAATTTATAGTAAAAGGTGCTGCCTTCATTATAAACGCTATCGACGCCGTATATGATGTCATGTTTTTGGCAAATTTCGCTGACGATATTTAGCCCAAGACCAAAACCGCCTTGAATTTCATCCTCTCTGACGTAGCGCTTCCAGACCCTTTTGACGTCCTTTATCCCCTTGCCAAAGTCCTGCACGCTAAGATTTATGCGCTCATCTTCAAGCTCTAAATTTACTATTATCTCGCTCTCTTTTGGGCTGTATTTTATGGCGTTTGTGATAGTGTTATCGATGATGCGCTGAGCCTCGACCTTGCTTAGCATAGTAAATGCCTCGCTTGCTAAATTTGTCTTTACCACGATGTGCTTGACATCAGCCACGCTTGAGAGAAATTTCACTCGCTCTTTAACGTATTCGCCTAAATTTAGCCGTTCATTTGGAAATTTGATGTAGCCTCGTTTTATGAAGTACTCGACATCTTCATAGGTTATTTGCATCTGTTTTAGGGCGTTTTTGATGCGGGTTATATACTTGTTTTCAAGTCCAAGCATCTCAAGGTTCATGCCAGCTACGCCAAGGGGCGTCTTTAGCTCGTGCATGGCGTCGTTAAAAAAGTTGTTCATATACTTTTGAAACTCTTTGTAAGGCTTAACGCTGCTTAGATATAAAAAATAGACGATAAAAAGCACTGCCACAAGGATGACAAGCAGCATGATAGCTGTTAAAAAGAGGCTCTTTTTATTATCAAGCTCCTTTTCAACGACTATGTAATAAGGGGTCTTATCTTTTATAAAAAAGCTCTTGTAAAAGAGACAGCCGTTCTCTTCAAGAGTTACAAATTTAAAGTTACTTGGTTCTTTTACGAGGGTTGAGATGATGGGTTTAAAATTTACATCGTAGATAGCAAATTTATATTTTAATGAGCTAGCTATGTTTTCGTTTTTGAGAAATGAATTTTTGATGATAGTTTCATGCTTCATAGCACCAAAAAGGGCTTTTGAGCTGCTGTCTTTTTGGCTTAAATTTAAGATCACAAAGCTTTGAAAGCAAAAAAGCGACATTATGACAAATGTCGCTATGATCTGGATCTTAAAGCTCTTGTGCATCTATCTTGTAGCCTATGCGCCTCTTTGAGATGATAAAGTTATTGTTTGTCTTGTTTCTTATCTTTAAAACGTGCATCCTTATATCAGCGCCCTCGATCTCTTTGTCGTTCCAGACAAGATCTCTAAGCTCCTCCATGCTGACGTAAGAATTTAGATGTGAGACCAAACACTCGACCAAAGCGACCTCTTTTGCGCTAAGATCAACCATCTTGCCGTTTTTAAGTAACACACGCTTGTTTAGGTTAAAGCTAAACTCTTTGTTTATCTTAACTATGTTCTTATCATCGGTGCCATAGTACTTTCGCATAAGCTCAGCAACTCTAAATTTAAGCTCAGCTAGCTCAAATGGCTTTTTTAGATACTCATTACAGCCAAGTTCGTAGCCAATCGCCATATCATCAATATCAACTAAAGATGTCGTTATCATGATAGGAGCGTTTGGATTTAGACTTCTTATATACTTGATAACTTCGTGACCATTTACTCCAGGCACTTTTATGTCAAGTATAAAAAGGTGATAGAAATTTTTCTCTATCAGATCACAAGCCTCTTGACCGTCGCTCACCGCTGTAACTTCATAACCAAGCGTCTGCAAAAACTCACAGACGCTCTCTTGAAACCCCAAATCATCTTCTAAAAGCAAAATCTTCAAAATGCTCTCCTAAAAACAAACTTTAATAAGATTTTTATCTATTGTAATACTTAATAGGTAAATTCCAAATTAAAATTCTTTTTTAAGTATTAAATAAAAATTTTACCTGCGTAAACTATGTAACATCTTAATAAAAAGACGCCGCAGATAACAAAAATAGCGTTTAGAACTGCGATCTCACGTTTGAAATCATGCGCTTTTAAAACGCTTAAGTCTAAAATGATAGGCAACGCCATACCAAAACCAATAACACCTACATAAAACATCAAGCCAAGAGAATTTGCGCTCAATGCGTTTGCAACTGTGTTTGCGCCGCTTGCACTTGCATTTGAAACAAGCACAAAAAGAGCAACTATAAGTAAAAACTCAACTATTATCGCAAAAAAGTCAAATTTTAATAAATAGTGTGCAGCATCGTTGTGCTTTTTCTCTTTGTCTTTTAGCACGCCGATTAGTAGCGTAAATGCACCAGCACAGCTTAAACCAGAGACTAAGAATAATACTGGTAGAACTGGTGTGTTCCAAAGTGCGACCTTGTGAGCTGCACTTAGCAAAAAGCCCGTATATGCGCCAACGCCAATGCCAAGGATGAAAAGTAAAATTCCTATTAAACCTGAAAGTTTTTCAGCTATATTTGCAACCACGTCGCAGATAGAAATTTTAAGCGACGCGATCTCATTTTTAAACGCGCCAACTGCGTAGATAACGCTAAGAGGCGTATAAACTAGAAGTAGCGCAACACCTATTGACATAACTGAGTCAAAGTTGTAAAGCAACAAGATCCAGTAAAAGCTTAGCGGCTTACCAAGGTCAACTACCAAAAGCGCAAGACCAAAGATGATCGCCACTGGAGCGATAAGAGCGGCTGCTTTAAAGTAGCAGTTATCCTTGCCAAATTTATTTGAGATAAGCACAGCAACGATGCTAGCACCTGCACTAAGTCCTGCTAAAAATAGATAAAATGCTATTGGCCAGCCCCAGTAAATTTCTGTATATTGAGCTAGACTTCCTGACATGCTATTCATTGTGTGCTCCTTTTGTGTTTGCGATCATTGCAAGTAGAGGTTTTGTCTTTAACTCCTCTTTTGGCAAGTAGTATTTTGACTCTTTTAGTAGTTTTGATACTTTAGAATTCTCATCATTGATATCGCCAAAAGTTAGGGCATTTGTAGGGCAGACGCTAACACAAGCTGGGTCTTTGCCCTCTTCTAGCCTGCTCTCATAGCAGAATGTACATTTACCTATCTCACCATCAGGCAACACAAAACGTGCATCGTATGGACAGGCTAGGATGCAGTATTTGCAGCTAACGCAAATCTTGTGATCAACTAAAGTCACGCCGTCTTTTGTCTTAAAGCTAGCTCCAGTTGGGCAAACCTCAACACAAGGTGCATCTTCGCACATAACGCAGCTTTGACGTAAAAAGTCGGTCTTTAAATTTGGAAATGTCCCACTCATCTTTGCATGCACTTGCAAGCGGTAAAGTCCCCTTGGCACGTTATTTGCACTTCTGCAAGCTACCGAGCAGCCTTGACAGCCGATGCATAAATTTTCATCATGTATCATCATATATTTTTTCATTTTCTATCCTTACGCTTTACTTATGCTAACGCCAACATTTGTAACCATAGTTGCAGCTACTGGGCCCTCTGCTGGGTCAAGAAGCACGCTTGTATTTAAGCCAACGTGGTTGATAGTTTTTAGGCCTGGTGTGATGTGTCCAAAACCGTGATAGATAAAGAGCGTATCTTCTCTAATGCCATCAGTCACCATAAGCTTGCCCTTTTGCTCGCCAAATTTATTTTTGACTAAGACCGTGTCGCCGTCACGTAAATTTTGCTTTTTAGCGGTGTTTGGATTGATCCAGATAGGGCTATCACTCATAAGGTCATTTAAAAATGGCACTGCCTGAGTGTGGCCGTTGGTATGGACAGGTGTTTTGCCACAAGTTAAGCAAAGCTCGTGTCCGTCAAATGTATCCATATCTTTGTCATTTAGCGCGCCATATCCTGCAAACTGCGCCTCAACGTCAGGTAAAAATAGCTCTATCTTGCCGCTTTTTGTTTTAAGTTTGGCCATATCGTCCATTAGGCCATTTTCTCCTACAAATTTAGCAGCTACTGGATATTTAGCGACAAATTTATCGATCATACCTTTTTCTCTAAACAAAATTCCCGGCTCGTCCCACGTGATAAAGCCATCTTTTTCTAGTGCGGCAAGTAAATTTACATCTCCGCCGGCTTGTTGCATCCTAAACTCACGTATATCGTTCCAAGTGTAAAGCTCATCTATCTTCATGCGGCGTGCTAGCTCTCTAAAGATAAACGCCCCATCTTTCGTATCGCTAACTGGATCGACGACTTTATTTCTTATCATATAAGCTGGTTTTAGACCTGACTTGTCCTCTATGCCCTCGTCGCGTTCTAGGTAGCTGCTCTCAGGCAATATGACATCAGCAAAGGTCGCCATATCGTTTAGATAAACATCGCTCACTACGATGAGCTCAAGCTTCTTCATCGCCTCTATGCTCTTCATCGTCTCAGCCACGTTTATGAGGTGGTTAAAGCGGATGTTAAACCAACCTTTTATGGCGTAAGGCTTCTCGTTTAAGATAGCGTTATCTATATCCATCAAAACGCCATGTTTTCTGTTTACAAATTTATGCACTCCAGCCTCGCCAGCGAAGTCTAGTCTGGTAACTTTTGGCACTTTAAATTTCTCATCTGGGTTTTTAAGAACTGGGAATTTATCCTCGCCAACTAGTTTGTTAAAGGTCTTTGCATTTTTGCCACCAAAAAGACCACCTTTAACCTCCCAGTTGCCCATCATCGCATTTGCCACCATGATGGCTTTTGTCCTCATGTATTCAGCTCTTGTGGTAGTTGTCTTATGCCCAAAATCAAAAATAACTCTTGGAGCAGCTTTATAAATTTCATCAGCGATGCGTCTAACATCACTTGCTTTTATGCCAGTGATTGTCTCTTGCCATTCAGGCGTTTTGCCCTCTACGCTTTTAACAATCTCATCAAAGCCAGTTGTAAATTTTTCTATAAATTCTTTATCGTAAGTACCATTTTGTATCCAAGTGTTGATAAGCGCTAGCACAAAGGCAAGGTCGGTGCCAGGTTTAACTGGTAACCACTCATCGGCCTTTGAAGCCACAACGCTAAATCTTGGCTCAAGCACAAGTAGCTTTGTATCCTTGCTAGCTGCAAATTTAGCAAGCTTTTTAGCATCAGCTATGACGATACCCTCAAAGAGGTTGTGGCCAAAATTTACAACGTATTTTGCATTTGCAAAGTCTCTTTTTAGCTTAGCTATGCCATACATCTGCTCGCAGACCATTTGATAGGTGATCGGACAGCATGAAAAGTGTGAAAAGCAGTTTGGCGAGCCATAAGCTGAGGCAAAATTTACCATTAGCTTGTGCGTTTGCGAGCTTTTACAGGTAAAGACAAAGCTTTCAGGGCCATACTTTTGCTTGATCTCAAGCATCTTTGAGGCGACATAGTCAAGCGCCTCGTCCCAGCTAACCTCACGCCATTTATTTTCGCCTCTCTCACCAGCTCTGATTAATGGCTTTTTGATCCTATTTTCATCATAGAGCTGACTTAAGCCTGAGCCACCTCTTGCACAAAGAGAGGTTGCCGTGCCACCAGCTTTTGGATTGCCACTTAAAAAGCGAACTTTGCCATCAATGACTTTTGCTTCGATAGGACACCTTGAAGAGCACATCTCACAAAAGCTATGAACGTGTTTTTCGCCTCCATTTGCAGCACCTTGCAAAGCACCACCTGATAGAGATGATGCAGCCTGTCTCTTATACACATTCTCAGTATTAAAAAAAAAAAGAAAGTAATCCTGTCTATTATACAAAGTGGAAGCAGCAGTAGATAGGCAGGGGAGAGAACAAGGAAGTAACCGGATTTTTATTTAATAATTTTTTAATTTCTATTTTTTTATGGTATGTGAGATAAAATATCAAAATAGAGCAAATTTTTAAAAAAATGATAAATTAAGAAGGATTAAAATTTTAGTGCGATTTTTTTGCGTGATTTATAAAAAAATAAAAAAATTTAGAAATTTAAAAAGAGATATTATTTAAGATTTGATATAAAAAAATTGAAAAATTTAAAGTGTGTTAAAAAGGCCGAGATCTCTCTCGGCCTAAGTTTTATATAAGAACTGGAGCTACTATAAATCCAAGGATAACTGATAATGCAACCATTATAGTTCCTGGGATGAAGAATGAGTGGTTAAATACAAATTTACCAACTCTTGTAGTTCCTGTATCGTCCATCGCTATCGCACCTAGTGTTGTAGGATATGTTGGCAATACAAATAGACCAGAAACTGCAGCAAATGAAGCTACAAGGATCCAAATTTGACCTGAATTTTCAGGGCTAGTCATACCAAGAGCAGCAGCAACAGCAGGCATCATAACCTTTGTTGTAGCAGCTTGTGAATATAGCAAGCAGCTTAAGAAATAAAGCGCAACAGCTAGGATAAATGGATACTGAGTAACGAAGTCTTTTGCAGCCTCTTTGATAGCGTCAAGGTGTCCATTAACAAATGTAGTACCAAGCCATGCGATACCAACAACGCAGATGCACGCATTCATACCACTTTGAAAAGTGCTAGTTGATAGAAGTTTGCCTGTCTCAACTTTGCATGCTACTGCTATCGTAAAGCCGATAGTTAGCATGAAGCTAATGATAGCTGCATCTCTTGAAAGGATAGGTTTTTCTACAAGACCTAAGCTCTTTGAGATATATAGCGCATAGCAAACAACGATCAAAACACCAACTGCAAAGATAGCAACTGATCTTTTTGCGTATGGTTTTGGCTCGTGATACTCGACATCCTTAACCTCTGCAACCAAACCTTTTGCAAGTCTATCTTGATAGATAGGATCTTTTGAAAGGTCAAGATCGTAAAATTTATTGATAATAAACGCAGTGATAATCATAGCCACAAATGTAGTTGATATACAAATAAATAGCAACACTGGATAGCTAACACCTAGCTTCTCACATAGACCACTCATAGCAACAAAAGCAGCTGAGATAGGGCTTGCAGTGATCGCTACTTGAGAAGAGACAACTGAAAGCGCAAGTGGAGCTGAAGGTTTGATGTTTTGTGTTTTTGCAACCTCAACGATAACAGGGATCATAGAAAACGCAGTGTGTCCAGTTCCTGCAAGGATAGTTAAAAAGTAAGTAACTATCGGAGCAAGAAAGTTGATTTGTTTTGGATTCTTGCGTAAAATTTTTGTTGCTACTTGAACTAAATAGTCAAGTCCGCCAGCAACTTGCAAAGCTGTGATCGCTGAGATAACTGAAGCGATGATCAAGATAACATCCATAGGGATGTCTTTCATATCGACTTTCATACCAAGTAAAGCAAGTATCACAACGCCCAGACCACCTGCGTAGCCAACGCCCATACCACCTAGTTTGACACCAAGATAGATGCCGCCAAATAGGACTATAATCTGTAAGATCAGCATTATATCCATCGAAAACTCCTTTATTAAATTTTATTACTAAAATCACCACTTAAGCGTGTCAGAATTTTGGCACGCTTTTAATAATACTTTGCTTAAAATTTTACTTAACCATGCTCGGATTTAGCATATTTTTAGGCTCTAAAATCTTATCGATCTCTTCTTTGCTTAGATAGCCTCTCTCTAGGCAGATATCGCCAACTGCTTTGCCTGTTTGAAGCGCTTCTTTAGCGATACTTGCTGATTTTTCGTAACCGATATATGGGTTAAATGCTGTTACGATACCAACTGAGCCAAGAACTGATTTTAGGCAAGCCTCAGGGTTTGCTGTAAGTTTTTTGATAGCTTTTTGGGCTAGTGTTTTCATAGCATTTTCAAGGATAAATATAGAGTTAAATAGTGCATAAGCGATGCCTGGCTCAAACGCATTTAGCTCAAATTCGCCTCTTTCAGAGCAAAGCATGATAGTTACGTCGTTGCCGATTACTTCATAGCACGCTTCACCTACAACCTCAGCGATAACTGGATTTACCTTACCTGGCATGATTGAGCTGCCTGGTTGCATTTGAGGTAAATTTATCTCGCCAAGACCGCATCTTGGACCTGAGTTCATTAGTCTTAAGTCGTTTGCAATTTTAGAAAGTCTAACAGCGGCGGTTTTAAGCGCACCACTTACGTGAACGAAGTCTGCAGTGTCTTGTGTAGCAGCGATGAAGTCATCAGCCTTTTTAAAATCAACCCCAGTAATCTCTTTTAGTTTTTTAACAACTACATTTTTATACTCTGGGTGGCAGTTGATGCCTGTACCTATCGCAGTTGCGCCCATGTTTAGATGCGTCATTGACTCACGAGCAGCTGTGATCTTTTCAATGTCACTTTTGATATAGCTTGCAAATGCGTTAAAAGTGTTGCCAAGTGTTGTAGGGACAGCATCTTCAAGCTCTGTTCTACCCATTTTAATGATATCTTTAAATTCTTTTGCTTTTTTCTCAAGCTCATCTTTTAGTAAATTCATAGCAGCAAGCAAGTCAGTAAGTTTTGCATAAGTTGCTACTTTAATAGAGCTTGGATAAGTATCATTTGTACTTTGTCCAAGGTTTGTGTGATCATTTGGATGGATATATTGATACTCGCCTTTTTTGTGACCAAGGCTCTCAAGTGCGATGTTTGTGATGACCTCGTTTGAGTTCATATTTGTACTTGTTCCTGCACCACCTTGAACCATATCAACGACAAATTGATCTAAAAACTCGCCAGCTATTACTCTATCAGCAGCTTTTGCCAAAGCATCAGCTATCTTTGGATCTAAAACGCCAACCTCTTTATTTGCAAGCGCAGCAGCTTTTTTAATCTGTGCAAATGCCTTTACGAAGTATGGATACTCTTTTAGTGTTCTACCACTCATGTGAAAATTCTCAGTAGCCCTAAATGTTTGGATACCATAGTAAAATTCGTCAGAAATTTCCAACTCGCCAATAAAATCATGTTCTTTTCTGGTTGCCATAACAGCTTCTCCTTAGTAAAAATTTGTTACCGAGTGAAATTATATAGGTATTTGAGATTTTTAAATATTAATGACTACTTATTTTTTTAAGTTTTAAGCTTTTTGACTTGATATGACGCTCTTTGAAAGAAAATTATATTTCATATTTAAGCTAATTTTTTTAGGAATTTACTTGTCTAAATTGTTATATTACTAATAATATCACTTTTTTTATTATAAAAAAAGGGTCAAATCAGCTCAGATTTATCCTACACTTTAAGTTTAAAAAGCCATTTTTTTGAGAAAAAAATTTAATATAAAATAAATATAAATTTACAAAAATTTATAACAGCCAAACTAAAAATTTCATAGTTAAAAATTTTTATAATAATATTTTTATTTTTGTACAAGCAAGGTTGAAAATTAAATTTTATTAAATTTACTATTATCTTTTTTTAAAAAAAACAGCTCCTAAAAAGGCAACTATAAGAATAACAATTGATTAAATTTTATCTCTTATACTTGTTTGTTTTAAATATAACTTAAGCTAAGTTTTTATTAAGCGCAAAATCCTTATCTTATACATTAATACATTTTGCAAAAAATAAGTCAAAAAACCAAAACTATCTTAATGTAAATGCTATAGGAAAGCGAAGATATCGAGCTTCTTTTGGCTTTGGAAACTCAGAGCTTGCTTTTTTGACATTTTCTAAAGCACCATTGTCAAGCGACTCAAAGCCTGAACTTTTAGTAACCTTTAGCTCATCTATGCTGCCGTCTGTTTTAAGCAAAAATCTAACTTCAACAACGCCTTGATGCTTCATCCTTCTAGCGTTATTTGGGTAGTTTTTATGCTTTTTCACAGCTGCTATAACCTTGCTAAAGTCCTCATCACTTTGTGCATTTGATAAATTTAACTCTTGCGCTACTTTTTGAGCTGGAGCTGAGGCGATAGACTTGTTATTTGCTGGTAAATTTGAATTTACAGCAGGTGCTGGAGTGGCGGTACTACCACTAGCGGTCGCTTCTAGATCCGCGACGCTTTTGTTGTTTAGTAGCTCTTTTTGCAGTTTAGTGACCTCTTTAAGCTCTTTAGGCTCTACTTTTTTTGGCTCAGGCTTTGGCAGCGGCTTTTTTTCCACTTTTTTTGGCTCAGGCTTTGGCTTTTCTATCTTTTTTGGCTCTGGTTTTGGTAGTGGCTTTGGCTCGACCTTTGGTTCAGGCTTAGGTTCTGGTTTTGGTGGAGCTGGAGGTGTTGGCTCTGGTATCATCACTTGTTCGCTTATCTGCGGAGCTGAAGTTTGCGGTACTGGAGTGAATGAATTTAGAGCTATTTTTATAGGTTTTTGCTCGCCTATCTTTACCTCGCTAAAGTTATGTGAAAGCAAAAAATAAGCCGCCGCTACATGCACTATCGCCGATACTGCTAAGCCACTATAGTTTGAAATTTTACTCAGAGACTGTTTGGATTGCAAAGTTTTCGTGTCCCTTTTCTTTTAATATATCTATGACCTTCACAAAGCTCTCAAATTTAGCGTTTTTGTCGCTTTTTAGCTGCACTAAAGTCTTAGTATCAATGGCATTTAGCTTATCTTTCAGCTCATCTTCCGAAATTTCCGCGTCATCTATAAAAAATTTATTATCTTTATCGATAACGACACTCACTTTTTTCTCGTCCTCTTTTATCTGCTCGGTGCTGTTTGCACTTGGTAGATCAACTGCTATCTTACCCTGAGCAATGAAGGTCGAGATGCTTAGCACGATGGCTAGCAAAACGAGCATGATATCGATAAATGGGACGATATTTAACCCATCTTTTTTATTTAGACGCATTTTTGGCCTTGTATCTGTTTATCATGACATCGACTTTTCTAACAAAGCCGTTGTAGATCATAAGCGTCGGGATCGCCACAAGTAGGCCAAATGCGGTCGCTTTTAGTGCCAAAGATAGACCTATCATGATACTTTTTGTATCGATGCCGCCAGCCATACCCATGTCGTAAAATGTGATCATTATGCCAGCAACCGTGCCAAGAAGTCCGATATATGGGGCATTTGAGTAGATGATGTAAAGTGTGGTTAAATTTTTTGTCAGCGCCTCTTCAAGAGTTTCTATGTTTGCGTAACCATTTATATTAACGCGTGAGTAAAAAATGATACGCTCTATCGTATACCAAAGCACAAAAAAGCTCATAACGCCCAAAATACCGATGATTATATAGTCAATGTTGTGTTTTAAAAGTTCCATAATACCTCTTATTTTTAAAATTTGAGCGTGATTATAACTATATTGATAGTTAATGTCAAATATATTGTAAAAATGTAATCTAAAAATATTTTATAATAAGAGAAATTTAAAGAGAATAGATCTGAAAATTAGCGCAAATCTGCGTTATTAATTATATAAATACGATAGATAAGCGCTAAATTTTATAACTTGATAATTGTTTTTAATATAAATATATGGCTAAATTTCTAGCTCTTTTACTACACGTGCGTTTAGTGCCATTTGCATGTGGTGTAAAAATACATTTTGATAAAAGTCGCCACTATGCCCTGGTGCGTCGTAGGTTTGCACCAAATTTGCTGGCACTATGATCTCTCTTTTTAAATTGTGCTCATTTGCGCTAAGCCTTAGGTGAGAGACAAGCTGATAGACGCACATATCGGTGCAGTCGCCCATAATGACAAAGCTATCAAATTTACTTATAAATTTATTAAACTCCTGCGAATAAGCTATGCTAAGTGAGTTTTTATAAAAAGTCTTCATCTCACTAAAAAAGTCTAAATTTCGTAGCTCATCAACTGCCTGTGCTTCATTTTGCCCTTTTAAAGCATGAGCTGGAAAGCTCGCAAACTCAGCTGAATTTGGCTCATGAGCATCCTGGATGAGGATGAAATTTTTAAGGTCAAATTTATCCCTTGCTAGTTTAAAAGTATCTGCTATGCCCTTTGAGAGCTCACCCACACGCTTGCTAGCTAGTGCGCCTTCACAACAAAAGCCATTTATCATATCAACGCTTATAAATGCCACTTTTTCGCTGCCATTTTTAAAAATTTCACTAAATTTAAGCGCCTCTAGGCCATTTTGCCACGCATTTAGCTCATCTAAAATTTCACTCATCACTTCTCCTTTATAGGTAAATTTATACAAAATGTCTTTGGCTCAAGGGTTATCTCTATGCTGCCCTTGTGCGCTTCTATTATCTGCAGGCAAAGATGCAGCCCCAGGCCATTGCCCTTTAGTTTGCTCGTCTTAAATGGCTCAAAGACTATGTTTTCATTTTTTATAGAGACACCACTGTCATAGACTATAAATTTATGTTCATTTGGTGTCTTTTCGTAGCTTAGTCTCACCACACCTTCGTCGTTTTCGTCCTCTTCGATGGCGTCTATGGCGTTAAATAAAATGTTTTGAAAGACCATCGCGATGAGGTCAAAGTCGCCACTATAAAGGGCGTCAGGGAAATTTAGCTCAAAAGTTATATCTTTTGAATACTCATAAAATTTAAGCGCCTCCTCGCACTCGCTTTTGATATCTAAAAAGTTAAATTCCTTTGGCGTGATGCTAAGCCCTTTTGTAAAAAGAAGTGTGGCTTTGATGATGCGCTCAACCCGCCAAATTCCCTTTTGTATCTGCTCGACGATAGGTAAAATTTTTGGCTCAGCCCTTTTTAAAAGGGTGGAATTTAGAAGCGAGATAGAGCCTATGGGGTTTCTTATCTCGTGAGCTAGGTGCGCTGCTACTTGACCCATCGAGGCTAAGCGCTCGGTGCGTTTTTCCTGCGTTATGTCGGTAGCCGAGATGATCTTTTTATCATCTTTGACCACCTTTTTTACAAGATAAATTTGTGAGCCAAAATTTAGCTCGCCCTCATCTTTTGGGATGAAATTTAACGCTTTGCCAAGCTTTTGCGCCTCTGAGTTTTGCAAGAAAATTTCATCACTTTCATCAAGCACCCAAATGGCATTTGGCAAAATTTCCACGATATCTTTTATAAAACCTTGCAAGCTCATATAAGAAGCGGTCAAATTTTTATACTCACGCTCTATCAGATAGGTCTGCTCTATCAGGCTTTTTAGGCCATTTTGTATATCGATATCACTCACAGCAACTCCTCATAATCTTTTATCTCATAAAGCCTAAGCCGCTCATCTTTTAAGCCCAAAAGCTCGTTGCTAAAGCCACTTTTTGAAAAAAGCGCCACGATATCAGGCTTTATGCCTAGCCTTTCGCACTTGTGAAGGACTAAATTTAAGACATTTTTGCAAATTTTTCGCTCTTTGTACTTTGCTTCGCCGACTATTATCTTGCCATTTATGCTAAAAAGCATGTCAAGCTCAATGTTTTTGCTCCAAAATGAGCTTAGCAAAATGCCGTTAAATCCAAGCTTTTTAGCCATTAGCTCGCCGCTTAAAAGCTCAAATCCAAGGCTTGCGTACTCGTCAAATTCTCTTCTTATAAGCTCTAAAATTTCTTCACTCCTACCCTCTTTTAAAAGGCTTAAATTTGGCTCGATAAATCTAAACCAAAACCTTGAAAAATGGCTATTAAAATGAATTTTATCCTCTATCTTATAAGCTCGCTCGCTCTTTTTTAAAATTTGGCGTTTGTTTTTTACTCGTGGCTTTTCTTGGCTCTTTTCAAGCACTAAAAAATCCTTGCTAAAAAGCTTTGCATAGACCCTATTTGTCATGCTTTGGGGCAAAATTTTATTTACGCTAAATTTCTTCCTGTCGCTTCTAGCAAGCTTAATAAGAGCCATTTTGATGGCCTCGTCGCTGTCCTCGTCAAAGTAAAACCTAGCCATCAAATTTTTATAATCATCTAAAATTTCAGCCCTAATCGCCTCAAAAACATCGTAGTATGAGCCCTTTAATAAAAAGTCATCAAAAACCAGATGAAATTTTATAACTTCAGCAATACCAAGGTGTTTCATCCGCTCAAATGTCGATTTTATGGCTAAAATTTCGTATCCTTTGTGTGGCGGATTGTAGCATATTTTTAGAAAATTTTAATTATAATCACGCAAAAACTAAAAGGCTAAAGTTGGTAAATTTAGAGCACATTAGAAGAGATATTATTTTAAAAAAAGGGATACATTATTTCGACTACACCGCCTCAGGACTTGCGTATAAGCCTATCGAAGACGAGGTCGCTGATATCTTAAAAACCTACGCCAACACCCACTCGCTAACATCCTCAAACGCCTATAAAACGCAGCTTTTATATGATAACGCTAGAAGCGAGCTAAAGCGCGCGCTTGGGCTTGATGATAGGTTTTATCTCATAGCCACTGGATACGGTGCCACTGGTGCGATCAAGAAATTTCAGGAGCTTTTGGGGCTTTACGTGCCTCCAGCTGCTAAAAGAAGGTTTGATCTAAAGCCAAACAACGACTCGCCGTTAGTCATACTTGGCCCTTATGAGCACCACTCAAATGAGATTAGCTTTAAAGAGGCGCTTTGCGAGGTCGAGCGCATAAGGCTCGCAAAAGATGGCGGTATAAATTTCGGGCATTTGGAGCAAATTTTAAAGATAAACCAAGGACGTGAGATCATCGCTAGCTTTAGCGCAGCCTCAAACGTTACAGGCGTCATAAGCGACTACAAGCAAATTTATACGATGGTGAAGAAATTTGGCGGTATCGTGGCATTTGATGTGGCGAGCCTTAGTGCATATGCAAATTTAGACTGCGACTACTTTGACGCTCTTTTTATCTCGCCGCATAAGCTTCTTGGCGGAGTTGGCAGTTGTGGGCTACTGGCCATCAAAAAAGTGCTAGCAAATGACGATGTGCCAAGCTTTGCAGGCGGTGGCACGGTAAGCTATGTGAGCAAAAACTACCATATATTTTTAAAGGATCAAGAGGCACTTGAGGAGGCTGGCACACCGCCTATTTTGGGGCTTATACGTGCAAATTTAGCCTACAGACTAAGAGAAGAGATAGGGCTTGCTACCATTTATGAAAACGAGAGCGAGCTTAGCGACTATCTTTGCCAAAGGCTAAGAGAAATCCCAGAGCTTATAAGCTACTGCCCGCCAAATTTAAAGCGCCTTGCCATTTTTTCATTTAATGTAAAAAACGTAGCCCCATACGAGCTTTCAAAAATTTTAAGCAAAGAGTATGGCATACAAACACGTGCTGGCTGTTCGTGCGCAGGCTCATACGGGCATGATCTTTTGGGGCTAAAAGAGGATCCAAGCTTCACCCACAAGCCAGGCTGGGTGAGGGTCAGCCTGCACTATACGCATACCTTTGAGGATATTGATTATTTGGTGAGTGCGATCAAGAAAAGTATCGAGAAATACGCACTTTCGTGGCAGGTCAAAGACCCTTTTGACGTAAAAGAGATAAGTGGGTGTGTCGGTGAGTAAGAAAAATGTTTTGATAGTTGCTGGAAGCGACAGCGTCGGCGGTGCAGGAGTGCAGGCGGATATAAAAAGCTGCGAGGCGTTTGGTTGCTTTAGTGCAAGCGTCATCACAGCCGTGACCGCGCAAAATACAAATGGCGTTAGCAGCGTGCTTGCGATGCCAGCAAAGATGGTAAAAGCTCAGTTTGAGATGGTGCTAGCTGAGCTTGACATAGACGCTGTGAAGGTTGGTATGCTCTTTAACGAGGAGATAATAGCCGTTGTAAGCGCGTTTTTAAAGGAGTTAAGAGCTAAAAATGTGCCAGTTGTCATAGACCCAGTTTGCGTGGCAAAATCAGGGGCAAAACTGCTTGAAGACGCAGCGATCGAAGCGCTAAAAGAGCTACTAAAGCTCGCAAGTGTCGCCACGCCAAATGTGGATGAGGCTAGGATTTTGAGTATTGACTTTGCAAATTTGCCTTGCGATATGGTGCTAAAGCGAACAAAAGTCGATGAAATTTGCGAGGATACGCTCTATCTAAAAGGCGGCGAAGTGGTGAAATTTAGCGAGGAGCTTTTTGAGCCTAGAGTGATGCACGGCGCTGGTTGTAGCTTCTCAAGCTCGCTAGCGGCCATTTTAGCGCAACAAAACGATCTAGTAAGCGCCATAAAAATGGCTAAAAAATTTGTGGCAAATGGGATAAAAAATGCTCATAAAAGTAAATTTGGCGCACGGCTTATAGACCATAAAGCAGGGTTTAATGGCTGAAATTTACGCTATAAGTGATGACTTGCTAATGCCTGAAAATTTGGCTTTGGAGTACACTAGAGAAATTTTAGAGTGTGGGGTTAAATTTTTTCAGTTTAGGTCAAAAAAAGCGGTCAAAAACGAAAGACTTGCAAGTGAAATTTTAAATTTATGTGAGAAATTTGGCACGAAATTTATCGTAAATGACGATGTCAAATTTGCTAAAAAGATAGGCGCTAAGGCCGTTCATCTAGGTAAAGAGGACGAGGGCATAAAAGAGGCGTTTGAGATTTTAGGTAAGGACGCATATGTGGGCGTTAGCTGCTATAACGATATAAGCTTAGCCATAAATGCCGCTAAAAACGGGGCTAGCTACGTTGCTTTTGGCTCTGTTTTTGTAAGTCCCACAAAGCCAAATGCTACAAAATGTGATCTCGAAGTGGTTAAAGAGGCAAAGCAAATTTTAAACCTACCAGTTTGCGTCATAGGCGGTATAAATGAGAGAAATATCGGCTCGCTCTCACACGTCAAACCTGATCTCATCGCTATCATCTCAGCGATATACAAAGATGGCAACATCAAAGAAAATATCAAAATTTTACAAAAGATAATTGAGCTAAATTTCTAAACCTAAGCTGGTTTCGTAAAATTTATTTTGAATTATGATAAAACAAATTTTTAAATTCAATCAAGCCGTGTTTGCAAATTTTAAAACTTTCACTATTGGTAAGAATTGACCGCTAAAACTATTTTAATAAATTATATTTATGTAATTTATTTTAATAAAATCATAATAATTTAAACTTTAGTTTGGTACTATTTTGTCAGATTTACAAAAAGGTAAAATGATGAAAAAGGCTCTATTTCTAGGATTTAGCGCACTTTTATTATTAGTGGGCTGCAAGGAAAGCAATATAGGCATTGTTAAAAACTATATTTTAAAAGGTAATAAATCAATAACAATAGGCTCGGCGATAGATAGCTTTAAAGGTTGCTCAAGTACTCAGTGGCAAGACATTAGTAGTGATGGAAAGAAAGTGGTTAAAGTAAGCTGCGTAGTGGGGAAAAATGTACTTGAAGATGAGTTTAAAAGAAAAAATAATGGCTACATAAAAGCTCTAAATAATGCCAAGGCTGCTCAGCAAAAAAAAGTTGATAACAGCTTGGAGCTAGCACTTGATAGCGCAAATAGCATATTAAAGAACGGCAAAAGCATAGACAAAGAGACTATTTTATCTATCGCGAACAAGCACTGTAAATTTGATCCGACGAAAGAAAGCGCTAGCTACATAGCCTCTGTTAGCTGTGATCTTGAGTTTAAAAATGAGCTTGCTCAAATTTTAGATATCAAGCAAAAATGGGTCTTTGACAACGTCGTAGCTCAAAGCAAATATGCCGCCTACTACTCGCAAAAAGAGCCAGAAGTGATCTATTTTGGTGAAAATACTAAAAAGATAAATGAGAGAGTTATTGAGCTTACCTTCACGATAAATAGCGATAAAAGTGTTAATATCTCAAAGGTTACAAAGATAGATGACGGCGATACAAAAGATATAAACCGCGGTTTGGTGGCGATGTTTTACGCAAGATAAATTTTGATACTAAAATAAATATATTTAAGTTTAAAAGTATTACATTTTAAAAGCATGCTCTTACTCATTTTGATAAGAGCAAATTTGTTATTTTGAGAAGTTAAAATTATATTTTACCATCTACTAAAGCTCGTAACTCTTCTTTGATAGCTTCATAAGTAAAAATTTAATAAAATCCCAAAATATCAACAAAAAGAGTCTTTATGGATGAGTTTTTAAAACAGGCTTGGCGTGCAAATAAAATTTATACAAATGCTGCTGCTAGCGTGCCATTTTACCCAGATCTGCTAGCTCTTCTTCTAGTTTGCGACGAGAAAAATTTAGATCAGTTTATGGCGCTTGATGAGTTTAGAGCGGTGTTAAAAAGGCTTAAGGTTGAGCTTGATATATTTAGCATACAAAGTGCGCAGCTTGCGACTCTTAAAGCGCTAAATGAGGCTAAAATTTCAAGCGATGAGATATTAAAATACCTAGAAATATTGCGTGATGAAAAGATCATAGATGATGAGAAATTTGGCTTTTTAGAAAAGATCATAAGCAAAAACAAAGGTGCTAATGAGGCTAAAATTTCTCATATAAAGCCAAAAGATCACTTCCATAAAAACCTAGACTTTTTAAACGAGATAAACGAAAAAGCAAGCTTGCTTGATAATGAAAAAACATTTTTAGAGGCGCTTGTGGCAGCCAAAAAAAGATCAAACGAAACGCTTTTTAACATAGCTGCAAGTGGCGTCATAAACTCTGGCAAATCAACCCTTTTAAATGCCCTTTTAAACAAATCCGTCCTTGGCGCTTCAAACGTGCCAGAAACGATAAATTTAACCATTTTAAAATACTCCAAAGATAGCTTTGCAAGGGTAAATTTTTATACCTTAGATGAGCTTTTAGCGCTTGGCATACCAAGCGAAAATTTACCAAGCAAAAGCGTAGATATCGGCATAGACGAGATAAAAAACTACACCTCTTCAAGCTCAAAAACAGCAAATCTTGTAAAAAGTGTCGAGCTTTATGACGACTTGGAGCTTTTAAATGACAATGTTTGCATCATAGACACACCAGGCATCGATGACGCGGTGGTTTTAAGAGAGCAGATCACTACAAATTTTATGAAAAAGTGCGACCTTTTAGCTCACCTGATGAACGCCTCACAAAGTGCCACACAAAAGGACGCGCTATTTTTGAAAAAATGCCTTGAAAACTCGCATATCGTAAGGCTTGCCGTGGTGCTAACTCACGCTGATGAGCTAAGTGCCAAAGAGCTAAACGAGACGCTAAACTACACTAAAAAAGCGATCGGCGAGCGGATAAATGGCGTGGAGATTGATTATTTTGCGCTTAGTGCAAAAAGCTACTTAGAAGGCGCTGTAAATAGCGGTGTAGAGGAGTTTAAAGACTATCTTTACGAGGTTCTCTTTGGTAAAAACTCTAAAAAATCAGCCCTTATCTTAAGCTCGTATCAAAAGGAGCTAAAAAATATCCTAAATAGCAAGCTTGAAGCTACTAAGGCTGAAATTTTGTCGCTCAAAGCTTATGAAGTGGAGCTTAAAAAGCTTCAAAATGAGCAGGCAAACGTCAAAAACACACTTAATGAAAATTTATCCAAACTTGAAAGTCTAACTCAAAATGAGCTTGCAAAACTTGAAAGTAGCAACACCAAAAATATCTATAAAATGGGGCTTGAGACGCTTTTGCAAAATCTAAATGACAAGGTAAAAAGTGAGATAGCCTACTGCAAAAGTAAAAAGCAAAGCTTAAATTTAGAGCGACTAGAGCAAATAGCAAAAACGACGCTTCGTGACGGTGTGATGGCACTTATGAGAGAAGCTAGAAACGAGACTTTGGTGCAAACAAAGGCTTGCGAGCAAAACATCGCTTTAAATTTTGATGATTATGTGATGAGCAAAGACGAGGTTTTTAACATCAATGACTTTTTAGAGCAAATGGGCGTAAAGCTTGAATTTAAGGAACTTTTAGCTGCATTTAGAGCTAAAATTTCAAATGATGCAAGTGACGCACTTTTAGACTTAAAAGAGGGCTTACTTAAAGATAAAAATATCTCTCAATTTTGTGAAATTTTAACTGATCATGAAAAAAATTGCCTTTTAAATCTCATAAAAACCTATGAAACCGCACAAAAAGCCACGCTTGATAGGAGGCTAAAAGAGCTAGATCATGAGCTAGAAAATCTTAGCTCGCAAAATCAAAACTCACTTTTAAAACTAAAAGAGCAAAGTGCCCTGCAAGATGAAATTTGCTCGCTTTTAGGGGAGCTAGAAAATGTTTAACGAGTTTATAAATGCCTATAAGGCGAGATATTTTAAGGTTTTTACAAGCGACTTTAAGGGCGAGCTAGCAAGGCTGGTAAATGAGCTAAATGATCCAAGCCTGCACGCAAGCGATGAGATAAAAGAGAGCCTAAATTTACTAATCGACACGCTAAATGAGCCACCTCTCATCGCTGTTATAGGGCAGTTTTCAAGTGGCAAATCAACATTTTTAAACGCTCTGCTTGGACAAAACATCTTGCCATCAGGTCTAACGCCTGTAACAGCAAAGGCTGTGCGGCTAAAATTTGCAAAGATGCCGCTTCTTAGCGTGAAATTTGAAAACGGCAGCGAGAGCTTGCTAGCCAGCAGCGAGCTTGCCCAGCTAAACGCTATGAGCGAGCAGATAAAAAGCATGACGCTCTATGCGCCAAGTGAAATTTTAAAAGAGGTAAATTTCATCGACACTCCAGGGCTAAACTCGCTAAGAGATGCCGACACAAAAGAGACCAAAAACACGCTAAAAAAGGTCTGCGGCGCGATCTGGCTAAGCCTTGCAAATAACGCAGCAAAGGCTAGCGAGCTTGAAAGCGTAGAAGAAATTTTAAAGACAAACGACCTAAAGGCGCTTTGTTTCATTAACCAAAAGGACAAGCTAAGCAAGGACGAGCTTGAAAGTCTGCTAAAGCATGCTAGGCAAACTTATGGCGAGCTTTTTGAAGATATCATCGCCATCTCATCAAAGCAAGCGCTCAATGGCATCACAAATGAAAACAAGAGCGAGCTAGAAAGCTCAAATTTTGCTAAAGCACTAAGTGCGGTAAAAGAGACGTTTTTAAACGTGAACTTTAAAGAAAATTTCATAAAAGCAAGGGCGAAAAAGATAGTAAATTTTTTAATAGCTGAGCAAGAAAACCGCCTTAAAGTTTATAGTGCAGCTGGTGAAATTTTGGATAAATTTAATGGCACGCTTGAAGAAAAACTAGAAGCTATAAAAGAGGAGTTTAGGCCTAAAATCACCCTGAGATATAGCGATATGAGCGAGGCTATAAAGCTTGCTAGTGATGAGGTTTTTAAGCTACTTAAGCCATTTTCTAGGACAAAATTTAACCCAGCAAAGACGCTTTTAAACAAAGAAATTTATAAGCGTGAGAACTTTGAGATGATGAGCCTTGATACGGACGAGGTCTTTTCAAAGCTCATCTATGAAGATATCGTCTTTTCTAAATTTTTTAAACGCTACAAAAGAGATCTAAAAGAGCTTGAAAACGAGATCATATCGGCTTTTGATGAGCTTTATAAAAGCTTAGAAGATGAGCTTTTTATTTACAAATCTCGCTACGAGAGTTTTAATCCATTTGATGAGTTTGCCTCAAACTACGAGACAAAATCTATAAACACCTACGCTGGCAGAACCTATGAGAACTTCTTAAGAGAGTATGAAAATGCCAAATTTAAGGCTACGCAAAAGATATCGCTCTTTTTTGAAAAGCTTGACGTAAAGGTCGCATCAAACTACGAAAATGCGCTTAAGCTTGCGGTTTATTTTCTAAAGCAAAAGATCGAAAACTCGCTAAATTCGCACCTGCAAATGGGCACACCACTTTACATCCCGAGCGCAAAAGAGGTTTTTGATCGCATGCTAAATGCCTTTAGCCTTTATGAATTTGACGATCTTATGTGCTCAAACAACTCTTTTTTAAATAAAACTTTGCTTGATATAAAGGCTGAATTTAATGAAATTTACGCCCAAAGGATAGCGATGCTTGAACGCCTAAAAGCAAAACCAAAAGAGCAAATTTTAAAGCTAAAAAAGCTAAAAGGGAGTTCGGTGGTATTAAATTAACCGCGCTAAGTGACTGTCTATCAAATTTTAAAATTTCATGAACGAGTAATTTCGGCTCTAAAATTTGAGCTAAGCGATAAGCGAAGCCAAATTTTAGTAGTCAATTCTTGCGAGCGAATGGAATTTTAAAATTCGCAAAAATAGTTTTTATAAATTTAAAGTTTTGCTTCTTTGTTAAGGGGGAAGAGGCTTGAATTACGAAGTCGCTCCCTTCCCCCTTAACAATCCCCTGTCTGCTTTGCAGTTACGAGACGAAGTCGAAGTAAAGCCAGACGACGTTAGAGGTGCATGCTTTAGTGCTTCGCACTGCATGCGCAGATATATCAACTAAATTTTACTCTACCCTGCCCCTTGCCAAAACAGGCACTTTCTCGCACACCTCATCGCCATTTACGAGATAGGCGTAGTCGTATAGATTTACCACCGGACAGATGTGATTTGGATAGATGCGTACAAGATCGCCCACACGCACGCTGTTAGCAAATTTCTCGTTTAAGATGATCGCATGCTCGTCAAACAGGCTATCTATCCACACTTCATGCTCTGCGATGAGCCCCATGCCAGGCGTCGTGCAAAAGCCCTCACTGCGCCTCTCTTTAGTTAGCGCCTTTGCCCCAGCATCAAGGATCGTGCGGGTCGCGGTCGGCCTTGAGATCACGACGCTAAGCACGCTAGCAGCGTTCATATCAAAGCTGCCATAAGCATTTGCCTGCGACGCATCCATAAATATATATGTGCCAGGGCGAAGCTCAGTGAAACCTTTTGGTATCTCAAAGTCGTTTATTAGTGATGGCGTCGAGCCGATGCTAACGGTAAAATTTTCATATCCAAACTCTCGCGCGATACCAGCAAATTTTAGCGTTCTCTCGGTCGCTACTTTAAAAATTTGCTCGCACTCACGCTTATCTTTTGCCTTGTATGAGTGGCCATCATGCGAAAAAACGCCGCAAAATTTCGCGTTTTTACACTCCCCAAAAGCGCTCATCAAAGCCTTAAAATCGCCCTCTTCTATGACACCTGAGCGGTTTTCGCCAACCTCTATCTCGACAAGTAGCTCAGCCACCTCTTTAGCCTCGCCAAATACCTCATCAATGAGCCTTAAAACGCCCACGCTATCGACGCCAAAGCTCACTTTAACGCCGGCTTTTTGCATGGCTATGATACGAGCAAATTTCTGCCTTGTGACGATCTCATTTGCGATGAAAATGTCGCTTAACCCCTCTTTTGCCATCACTTCAGCCTCGCCCACCTTTGCCACCGTGACGCCCTTTGCACCGTGAGCCACTTGCATTTTCGCAAAGTATGGCATCTTGTGCGTTTTGGTATGTGGTCTTAAGCTTACATTAAATTTATCAGCGTATTTTTGCATTTTTTCTAAGTTTTTTAGCACTATCTCCCTGTCTATGAGTAGCGCTGGGGTGTCTATCTCGGTGATTTTCATGAGCTATCCTTTCTTTTTTCTTAGATTTTAACTCTAATTATTTAAAAAAGGATAGCTTTTAGCACTTTAAATTTTCAAAGTGTTACTTTTAGGCCTTTCTTGCGCCGATCTTTGGTGCGTCAAACGCCCTGACACGCTTTGGCGTGCCCTTAAATTTCTCGACTTCGACAAGGCTTGTATGGGCGGTGTTGCTCTGGCTCATCTTGCTTGATGGCACGTCTTTTGTGAGCACGTTTAAATTTCCGTGCAAGCAAAGGCTCTTCTCGCCTGGCACATCTGGGTCGTACCAAGCGCCCTCGCTCACGATGACGACGTTTTGTGGCACGTCCTCGGTCACAAATGCACCGCACAAAATTTCGCCCCTGTCGTTGTAAATTTTCACCACATCGCCCATTTTTATCCCTCTAGTTTCGGCTGTTTTTGGGTTTATGAGCACTGGCTCGCGCTCTGCGATCTCGTTAAAATGGCGAAGCACAGAGTTATTTAGCTGCGAGTGAAGCCTAAATTTAGAGTGCGCACCGCTGATAGCGATAGGATACTTTTTATTTTTCGCACCCAGCCACTCAAACGGCTCAAGCCACGTCGCATGCGGTGGGCAGTCGTCGTAGCCAAAGCCAGCAACCGTTTCAGAGTAAATTTCTATCTTTCCAGATGGCGTTTTTAGCGGATTTGCCTCTGGGTCATCACGGAATTTCTTGTAGTTTGTAAAGTAGCGTTTTGACTCATCTACCTTGTCAAATCTAAAATATCCCTTCTGCCAAAACTCATCAAAGCTTGGCATGCTCTCATACCCAAGCCCAGCAGCCTTTTTAACGGCATCTTCGTAAATTTCCTTGACCCACTCTAGCTCGCTTTTGCCCTCGCTAAATGCCTCTTCCCTGCCCCACTCTTTTGCGATGAGCCTTGCGATCTCGAAGTCGCTCTTGCTCTCGCCAAATGGCGTGACAAGCGGCTTAATAGCAAAGAGATACTCACTTGTTGAGTTTGCCAACTCGATGTCTGTTCGCTCGCACTCAAGCGCAGCTGGCAGGACGATGTCGCTAAATTTGGCTGTGCTCGTCCAAAATGGCTCGCAAGTGATGATCGCTTGCACTTTTTGCATCGCTTTTATCGCTCTATTTGTCTCTGGATGCCTTGTAAATGTCGAGCCATTGGCGTTAAACATCACTCTGATCTTTGGTAGCTTGTAACTCTTGCCATTTCTAGTTATCTCTTTGCCAGGGCTTAAAAGTGCGTCTATGAGCCTTGAGTTTGGCAGCTCGTAGCCCTTAGTCTTTGGCACCAGCCCGCTATCAATAAATTTTTGTGGCACTTTCGTCTCAAAAGCCGCTAGTTTAGGCGCTATGAAGCTTTCATCAGCATTTTTGTGCATTCCGTCATTTGTGACAAAGCCACAACCCTCTTTGCCGATGTGTCCAAGCATCGCATTTAGCGTCACAAGCGCCCAATACGCCATCTCACCGTGATCTTGCCTTTGTATGGCGTAGCCACTAACTATAACTGAGTCGTTTTTGGCTAGATCCTCGCTAAATTTCGCCAGTTTTTGCTCGATCACGCCACAAATTTTGCTTGCCCAAGCTAGGTTTTTATTGACCCCGTCTTTTGTGCCAAGCATGTACTCTTTAAATTTATCAAAGCCAACGGTGTATTTTTCTATAAATTCTTTGCTGTAAAGCCCCTTTTCAAAAAGGTAGTTGCACATACCTATCATCATCGCCGTATCGGTGCAAGGCACGACTTCAAGGTACTTTGCGCCAAAATATCTTGCGCTTTCATTGTGATAAACGTCCACGCTATAAATTTTCATCTCGCCGCTCTCGCCTTTTTTTCTGATCTCGTCGTAGTATTTATATGAGTTGTGAAGCGGCACGCCAATGGCGATCTTGTTTGAAACGACTGGGTTTGTGCCCCAAAATACAATCGTTTTGGCATTTTTTAAGATAGCCTCCCACTTTGTTGGCGCGAGCGTCGGGTCGATCGAGCCTGTGATGTGAGGCATGATGACAGTTGCTGCGCCGTACGAGTAGCCGCCAAGCTCATTTACATATCCGCCAAGCACGTTAAGTAGCCTCTTTGCGGTCTTTTGGCTGTGGCCAACTTTGCCAAGGCTACCCCACTGATAAACTTGTCCGTATATCGCTTCAGAGCCGTATTTATCGAAATTTTCTTTTAAAATTTTCGCACTTAGCTTTATCGCCTCATCCCAGCTAACGCGCACGAACTCCTCTTTGCCGCGAAGCTCTGGCTTTGGGTTGTTTGGGTCAGCCAAAAAGCTCTTTCTAACAAATGGATATTTTACACGGCTTTCGTTTTGGATATGATCAAGAAGTGCGTTGTTTAGCTCATTTGGGCACGCATCGCCCTCAAATGGCTCAGTCTCTACCACACGACCTGCGATAGTTTTTACATAAAATGGGCCAAATTTGTTTGCACTTAGGCCACTTTGCTTGTCAAAAAGTGCCTGAGCTGCTCCGTCAAGTTCTTTTGCTTGAAGGCTTGCTGCGCTTAAGGCACCAAGCTTTAAAAAGTCTCGTCTTTTCATGTTTTCTCCGATTTTAGTTAAATTTACTGTTTTTGGTTAGTTTTATGAGTTATAAATTTAGTATTTTGTATCATCTAGTCATGAAAAGGCCTTGTAATGTAATACGCAAACTTGCGTCTAAATTGCGTTATTTTAGCCAAAAAATATTAAAGGATAGGCAAATGGTAGGATTTTATGTAAATGTAAAGTTAAAAGCTGGATGTGAGGCAAAATTTGAAGAGATTTTAAAAGAGATCGTGCCAGCTTCTAGAAAAGACAAAGGCTGCATAAGCTACGAGTGTGGCGTGGTTGCGGGCTCTAAAAGCGAATACTGCTTTATGGAGAGCTGGGAAAATTTAGAGAGCCAAAAAGAGCACATGAAGAGCGCTCACATGGTGAAAAACGCAGCTGCTCTGGAGGCTTGCAAAGAGAGCCAAGAGGTGAAAATAATAAATTTTGTAAGCGTAAAGGAATAATATTTGCTTAAAAAGGGGCAAAATTTAGAAAAATGAGCGAAGAAAAGATGCTTGAGATGATAAACGCGACTGCCGATGTTATTTTTATGGCTATACTTAGAGGACGTGTGAGCCTTGAAGCCTGCAAAAAGGACAAGGAGTTCATCGACGCTTTAAGAGAAGAGCTGCTTAGCAAAAACCCAAACAAGCTCAAAGTCGCGCAAGACTCGCACCAGATGATCGCCATTTTCGAAAAATACCGCAATAAAAAATAATCCAACTTAAAATTTAAATCCATTTGCCGATATAGTGTTAAAGGATTTGACATGATAAATGCGCTAAATGGACTTAATCAAAGCTTTAACTATCAAGACGCTTTTAATAAGCAGCCAACGACTATCGCAAATTTAGGCAAAGTAAAAATTTCTCCCAATGCCCTAGACATCAAGCATCTATCGCTCTCTGGCTACTCGTCAAATGATAAAATTTCTATCTGGGGCAAGATGAACGGGCTTGATAGCTCTATGGGTAAAGATGAAGTTGCTAGCCTTAAAAATTTCGTTGATAGCACGAAGCTTTGGAGGTTAAATTCTATCCTAACTAGCGAGAAAAATGGCTTTAGCGTAGATGAGTTTAACAAAACCTACAAAATATCTACTAACGTTACCAATACTCTTGGCGCTCTAATCAACAATCACGACAATGGCACACTTCATCTAAGTCGTGAGGCTACAAATTTACTAGACTCTGATCTAAGTATCGACGATTTTAAAGACAAATGGCTGGAATTTACCGCCGAAAGGATACTTGGTGAGCATGCAAATGTGAAAATTTCTTTTAAAGACGGGGCTCTCTCTTACGAGCAAACATCGGCTAAGAAGCGCATAGAGATCTTAGGTCAAGCGATGCCACAGCGTGTAAGCTACGCTGATAAAAACAGCAAAGATGAGTTTTTGAAATTTCTAAAAACAAGTTATGAAAAGGGCGAAAATATCGCTGATGTGCTGCAAAATATCGCTCTTGTGCCAGTTAGGGAAGATGGTGATGAGGATATAGAAGAAGAGAAATTTAAGCCTATGCAAGTTACCAAAAAGAGCGTGACCTACACGGATAAAGATATAAAACGCGAGTTTTTTGAGGAATTTATCAGGCGTGAGGTCGAAAACGGCGCAAGCTTTGATGATCTGGTGCAAAAGCTAAACAAGATAAAACCAAAGGATATACTGGCTTAGCTTTAGGTTTAAATTTTGGGGCTGGCTTAGCGCGCTAAATTTCTATTTCTATATTAAATTTAAAAAGCCAGTTTGACTTCTCAAATTTCTGCCTGGGCTTAGATTTCTGGGGACTGATTTAGCTCTCTAAATTTCTACTTAGTCTTAAATTTAAAAAGCCAGCTGCCCCCAAAATTTCTACTTCGGATTATTTATACTTATCACCATATTTTTCTCATCAAGATATAGCCTAGCAGCCTCTTTGATATCGTCATTTGTGACCGCTTTAACCGCATCTATATACTCATCAGCCGTATAAAGTGGCGTGTTAAAAATTTTATTTGAGATGATGAGATTTTGCCAAAACTCAGGCTTTTCATAGTCTTTTTTTATAGAGATTTCACTTTGCGCCTTAAAATCCTCCAAATGTTTTGGCAAGAGCGCGCCACTGCGCTTGATGTTAGCTATTATCTCCTTTATCTCGGCGATGATCTTGTCCGTGTTTGCAGGGTCGCAAGTAAAGCCGATCACCGCCTTTGAGTGCTCATACGGATAGCGTGAGAGCTTGGCGTTTAGGCTAAAGCCGTATGTTTGCCCCTTGTCCTCTCTGATCTTTTCACGAAGCGCCGTTTTTAAGACTGAGCTTAGCGCTCTTAGCTTGACCACCTCTTTGAAGCTGTATTTTGTATCTAAATTTATTATATCCACGCTCACATCGCTTCTTTTTGTGCTTTGATACTCTCTTTTAAAGGTGTGCTGCCCTTTGATACTTCGCACGCCATCATCTTTAAAATTTTCAGCCTCGCCAAGCTTTGGCAAGGTGGCGATATACTTTTTAACAAGTGGCAAAAGCCTCTGCTCGTCGGTGTCGCCAATGATTACAAAGGTGTATGAGGCTGCGTTTGTAAATTTATCTTTGATGACCTTTTTTAGCTCATTTAGCTTTAGCGCGTCGATCTGAGCCATCTCAATGGGCGCTACACGCTTGTTGTTTTCGTAAAAAAATTTGCTAAACTCGGTGCTAAATTTATATTCAGGTAAATTTTGCTCTTTAGCTAGCTCATCTTTTGCTCTTTGTTTTATCCTCTCAAGCACGTTTGCGTCGGCTCTTGGAGAGCTAAACTCTAAATTTATAACAGCTAGCAGCGAGCTAAGATCACCACTGCTTGAAGAGCCGTAAAAGCCCTGTGTAAGCGCCTCTATGCTCTTTTCGTAGCTTACTATCTTGTCGTTTAGCACCTTTGAAAGCTCGTAGTTGTTAAATTTGCCAACGCCACTTTCATTTGTGAGCGCAACCGCAAAACCACCAAGCTTAGGATCAGCTAGATCTGAAGTGCCACCCTTGCTAATGGCTGCAAACAAAATGCTATCTTTTTTGGTAGCTAGTGGCTTAAAGATGACTTGCGAGCCATTTGGCAGCTTATAAGTGTAGATGCCATGCTTTTGGTCAAATTCACTAGAAAGGGTATCTTTTGGCTCTAAATTTTCATTGCCAAGGCTCTTATTTAGGCTCACGTTAGCTAAATTTGTATCGTAAGGTTTTGCCTCATCCTTTAGCTTTAAAAAGGCATCTTTGCTAAGCTTAAAGCCATCTTTACTAAAGACCCTCACGCGCTCATCAGGTATGGCTAAAATTTGCCTAAATCTCGCATTAACATCCTCTAGCGTGATCTCATTTAAGAGCTTTAGGCTAAGGTTTTTGCTATCTTCATCGCTTAGCACAAAGCCGCCATTTTCGATCATATTTAAAATTTCACCTGCATAAACGCTTGATTTTTTAGTTTTTGAGCGTTTAAATTTAGTCTCCACGTTTGCCACAAACGCCTTTTTAACATCGGCAAAGTCGCCTTTGTTAAAGCCAAATTTCTCAATGCCCTTTAAAACGCTTAACATATCTTTAAGGCTAGCGTTAAAATCATCTCCGATCACATTTGCCTCAAAGCTATAAATTTTTTGCTTTGCTTGAAGCGTTTGCGCCATAAAATCAACGCTTAAATTTGATGAATTATTTGCATTTTTTTGCTCATAAAGCATATTTATAAGGCTAGCTATTAGCGCATCTTTTAAATTTCTCTTCACATCAGCCTCATCCAAGACTGGCTTAAATTTATCAAAAAAGCTAAGTCTTACAAACTGAGCCGCCGTCTCGTTTGCGTCGTAGTTAAAGACGTTTAGCCCATCTTTAAAAGCGATACTTTTGTCTGGATGAGCGTAATAGTTGCTATTTTTTGCTGCGCTAAAGCTTTTTTCTATCAGAGTTTTTATCTCGTTTTTATCAAAGTCGCCAACTGCCACAAAGCTCATAAATCTTGGCTGATAAAGCCTCTCGTAAAACTCTTGCATGTGCTTAGCATCCACGCTTTTTATCACGTTCATGTCGCCTATTGGCACTCTTTTTTGATAGATGCTACCTGCAAAGATATCCTTACTTTGGGCAAGATAGAGCCTATAAGCTGGCGTGTTTCGCTGGCGCTCCTCTTCCATTATGACGCCACGCTCCTTATCAAGCTCGCCTGCATCGATCTTTACGCCATCGATCCAGTTTGAAAAGACCTTGAAAACGTCCTTTAAATTTTTATCATTTACATTTATGCTTAGCGTGTAGCTCGTCTGATCGTAGCTGGTTTGTGCGTTTAGATCAGCGCCAAATTTGACCCCAAGGCTCTCAAGCTGTTTAATGAGCTCATTTTTGCTAAAGTCGCGACTGCCATTAAACGCCATGTGCTCCAAAAAGTGCGCAAGCCCCTGCTCGCCCTCTCTCTCATCAGTCGAGCCTGAATTTACAACTAGGTAAAAGATGGCTGTGTTTTGCGGAAATTTATTCTCTTTTATATAGTATTTAAGCCCGTTTTCAAGCTCGCCACTTAGCATATCTTTGTCATTTTGGAGTGCATTTAGGCTAAGCACCAGGCACAAAAACAGCAGAATTTTTCTCATAATCCATCCTTTAAATTTCTAT
Organism: Campylobacter concisus; assembly: GCF_003048835.2. NCBI lineage: Bacteria > Pseudomonadati > Campylobacterota > Epsilonproteobacteria > Campylobacterales > Campylobacteraceae > Campylobacter > Campylobacter concisus. The sequence continues at coordinate 560,723 of NZ_CP060705.1, read as the reverse complement.
GTAAAAGCGGATTTTAGTATAAATTTTAAAATGCAAGATAAAGCTAGCCTGCAAATTTAGCAGGCTAGTTGGGAGGTATTATTTTAGTTCGTATTTTTTAAGCAATGCGTCGTAGCTGCCGTCTTTTTTCATCTCATCTAAAATTTGATTTATCTTAGCGATAAGCTCGCTCTGCTTATTTTTATCAAAAGCTATTGAAAAGCCCTCGCTGCCATCAACCTCTTTGAAAAATGCCTCTACTTCAGGGTTTTTCTTGATAAAGCCATAGCCGATCGAGCTATCAAGGATAACCGCGTCAAATTTGCCAACTTTTAGCCCCATGATGAGTGGCACAGTATCTTCTGAAGGCACTACTTTTGCGCCATTTATCGCATTTGCAGCTAGCTCTTGGATGGTGCCTTGTTGCACGCCTACTTTTTTGCCAGCTAGCTCCTCTTTAGCTTTTAAAGCGTCGTTGCCTTTTTTCTTTAGGTAGATGTTTTCAGTTAGGTAGTATGGCTTTGTAAAGTCGATCGACTTTAGTCTGTCTGGAGTCGCACTCATCGCACTTATGATGCCATTTATCTTGCCAGCTTTAAGCGCTGGGATGAGACCATCAAAGCTCATATTTACTATCTTATATGAAAAGCCAGCACGCTTTGAAATTTCATCTATAAGGTCGATGTCAAAGCCTGTTATTTTGTTGTTTTCATCGATGTATTCAAATGGCGGGTAGTTTGCCGCTGTACCAAATTTTAGCTCGTTTGCGCAAAGAGCAACAAAAGCTGTCAGTAAAAGAGCAAATATCTTTTTCATGTCTATCCTTTAAGGTGATTTAATGCCCTAATTATCGGCATTTATCTATTAAAATTTGTTTAAATTTAGCGTAATGACAGAAATTTACATAAGCTTGTAAAGCGTATAGGCAAGTGCGCTAAAAGAAGTCAGGCAAATTTTAAAAATTTATGAGCGAGCGTATCTAAAAATTTATTAGAGCTTTTAAACCACATGCAGTGCGAAGCACTGAGGCATGCTACCTATAACGTCGTCGGGCTTTACTTCGACTTCGTCTCGTAACTGCAAGCAGACAGGGGATTGTTAAGGGGGAAGGGAGCTTCTTTGCTTCGCAAGCTCACAACTGCAAGCAGAGCGTAATTCAAGCCTCTTCCCCCTTAACAATAAGTTTTGTAGCCTTGTTTAAACAAATTTGAGTTTGTTTATTAAGAAGTTAAAACCTCTTCTTCCTAACCTCTTCAACTATGGCTTTAGCCATCTCATCTACTTCTGATGTTACTTCATTTGCTTGGTTTGCAATTACAACGTTTTCTTTTGTTAGATTATCTATTTGAGCAACTGATTGATTTATCATATTTATGCCTTCACTTTGCTCTTTGATTGATTCACTCATCTCATTTATTGATTGAGCTAGGACATTTGTATTTGCTTCTATCTCACCTAGAGATTTTTGAGTTCTTTCTGCTAGTTTTCTAACTTCATCAGCAACAACTGCAAATCCTCTACCATGCTCTCCAGCTCTAGCTGCTTCAATAGCAGCATTAAGAGCTAGTAGGTTTGTTTGATCTGCTATATCTCTAATGATAGTTATGATGTTTTTAATTTCATCTGATTGTCTTATAACATCAGCTGTCTTTTGAGAGATGGCATTCATTGAGCTACTCATTTGCTCAACTGCAGCAGCACTTTCTTGTAAGCTATTTGCTTGAGTATTTGCTGAGCTTGCTACTTTTGATACTGAGCTAGCTAGAAGTTTAGCTTTTTCTTCTAGTACTTGAGCTTGGTTTAGATTGTCATTTAGCATTTTAGATATCTCAATGCCAAGAGAGTTTATACCACTTGCTATCTTACCATCATCATCAAGTCTTTTTGTAAAGTCTTGGTTTTTATAAGTGTTTAGTAGATCAAGTACATCTTTACCATTACTTGATATTGCATTTTTAAGAGCAAGTTGTAGATCTTTAAATGTGCTTTTTAGTTGATTTAGAGCTGGGTTATTAGTATCAGCTTCTAAGCTTGCTTCATAGTTGCCATCTTTTATCTCATTTACAAAGGTGTTGGCTTTTTGGATGAATATACTTTGATCTTTCATACCATCCTCAATGGCCTTTGTGTTTTTGTTTATTAGCTCTGCCATTTGGCCAAATTCATCTTTAGATGTTATCTCTATAGGCTCTGCTTTGTTTGTCTTGTGGTTTAGTAGATCAAAGAAAGATAGCAGGCCTGTTTTTAGTTTGAGGATGATTTTTAGGAGGTAAGAAGATAGGTAAAGTGAGAGCAATAGTCCTAAAATAAGTACCACTACAAGCACTCCAACAGACGCATAAGCAAGTGAGTTTAGATCCTCTAAAAGCTCATCTTTGTCAAGCTCGCCGATCAGATACCAGCCCATACTTTTGATATATTTTGAGCCGATCAATAAATTTCTGCCATCTTTATCTAGCGATATGTAGCTGCCATTTTCGTTGATTAGCTTTTTAAGATTTGCTTCGCCTACTATATCTTTTAGATTGCCGCTTTCATCTTTGCCGATTTTGATGTCGCCTTTTTCATCAACTAGTAGAAATTTACCGCCGCGACCTATCTTTTGTGACTGGACAAAATTTACTATCTCGCTTAAATTTACGCCAGTCGCTGCGATACCATAAAATTTATCATCTTTTTGAACTTTGTAGTTTATATACATCATTATCTTACCGCTGCCGTCTTCAGCCTTGTTGATGTCGATCAGGCTTAGGCTGCTGCCATCTTTTAAGGCGTAGTACCACTTGTCGTTTTCTGGGTTAATGACCTTTAAAATTTTATCTTCGACGTAGTAGTTTAGGGTTCTATCTGAGCCAAACATTATCGTATCTAGTTTTAAATTTTTAGCAAGAGTTTGAAAATAGTCAAACAAGACCTTTCTGCCGTGCTCGTCCTCGCCGTTTTTAACCCAGTCTATTAAAAAGCTATTTTGAGTTATTTGATAAGAAGCGTCGATTATCTTATCGATGTAAGATTCTATTTTATAACCAACTTCATTGACAGCAAGTGGGAATTCTTTACTTTCGACCCTGTCGGTATATAAATTTTTAGCCATGTTATAGGTCACAAGACCAACTACACTAACACAAATCAAAAGCATGACACTTAGCACAAGTGCCGTTCTCATCCTGAGTGACTTCATTATATTCTCCTTAAATTAAACGAGTAATTGTACTATATTGACTTTATATTTGCTTAAAATTTAAAAATTAGAAATTTGTGAGATTTTTTGCAAGAAGCATCTTGCCTCTTGCAAATTTATATTAGGATTTATTTTTTAAGGTCGTATTTAGCGAGCATTTTGTCAAATTCGCCAGATTTTTGTAGCTCTTCGATCGCAGCATCTATCTTTTTGATAAGATCAGTATGTTTGCCCTTATCAAATGCCATCGCAAAGCCCTCTGTGCCGTCAGGAAGTCTTAAAAACTCCTCTAAGTCTGGATTTTGTTTTAAAAACTCAACACCTATCGGGCTATCAGTAAGCACAACATCGATCTTGCCGGCATTTAGTGACATTATAGCTGCCGCTACGTTTTCAGCTGGGATTGACTGAGTTGTGATATTTTTAGCTGCCTCTTCTTGAAGCGTGCCAACTTGAGCTGAAATTTTCTTATCTTTAAGATTGTCTTTATTTACGTCTGAGCCTTTTTTGCGGATAAATAAATTCTCTGAGAAATAATATGGCTTAGTAAAATCAACAGACTTTCTTCTCTCGTCAGTCGCGCTCATGCCGCTTATCGCGATATCGATCTTGCCCGTTTTTAAAGCTGGTATTAGCCCATCAAAACTCATATTTGCAACGTCAAATTTGATCCCAGTTTTTTTAGTAATCTCATTTAGAAGATCGATCTCAAAACCAACGATTTGATTTTTATCATCAAAATACTCAAATGGAGGGTAATCAGCGCTTGAACCTACCTTATAAACCACCTCTTTGCTAGCTTCTAGCGCATTTGAAGTGGCTTTTTTGCCACTATCATCACCACAACCTATAAAAAACATAACTAACCCTAACGCTAGAACTTTTAAAAAAATTTTCAATTTTTCTCCTTATTAGTGATTTAAAATTTTACCTAAAAACTCTCGCAGACGCTCGTGCTGCGGATTTGTAAAGACATTTTTTGGTGTGTCATCAACTGCTATCTTGCCTTTGTCCATAAAGAAAATTCTATTTGCCACATTTCTTGCAAAGCCCATCTCATGAGTCACCACAAGCATCGTTATACCCCTTGCTGCGACATCTTTCATGATATCAAGCACCTCGCCGATCATCTCAGGATCCAGCGCGCTTGTCGGCTCGTCAAATAGTATCACCTCTGGATCCATAGCTAAGCTTCTAGCGATTGCTATACGCTGCTTTTGCCCGCCTGAGAGCTTGTGCGGATAGGCAAATTTCTTATCGCTTAGCCCAACACTCTTTAGCAGTTCATCTGCCCTCCTCTCGGCACTCTCTTTGTCTAAGATCCCAGCTTTTATCGGAGCTAGGGTTAAATTTTGCAAGACATTTTTATTTGCAAAAAGGTTAAAGTGCTGAAAAACCATACTCACTTTTTGGCGAATTTTATTTATGTCTGATTTTTTATCCAAAATATCTTCGCCATTTATCTTGATATGTCCGCTATCTGGCTCTTCAAGGCGGTTTATGCAACGTAAAAATGTACTTTTTCCACCGCCACTTGGACCAATTATCGCTATAACCTCACCTTTTTTGATATCCACGCTGATGTCATTTAAAACACGCAAATCGCCATAGCTTTTGTTTAAATTTTTAATCTCAATCATGGCGATTTAGTCTCCTTTCAAGTAGTTTCACCAAAAGGGTGAAAAATTTAACGCTCACGTAATATACAATGCCCGTAAAAATGACTGGCTCTGGGCTGTAAAAGACCGCTTGAAGGCTCTTACTTTGCATCGTAATATCAACGACGCTTATATAGCCAACGACTGAGGTCTCTTTAAAAAGTGAGATAAACTCATTAGCAAGCGCTGGCAAGATATTTTTAGTAGCTTGTGGGAAGACTATCTCACGCATCGAAACGTAGTAGTTTAGTCCCATCGCCCTAGCTGCCTCCATCTGACCTTTATCGACGCTATTTATGCCGCTTCTTACGATCTCAGCGACGTATGCCGAGCTATTTAGTCCAAGTGCGATCACGGCGACATAGAAGTTGTCGCTCCAAGTGGCAAAAATCACCACTGAAAATATTAGAAGTTGAAGTATTACAGGAGTTCCACGCAAGATGTCGATATATTCATCTATGACGAAATTTAAAACCTTGATATCTAAAAATTTAATGAAAGCTAAAATAAATCCAAGTGTTATACCTATAGCAATACCACCTATCGTAAGGCCTAGCGTCACTCCGTAACTTTTGATATATGCGATCTCTTGCGCCTCGCTAAGATCTCTTGGATAGAAAAAATATGTTCCAAGCGAGACAATTATTATAAAAAATAGAAATTTGGCTAAATTTTGAGCGTTCAACTTCGTCCTTTCTTTAAAATGTAGCCTTAAATGATACGAAAAAAAATATATCATTTTGCTTAAATGAATTTAAGGATTGTCTTAGCATTGAAATTTAAATAAATTTGTAATAACATAAGCGTTTTATTTTATTTGAAAGGAAATTTATGAGCTTTGGGTCTTATTTAGCCATCGCCATCTATTTTGGTTTCTTGCTCTTCATCGGACGATATTTCTACGATAAAAATGCAAGTATGAACGAGTATCTGCTGGATAACCGTCAAATGGGTCCAGTCGTCACCGCACTTAGTGCTGGCGCCTCTGATATGAGTGGTTGGATGCTACTTGGCGTGCCCGGGGCCTTATACGCAACTGGTATAGCAAATGTCTGGATGATAGCTGGCCTTATCGTGGGCGCATACTGCAACTACTTATTTCTAGCAAAAAGGATCAGGGTCTATACTGAGGTCGCAAGCGATAGCATCACGATACCAGACTTTTTAGAAAATCGCTTTAAAGATAGGACTAAAATTTTAAGGATAGTATCTGGCCTTATCATTTTGATATTTTTCACGCTTTATGTAAGCAGCGGTATCATCGCTGGAGGCAAGACTTTTGAGAGCTTTTTTGGCATAGGCTTTAAATATGGCGCGATATTTACGCTTTGTATCGTGGTTTTTTACACATTTTTTGGTGGGTTTAAGGCTGTTAGCATAACTGACGCATTTCAGGGACTTTTGATGTTTTGTGTCCTAGTCTCGATCCCAGTCGTGGCATATCTAAATTTAGACCTGCCAAGCGATACAAATTTGATAAAAGAGATAAGCAGACTTGACGCAAATCACCTAAATCCTTTTAGAGATCAGACTTTCTGGGGCATTTTGGGCCTTCTAGCTTGGGGCTTTGGCTACTTTGGGCAGCCACATATCATAGTTAGATTTATGGCGATACGTGACTCAAAAGAGCTTGCAAAGGCAAGAAGGATCGGCATTGGCTGGATGACGATCGGCCTACTTGGTGCAATTATGAGCGGGCTTATCGGCTTTGTCTATTTTAGCCAAAGAGGCGGACTAAGCGACCCTGAGACCGTATTTTTAAAGCTTGGTGAGCTACTTTTCCCACCATTTTTTATAGGTATCATCATCTCAGCCGTGCTTTCAGCGATCATGAGTACCATCTCAAGCCAGCTTTTAGTCACTTCAAGCTCGGTCACAAAAGACTTCATCTTTGCCTTTTATAAAAAAGAGGTGAGTCAAAGCACGCAAACAGCGATCAGCCGCTATGCAGTCGTGGTTGTGGCACTAATCGCCACAGTGCTTGCCTTTATCTCTACAGATAACGTTCTAAACGTCGTTGGCAACGCTTGGGCTGGATTTGGCGCGAGCTTTGGTCCAGTGCTACTTTTTAACCTTTACTGGAAACGTATGAGCGCACTTGGAGCGCTTGCTGGCATGATAGCTGGCGGTGCGACCGTAATATTTTGGATAACATCAGGGCTAAATGCCTATGTTTATGAAATTTTACCAGGCATTTTAACCTCAAGTCTAGCCATCATCATGGTCAGTATCTGGGGTGACGCGATAAATAAAATGACTAGCGAACCACACGAGCAAGTGATAAAAGATGAATTTGAAAAGATGAAGACAAGGCTTTAAATTTAAGCAAGGTGGCTAACTTTAGCCACCATCAAATTTATCTAATTAATTTATAATTTTAAATTTCAAACTTCTTAAAGCTAACCCTTGGATTTATAGTTAGCTCGCCATGGTTTATAAACTCTTTTTTTAGAAATTTCTCACGTCCAGCTCTTGCTATCATCAGCGCATTATCAGAGCAAAACTTAAGTGGGGCTAGCAAAAGCTCGCACTCATTTTTTTGACAAAGCGCCTCAAGCCTTTTGCGTAAATTTAAATTTGCACTTGCTCCGCCAACGACGCCAAAGTGCTTAAAGTTTCTTAGTTTAAAAACCTTTTCAAGCTTATTTAAGATGTGCTCGCAGGCTGTATTTTCAAAGGCGTAGCATATGTCGGCAACATCTTTTTGTGTGATAGTTTCAAGCTTTGAAATTTCAACCCTGACTTGGTTTTTAAGCCCTGAAAAGCTGTACTCAAGGCGTTTATCGTGAAGAAGTGGGACGGTAAATTTAAACCTCTCTTTATCCTCGCATAAAAGTGCGTTTTGCTGCACAACAGCGCCGCCTGGATAGCCAAGATCAAGCATCTTTGCCACCTTGTCAAAGCTCTCGCCAAAGCTATCATCGCTTGTACTTGCAAGCTCTAAAATTTCGCCTCTCTCATTAATCTCAAGAATCATCGTATGTCCGCCACTAACTAGCAAAACGCCAAGAGGAAAGGTGGCTTCACGGTCTAAAAATAGCGAGTAGATGTGGCCAACTAGGTGATTTACGGCGATTAGCGGTATATTTAGGGCGATGCTTAGCGCTTTTGCCATGCTCACACCACCTATCAGGCTCACGCTTAGTCCTGGCTCGTTTGTCACAGCGATTGCTTTTATATCTTTTAAATTTGGCAAGATATCATTTAAAAGTGCTGGCAGTGCCTTTGTGTGAAGCCTCGCTGCAAGCTCTGGGACCACGCCACCAAAGATAGCGTGCTCCTCTTCTTGCGAGATCTTTTTATAATAAATTTGCTCTAGCGTGCCTTCATTTATGAGCGCAACAGAGCTGTCGTCGCAGCTACTTTCTATGCCAAGTATCATCTAAACTCCGCTAGTATCATGCCAGCAAATTTCTCTTTGCCATTTTCGCTTTTGTAAAACTCGACCCTGTAAATTTTGCCATCTTTATCTATACTGTAGCTCTTGTTTAGGCTGTTTTTATCGATCTCTTGCTCGCTCTCATCAACGCTTTTAGTGCCGTATCCTATAACATTTACGCGCACGTTTTTGAGCGATTTTATCTTAAAGCTTTTTTTAACGCTAAATTTGTCGCCACTTTTTAGCACCTGCTCGTTTCCATCGCTCAAAAGAGAAATTTTATCAAGTGGCTTTGCAAACTCGAAGTATTGCGGTTTTAACCTTGTGACAGAGCGGTTGCCATACTGCACTTTGTAAGTGTCATTCTCTTTTATGACGGCGATTAGCGGATTTAGCGAGTGGTAGCTTAGCTCGCCCTTTTTAAATGGCACGAAGCTTATCACTGGTTTTAAATTTTTAAGGCTAAGAGCGTAGCTGTCAAATAGCTCAAGTCTAATCTCTTTTTCGATCGCTTTTTTCACGCTTTTAACATCGAGCTCAAATGGCCTAGTAAAGCTAATGCCAGCCTTTTTCATATACTCTTCGATCGCTACTAGGTGATAATATGTCCTTTGCTCGGCATTTAAATTTTTACTAGCTTCGTTTGCAAAGGCTGACTTGTTTTGCGTGATCGCGTAGTAGGTGAGGCTTTTTAGCATCTCTTTATCGCCCATCGCGGTGTGCGTATTTTTGACGTGATATTGGTGTTTTTGGTCTATGAGGTGCTTATTTAGCACGTCTTTTACGCTTGAGGCTATACTTTCAAGCTCTGGGTACTTTGAGCCTGGTAGCGTGCTTTGGTCTATAATGCAGGTGTTGCCCCATTTGTCGGGGTTTTCGTCCTTGCTTATAAATTTATCTCTGTAATATCCGCTACCATCGTGTAAATTTAAGATGAGAGTGACGTTTTTGTCGGTGATGACGTCTTTTATCTTCATCACTGAGTTGTAGTCTGGATCGTCCTTTTCGACGTGGGCAAATTTTCTATTCATATCGCCCTTTGTGCCGCGACTTCGCTCGATGATGCTTGGGAAATTTAAATTTGGCACGACCCAAAGCGAGCCTTTTGTGATGTTATAATCAGTCGCCACGATAGAAGCCGCCAAAAAGCCGCCTGGCTCGTCGCCTTGGATGCCACCGATTAAGAGCATAGTATTGCTACTTTGCTCACCTTTTTTGATAAGTGCATAGTCCAGTGCGCTTGCATTTGCAAGGCTTGCAGCCGCTAGAGCTGCTAGAAAAAGTCTAAATTTACGCATTAATATCCTTCGTAATGCTTTGTCTTTGGCAAAAGCAAATTTAAAACTATACCAGTAACCGCGCCAAGTCCGATACCTGAAAATTTAACCGCTCCAAGGTCAAGCACCATGCCACCGATGGCAAAGATGAAAATTAGGGCTACGATTATCATATTTCTAGGATCGGCAAGATCTACTTTATTTTTTATAAGTGTCTCCATGCCAACGCTTGCGATGATGCCAAAAAGTAGCAGCATGATACCGCCGATAACTGGCGCTGGGATGGTCGAGAGCACCGCACCAAGCTTACCAACGAAGGCTAGCACGATAGCAGTGATCGCTGCAAAGGTCATGATCGCTGGATTATACGCTTTTGTAAGGCTAACTGCGCCTGTGACCTCTGAGTAGGTGGTATTTGGCGGACCACCAAAGGTAGCAGCTAGCGAGGTGGCTAGACCGTCGCCTAAAAGGGTGTTTTTAAGCCCTGGATTTTTCAAAAAATCCTCTTTTGTGACGTTTGAGATAGCGAGCATATCGCCGATGTGCTCAATCGCTGGGGCGATGGCGATAGGTATCATGTAGATGATCGCTTCGAGTTCAAATTTTGGTGCGCTAAAGCTTGGCACTCTAAACCAAGGAGCGTTAGCGATGGCGCTAAAATCAACCATGCCAAAGCAGTAAGCCACGATGTAGCCAGCGATGATGCCAAGTAGGATCGGTATAAGCCTAAACATCCCGCGTCCTAGCATCATGACAAAGATAGTGGCGATAAGCGAGGTGGCTGCTACCATCATAGCTACGTTTTGAGTGTAGGTTTCGGTAGCTGAAGTCGCCATCTTAACGGCATTTGGAGCTAGTATCAGACCTATGGTCATGATGACAGGACCAACGACAACTGGAGGCAAAATTTTATGCAAAATTTTCTCTCCGCCAAAGCGAACCACAAAGCTTAGCACGACGTAGAAAAGCCCTGCGAATATAACGCCGCCCATCGTCACTGGTATGCCCCATTTTTCGATGCCATACTGAAGCGGAGCGATGAAGGCAAACGAGCTTGCTAGAAAGATCGGCGGGACATTTTTTCTAGTTATTAGCTGAAAAAGCAGCGTGCCAAGACCTGCTGTAAAGAGCGCGACGTTTGCATCAAGCCCCGTAAGGATAGGCACGAGCACGAGCGCGCCAAAGGCGACGAACAGAAACTGCACACCGATGAGACTTTGCCTAAGATCAAATTTATACCCCTCATACCTTTGCATTTAGCATCCTTTTTGCGTATTCTCTAACCTCTTTATCAACTTCATAAATTTCATCTACGCTTGAAATTTTAAGACTCTTAAATTTTTTAGCTGAACCTAAAATGAGCCTTGATATATCTAAAAATGAGCACTTTTTCTCTAAAAAGCTAAATACTCCAACCTCGTTTGCAGCGTTAATTACAACGCCTAGATCAGGACTGCCTAAGACTTCGTCTTTTAGCGAAAAGACTGGATATTTTTTAAGGCTGATCTTGTGAAATTTTATATTTTTAAGATCAAGTAAATTTGCGTGAGAGACGATGTTTTTATCTACTTTTTCAAAGATGGCGTGAGCTATGGCTAGCTTCATATCTGTGCGTGAGAGATGCATCGTGCTTGAGCCGTCGATAAACTCAACTACGGCGTGGATGGCGGAGGTTGGCTCTATCACAGCCTCGATATCTTTGATTCCGTAAAGCCAGTAGGCCTCCATCACCTCAAAAAGCTTGTTTGTCATCGTCGCGCTATCAATGGTGATCTTTGTGCCCATATCCCAGTTTGGGTGTTTTAGCGCGTCAGACGGCGTGGCATCTTTTAGAAATTTGATCGGCTTTTTATAAAATGCCCCGCCACTTGCTGTGATGATGAGTTTTTTGGCTGGAGTTTTGTTTTCTAGTAGAAATTTAAGCCCAAAATGCTCGCTATCAATGGGCAAAATTTCTCTTGTTTTTAGAAATTTACCGCCAACTACAAGGCTCTCCTTGTTTGCAAGGGCGAGCCTTTTGCCAAGCGCTTGCGTCTTTAGACTAGGGGCTAGACCAGCAAAGCCAACAAGGGCATTTATCACCTTTTTTGAGCTTGAAATTTCAAGCATTTCTAACAGTCCAGCCTCGCTAGAAAAGATGTTTTTGGCCTCAATGTTTTTTACATTTTTAGCTAGCTTTTTATCGCCCACACAGACAAATTTTGGCTTAAATTTTAAAATTTGCTCGTTTAGAAGATCAACATTTTTAGCGCAGCTTAGCGCCTCGACGCTAATGTCAAATTTCTCGCAGAGCGCTAGAGTATTTTTGCCGATCGAGCCAGTTGAGCCAAGTATTACCACGATAGCGACCAAAGTAGCGCAACAACGCCAAATAAATAGCCATCTATCCTATCAAGCATACCGCCGTGTCCTGGAAAAAGTGTGCCGCTGTCTTTGACGCCACAAAGTCTCTTTAGATAGCTCTCAAAGAGATCTCCCCAGACCGCAAAGACGCAGACTAAGAAGCTTGAAAATAGAATTTGAAAAAAACCATCTGTTACGAAATTTCCAACTATGCAGCCAACTACCGTGCCTAGCAAGACCCCGCCTGCTGCGCCCTCGATAGTCTTGTTTGGTGAGCTTGGGCTAAATGGATGCTTGCCAAACATCTTACCAACGAAAAATGCGCCACTATCGCTTGCAATGACACTTAAGATAAGCCATGCAAGATAGCCCATGCCATACTCTGAGTAGAGCATCCACATCATAAAGATAGGAGTTGTCGGATAGACAAAAGGGGCAACTAGCTTTAAATTTTCGCTTTTTATGTGCGCAAGGATAGATGCCACTAGCATGATCGCAAGGATCGCGATGAAGATCGGATTTGTAAAATATGTAAGCACGTAAAATGCAAGCGCTGCATAAACTAGCTGTTTGTGATCGATGCCATAAAGCTTGAGCGACTCATTAAAGGCAAAGTAAAGCACAGCGCCAAGCAAAATAAAATTTAAAATATAATTATCTATAAAAAAAACTACCAAAATAGCAACAAACATCAAAACGCCAGTGATAATGCGTGAAGACATACACTCTCCTTAAAATCGTTATTTTGCCGTAATTATAACACTATAAATTTAGACGGCGTTTATAAGAGTGAAATTTGGTTTAAAAAGTGTTTTGCTTTGGTAAATTTAGCTGATAAAAAGGGCGATGAGAAGCTAAATTTGCCTTTTTAAGCTGTAAAATTTTGCTAGAGGCAACAAACCAAATGGAGTAGCGAATGGCGACTATTTAAAAAATACTTTCTTCAAAAAAGTCAGTGTCGATCTTGCAAATTTCATAAATTTGACCTGTTTGGACTCCGACTTTAAACTTTATCATTAGCTCAGATAGCCTGTCGCCATTATCAAGACAACGCTAAAATTTTGATTATTTTTGGCAAATTCCTCGGCATTTTTTGTAAATTTAGCCGTTGTGATAAAGACCCTTTTTTGGTGTTTTTATTTGAAATAGCGCCGATGAACTGCTGAATTTCTTGGCTAGTGATGTTGCTGCTATCTTTATATCTCTTTGCTTGGATGTAAATTTTAGAAAGTCCTAGCTCATCTTCGTCTATTATGCCATCTACCCCGCCATCTGGTCCTTTGTTTGTAAGGCTTCCAGTTTCATAGTCCATTTTTCTAAAATGCTAGAAAAATTTTCATCAATTTTTGTAATCTTAAAAGCTATAATCACCGCATGAAATATGTAAGTCTAACAGAGTTTTTCTCTGATAATATCAATTTATTTATGAGCGTGATCGCTTCATTGTTTGTACTATTTTTTTACTTTAGCACCGGATTTGATCTTTTATTTTTTATTACTTTGCCACTTGCCTATATAATGGGCTTAGTCTTGTCGTTTCCGCTTTTAATATTTATCTTTTTCTTATTTGCAGCGTTAGATATTTGTATCTGTATCTTGGTGTCTGTTTGTAGAGTTTTTAAATAAATTTGGGGCTTTTTACAGCCCCTTTGCTACTTTATAGCAGCCATTTTTCTACGCATATAAGCTATACGGCTTTGAAGTGGTAAGTGTTTTGGGCAGTTGTCTTCGCAACCAAGCAAAGTCATACAACCAAATACTCCATCGTCATCGCCGATTAGCTCGTAAAAGTCCTCGTCAGTTCTCTTATCAAGCGCATCTATCTTAAATCTCGCAACCCTGTTTAGACCAACAGCACCGATGAAGTCAGGCCTCATGATAGCTGTTCCACAAGATGCGACGCAAATTCCGCACTCGATGCAGCGATCAAGCTCGAAAACTTCTTGAGCGACTTCTGGCTCAACTTTCTCTTCAAGCTTAGAGATATCTGTCTCGTGATCTGTATGTATCCAGCTCTCGACGCGCTTACTCATAGCATTCATCCAGTTGCCAGTATCTACGCTTAGATCTTTTAGTAGTTTAAAGACTGGCAAAGGCATAAGCTCTATGACACCGCTTTCAAAGTCTTTTGTTAGGGTTCTGCAAGCTAGGCTTGGTTTGCCATTTACTAGCATGCCACAACTTCCGCAAATTCCCGCACGACAAACGAAGTCAAAGCTGAGATCCGGATCAAATTTCTCACGAATTTGATTTAACGCGATAAATAGCGTCATACCATCAGTCTCTTCAAGCTCATAAGTCGCAAAATGAGGCTTTGAAACTTTGCTTAAAGGATTGTATTTAAAAGCTTTTATGGTTATTTTTCTACTCATTTCCTATACCTGCTCTTTCATTTGGTGCTTTATATTTTGGTTGAAGGTCATAGTGCATCAAAGCCTCTTGAATTTCTTGTCTGCTCTTGCCTTCAGCTTGCATTTTTTCGCGAATTTCATCGACCTCTTTTTGACGGATAGCACTGTTTGGATGCTCGATGATATTTCCTTTTGCACCATAACCTCTAAATGCTGGCGGCATCTCCATCTTCATGATATCAAGTGGCTCATAAGTGATAGTTGGCATAGTGTCGCCTTCTTTCCAGCTTGTAAGTGTTCTGTTTAGCCAGTTAAGGTCATCTCTTTTTGGATAGTCTTCACGGCAGTGAGCACCACGGCTCTCTGTTCTATCAAGCGCACCTTTTGCGATACAAAGCGCTAGTTTTAGCATCTTTGGCACGCGGTAAGCCTCTTCAAGCTCTGGGTTGCCAAATAGTGCTTTGTTGCTTACTTTTACATCAAGTGACTCTTTATAAAGTGCTTCAAGCTCTTTAACAGCAAGCTCTAGACCTTTGCCTGTTCTAAATATCGCAACGTGTTCCCACATTACCTCTTTCATCTTGTTTTTGATATCAAAGACGTTAAATTTACCCTCTTTTGTGACGAGGCTATTTAGATAGTCTTCTTGTTTTTTAACAAATTTCTCGATATCAGCTGTATTTATCTCTATCTCGTGACTAGCGCAATAATCTGCAAAATAATCACCAACGATCATACCAGCGACAACTGTCTCAGAAACTGAGTTACCACCAAGGCGGTTAAAGCCGTGCATATCCCAGCAAGCAGCCTCGCCAGCACTAAATAGACCAGCTAGTGTTGGGCTCTCGCCAGTTGGTTTTGTCTTGATGCCACCCATTGAGTAGTGCTGCATAGGCAGGATCGGCGCCCAGCCTTTGCCACGCTGATGCCCTGTCTCGTCAGTATATACTTCAGTGTCAGCAGGATCGATGCCGTTAAAAATTTCGCAAATTTCTTGAACGTCACGTAAATTTTTCTCGATGTGCTCGCGTCCAAGGATAGAGATATCAAGCCAAACGTGATAGCCATAAGGGCTAGGCACGCCTTTGCCTGCACGGATGTGCTCCATGATACGGCGGCTAACGACGTCACGGCTAGCTAGCTCTTTTTTCTCAGGCTCATAATCAGGCATAAAGCGGTAGCCATCAACGTCACGTAAAATTCCGCCATCGCCGCGGCAGCCTTCTGTTAAAAGAATACCAGATGGGACGATCGGAGTTGGGTGGAACTGAACAGCTTCCATGTTACCAAGCTGTGCTACGCCAGTCTCAAGTGCGATCGCAGCACCGATACCTTCGCAAACAACAGCGTTTGTAGTGTGTTTATAAACTCTGCCGTATCCGCCAGTTGCTATAAGTGTACCTTTTGCAACATAAGCTGTGATCTCGCCATTTACTAGGTCACGAACGATTGCGCCGTAACAGCGGTTGTTTTGGTGTATCAAAGCGATCGCCTCTTTGCGGTCGTGAATTTCTACATTGTGTTTAAGCGCTTCGTTTGCAACAGCAAAAAGCATGGTGTGACCAGTTGCGTCAGCTGTATAGCATGTTCTCCACTTTTTTGTACCACCAAAGTCACGTGAGTGGATTAGGCCATGAACCTCTTCTTTTTCAACGATAGTTGTCTTTTGAGCGTTGATGATAGCGCTTCTTTCACCTTTTGTGATCCTAGTCCAAGGCACACCCCAAGCTGCAAGCTCACGGATAGCTTTTGGAGCAGTTTGACAAAACATACGTGCAACTTGTTGGTCACAACCCCAGTCGCTACCTTTTACTGTGTCAGCAAAGTGGACATCTTCGTTGTCGCCTTCACTCATTTTAGAGTTACCAAGGCTTGCTTGCATACCGCCTTGTGCAGCAGCAGAGTGAGAGCGTTTTACAGGGATCAAGCTTAAAACTACGGTGCTTAAGCCCTTTTCTCCGGCAGCCACAGCAGCTCTAAGACCGGCTAGACCACCACCAATTACTAATGCGTCATAATATTTTACATTCATCTTCTAGCTCCTTTTTAGTGGCTGATCCACACGAAATCGGCGATCAAAGCGATCACAGCAAGTGCTCCATAAACAGCAAATACAACAGTTTTTGCCTTGTTTCTTTTTGCGAGCATTTCGTGTTTGTTTACGCCATCTATGCTTACCCATTTAACATATAAGCGGTACATACCAATGCCAGCATGAACAACCATGAAAACAAGTAGAGCGAAGTAGAAAATTTCTAGTTTGTGAAACGCAGCGGCTGATTTGTCAGCAGTGATGTGACCACCAAAGATGATATCGATTATGTGGGCGCTTGCTGCAAAAAATAGAGCAAAGCCTGTTAAAAACTGGAACCACCAAAGTGTGGTATCAAGGTGCTTCATGCGGTCTTTATGGCCTCTAAACATTAGGTATTGTCTAAAATTTGCAGGAAATTTTCTCATTGCCAAGAAGGCGTGAGTAACAAAAACTACAAAGATAACAGCAGCTATAACATTTGTGATCCACCAAGTAGCTTCGCCAAATAAAAATTTAGCCTCTGCAAATCCTACGACAGCGTTAAATGCGTCTTTGCCAAGTAGTATAGTAGAAGTAAAAACCATATGGCACAATATGAAACAGGCTAGAATAAATCCTGTAATACTTTGCCATCTATCCCAAGCGGCTGGAGTGCGGCTTTTTTTGCCGTCCGACCGTTTCCCCAAAAAACCTTCTATAAGCCCGGTCATGAGCCCTCCTAAGAAATTTGAAATAAGTTATCATTTCTTAATACTAATTTAAACATTAGCATTAATTGATAAAGCTAATGTTATCAGAACTTTACTTTAATAAATTTTAAATATTGACATTAAATTTTCGTAAAACTCTTATAAAGTTTAATATAGACAAAAATTCCGAGCCCACACATAATAAGTGATAAAATTTGCCCCATCGATAGACCAAAGATAATAAATCCAAGTCCAGAATCAGGCTCTCTGTAAAACTCGCAAATAAATCTTGCAAATGTGTATAAAATGGCATAAAGTGCTATGAGTTCACCATTAAATTTCTTATATTTTCTATATAAAAATAAAATGACAAAAATAACTAAACCTTCTAAGAATGCCTCGTAAAGCTGGCTTGGATGTCTTGGCTGACCAAAGACATTTATTGCCCAAGGCACGTCTGTGACGCGTCCAAAAAGCTCTTGATTTAAGAAATTTCCTATCCTGCCAAAGGTGTAGCCAAAAGGTATGCAGATGGCGCAAAGATCAAGTAGCTGCCAAGCGTTTTGCTTATATCTTTTGCAAAATAAAATTGTCGCTAGCAAAAAGCCAACCACGGCGCCGTGATAGCTCATACCGCGAATTCCTATAAACTCGCCGTTGTGAAAAGGGTTAAAAATTTGCCAAGGCTGCGTTAGATAGTAACTTGCTTCACCTGAATAAACTAAAACCCAGCCAAGTCTAGCGCCCAAAATAACGCCTATCTCTACCCAAAAAAAGTAGTTATCCAAAAGCTGATTTGATATAGGGATATCATCTTTTTTAACGAGATACTTTGCCATGGCAAGTGCTAAAACAAGGGCCAAAATATACATAAGCCCATACCAATGCACGCTAAAGCCAAAGAGGCTAAAGGCGACTGGGTTAAAGTGGTTATAAATGTCGTTCCAAATTTCCATTTTTTACTTTCTTTTTAAATTTATGCGATTTTACAATTAATAAATAAACAGCGCTTTGCTACCAAGTGGCAAGGCTAGAAATTTAAACTCGCTTGCTTCAAATTCTTTGCAAAATTTAAACAGCTCAGCAAACTCGGCTTCGTTTAAATTTACGCTCCAGATCGCTCCAGTATCATTAAATTCTCTTTCAAATTCACTTAAATTTTTAGTGGAAAAATAGTGCTCAAAACGGCTCATCAGTGAAAAAGGGGCAAAAAATTTGATCTCATCTTTTATCTCAAATTTGATCACGCCACCATCTTTTATCGCTTCATTTATCGCTTCATTCACAGCCCCTGAGTAGGCTCTTACAAGCCCTCCAGTGCCAAGCTTTATCCCGCCAAAGTAGCGAACTATCAAGACCCCAACGTTTATTAGTTTGGCGCCACGCAGGGCATTTAGACTTGGCTGGCCGCTAGTGCCCTTTGGCTCGCCGTCATCACTTTGATTTTCGACTATTTGCCCGTATTTGTTTAGCTCTCTTGTCGCCCAAACTACGTGAACAGCCTTAAAATGCTCCTCTTTTAGGCGCTCATGCAAGCTTTTAAACGAGCTTATCGGGCATAAAAATGCTAAGAAATTTGACTTTTTTATATCAAGCTGAGCTTTAAAAATCCTATCAATCGTCTGCAAATTTGCCCTTTTTTAAAATTTTAAAAATCTTATCAATTTGCTAATTAAAGCCTTGTAAATTCAGACAAATTTATATTATTAAGGAAAAGATAGTAGAATTTTGCAATTTTTCACGAAGGACTAAAATGATACAAACTTGCCTATTTCCAGCGGCTGGATATGGAACGAGGTTTTTACCAGCTACAAAATCGCTCCCAAAAGAGATGCTACCGATCCTTACAAAACCGCTCATTCACTACGGCGTTGATGAGGCGCTTGAGGCCGGCATGGATAATATGGCCTTTGTCACAGGACGCGGAAAAAGGGCGCTTGAGGACTATTTTGACATTAGCTACGAGCTAGAAAAAGAGATCGCAGGCAGCCAAAAAGAGTCACTGCTTAGCGAAGTTAGAAATTTAATGAACTCATGCACGTTTTCATTTACTAGGCAAAATGCTATGAAAGGGCTTGGACACGCCATTTATACGGGTAAAACGCTAGTTCGTGACGAGGCTTTTGGGGTCATTTTGGCAGATGATCTGTGCATAAATGAAAACGGCGAGGGCGTGCTTTCGCAGATGGTTAAAATTTATGAAAAGTATCGCTGCAGCGTAGTTGCTGTGATGGAAGTGCCAAAAGAGCAGACCAAGTCTTATGGCGTCGTAAGTGGTAGGTTTATAGAAGATGATCTTATAATGGTTGATGATATGGTTGAAAAACCTGATCCTGCTGAGGCTCCGACAAATTTAGCGATAATTGGGCGCTACATCCTAACGCCAGATATTTTTAACATCTTAGAGCGAACAAAACCAGGCAAAAACGGAGAAATTCAGATCACAGACGCACTAAAAACGCAGGCAAAAGATGGCATGGTGCTAGCTTATAAATTTAAGGGCAAAAGGTTTGATTGTGGCAGTATCGATGGCTTTGTCGAGGCTACAAATTTCTTTTACGAGCGCAGTAAATGATAGAGACTTCATTCAAATTTAACTTTGCAAGCAGCGAGGTCATCGACTCCTACGCCAAACGCATAAACGACGAGTACGAAAGCGGCGAGATAGGCTACTACCACCTACCAGCTCTTGGGCAAAATTTGCTTGGCGAGACCCGGGAGTATGAAAAGGGGCTAGCTCATATCAAAAATGTAGTACTTGTTGGCATTGGCGGCAGCAGTCTTGGCGTAAAAGCGCTAAAATCAATGCTTGAAGGCACAAAGGGGATAAAAAGAGAGCTTTTATTTTTAGACAATGTCGATCCTTGTAGCTACAAAAGCACGCTTGATGGGGTTAAATTTGACGAGACGCTTTTTGTAATAAGCTCAAAATCAGGCAACACGATCGAGACGATCACTATTTTTAAGTGCTTACTTGATGACTTTAAGCCTCAAAATTTAGGCAAAAATTTCCTCATCATAACTGATCCAGGCACAAATTTAGAAAATTTTGCCAAAGAAAATGGCATTAAATTTTTTAATATCCCAAAAAATGTTGGTGGGAGATTTAGCGTGCTAAGTGCGATCGGCCTTGTGCCTCTTGGTATCTGTGGCTACGATATAAAGGCACTTTTAGATGGCGCGCTTGCTTGCAAGAAGCAATACATCGAGCAAAAAGATAGCTCCATAGTCGCAAAAGCCTACCACTACGCTACTAGCAGAAATGCCAGCATAAATGTCATTTTTAGCTATTGCGATAGATTTTTTGAATTTAACGACTGGTACGTGCAGCTTTGGGCTGAGAGCCTTGGTAAAAAAAGAGGCTATAAAAGGGTAGGCCTTACGCCAGTTGGACTTGTTGGCAGTCGTGATCAACACAGCTTTTTGCAGCTTATCATGGACGGCGTAAAAGATAAGAGTGTGACATTTATAAAGATAAAAGATCACGCAAGCGACAAGACTATCCCGAATTTGAGCCTAAAAGGGCTTGAAGAGTGCGATTTTGTGGCGGGTCTAAGCCTAAATGAGCTTATAAATTTGCAGTGCGACGCGACGGCTATGGCGCTGGTGCAAGAGGGCATAAGTGTCGATACGATCACGCTTGAGAGGCTTGATGAGTTTCACGCTGGCTGGCTCATTTTTTACTACGAGCTACTAACCTCAGCCACTGGTATCATGCTAGGCATCAACACATACGATCAGCCAGGCGTTGAGATAGGAAAACGTATCTTAAAAACCATGCTTTTAAAGTAGAAAATGAAGAAATTTCTACTTTTAGCTCTTTTTGCCACGCAAATTTTTGCCTTTTCGGCGAATAAATTTGTAAATGACGCTAGATCGCAGATCGGCGTGACGATAAGTTACGATCCAAGCTACGAGCGGCTCGCTTACCCAATGGGCGACGTGGATATCAAAAAGGGCGTTTGTACCGACGTTGTAGTAAGGGCTTTGCGGCATCAAGATATGGATCTGCAAAGGCTCATTTTTGAAGATATGAGCAAAAATTTTTCAGCTTATCCTAAAAAATGGGGACTTAAAAAGGCTGATAAAAACATCGATCACAGGCGTGTTTTAAACATCGCTACCTATCTAAAAAGAAAAGGTTTTGAGGTAAGTGATGATAAATTTTTACCAGGCGATATCGTCACTTGGACGCTACCAGGAAATTTGCCTCACATCGGCGTGATCTCAGATAAATTTTACGCCAAAATACCGCTTGTCATTCACAATATCGGCTCTGGTGTGCAAGAAGAAAACATACTTTATAGCTACAAGATCACGGGGCATTTTAGGCTAAAGTAGCAAATGGCTTTTTAATCAAATTTAAGGCAAAATCGCAAAAAATAAATTCAAGGAAAAATAATGTTAGAAGTTAGGGGACTTACTCAAAGATTTGCAAGTAGTTTGCTATTTGAGGATGTAAATTTAAAGCTAAATCGCCACAACAGATACGGGCTCATCGGTGCAAATGGCGCTGGTAAATCGACATTTTTAAAAATTTTAAGCGGAGCTATCGAGCCAACTAGCGGCGAGATCATCATAGAAAATGGACTAAAAGTTGGCGTGCTTGGGCAAGATCAGTTTGCGTTTGAAAATTTCACGTTAAAAGATGCGGTGCTTTATGGTAACAAACGCCTATACAACGCTGTCAAAGAGAAAGAGAAGCTCTATATGAGTGAGGAATTTACAGATGAGATAAATGAGCGCTTAAGCGAGCTTGAGATGATAAGCGCTGAGGAGGATCCAAGCTACGAGTATGAGACTAGGATAGAAAAAATTTTAAGCTCGCTAGGGCTAAATGAATTTGATAAGCTTATGAGCGAGGTCGAAAACTCAGATAAAGTTAAGGTTTTGCTAGCCCAGGTGCTCTTTCCAAAGCCAGACATCTTGTTTTTAGACGAGCCAACAAACAACCTTGATATAGACGCGATCGCATGGCTAGAAAACGAGCTAAACCGCCACGAGGGCACGCTTGTGGTTATCAGCCACGACAGGCACTTTTTAAATAGAGTTTGCACAAATATTTTGGACGTGGATTTTAAGAAAATTCGCGAGTTTTCAGGCAACTACGACGACTGGTATATGGCTGCAAATTTGATCGCAAAGCAGCATGATATGGAGCGTGACAAGAAGCTAAAAGAGAAAGAGGAGCTGGAGAAATTTATCGCGAGATTTTCAGCAAATGCGAGCAAGGCAAAGCAGGCGACTTCACGTGCTAAGCAGCTTGAAAAGCTTGACATAGCAGAGATCGCAGTATCAAGCAGGCGTGATCCAAGCATACTATTTCGTGCAAACCGCGAGATAGGCAATGAGCTAATAGAGCTTAAAAATGTAAGCAAGAAATTTGATGATAAAGTGATATTTGAAAACTTTAACTTTAAGCTTGAAAAGGGCGACAAACTAGCTATCATCGGCCACAACGGCGTTGGTAAAAGCACACTTTGTAAGATCATAATGGGCGAGATAAAGCCTGACGCGGGCGAAGTGCATATAGGTGCGACCATCGAGCTAGGATATTTTGCGCAAGATACGGTAAATAAGATAGATGGCGAGCTAAAGCTTTATGAGTACTTACAAGATGCCAAAAACAAGGACATCGACGAGATCAGAAAGTGCCTTGGCAGGATGCTTTTTAGTGGCGCTGAGCAAGAAAAAGCAGTCGGAGCGCTAAGCGGTGGCGAAAAACACCGAGTAAGACTAGCTCAGCTCATGCTTCATAGACCAAATTTGCTTGTTATGGACGAGCCAAACAACCACCTCGACCTCGAGGCTATCATCGCGCTTGGTGAGGCGTTTTACAACTTCAATGGCTCAGTCATCTGCGTGAGCCACGACAGGGAGCTGATAGACGCCTTTGCAAATAGAATTTTACACCTAAAAGGTAATGGCGAAGTCGTTGATTTTAAAGGCACATACGAAGAATACAGAGCAAATTTAGGACTTGAGAGTTAGTTTTTCTACCGTTTAAACCGTACTAAGCTAGTTAAGCTTATTGCGATATATATATGAGCATTTTAGCCACTTATTAAAAGCGAGGTAGAAAGCAAACTCTGAGTTTCCAAAGCCAAAAGAAGCTCGATATCTTCGCTTTCCTATAGCATTTACATTAAGATAAATTTTAAGCTCATTTGAGCTTAAAATTTCTTAGATCAAGTGTTTAGATCAGGATAGTCCCAGCAGTTAAACTCAGTGCTCAAGTCGTCATTTTCCTGCCCTTTGCAGCATAACCACTCAAGTCCTGCACGCCTCTCCATAACGACCTCTTCATCAAGTCCGGCCGCTTTTTTGCCATTTACTCTTGCATTTACGCACGCCCAGTGGTAGCGATAAACTAGATCAAGTTTGCTTAAAATTTCATCCATGCTACGAAGCTTTGAGCGGCTTTTTAGCCCACCATCTCTAAAGACGTTCATCACAAACTCACAGTCGCAAATTTTATCCATCTGGCCGATATCTTCAGCGATGCCAAGCGCCCAAAGAAGTACCCAAAGCGACTCATATTTCCAGCCCATATTCACAGCCGTGTCCATATCAGCTCTATCCTCAATGACCTCTTTTTCTTTTACGCTAAGTCCTTCGTAGGCATCGCCTAAAAAGCTCTTTGCCCACGCCATATTTTCTTTGCCCAAAGAGCCCTCATCACGGATCGTGCAAGCACACATGATCGCTGTAAATGAACAAACTGCACGCCTTACTATCTCGTCCACGTCTCTTGGCGTAACTTCACTGTTTTCGTAGCGAAGCGGCAAGCTCTCAAGCACTGCCACTCCCTCTTGTTTTAAAATTTTTATGCTCTCATCTTTTCTTTGTTGTGCTGTTTTTGACATATCTACACCTTTTTTAAAAATATCAAATGCTCACTTCTACCCAAAAAACTCGGCGTTAAATTTCTCTTCGTCGAAATTTTTACCCAAAAATTTGCAAATTTCCTCCATATCAGCCCTTGCCGTCTTAAAACAGCTAGTAGCCCCTGGGCTTGGCGTCATGTTAAAGCTTATGCCCTCGCCTGTGCTGATCTTGCCCTCGCCAAGCTCAAGCCGTTTTTTGTTGCGGTCGATCACCTGCGGTCTTACACCGCCAAAATTTACAGCATAGCTTAGGTCGTTTTCGCTTAGGCTTGGCACGATCTTTCTGGCGTCTTTGACAAATTCTTTTTTGTTGATAAATGGCACTTCAAACAAGAAATTTCTTAGGATATAGGACCTGATGTCATCGTCTTTAAGTAAATTTGTAAAGACGTCAAGGACGTTTTTATCAAATTTTAAGCACTTTAAGAAGTCAAAAAAGCTAGAATTTCCGTGAAATCTCTCAAGCTTTGGTATGACAAGGGCTGTTGGTCCAAAACGAGTGTTGCCATTAGCTAGGATGTCTGGGTCGCCGTGGAGTGCGGCAAATGGCAGCTTGTCGTTTTGCACCATATAGACTTTGCCGTTTAGCAGGCGCTTGTTAGCAAAATAAAAGCTCCCAGCAACTGGCAGCGTGCTAAGATGAAGGCCGTAACCCATCTTGTGAGCTAGAAATAGCGAGTGCGCTCCAGCATCGACTACGACGTAGTTTGCGGTGATCACCTCGCCGTCATTTATCTTGATGTGAAATGTATCGCCCACCTTTTTCATGTCAGTCACTTCTGAACTTAGGCTGATCTCATAGCCCTCCCCACCTAAATTTAGCGCATTTTGCACGAGCGAATTTGCCACGCCACCAAAGTCCATCGTCGTATACTGGCCATTTTGCGCACCAATGGCGATGATGTTTTCTGGGCGCTCGTTGCCATTTGCGTCAAAAACGACATTTGGCTCGATCTGCTTTAACTTCTCTTTGTCATAAATTTCAAGATAAGGAAATAGCTCTTTAAAGCTCTCATATCGCTCCTTGATGCGCTCTACTTCGGCATCTCCGATGGCTAGCGTCATCTTTTGATGAGCGAACATATATTTACCATCTAAGTTGTATTTTAGAGCGTATTTTACCGGCATGTTTGCCACTTGTGAGACCTTTTTTGCCTTTTCTAGCGTGTAGTTTGTCTCGATATCGCCGCAGTGGATGGTCTGCGAGTTGCCCTTGCCGCTTGAATTTAGCGTCGCTACGCCGTCATATTTTTCTAAAAGTGCGACCTTTTTTATATCGCTAAATGCAGCCAACTCGTAAAAGAGTGCCGTCCCGCTAATGCCCGCTCCAACAATTGCCACTTCAAAGTGCTTTTGCCTCATTTTCTCCCCTGAAAGTTTAGTCGCACAAATGATACTATATTAAATTTAAATCAAACAGCAAAAAGCGAGGCGTGAAAAATAGGCTGTGTAAAAGTGAAATTTGGCAAGGATCTCACCTTGCCATGAAGCTAAAATTTATAAGAGACATTTACCTTGAAATTTCTACCTGGCTCCCAGTCTATCGTGTCTTGTCTGCCTGTGTAATCAGCCATTCTTTGTGACTGCGAAGCGTATGCTTTGTTAAAGAGGTTGTAAATTCCAGCATTTATCTCTAGCCCTTTAAATTTACCGCTGCTTGGCGCATAGGTAGCGTAGATGTCGCTAACTGCATAGCTTGGTATCTTGACGCTCTTGTCGTCGCCAGCTGAGACGGTATTTTTTGAAGCAAAGTAGATTAGGTTGTAGCCTATTAGCGTATCGATCCTTGAAAATGCGTACTCTGCGTTAAATGTGTATTTATCTCCTTGATCGCGGTAGCCGATGATGTTTGAAGTGTAGTATCCGCCCCTTGCTGGGTTTGCGACTCTATCTTTATATTTTACATTTTGATGAGTGTAGCTAGCAGCTAGGCTAAGTGCGTCTAAATTTAGCCTTGCAAGTAGCTCGATACCGCTTATATCAGCTCCGCCAGCGTTTATCCTCTTTAAAGCTCCATTTGCTGTGTTGTTATCAACTATTAAATTTTTATATTTTGTTATGAAATATTTTGCAGAGAGGTTATATGAGCTAGCTTCATTTATATCGCCGTGGTATTTAAGACCAGTTTCGTAGCTGTTGCCAGTTGTAGGTTTCAGATCTTTGTTTGCTTCCCAGTTTCTGCTTCCACCTGCCATCATCGACTCCATGACGTCAGGCCCTCTAAAGACTCTTGCATAGCTTGCAAACGCATTTAGCCCTTTAAGAATTTCATAATCAAGCGCAAGTGCTGGCGTAAATTCATTAAATTTATAGGTGTAGCTCTTTACATTTCCAGCTCTGCCGTCGTAGCTTTTAGCTCATGGTGCGTATATCTGATGCATGGAGTGATGGTTAGCGAGTTAAAATTTAGCGCATCTTCTGCATAAACTGAGTAGTTATTTACCTTTTCTGGGTAGTTATTATCTGGTTTGTTGAAATTTTTACTTTGATAAAACTCAGCGCCATATCTAAACGTCTGCGTCAAAGCGCCGCTCTCGACTACGCTTTTAGCCTTTGCATTTATGCCGTTTGTCTTTACGCCTAAAATTTTTAAGACTGGGTCATCTTTTTTGTGCTCGGTGTTATATGCTGTTACCTCTAAATTTAAAAGATCGCTAGGCTTATACTCATACTTTAGCGTTGTCGTATCGCGCTCATATTTGCGGTTATCAACAGCATTTGAGTCACTATACCAGCTGCCAAACTCGGCCCTCATAGGATAAAGACCCTTAAATTCATTATGCTCTCTTGAGATAGAAATTCTATGCGCGTCAAGGAAGCTATAACCAAGCTTTAGAAGATAGCTAAGGTCGTTTCCGTCGCCGCCTATCTTTCTTTTATTGCCACTTTTGCCGTAGCCGTAACCTTTGTGATTAATAGCTGCTATAAAATCGAGCCCTTCAACTGGGGCGGTAAAGAGCATAAGACCTTGAGAAAATTCGCTGTTATTTGAGGCGTATCCTGTCTTTATCTTTGCGCCGATCTTCTCACCGCTTTCAAGCAAGTCCCTTGCGTCGACCGTTTTAAAAGCGACCGAGCCGCCAAGCGCGCCAGAGCCATTTACGACCGATCTTGAGCCAACCTCGACGTCGATAGCTTTTATGAGATCAGGATCGATCAATAAGTCGGCGTTGTGGTGAAAGGTGTTTCCATTTTGTTTTGCGCCATCTACCGTGATATTTAGGCCGCGATCGCTCACACCACGCATATAAATTTTTTGGTTCATGCCGTTTGTGCCGCCCACGTAGACACCAGGGATGTCCCTCATCACGTCTTTTGCCAGACCAGCGTTTCTAGTTGAAATTTTGATATCATCAACGCCGTATCCACCACTGCTACTTGTCACCTCAACACCGCTTAGCACGCTCTCGCCTGCTGCGTTTGCGCAAACTGCCACGCTTGCTGCAAGAGAAAGCTTAAATAAGCCCTTAAATCCCATCTCTCCTCCTAATTTGATTATTAAAATTACTATTTTAGTTTATAATCTAATTTTGAGATTGAATATTATAATTTTAAATATAAATTTTAGGTAAAAACTTAAAATAAATGCGATTTTATAGCTATAAATATAGAAATTTCTATTTGCTGTGTAGAAAAAATAGCAAGTAAATTTTGGATATTTTGTTTAAGAAAAGTGAAATTTGGCAAGGATCTCACCTTGCCATAAAATCTTAGTATGCCCTTTTATAGGCGTTTTCTATCTTTTCGCTTTCTCCAAATTCTTTCATGGCGCCAAAAGCAAAATATGGGTTGCGTAGTAGCTCCCTGCCAAGCGCCACGCCGTCGCAGACATCACCAAGCAGCAACGCCTCGCACTCGCTTGCCTTTGTGATGAGTCCGACTGCGATAACTGGGATTTTAACTGCTTTTTTCACCGCTTTTGCGTAGCCTGCTTGATAAAGTGGGGTAAATTTTGGCGCGGCATCGACATTTGCGTAGACTCCGCCAGCTGAGACATGGATAAAGTCAGCTCCATTTTTCTCTAGCTCACGCGCTAGCTTTACGCTCTCCTCTACGTCCCAGTCGCCCTTAAGCCAGCTACTTGCACTGATCCTAACGCCAACTGCAATATCAACTCTTGATTTTATCTCTTTTAAAATTTCAACCAAAAATCTTATGCGGTTTTCAAAAGTGCCGCCGTATTCGTCATCTCGTTTATTCGTGCCAGCGCATAAAAATTGATTTATCAAATATCCATGCGCTGCGTGGATCTCCACAGCCTCGTATCCTGCGCTCTTTGCACGCACTGCGGCATCTATAAAGCTTTGCTTTACGCTTGCGATATCCTGTGCGTTCATCTCTTTTGGCGTGGCGTAGTCATCGCTAAATTTGATCTCACTTGGCGCAATAATGCCTTCACACGTGCCCTTTCTGCCAGCATGAGCTAGCTGGATGGCCATTTTGGCGCCATATTTAGCGCAGCCCTTTACAAGCTCCGCGTGAGCCTCGATCTGCTCGTCATTCCAAAGCCCAAGGTCTTTTTTAGTGATCCTGCCACGCGCCTCAACAGCCGTCGCCTCAACTATGATCATACCAACGCCGCCGATCGCCCTTGTAGCGTAGTGGAGCTTGTGGAAGCACCTTGGACGGCCATCATCTTTTTTGACCTCATACATGCACATCGGAGCCATGATAATGCGGTTTTTGATCTCGATGCCACCTATCTTAAGCGGCGTAAAAAGCTTATTTTGCATGAAATTTCCTTTAAATTTTTTGGTTATTTTAGGATATTTGTTTAAATTCTTGGATTTATAAATATTTGCGTTTTCTAACCCTAAAAGTGCTTAGTAAATTTTAAATTTTATGAGCAAACATATCACGGCTCTAAATTTAGTGGTGAGCTTTGCGAGATCTAAATTTAGTAGTCAATTCTTAGGGGTGAATGGAATTTTAAAATTTTCAAAAATAGCTTGATTAAATTTTCAAATTGGTAAAGATTTAGAAATTTAAAAACCAATAAATTTAAACCTTTATTCAAAGAGAGTTAAATTTAAAGTAGCCAGCTGCAAATTCAGCAGCCAGCCAAAAATTTTAGTTTTTATGTATGCGGAGGTAGCTATTTAGTGCGCCAACATAGGCCTTAGCGCTTGCCATCATCGTATCGATATCAAGTCCGTGACCCATTACGGCTGTTTTGCCCTCAAACTCAACTTTTACATCAACCTTTGCAAGAGCGTCTTTGCCTTGAGAAACAGCTGTGACCTTGTAGTCTTTTAGTGTGCCACTAATGCCACTAATGCGATCAACTACCTTAAATATCGCATCAGCAGTGCCATTGCCAAGGGCTGAGTCACTAACGATCTCGTCGTTGTGCCTGATGCTCATAGAGGCACTTGCTAAGCTGCCACCGCTACTTTGAAGCAAGTCCGTGATCTCGTAAGCTTGCGGGATCTTGGTGATCTCTTCTGCCACAAGCGCCCTGATATCGTCGTCAAATATCTCTTTTTTCTTATCCGCCAAGTCTTTAAATTTCTCAAATGCCTTATTAAGCGCCTCGCTATCAAGGTCAAATCCAAGGCTAGCAAGCTTATCTTTAAACGCATGACGGCCGCTGTGCTTGCCAAGAACAAGTGAATTTTTCTCTAAACCAATGCTTTCAGCACTGATGATCTCGTAGGTCTCTTTGTGTTTTAGCACGCCATCTTGGTGGATGCCACTCTCGTGCGCGAAGGCATTTTTGCCAACGATTGCTTTGTTTGGCTGTGGCTCGATGCCTGTGATGCTAGCGATCAGCCTTGAAGTTGGATAAATTTCTTTTGAGATGATGCCTGTGTAAAGTGGCGCAAATACGTCCTGGCGAGTTTTTATAGCCATCACGATCTCTTCAAGCGCAGCATTTCCAGCACGCTCACCTATGCCATTTATCGTGCCCTCAACCTGCCTTGCACCAGCTTTTATGGCGGCTAGCGAATTTGCCGTAGCCATGCCTAGATCGTTGTGGTTATGCACCGAAACTACCGCTCTATCGCCTATAAATTTTACTATTTCACTAATGCGAGCTGTGATCTCCTCTGGATACAAGTAGCCAACCGTATCTGGGATGTTTATGGTTTTTGCCCCTGCGTTTATCGCTGCGTCGCAAATTTCTTTTAAAAAGTTCATCTCGCTTCTGCATGCATCCTCGCAGCTAAACTCTACGTCATCGCAAAATGTTTTTGAGTATTGTACCGCCTCAACCGCACGCCTGATCACCTCGTCTGGGCTCATTTTTAGCTTGTATTGCATGTGGATCGGGCTTGTTGCTATGAAGGTGTGAATTCTTTTATTTTTTGCTGGAGCTAGTGCCTCGCCAGCTGCCTTAATATCACGCTCAACTGCACGTGCAAGCGAGCAAACTGTGATATTTGAGGCCTGCTTTGCGATCTGATTTACCGCGTCAAAATCCCCTGGACTAGCCGCTGCAAATCCAGCCTCCATCACATCAACGCCAAGTCTTTCAAGCTGAAGTGCGATCTGAAGCTTTTCAGCTGTGTTCATAGAAGCTCCTGGGCTTTGTTCGCCATCTCTTAAAGTCGTATCAAAGATTATAATTTTATTTTTATCCATTTTTTTCCTTTTATTATTTTTTATATTTAAATTTAATGAGTTAAGTAAAGAAGAATTTGCTACCTAAGTAGCAGCAGTAGAGAGTTTTTGATTTCGATTTTTGGTAAAAATTTACGCGATTTTATTATGCCATTTTCGCTCATTCGCTCTCCTTTTTTTTGTGATTTTTGCTAAACATTATAGCCGCTCTAATAATACCATAAAGCATATAAACGCTCATCAAAAAGGTCGCACTCTCGTAAGGATATAGATAAAGCATAGAAAAGACAACCACGAGCGCTACTAAAATTCGTATAACATGAGTTTGTTTTAAATTCATCTTTTTAAAGCTTGGGTAGCGGATATTACTAACCATCAAGATAGCCAAAACCGCTTCAAGTAGTATCAAGCACCACTCAAAGCCATATAAAAAATCATGCTTTAGATAAATACCAACCCAAAGCACTCCAATGATAGCTGCTGATGGTATAGGAAGTCCGATAAATACATTTGGCTCGTATGTGCCGGTGGTGACGTTAAAACGAGCAAGTCTAATAGCTCCAAAGACTACAAACATAGCTGCTATTAGTGCACCAAATCTGCCAAATTTTGCACCAACTGTTAGATAAAACAAGATCGCTGGAGCCACGCCAAATGCTACAAGGTCTGCAAGACTATCAAACTCCACGCCAAATTTACTTGTAGTCTTTGTAAGTCTTGCCACGCGTCCATCAAGTCCATCTAAAATCAGTGAAAGAATGATGTAAATAATAGCTTTAAAATAGTTTCCCTGAATAGATGAAATGATGCTTATAACGCCCAAAAAAGCGCTTGCTGCGGTAAATAAATTTGGCAAGATATACATTAACTGCATTTTTTGTAAGCTATTCATTTTATTTTTCCTCTTCAAAGTATCCAAGAAGTGAAGCAGCTTTAACGCTCTCGCCAACACTTACACAAATTTTAGTATCTCTTGGCAAGTATAATATCACTTCGCCGCTTCCTAAAAAGCCAAATTTTCTAGAGGCTTTTAGACTGGTAATGTTATAAATTTCTAAACTTCTACTAAAAACTCCAGCTATGATCTTCATAGCAAATTTGATATTTCCTTTTTCAAAACGAATTATCGCTCTTTCATTTAGCATCTCTGAAATTTTCATAGCCTGGCACAAAAATAGTCCGTGCCTTCTTTTTATATCAATAACTTTTGCATCGCTCACCGCTCTTAGCGTACCTACGCCAAAAAATGGCTTTGAGATAACTATCTTAGCCACCTCTTTATCATCAAAATTTGAAACGCTGATCTCTTTTATCTTGCCATCTATAGGTGAAAGTAAGGCTAGTTTGTCGTCAGTAAAAGGCTCTCTTTCAGGATCTCTAAAAAAATAAAGAGTTAAAAGAAGCAACGCTATAAAAAATAGCG
Organism: Campylobacter concisus; assembly: GCF_003048835.2. Classification (NCBI taxonomy): domain Bacteria; kingdom Pseudomonadati; phylum Campylobacterota; class Epsilonproteobacteria; order Campylobacterales; family Campylobacteraceae; genus Campylobacter; species Campylobacter concisus. The sequence continues at coordinate 528,957 of NZ_CP060705.1, read as the reverse complement.
GCGCAATACCAAATAAAACAGATATAACAAATAAAATCAAAAAGAATAATATAAATTTATACCCTGCTTTAGCGATGTAACCACTCATTTTATTCCTCTTTTTTGCCTTTTTCCTCTTCTTCAAGCTCTACAAGCCTGCTTTCAAGACCATTTTCTTCTTCATAGTTTTTGATGATCTCTCTAACTCTTTTTCCCTCGATAGTCTCTTCTTCATAAAGTGCTGAGACCATGTTTTCAATGGCACCTTTATAAATTTCAAGAAGACCAAGCACAGCCGTATATCTCTCATGAAGAAGTGCTTTTACGAACTCGTCGACTTTTTCAGCCATCTTGTCGCTATAGTCTTTTATGCTTTGTCCGCCATTTAAAAATGTCGCGCGTTGCTTCTCAAGTACCATAAGACCGGCAACATCGCTCATACCATACATACTAACCATAGCTTTTATGATATCAGTTGCACGCTCTAAGTCGTTGCTAGCTCCAGTTGATATCTCTTTTATAAAGACCTCTTCAGCAGCCCTACCAGCCAAAAGCACATCCACTTCTGCAAGTAATTCATGCTTTTGCATCATAAATTTATTCTCTTCAGGCGTATTTAGCGTATAGCCAAGTGCTGCAAGACCGCGTGGCACGACTGAGACTTTTGTCACTCTTTTTGCACCTTTTGTTAGCTCAGCTATCAGGGCATGGCCGCTTTCATGGTAAGTGACTATCTTTTTCTCTTTTGGATTTACGCGGCGTGATTTTTTCTCAAGGCCAGCTATAGATCTCTCGACAGCCTCTACCAGATCAGCCTGCTCGACAAAAGTCTTTGACTTACGTCCTGCAAGAAGTGCCGCCTCATTTATGATATTTTCAAGATCAGCGCCAGCTAAACCAGTAGTAAGCCTTGCGATATCCTCGATATTTACATCTTTGCCGATTTTCACATCTTTCATATGGACTTTTAAGATGTCGCAACGTCCTTTAAAATCAGGCTTATCAACAAGCACTTGCCTGTCAAATCTACCAGGTCTTAAAAGTGCAGCATCTAAAACTTCAGGTCTATTTGTAGCTGCTATGACGATGACTGGCGACTTGTCCGCATCAAAGCCGTCCATCTCAGAAAGAAGCTGATTTAGCGTCTGCTCTCTCTCGTCATTGCCACCCATCGGACCAGAATTTCTGCTCTTACCGATCGCATCGATCTCATCTATAAATACAATCGCTGGGGCCTCTTTTTTTGCATTTTCAAAAAGATCCCTAACCCTACTTGCGCCAACGCCAACAAACATCTCTATAAAGCTTGATGCCGACATAGAGAAAAACGGCACGCTAGCCTCGCCTGCAACAGCTCTTGCAAGAAGCGTTTTACCAGTACCTGGAGGGCCAACTAACAAAATACCTTTTGGAATTTTAGCTCCAAGTCTTAGATATTTATCTGGGCTCTTTAGATAATCAACTATCTCTTGAACCTCTTCTTTTGCCTCTTCAACTCCTGCAACATCGTCAAATTTAACTTTTGGTTTTTCAGAATTTATAAGCTTTTTTGCACTTCCTATGCCAAGTATGCCACCGCCGATATTCTTTTGCATACGACTAGCGATAAACATCCAAATAGCAAAAAATATAAACACCGGTATGATCCATGAAAATATAAGATCTCCAAACCAGTTATTTTCGCTATAAACGCTGTAAGTTATACCGTTTTGCTCAAGTATGCCAATGAGCGTTGGATCATTTATGCGCTTTGCGAGATAGATGGTTTTGTCACTACCAACGCCTTTTATCGTGGTTTCAGATATCGCAACCTCATTTAGTTGCTTATTTTTTAGCATATCTTTAAATTCGGAGTAGGCCACCATCTTGCTTTGAGCGTTGCTACCAAGCCCAAATGAGCCGCCTAGTCCGTCGCCACTAAAGCTTCTAAAAGCTAGAACTATAACTATCGCAAAAATAGCAAAGATAAAAATGGGATTTTTGTTGAAAAACCCGTTATTATCGCCATTATTTTGGTTATTATTTTGATTATTCATCCATTTCCTTATAAACAAAGCTAACCCAATCATTAGCCTGTTTTATCTCAACTAGCTCCAAATCCTTAAACGTATCTTTAATCCTATCTTCGTATTTGTTCAAAATTCCAGACAATACTAAATAGCCGCCTTTTTTTAGCGATTTTTTCAAGTCATTTGAGAGCATAAAAATGACATCAGCAATGATATTTGCTACGACGATATCATATTTTTGCTCTAAATTTGCAATAGAACCTGTCCAAATTTTATTAAATTTAACCTCATTTAGCTGGGCGTTACTTAGCGAACTTTGCGTCGCCTGCTCGTCTGTATCGCAGGCATCGACCTTGCAGCCAAGCTTTGCTAAAGCTATGCTTAATATCCCGCTTCCGCATCCCACATCTAAAGCGCTATCACCACTTTTTGCATATTTTTGTAAAAGTTGCAAGCAAGAATTTGTGCTTTCATGGTGCCCTGAACCAAAGGCTAGAGCTGGGTCGATTATTATATTTGTTACGCCATTAAGTGGCTCTTCCCAGCTAGGTCTAATATAAATTTTATCAACCAAAATAGGCTTAACTGCCTTTTTATATTCGCCTAGCCAGTCTTTATTTTCTTTTAAATTAAGAGAAATTTTTAAATCATTTGAAATTTTACGAACACTAGAGAGCCCTTTTGCATACTCTTCGACACCCCAAGCTATATCTTTTAGATCATACTCTTCCCTGATGATGATCTTATGATCTAGCTCTTCTACACAGGTGACCCCAAAAGAAAAAACTAACTCTAAAATTTCATCATAAAAATTTGATGTTTTGATGCTTAATTCGTAAAATTTATCTTTCATTAACCAAGAACGTCTTCAAGCTTCTCTTTTAAAACTTGTGGCGTAAAAGGTTTAACGATGTAGTTATTAACACCTGCTTTTAAAGCTGTTATAACCTCGGCTTTTCCGCCCTCTGTTGTTACCATTATGATAGGCATATCAACATATTTTTGCTCAGCCCTTACCTTTTTAACAAGCTCAAGACCATTCATCTCAGGCATGTTCCAGTCAGTAATAAGAACCTCAATACCCTCGTTTTGCGTCAAGATATTCCAAGCTTCAAGACCGTGCTCAGCCTCGAGAATTTCTTGATGTCCTAACCTTTGCAAAGTATTTTTTATGATCCTTCTCATTGTTGAGCTGTCATCTACAACCAAAATCTTCACATAATATCCTTTTAGTAAAAATTGCCCTATTCTAGCTAATTAAAATTTATAAAAGCTTTAACGCTAGCCAACTTGTTTGAAAGCATCTTTTAAATCAAGTCGTCCCTCATAGTAAGCTTTACCAACGATCACGCCAGCTATCTCATTTGTCTCTTTAAGTGCTAAAATGTCGTTCATATCGCTCACACCGCCACTTGCTATAGTCTCAAGCTTGCTGCTTCTAGCTATTTGCAAGCTAAAATCAACATTAACTCCACCAAGCATTCCGTCTTTGTTAATATCGGTGCAAATCACAGCTTCTACACCCACATCTGCAAATTTTTTTGCAAGATCGACCGCTTTTATGTTTGAAACCTCGCCCCAGCCTTGCACTGCCACATAGCCATCTTTGGCATCTATGCCAACTACGACCCTGTAAATTCCAGCCATTTTTGCTGTAAATTCTGGATCACGAAGGGCAACTGAGCCAAGGATCACTCTGCTAATTCCAAGGTCCAAATAGCGCTTTATGCGCTCTTCATCCCTTATGCCACCACCAACTTGCACCTTTAAATTCGTAGCTTTTACTATCTTTTCGATCGTGTTAAAATTTATAGCTTCTCCTGCAAATGCTCCGTCAAGATCAACCACATGCAGCCATTTTGCGCCGTAACCTTCAAACCTCTTAGCAAGCTCACTTGGCTCGTTGCTGTAAATTTTAGCACTTTGCATGAGCCCTTTACTAAGCCTAACCGCCTGCCCCTCTTTTAGATCTATCGCTGGGAAAATTTCCATCACAACCTCGCAAAATTTTCTAAAATTTTAAGCCCAACCTCGTGGCTTTTTTCTGGATGAGGCTGAAAGCCAAAGAGATTTTCATGCTGCACCGCGCTTGTAAATTCATAGCCATAGCCCGTCTTTGCAAGTGCAAATTTATCATCACAGATTACATGGTAGCTATGCACAAAATATAAATACTCAAGCTCTTTTAATCCTAATCTTAAAGGGCTATTTTGTTTAAACTCGAGTGTATTCCAGCCAACGTGTGGGATCTTTAGTGGCTTATCAAATTTAGCTTCATCAAATTTAACAACCTCTCCTGGCAAAAGAGAAAGCCCATCATGCTCGCCAAATTCAAAGCTCTTTTCAAACAAAAGCTGCATGCCAAGGCAAATTCCTATAAAAGCCTTGCCATTTTTCACAGCCTCTTTTATCGCCTCGTCCATGCCGTTAAATTTGAGCTTTTTCATCGCCTCACCAAAAGCTCCAACACCTGGTAAAACGATGTGTGAGTGCTCTTTTAAACTCTCAGGCTCACTTAGCAAAACGCACTCATGCCCAAGAAATTTAAAAGCATTTATCACGCTTTTGATGTTGCCCGCGCCATAATCAATAATAGCAATCATCTGTTCTCTTGTCTTTTTACGCTAAAGAGATAAAAGCTAAGTGCCGCCATCAGCATCGCCACGCCGCCTATTAGATAGATAGCATTTATGATATTTTCAGGTGCGGTGATAGCAAATTTAAACACAAGCATAAGCGCTTCGATCGCAAGTGCGATGATGATAGAGCCGATAAATCTAACCATTGTCTTATAAATAACGCTATTTTCTTCGTGATTTTTGCCTAAAACTTCTTCTTCAAATATCGTCTTTACAAGGTCAAAAATGGCAAGAGCCAGCGTTAAAATGATGGTTGATTCAAAAATTTCTTCGACATTTATATGCTCGATACTCTTTGAGATAAAGCTCTTTACACCGTGCCAAAATAAAAATGCACAGATCATAAAAAGCGATGCACAAAAGAGCGCATAAACTGTCTTTAAAAATCTACCAAAATGCTCCTCAACAAAGCCGCTATCGACCATATTTAGGATATTTTCTAGGCTTATATCGATGCAAGCGATAAATTTAAGCTCATTTTTTTCATTGTAGATAGGCACGCTTGCTGTGACGCACAAACCTCCATTTAGACTTGATGGATATGGATCGCTTAAAACGCACCTTTTCTCGCGCACAGCGGTGTAGTAGTAAGCTTTATTTGCGCGATTTTCACCTTTTGGAATTTTATACTTTTCATTTAGGCTGATCGAGTCTTCGATTTGTATGCCATTTTCATCTAAGATGTATAGTGCATCAAAATTTTCTATCTCGTGGCTGATCTTATCAAAGCCAGCTTTTATGTTTTCTAAGCAGACTCCAGGCAGTCTGTTTGGCAAATTTCTACTAAATAAATAGCAGATATATGCCCTTGCCTTGTATCTCGTGTCACTAAATCTCTTAATATCTTTTATAACCAAAACTAGCCTTTTAAATTTAATGCATGATTAAACTCTGGCACGATCACCTTAAGAGCAGATGCCACCTCGTCATCTTCAAGCTGCAAAAGCCCATTTATCTGTGAATTTAAAAGGGTCAGATCATAAGGCTGTGAGTGTGTCACAAAGATCGACTCATACTTAGTTTGAACGTCATCTTTGTTTATAAGCAGCTCCTCATAAAGCTTCTCGCCAGGTCTAAGCCCTACAAATTCTATACCCAGATGCTCTTTATTTGAAAGCAAAAGCATCTTTTTAGCAAGATCTACGATCTTAACTGGCTCGCCCATATCAAGCACAAAAAGCTCTCCACCTTTTGCGATAGAAGCTGCTTGAAGGACTAGCTGACACGCTTCAGATGTAAGCATAAAGTACCTTGTGATCTCTGGGTGCGTGACGCTTAAAGGCTTATTTGCAGCGATCTGCGCCTTAAATTTAGGTATGACTGAGCCACTTGAGCCAAGGACATTACCAAAGCGCACACAAACTATCTCGCACACACCTGCTTCGTTTGAATTTAGTGCGTAAAGCTCGCAAACACGCTTAGTTGTACCCATTATATTTGTTGGGCGCACGGCCTTGTCTGAAGAGATCATGACAAATTTCTTAGCACCATATTTTTTAGAAAGATCGACTGCATTTTTTGTGCCAAGGATGTTGTTTTCAACTGCTGAGCGAGGATTTAGCTCGCAAAGCGGCACGTGCTTGTAGGCTGCAGCGTGGATGACGATCTCTGGTCTAAATTCTTCAAAAACCTCTTCAAAGTCTTTTAAATTTGTGATATTTACAAGCTTGCTAACAGTTCTTTTATCTCTTGTATCTTCGCCTATTTTATAAAGGTTAAACTCGCTGTGCTCGACCATTATAAGCTCGCTTACGCCATATTTCAAGCACTGCTTACAAATTTCGCTTCCTATACTACCGCCAGCTCCAGTGACAAGCACTTTTTTATCTTTTAAGAAATTTGAAATAGCCTCTGGATTAAGGTCTTTTGGCTTTCTAGCGAGCAAATCTTCGATCGAGATATCTTTGATCGGCTCATTTTCGATAAGCGAAAAGAGTTTCATATCTCTTATGCCATATCCAGTTAGCTCATCAACTAAAGCTTGAAGCTCGTCTTGATCGAGCGCAAGCGCTATGATAGCAGTCTTTGCGTCGTAGTCTTTTATAAGGCTTGGTATATCTTTTTTATCTTGAACTAAAAATCCATCACAATATGTGCCAACAAGGTCGCTTCTGCCATCTACCACGCCAACTGCGTAGTAGTCAAGGTATCCCTGCTTTAAGCCACGTAAGACGTGAAGCGCCTTTGAGGTCGCGCCTATAACGATACAAGGCTCGCCTTTGTGGGGTCTATTTGAAAAGTCAAGCACCATACGCTTTGAAATTCTCAAAAGCCCGATGAGTAGGCACGAGATGAGAAGGTCGATAAAGATGACGCTTCTTGGGTAAGGATTTAAAAAATCTTGTATGATAAAAAATACGATCGTAAATAAGATCGCCGCGCAAACGTGAGCTAGGAAAATTTTACGAGCTTCATTTAAGCCAAAAAATCTCCACGGCACCTTGTAAATTTTAAACATCCACATAAAAAAGAGCTTAAATACGATCAAAAATCCAGCCGTTACAAAAAGCCCTTGCACGTAGATATCTGGGATGTCGGCGTTAAATCTTAAAAGATAAGCTGCATATATCGAAAAAACAAATATAAAAACATCGCCAAGAAGGAAAAATACGAGCCTTTTTAACTTCGTTGCATGAAACATTTACGCATTTTCCTTGACTATTTTTATCACTCTTTCTTGTGTCTGCTCGCTCATATCGCTGCCGCTTGGCAAGCAAATTCCTCTTGAAAATAGATCTTCGCTATATCCATCAACAAAACTTAGCGCGCCTTTAAATACTGGCTGTAAGTGCATAGGCTTCCAAAGCGGGCGGCTCTCGATGTTCTCATCAGCTAGTGCTTTTATAACTTTTAAATGTGCATCTTTTTTAGCAAAAACGCCGGTTGTAAGCCATCTGTTTCCACGAGAATTTGGCAGCTCTGGCATAAATTCTAAAATATCGCCAAGCTCTTTTTCATAAATTTCAAATACTCTTCTCTTTTGCTCGACTCTCTTTTCTAAAACTTCCATCTGAGCCACGCCAATAGCGCCTAGGACGTTGCTTAAGCGGTAGTTGTAGCCGTAGTCTTTGTGCTCGTAGTGAAGCAAAGGTTCTCTTGCTTGTGTGCTGTAAAATCTAGCTTTTTCTACAAACTCACTATCTCCAACTAGCATGCCGCCACCTGAAGTGGTGATGATCTTGTTGCCATTAAAGCTATATCCGCCCATCACGCCAAATGTGCCAAGTGCCTTGCCGCCGTAAAATCCACCAAGTGCTTCAGCTGCATCTTCAACCAAAGCGATGCCTTCATTTTGGCAAATTTCGCAAATTTCTTTCATCTTTGAAGCTTGTCCGTAAAGATGAGTGACGACTAGCGCTTTTGGCTTTTTAGGTAAATTTGATATCGCTTTTTTAAGTAGTTCTGGGCTTAAATTCCAGCTCTCGTCGCTATCTATAAAGACTGGAGTTGCTTTTTCGTAAAGTATCGGCGAGACTGAAGCCATGAAAGTAAAGCTAGAAGCCAGCACAAAATCGCCCTCTTTTACGCCAAGAACGCGAAGTGCTAGGTGAAGTGCCGCAGTTCCAGCGCATAGTGCAAGCGCATCTTTGGCGCCAGTGTAAGCTTTTATGCTATCTTCAAATTTATTGACATATTCGCCAAGTGGCGCTATGTAGTTGCTTTCAAAAACTTTTTTTATATATTCTTGCTCTTTTCCACTCATATTTGGTGGAGATAAAAAAACCCTATCCATTTTCATACCTTTCGTGATTTTTTGGCGATTTTAGCACTTATTTTTAAATTTATATCTTAGCGCGCTCACATGCAGGCACGCCGTAAGCCTTTATGCCGTCCTTTATATCTCTAACAACTACGCTTCCAGCGCCTATGATGCAGTTCTTGCCGATGCTTATGCCTTGAATGACGCTTGAGCCAATGCCAACATGCGTAAATTCACCCACGCTCACGTTTCCAGCAAGGGCTGCATTTGGGCTGATGTGAGCAAATTTACCTATCACGCACTCATGCTCTATCACTGCGCCAGAGTTTATGATAGCGCCCCCTTTTATGCAAGCTTTTGCGTTTATCACGGCATTTGGCATGACTACTACGCCCTTTTCTAGCACGGCACTTTCACTCACAACCGCACTTTTATGGATCAAATTTACTATCTCAAAGCCAGCGACCTCCACCTTTTGGCTGATCTTTTGCCTTGTTTTATTATCGCCTATGGCTATTATGATGTCAGCTTTTTCAAGCTCTGGACTAAATTTACACTCGCTAGCATCGTCTAAAAAAACTATCTCATCATAGCCGTTATTTCTAGCGATGTCAGCGATCACAAGACCATGCCCACTCGCTCCGTAGATGTAAATTTTCTTAGTTTTTGCCATTAAATTTCTCCGTCGTCGCCTGCCCCTCTTTGCTGACGCCACTTCGTTTTAGCACCTTTTCGATGGTCTGCAAGGCGATCTTTACATCAAGCATAAAGCTTAAATTTTTAGCGTAATAGACGTCGTATTCAAATTTTTTCTCCCAACTTATGGCGTTTCTGCCATTTACCTGCGCTAGGCCCGTGATACCAGGGCGCACGTCGTGGCGATGCTTTTGCGTTTCGTTATAGATGGGTAGATACTCAACCAAAAGCGGCCTTGGTCCGATAAAACTCATATCGCCTTTTAGCACGTTAAAGAGCTGTGGCAGCTCATCAAGACTAAGTGAGCGGATCAGCTTGCCAAATTTGCCAAGACGCTGTTCATCTGGCAAGAGCTCGCCATTTGCGTCACGCTCATCACTCATCGTCTTAAATTTATAAATTTTAAAAATTTTCTCATTTAGTCCTGGTCTTGCCTGCGTAAAAATGACGTCACGGCTTACTTTAAAATAGATAAAAATCGCCGTTGCTATGATGATAGGTGATGTTAAAATGAGCAAAAACAAGGCCCCCAAAATATCAATCACCCTCTTTAAAAAATTTCTATACATCTATAAATTTCCTATAAATTTCTATATATCTTTTCGCGATTTGCTTCTCGTCAAACTCACTAACTGCCCAGTCCCTGCCATTTGCTCCAAGCTTAGCGCAAAGCTCCTCATCATCAAGTAAAATTTTTATCTTACTAGCAAGATCGCTTGCGTCTTTTACCTTGCATAAAAGTCCGTTGTAGCCGTCCTTTACAGCTTCATTACAGCCTGTCACGTCGCTTGCAACGACTGCTTTAGCCATGCTCATCGCCTCTAAAACCGTTCTTGGAAAGCCCTCTTTGTAGCTTGGCAAAGCCAGCAAGTAAGAAGCTTTTAAAAGCTGTGGTATGTCGTTTCTAGCGCCAAGATATCGCACCTTGCCACCTTTTAAAAAGCTCTCGTCTGCGGTTGATTTATTACCAGCAAAGCCCTCACCCACAAAGACAAATTCACAGTTTTTATAGCCATTTAAAATTTCTGCCGCTTCGTAAAATTCACGAACGCCCTTGTGCCACATGGCTCTGGCGATCATGAGAACCACCTTTTTTTCACCAAGGTCCGCCGCCTGCGTGATAGCTGGATCAAATTTAGCAGTATCGACGCCGACACTTTTTATGCGGTACACTTTGCTTTTATCTATCAATTTTTTTGAGATCAGATAGTCTGGATCTGCGTCATTTACGAAGATGCAAGCATCAGCTTTTGCAAAAGAGAGCTTATAAAGGCTCTCCATGACAAAGCGCACTGCCTTTGTCTTAAGATCATCATCGATATAAAAGCTACCAAGGCCTTCAACTAAATTTATCACGTGTTTTATGCCAGCGTTTTTAGCGGCAAACGTGCCAAAGACATTTGACTTGTGAGCGCCAGTTTGCAGCAGATCTAAATTTAGCTCACCTAAAATTTGAGATAATTTTTTAGAGTTATTTATCACGGTTAGCGGATTTAGGCTCGCCTTATCAAGCTCGTAGGTGACGGTGTGAAAGCTTTTAGCAAGCTCATTAGTGAAATTTCCTTTTGGAGCGATAGCAAAAACCTCATGCCCCATATCTTTTAAAGCCTGCATGATAGGGCGTCTAAAAAAGTGTATGCTCATATCAGCGTGGCTTAAAAATCCTATCCTTGCCATCTCTACCTCTTTAGCCTATAAACTTTTGCCGCCCCGTCAAGTATGACTGGCTCAAAGACCTTTGGATCGTATCTTTCAAGCACAAAAAGCTGGATGTAGGCGCTATTTAAAATGCTCTCATCAAGGATGATAAATCTACCATAATCCCTCATAAAAATGACAGAAATATTTGAACTTTCATTATTTTTATACTCTTTTACATTTAGCTTGCCAGCCTCGTTGTAGTCAGTCTCTATGAAAGATCTTAGTGGTAAGACATTGCCATCATAGATCAAATTTGTGACATCACTTGTTAGAGTAAATCCACCACTTAGCCTAATGCCCTTTTCGCTTTGCGAGATCGCTCTAGTGGTGATAAAAAGTCCGTTGTTTAAATTTTTACCACTTTTTAGATCAATCTTGCTAAACTGCAAAATGGTCGGGAAGATGCTAAGCATCCTATCTGGCAGGTAATAATATATCTCTCTGCTCTTTGCTGGCAGGCTAAAATTTTCCTCTTTTATCTCACTAAAAAACTGATCAACGCTTAAATTTCTATCTTTTAAAATTTGAGCCAAGTTGCCATTAAAGTGCTCTTTGAAATTTCGCTCAGTGTATTCTACATCGAGCCTTGCCATATTTGCCGAGCTCATCTCGTCGCTTCCAAGCGCAAAGCTCACGGCAAAATTTTCACGTCCAAGGTGCTTTCCGCCGTCAATTAGCGTCTTAACATCGCTGTAATATCTAATCGGATATCCATAGTCCCACCACGCAACCACGTAGTCCTCGCGTCCTGCGATGCTTTTTAGCTTATTTAAAATTTCAACCTCTTTATTTACAAAGACTGGCTCAGCCTTGTAACCATAGATGTGAATGAGCGCTGGAGCAAGCACAAGAGCTGCTATGAAGGCTCTTATGAGATTTAGCACGGCTCCTTTTAGCTTTAAATTTGCAAGCACAAACTCCACTAAGTAGCCAAAACCAAGCGCCATGATAGGCACAGCGTAAATGGTAAATCTAAGGCCGCTTTTAAATGCTAAAAAGCCAAGTGCGAGCATGCCAAGCGAGACGGCAAATGAGCGGTGCTTGTAACAAAAAAGAGCAACACCAGCAAGAGAGATCAAAAATGTTATGACATTTGCGCTGATCCTCTCACAAAATAGCGTAAAATCAACGACGCTTGACTCTTGGATAGTTTGATTGACATTAAAAAAGTGAAAGCTCATGCCACCAACTTCAGGCGCATCTCTAAAGACGTAAAATTTAAGTTGAAAGATTATAGGATTTAGCCCGCCACGGATGACAAAAACGACAAAGATAATTGCCAAAATGCCAAGAGCAATTTTTAAATTTATCACCTCTTTTTTAAATAGACAAAGTGCGTAAATAGCGATGACAGCGATAAATTTAAGCGTTAGATCAAGGTTTGAGATGGCTAGTAAAAGCAGCGAAATTTCAAGGTAAAAAAGTGGATTTTTCCTATCAAAAATGAGTGTGTAAAGTAAAAATAGCCCAGTTAAAATGCTAATAAGCGAAAAGGCGCTCATATACCACCACATATAGATAAGCACGCTTAAAGGTGCTATTATCAGGCTCTTTGCGTCCTTTTTCTCAAGCACTCTAACAAGCCCCCAAACGACAAAAACGCTAAGTGGGATGATGAGCATGTCGGTGTCGTAATATCCTGCCATAGTGCGGTTGTAGTAGCTATTTGCGATCACTGCAAGAAGTGCAGCGATGAAGCCAGCCATTTTTGCTTTGTATTCGTTTGCGATCAAGATAACAGGCACAGCCACAAGCGACGAGAAAAAGACGCTCATATAAATCATCGCTGTCTCGAGCTTGACACCCAGAAATTTCACGATCCAGTAAGTAAGTGTGGAAAGCGGATAGCCGTAGTAGCTAAGGTCGTTTTCTTGGTGAAAGCCTGCTAGCATGTCCCTTGCGCCCTCGGCAAATGCGTAGCCGTCGTTTGTGCTGATCATCAGCTCGTTGTTCCAGAAAAATACCGGATACTCGCTCGCCCAAAAGACCCAGTAAAGCCTGCAAACCATGCCAAAGATGACTGCGACAAATATCATAAGGTATAAAGAGTAATTTTTAAAAAACAAATTTCTATTCATTAGGATTTTCCAAAAAATTTATAAGCTCGCTCGCTATATTTTCACTATCAAAAAATTTAGCCCGATTATACGCAACATTTTCAAAATTTTGCCTTATCTTTGGCTCGTTAAGCACTTTTATCATCGCCTCTTTCATCGCATTTTCGTCATCAACAGGCACTAAGATGCCAAACTCACTATCGCCCAAAAGCTCCTTTGCGCCGCTCTTGTGCTCGGTTGAAATGATAGTTTTTTCGCATGCTAACGCTTCAAGCAAGACGTTTGAAAAGCCCTCAAAACGCGAAGCACAAAGCAAGCAAGAGGCTTTTTTTATGTGCCTAAAAGGGTTTTTATCAGTGCCAAGAAGCTTTACTCGCTCGCCAACGCCAAATTTGTCTATCAAATTTTGCAGCTCATCTTTTAAAGGCCCTTTGCCAAGGATGCCAAGCGTGGCGCGAGGGTCGCTAATCGAAGCTATTATTTTTATTAACATGGCTTGATTTTTACCACTATCAAGGCGGCCTATGTTTATGAAAAATGGCTTAAAACCATCCTCAAGTGGCTCATCTTTTAGCAAATTTATAGTTTTTAGATCAAGGGCGTTATAAAGCACCTTTGTTTTTGCTTCGCTCATGCCAAAATTTCGCACCAGATCCTCTTTGTTGCCAGCTGCATTTGCGAGGATTAGATCAGCCTTTTTATAAAGATGAGTGAGTAAAAATTTATTAACCCTGCCGCTTAGATCGTCTTTATATAGGATCGATGGACAACTTCGCTCGCTGATAACCAGCCTAGCCTTTAGCCCTAAAATCCTAGCTATTGCGGCTATGTAACATGGGCGGTTCATCAGCACAAACTGCGTGTTGATGCCTAAATTTTGACAAAGATTTTTATATTTAAAGGCAAGCATTGGCATCGCTAAAAAGAGCCTTGCAAGCTTCTTTACTCCGCTCTCATAAGGGTCGCTATTTTCTATAAAGTGGATTTGCACCTCGCTTGGGATCTCGTAGGCGATGACCTTGCTCATTAAGATGAGATGAACTTCATAACGTTTGATCAAAAATGGCAGTAAATTTGCCACATTTCGCTCAGCCCCGCCAGGCCCCATCGAATATAAAAAAACGGCTAATTTTTTCACTTGCTAACAACCTTTTTTATAAATTCTCGCCACTGCTTGATGATATTTTCTTTGCTAAATAAATTTGCACTTTCGCTGGCGTTTTTTGCTAGTTTTTGCCTTAAATTTTCATCTTTTAAAAGCATCTCAAGCTTCTCTTTTAGATCATCGCTGTCGCCATTTTTAAAGATAAGCCCGTCCGTGCCGTCATTTATAAGCTCTCTTGCGCCCACAGTGTCGCTACTTAACCTAGCGCAACCAAAGGCGCCTGATTCGATTAACACGTTTGAAAGCCCTTCGCTTCTTGAGCTAAGAGAAAAAATTTTTGCCTCGCTGTAAAGGCTCGTAACATCACTCATATGACCTAAAAAATTGACATTAAGCCCTAAATTTGAGGCCATCTCTTTTAGCTGCGCCTCCTGCCTGCCACTGCCTGCGATCTTTATCTCCCAGCCATCAAGCAAGCTCTTATCCACCTTGCTAAGTGCCTCAAAATAGATATCATAGCCCTTTACCGCCTCCAGCCTTGCCACGCTTAAGATAACATTTTGCTTCTCGCAAATTTCAGGTATGTCGATAAAAAGTGGGTTGTGGATGACCTCGCGATTTTTGGCAAATTTATAGTAGTCATAGTCGCTTTTGCTTAGCACGCTTAAACCATCTACAAATTTATACGAAAAGTCACGCATAGCGCTTGCGACTTTACTTTTTAAGTAGCTATGCTCGTGATGCTCAGTTGCTATTAGTTTGCTCTTTAGCCCAGCATTTGCCAGCACACAAGCGACATTTGTCCAGTCGATAAAGCTAATTATAAGATCAGCTTTTTGCTCTTTAAAAAGTGCTCTAAGGGCTAAAATTTTCTTAAATTTTAAAGCAACACCTGAGCCAGTGACGTTAAGATTTATGATCTTTATCTTTTCACTAAATTTATAAAGTCCAAGATCCTCTTCAAGCAGGGCGATAGTGATCTCATTGTCTTTGCAAAGCTCATTTGCAAGCACGTTTAGCACGCGCTCAGCTCCGCCGTTTCTAAGTGCGGCTATGACAAAAAGAATTTTCACTTTACACCTCCAAGTCTTAAAAGCTCCAGCCATTTTTTATAAATTTGCTCCACGGTAAACTCATCAAGTCTAGCTCTTGCATTTTTAGCAAATTCACTCATCTTTGCCTCATCTTGCAGCAAATTTGCAAGCTTTTTACTCATATCATCAACGTCATTTATCTCACAAAGCAAGCCATCAAAACCATCTTTTATAAGCTCTTTTGCCCCACTAGTTCTTGTCGCAACCCGCACGCAGTCATAGTTTATAGCCTCTATCAAGGTGTTTCCAAGACCCTCGAAATTTGAGCAAGAGAGCAGCACCTTTGCCCTTTTATAAAGCGAAGCGATGTCACTTACATTGCCTAAAAACTCCACCTCTGCACCCAAATTTTTAGCTAATTTTTCTAAATTTGCCCTCTCGCCGCCATCTCCAGCGACAGCGAATTTATAGCCGCTTTGCTTTAAGTTTGCAGCCACTCTTACAAACATTTCGCAGTTTTTTATCTTATTTAGCCTGCCAACAAAGATGACTAAATTTTCTTTATCAAAGCTCTCACTGCGTATCTCTTCAAAGAGCGGGTTGTAAATTTTCATCACATTTTTGCAAAATTTCGAGTAGTAGCCAAGATCCTCGTCGCTTAAAACGCTAAGTGCGTTTGCAAATGGATAACTAAGGCGTCTTAGCACCTTAAAAATGGCTCTTTTTGGCGCAAGGTAGTTTGTGTGCTCGCTTATGATAATAGGCGTTTTTAGCCCTGCTGAGCTAAAGAGTACCAAGGTATTTACGGCGTCTAAAAATGATATCACAGCGTCAAATTTGCCCTCTCTTATGAGCGCTCTTAAAGCAAGCACCTTTAAAACTCTCTTTTTTAAATTTCCAACCAAGCCAAGCTCATCAGCCCCAACGCCTAAATTTATGAGCTTCACGCCACTTGCCAGCTCGTAAAATGGCTCGTCCTTATCAAATTTAACAAGGCTTACATCGTGATCCATGCTAAATCTTGATGCGATCACCGCGCAAACTCGCTCCGCACCGCCACTTCTAAGCGTTGATGTGACAAATAATATCTTCATACGCCAAACCTTTGCTTGATTTTCACTCTAAGCTTTGAAAGTGCCGGTAAAATGCCACTTGGAAGCAGACTAAGTAGCAAGAAAACAAACGCCTCTTTGCTAAATTTAATACTAAGACTTTTAAAGATACACCTTAGCATAAGGCCATATTCGCCTGCTATTTTGGCGTAGTAAGCGGCGTTTTTATACTGCATAGCTATAAATTTTGGCTCATTTTTTATAGCGATGTCGTAGTGTAAATTCGCTGTTTTGATGTAAGCATTTGCCACATTTAGCGCGTGCTTGCTGGCATTTAGCGTCGCACTATCGCTTCTTGCGATGCGGTAGATGTAAAGTGGCTTTTTAAGATAGAAGACATTTTTTTCAAAAAAGCGGATATAAAGCTCATTTTCGCCGCCAAAACTGCTCTCATCAAACCTAAAACCATCTATAAATTCACGTGAAAAAAGCTTAAAATACTCGCCATTTATCCGCCCGCAGTGATAATCAACCTTACTCATCGCTCCGCTTTGCTTATATGGGCTTCTACCAGCCACGACCTCGGTCATCACGCCATCTTTCTCGCAGATCGCGTCAGCAAAGACGCACGAATACTCGCCACTTTTTAAAATTTCATAGCACTGGGCAATCGCCTCTGGTAAAAGCTCGTCGTCATCGTCAAGCAAGCAGACAAACTCGCCTGTTGCGTTGTCAAAGCCGTTATTTTTATTGCCATTTGGGCTCTTTTTGTGAGCGCTGTTTTTTACAAATTTGATCCTTGCGTCGTTAAAACTCTTGCAAATTTCACTCGCACTCTCGTCATCGCCGTCATCAGTTACAACTATTTCTAAATTTTTATAGCTTTGAGCTAGAGCACTTTTTATGGCCTTTTTTAAAAGCTCTGGACGCTTGTAAGTCGCGGTTACGATGCTGATTAATGGCTCGCTCATTTAGCCCCTTTTAAAAATTCTCTCATAGCCTTGAAGCTTTTCAAGCCTTGAGAAAAGTATAAATTTAAATGTTTTTATATAGGCCTTTAAATTTGCACTGTATCCTCTCTCAAGGCGCTCGCCCTCGATATTTGAGCCACTAAGATCAGTTGGGTGCGCAAAAAGGTCGCAAAAATACATCTGCATATCATTAACGCCAAGCAAATAGTCCCAAACATCGGTCGTGCAAAGCGCCCGCTTATGAATTTCAAGCAAATTTTTAGCACTTTTTTTAGTTAGCACATAAGCCCCTGCTCTATAAATGCTTGAAAATGAGTGTTTTGAGACCTGCCAAAGTGGCTTACTTAGGCTAGCATCCACCTTTTTGCCAAAGGCGCTAAACCTGCCCTCTAGCCCATCTTGCATGCCACATATCAGCACGCTATTTTCAGGCATCTTGCTAGCTGCTAAAAATGCCTCTTTTATGGCATTATCATCTCCTATCACGTCATCTTCAAAGATGAGGGCAAATTTCGCCTCACTTGCCAAAAATGCCTCGTAGGCTTTTACGTGCGAGAGCGAACAGCCTACCTCTGCTGGGCTTAAAACCTTGCCGTAAGCTTTAAATGACGGAGAGATGATCTTATAGTACTCCCTCGCGTTTAGCTCCCCGCCATCAACTGCGTCTATTAGCTTAAAACTATCATAAGAGCCAAATTTCTGCTGCAAAAGCTCGCGCCTTTTGGTATCTTTAGCCAAAGAGATCAAATAAATTTCATTCATTTAAGACCTTTTAAATTTTTTTAAAATTTTACGCCAAACTATGCCTCGCTCGAAGGCATTAAAAAACAAAAAATATCCCAAAACATAAGCTGCGCTGGCATATATCGCAGCAAAGATAGCAAATTTTAGCCAGTTATCTAGGCTCACAAAGTCCTTGCAGGCAAACATCGCAAGCACGCATAGCGCAAAAACGGCTAAATTTTTAAAATAAACCCCGTAAAATGTGGTGAGTTTCACCTCTAAATTTAAAGCGGCATTTATGAGGTCAAAGCCGAGAATTCTTATGCTATAAAAAACGGCTGCGACGATGACGATGCCATAAACGCCGTAGTCACTAAATTTAAGTAGCGCGATCTGCGCTATGATCGTGCTAACGCCAAGGATAGTGTTGGCAATGGCTGGGCGGCGAAGCTTGTTTGTCGCGCTATCAAGGTTAAAAAGTGAAAAAACAAAGCTTATAAATACGATCGGCACTAGCGTGATCATCGAGACGTTGTAGATAAATTTAATCTCATCTGCGCTTTTAAAAGGTAGCCAAAGCGTGTAAAAATCAAGCCCAAAAACGACGAAAAATGCAGCTGGAGCGCTCATCACAAAGGCGATCACCTTCATTGAAAATTTAGCCTCTTTTATGAGATCAGTGATCAAATTTTTAGAGTAAAGCTCGACAAATTTTGGCGCAAAGATACCACTAAGCTGCGCTACAAAGCTCTCAAGTATGATAGGAGCGGCCTTGGCGACTGAAAGAAGACCAGTGGCGTTTGCATTGACAAAAATGTTGCAGATAAAAAGGTCCATGCCTGTTAAAAGTATGCGGTTTAGCGCATTAAAGCTGTTCCAAATGCCAGAGCTTAAAAGCTCTTTGATCTTAGAAAAGTCAAATTTACTAAGGCTAAATTTTAGCTCTGGCGTGATGCGAGCTGACATAAAAATGGTGCTAAAAAAGACAAAAAGGCTAGCAACTAGCGCTGAAATGGCGATGTATGAAATGAACGGCTTAAAAAAGAAAAAGAGCGCCACGATGAGGGCTGCTAGGATCGCGCTTGAGATGGCGTTTCTGATGGAGAGTAGATAGAGCTTATTTGTCACAAAAGCACAAACCGTCAAAACGCCGTTAAATAGCCCAACGCAGAAATTTATAAAGTAAAAAACAAGGGTCATTCTCACGTCAAAGAGTAAATTTTCAGGGACATTTAAAAAGCTTTGCAAATTTAGTATGAAAACAGAGCTAAGCACCACGACAACGGCGCAAAAGAAGATATTTACAACAAGCACTGATGAGTAGTAGGTGTTTGCAAGGCTTAGGTCTTTTTTGTGCCACGCATGAGCAACAAAGCGCCCACTGACCGAGTTTATGGCTACACTTACGACTGCTGCGTAGCTAACTATGGCGTTACTAAGACCCACAAAGCCAAAAGCCTCGTTGCCAAGGCTTTTTAAGATAAATGGTGTAAGAAAGAAATTTATGCCCATTGATACGACAAAAACGACGATTGAGCTTATTAGATTGATCAGCATTAGACTTTTAACCTTTGAAATTTAGCCCAAAAGCTAAATTTAAAAAGAAAAAACCAAAAAAATTAGCCGCCAAGCCAAATGGCAAGGCAGCTATGTAAATTTTAAATTTAACGCTCACTTACAGCCTAGCGTCAGCCTCTGGGTAGATATTTTTTATATCATAAACCAAGCGGCCTTTTAGGTTGAGCTTTTTAAATTCATTGTGAGCTACGGCGATCACGATGCAGTCGTAGTCGTCTAGGTTATACTCTTTTACTAGATCAAAGCCGTACTCGTGTTTTACCTCAGCGCTATCAGCCCAAGGATCAGTCACATCGACCTTGCAGCCAAAGTCTTTTAGCTCATCAACCACGTCTATAACGCGAGAATTTCTTATATCTGGGCAATTTTCTTTAAATGTCATACCAAGAACAAGCACGCGCGCTTTGTTGATAAGCACACCCTTTCTTATCATTAGTTTTATCACTTGATCGGCTGCGTATCTGCCCATATCATCGTTGATGCGGCGACCTGCTAGGATCATTTCAGGGTTGTAGCCTACCTCTTGAGCTTTGTGAGTTAGATAGTATGGATCTACGCCGATGCAGTGACCGCCAACTAGTCCTGGGCGGAAATTTAAGAAATTCCACTTAGTACCTGCAGCCTCAAGCACGTCGATAGTGTTGATGTGAAGCTTTTCAAATAGCATCGCAAGCTCGTTTATAAAGGCGATGTTGATGTCGCGCTGAGTGTTTTCGATGACCTTTGCGGCCTCTGCCACTTTGATGCTTGAAGCTTTGTGAGTGCCAGCTGTGATAATAGAGCGATAAATTTCATCGACCTTGTCAGCGATCTCTGGAGTTGAGCCACTTGTTATCTTTTTGATCTTTGTCACAGTGTGTTCTTTGTCCCCTGGGTTTATGCGCTCTGGAGAATAGCCACAGAAGAAGTCTTTATTAAATTTAAGCCCGCTCTCTTCAAGAAGCGGTACGCAAATTTCTTCTGTAACGCCTGGATAAACGGTGCTTTCATAGACAACGATGTCGCCTTTTTTAAGCACTTTTGCCACGCTCTGGGTCGCTTTTACCACTGGGGTTAGATCAGGGCGTTTGTTCTTATCTATAGGAGTTGGGACGGTTACGATGAAGAAGTTGCAACTTCTGATGTCATCTAAATTTAGGCTAAATTTCATGCCATTATCGATCGCTTTTTTCATCTGCTCGTTACTAAGCTCAAGCGTTCTATCATAGCCACTTTTAAGCTCTTCTATACGTTTTGCATTTACGTCAAAGCCTACTACTTCGTACTTCTCACTAAAAGCTGCTGCTAGTGGAAGTCCCACATATCCAAGTCCTACTACTGCTATTTTCATTTCTCTTTCCTTTTTAAAATTTTTGGTTTTATTGTTTTTATACGTTCATAAATTCTTATCTCTGCGCCAACACCTTGCGGAGTTACGATCCTTATGGGGCTAATGCCAGGCAAAATTTGAGTAAATTCATAATAAATTTGCCTCTTTTTCTTTTTGCCGTTGCAAGGCTTAAGCGGCTTATCTTCTGCGCTAAATTCATAATAAACCCCGCTTTTATCCTCTTTTTTATCTAAATGTCCGCCCTCTAGCATAGCAAATTCACAGTCTGTTTGCATCTCTTTAAAAAATGCAACTTCATATTTAAAATAATCAACCGGCATCTTTGAGACAGGTAGCTCAAAAACCTGCTCTTGCGCCTTTGCCTCGCTTTTGCCTGCTGCTTCGCTAGCTAAAAGCGCAAAAGGCAGCAAAAAAACTACGAGAGATAAAATTTGCTTCACGCTTTGACGCCTATTTGGAAATACTTAAAGCCATGCTCGGCTAAAGTTTTAGCGTTATACTGATTGCGTCCGTCAAATATGACAGCGTTTTTTAGCCTCTCTTTGATCTCCATAAAATCAGGCGATCTAAACTCACTCCACTCAGTCACAAGCACCATAGCATCGGCATTATCAAGAGCGTCATACTTATTTTTAGCGTATTTCACATCTAAATTTGGCATATATTTTTTAGCTTCTTCGCTTGATTTTGGATCATAAGCGACCACTTTTGCGCCAGCTTCATCTAAAAGCTTTATCAAAGTTAGCGAGCTAGCCTCTCTCATATCATCAGTATTTGGCTTAAACGCAAGTCCCCAAAGTGCGATCGTCTTGCCCTTTAGATCGCCGCCAAAGAAGTTATAAATTTTCTCAAATAGCACCCTTTTTTGAGCCTTATTTCTTGACTCGACCGCGTTTAAAAGTTCTGGCTCAAAGCCATTTTGCCTAGCTGTGTAGATGAGTGCCTCAACGTCTTTTGGAAAGCAGCTGCCGCCATATCCGCAGCCTGGGTAGATGAAGCTATATCCGATCCTTGAGTCACTACCAATACCTTTTCTTACTAAATTTACATCAGCTCCCACACGTTCGCAGATATTTGCTATCTCGTTTATAAAGCTGATTTTAGTCGCCAGCATCGAATTTGCAGCATATTTTGTCATCTCGGCTGACTTTACGTCCATGCAAATGAGCCTGTCGTGATTTTTCATAAATGGTTCATAAAGCTCTCTCATAACGCTAAAGCCCCACTCGCTGCTAGCCCCGATAACTACGCGATCAGGCTTTAAAAAGTCCTCAACCGCCGCGCCCTCTTTTAAAAACTCTGGGTTTGAGACTACTTCAAATTTAACCTTTGCATTTCTCTTTTTAAGCTCAGCTTCGATCACCTCGTGCACCTTAGCTCCAGTGCCTACTGGAACGGTTGATTTATCGACTACGATTAGTGGTTTGCTTAAATTTTCTCCGATAGATTTTGCAACTGAGAGGACATATTTCAAATCCGCCTGCCCATCAGCGCCCATAGGCGTGCCAACTGCGATAAATAGCACATCTGCATGCTCCAGCGCCTCGGTTATCTGCGTGCTAAATTTAAGCGAGCCATTTTTGTAGCACTCACTCACGATATCAGCAAGCCCAGGCTCATATATAGGCACGATGCCGTTTTTTAGCGCTTCGATCTTTTTGCTATCGACATCGACGCAGATCACGCTGTTGCCCATCTTAGCAAAGCATGCACCACTTACTAGCCCAACATATCCAGTTCCAATTACTGCTATTTTCATGCTTATCCTTAAATTCTCTTTTCCCACTCAAGGGCGGTTTTTATGATGAGCGCTAGATCATCTCTTTTTGGCTTCCAGCTTGTTAGCGAGCGCAGTTTGCTTGCGTTTGAGATGAGGATAGCTGGGTCGCCGTCCCTTCTTGGCGCATTTAGCACCTTGAAATTTACTCCGCTTACTTTTTTTGCGGTTTCGATGACCTCTTTTACGCTAAATCCTCTACCATATCCCACGTTAAAAGTTTCGCTACCATTTTGACTGATGTAATCAAGCGCGCTTATGTGAGCGTCTGCTAGGTCGCTAACATGGATATAGTCTCTTACGCATGTGCCATCTTTTGTCGCGTAGTCATCGCCAAAGATACCCATGCTATCGCGCTTGCCAAGTGCTGTTTGAACAGCTACTTTGATAAGGTGCGTGGCGTTTGGATAGTTTTGACCGATAAGCCCCTCTTCGTCTGCACCTGCTACGTTAAAATAGCGCAAAATCGCAAATTTGAAATTTTCATTTGAAGCGGCGTAATCTTTGATGATCTGCTCGCTCATTAGCTTGCTTCTGCCGTATGGATTTATCGGGTTTGTAGGCGTTGTCTCGCTCACCTCCGCCACGTCTGGCTCGCCATAAACTGCGGCAGTTGAGCTAAATATAAATTTATTTACATTGTAAGTTTTTGCATATCTTAGCACCCTTGCGACGTTTGCAGTGTTGTTTAGGTAGTATTTTAGCGGCTCGCTCATACTTTCAAAGACCTCGATAAACGCTGCAAAATGGATGATCGCATCAAATTTGCCATTTGCGAAAATTTCACTTAGATCATCCTCTAAATTTGCATTTATAAATTTAAAATTTCCTATTTTTTGGAGTGCTTCAAGTGCTTTTTGTGAGCCCTTGCAGAGATTGTCGATGATGGTTATCTCATCTTTGCCTTGCTTTAAAAGTGCTTTTACTACGTGGCTGCCGATGTATCCAGCTCCACCTGTTACTAAAATCTTCAAGTTTAAGCCTTTCATTAAAAGTGTGTAATTTTATCAAAAATAGAGTAAAGCAAAAGTAAAGCAAGATTAGTTTTTAAATTTTGCTTGAAGACTGCGTGGATAGGTCTTTGACTATAAATTTAAAATAGACTTACAATCTATTTTAAATTTAATCTTTATAATCTCTCATCTACAAAAAAAGGATAAAAAATGAATCTCTCAATCTTAAATTTACTACCAATAAAACAAGGCAGTGACGCAAAAGCTGCCATAGATGCGGCCATCAGACTGGCTAAATTTGCCGAAGATATCGGCATAAATCGCTACTGGGTCGCAGAGCATCACAACATGCAAAATTTAGCTAGCTCAGCCACGCAGCTCATCATCGCGCACATCTTAGAGCATACAAAAAGCTTGCGTGTGGGCTCTGGCGGCGTGATGCTACCAAACCACAGCCCATACTCCATCGCCGAGCAGTACTCCACTCTTGAGACGCTATATCCAAACCGCGTCGATCTTGGGCTAGGCAGAGCTCCAGGGACCGACCAAGAGACGGCTGCGGTGCTTAGACGAGGCACAAGAGAGATGGAATTTGATATGCAAATAAACGAATTAATGGACTATTTTAACGCCAAAAGAGCCGTAAAAGCCTATCCAAAAGTAGACAAAATTCCGCCTATTTACATACTTGGCTCAAGCATATATAGTGCATATGTGGCGGCTGAGTTTGGTCTGCCTTACGCCTTTGCGTCGCACTTTACACCACGTGCGCTAGAAAAAGCGGTAGAAATTTATCGTCAAAATTTCAAACCATCGCCCTTTTTAAAAGCACCCTATGTCATCGCAGGAGCAAATGTAATAATAGCCCAGACTGACGAGCTAGCAAGGAGTTTAGCCACTACGCAAACGCAGTTTTTCTTAAACGTAGTAACTGGCGAAAAAGAGTATTTGCAGCCACCAAAAAGGGACAACGACGAGGTCTTTGCTATGAGCGGCAAAGCAGGTGCCAAGGCTCCGCATTTTGGGCCGATCGACTTTAGGCAAATAGAGCTAAAAAATAGAGAAAGAAGCGTCACGGAAGAGATGATGGCGTGCTCTTTTATAGGCTCAAAGCAAAGCGTTAAAGAGCAAATTTTAGAGTTTCAAAACAGACTTGAAGTCGATGAGATCATGGCTCAAAGCTTTATTTTTGATGAAAGGGCGCAGCTTGACTCTTTTAGGGCGTTAAAAGAGATCATAGACGAAATTTAATCCTCTCTAATCCTTAAAAATATGGGAAATCTTGGCTTGCCATTAGAGGTTAAATTTTGAAATTTATATGTGATGATAGAGCCTATCTTAGGGGGATCTTGACGATTTTTATCGCTTAGTCCTGAGCCTATTTTAAAGATAGTGCCCTCTTTTGGCTCACCAGCTCTTTCTTTATCATCTTTGCCGCCAAGTGCCTTGCAGGTGAGCGAGCCAGCAAAATTTGCGTATTTGCCGCTGCCTTTGTTTATAGCGGTCACTTCACACTCGGCGTCTTTAAATTTCTTAAATTTGAGCGCATTTTTACTTCGTTTTCGCTCGTATGGCGCATTTGGCTCACGCACCACAGCTCCTTCGCCGCCTTTTGCGATGATATTTTCAGCAAATTTTAAAAACTGAGCGTTATCACGCACTTTTATCTGTTTTATGATGATTAAATTTTGATTTGGTTTATTTTTTAGAAATTTAGCCAAAATTTCCAGTCTGGTAAGTAGTCCGCCGCTCGCCTCTGGCACGTCAAAAACGTGAAATTTTAGCCTGCTCCACGCCTTTTCATCTGGCAGCTTATCCATCACGCTTGCTTGAATTTCTTCAAATTTAAGCTCCTTTGCATAAAGCTCACCATCAAGTGCAAATTTAGGGAAATTTTTAGTAAAACTTAGCGGTGCATTTAGCTTTTTGTCCTGCCTTGAGAGTAAATTCTCTCCGTCCCAGTAGGCACGCACGCCATCAAGCTTCTCGCTAGCTAGCCAGCCACTGACGTTTTGATCTTTAAATTCGCTAAGGCGCAGCAGTTCAAGAGAAAATGCAAAATTTAAAAGGGCTAAAAGCGCAAAAACTATCCTAATCAGCCTTTTGCCTTACAAAAACAATAGTCCATATGATCGTCCACCACGCCCACGCTTTGCAAAAAGGCATAGGTGCTAACAGAGCCTAGAAACTTAAACCCTCGTTTTTTTAGCTCCTTTGCCACAAAGTCAGACATCGGCGTAGTTGCTGGCACTTGCTTGATATTTTGATAGTGATTGATGATCTGTTTGCCGTCAAATTTGGGGTCAAATTTTCTTAGCAGATGCCCCCACAAATAGTCATAAAAGCTGCCAAATTCTTGCGTTACTGATAAAAAAGCAAGTGCGTTTGTGGCAAGCGATTTTAGTTTTAGTCTATTGCGTATCAGCCCATCGTTTTGCATAAATTTAGCTATCTCAGCCTCGCCATAAAGCTTGATCTTTTCAGGATCAAAGCCGTCAAACGCCGTTCTCATAGCCTCTCTTTTTTGAAGTACCCCATGCCACGAAAGACCCGCTTGAAAGCCCTCTAAAACTATCATTTCAAAAAATTTTCTATCATCTTTTATGACCTTGCCCCACTCATTATCGTGGTAGGCTATATCAAGCTCGCCCTTGGCCCACTCGCAACGTCTCATTTAAATTTTGATCCCGTAAAACTCGCTATACCACTCGACAAATTTAGCCACGCCGTCGTTTACTTTTGTATTTGGCTTGTAGTCAAAGTCCGCCACCAAATCGCTCACGTCTGCAAATGTCGCTGGCACGTCGCCTGCTTGAAGTGGGAGGAAATTTTTCTTGATCTCACGGCCGATCTTTATCTCAACTGCCTTGATATAGTCCATGAGCTCAACTGGGCTGTTGTTACCGATATTATAGACCTTAAACGGCGCTTTTGAAGTGGCAGGATCTGGGTGCTTTGCGTCCCAAGCTGGGTTTGGCTTAGCAGGATTATCGATACACTTGATGATACCCTTTACGATGTCGTCCACGTAGGTAAAGTCGCGCTTCATCTTGCCGTAGTTAAAGACGTCGATGGTCTTATCTTTAAGTGCGGCATCAACAAACAAAAATAGCGCCATATCAGGGCGTCCCCACGGTCCATAAACCGTAAAAAAGCGAAGTCCAGTCGTTGGCACGTTAAATAGGTGGCTATAAGTGTGCGCCATCATCTCGTTGCTCTTTTTAGTCGCTGCATAGAGACTTATAGGGTGATTGACCCCCTCGTGCGTAGAAAATGGCATGTTTTCATTTAAGCCATAAACCGAGCTAGAGCTTGCATAGACTAGGTTTTTGATCTCATTGTGGCGGCAGCACTCGAGGATGTTCATAAAGCCTGTGATGTTGCTGTCGATGTAGGCTTTTGGGTTTATGAGCGAGTAGCGAACGCCAGCTTGTGCAGCTAAATTTACCACTACATCAAATTTCTCTTTAGCAAAAAGCTCTTTCATAGTCTTTTCATCAGCAAGGTCTGCTTTTATAAATTTTAAATTTGGATGCGTTTTTGAGGTGATAAGCTTGCCGTAGTCTATCTCGCTCACGTCAAAACCAGCCGTTTTTAGGCGTGCAAGCTTTAAATTTACGTCGTAATAGTCATTTATCACGTCGTATCCAACGACCTCATCTCCGCGTGCCACAAGGGCATTTGCAAGGTGAAATCCTATAAATCCAGCTGTTCCAGTTACTAAAATTTTCATATTTTTCCTTTCATTTTGGCTTATTCGTCGTCTAAATTTATCTCAGGCACTTTCTCTTCAAAAAGTGTCTTGCTCTTTGGCTCTTTTGGCTTTAGATCGCTTGCTTTTTTAAGCAGACCGCCCAGCATATCGCGGTTTAGCTCCTCTTTGCTAATGGGCCTTACCTCATCAAATTCACTAAATTCCAAAGCCTCTTTATCTACCTTTATCTCGTAGTCTAGCTGCCCGCTAAGCCTTGCCAGCTCGTCACTTATCGCAGAGCAAAAGACCTCAGTGTATCCCCTGTGAGCGCAGTTTTTGGCTAAAAATTCGCTCATCACGTTTAGGTGATTTATGTAGTCATCTTGCAAGATATTTGCCTGCAAAAGCTCAAATTTCAAAAAGAGCCAGTAGGTATTAAGCACGTCGCTTTCGCAGTATTCATTTATCTTATCAAGCTCGCCTGCGTAGTATAGCTCAAGCACCTGATCGCCGTGCACGTCGTATTTACCTGGTAAATTTAAGCTAGCGCAAAGCGTATCAAGCTTTAGCCCTCTCACACTTCCAAAATCGCTTATAAAATCAAGCAGATCAAGGTGAAATTTAGGCGAATATCTGGCTCTATAATTTTCCCATTTATTTTTGTTTAGCTCTTTATTCTCGCTCTCATAATATGCCGCCGCATTTAGGTTGTAGCGCATCGCACGCACCATTAGCATAGGCAGGTCAAAGCCGCGGCCATTAAAGCTAACAAGCCTTGGATTATAATCATTTATAAATTTTAAAAATTTAGCGATGATCTCGCACTCATCCTTGCCCTCCATCGTGCTAACTTTTAAAAATTTGCCGTACTCATCGGCCATCACTGCAGAGATCGCGATCACTCTATGAAACATCACAGGCAAAAAATCGCTACCACTGGCCTCTTTTTGCAAGGCCATCGCCTGGATGCTCACATCTTCGTCGCTTCCGTCAATGCCGTAAATTTTTCTTATCAAATTTGCATCAGGTATCGTCTCGCAGTCAAAGACGCAGATGTAACTTTTTGCCATTTTAGCCCTTTTTTAAGCATTTTTTTTTAAAATCATACCAAAAATTTATATTTAAAGTAGCCAATGCAAGATAAAAATCAGCTAAAAATAGCCATAGTCAAGCTCTCCGCTCTTGGGGACATCGTGCACGCAGCCATTGTGCTTCAGTTTATCAAAAAGCACTGCCCAAATGCTCACATCACATGGCTCGTTGATGCCCGTTTTGCAAGCCTTTTAAAAGATCATCCCCTAATCGACGAGCTAGTCGTTTTGCCACTTAAAGAGAGCTTTAAAAAGAGCTACAAGATCATAAAAACGCTTGGCAAATTTGACAAAATCATTGATCTGCAAGGACTTTTTAAATCAGCTGTCGTTGCAAAACTACTTGGCAAAGAAATTTACGGCTTTAGCAGAGAAAGCGTCAAAGAAAAGATTGCAGCCAGGCTTTATGGGCATAAATTTAAGATCGACTACAACGAAAATATCATAGTTAGAAACCTAAGCCTTGCAGGATATGCTCTAAATTTTGGCTTTGGCAGAGATGAGATTTTAGAAAAATCACCCTGCTTTGAAATTTGCAAAAAATTTAAAAATGAAAGCGGAAAAAAACGCGTATTGATCGCTGCTTTTGCAAGCGAAGAGAGTAAAATTTATGACAAATTTAAAGATGTGATTAGACTTCTTGATGATTGTGAAATTTACCTTTGCTACGGGAGTGAGAGCGAAAAAGCAAGGGCTGAGGCGATCATTTCGGGCACATCTGCAAAACTGCTTGAAAAACTAAGCATAAAAGATATGATAGATTACATCGCAAGCTGCGATCTGGTAATTGGCAATGATAGCGGTCTAACGCACCTTGCATGGGCTGTAAATAGGCCTTCTATCACGCTTTTTGGTAACCGACCAAGCCACAGAAACGCCTACGTCACAGACAAAAATCTTGTCATTGATATGGGTAAGGAGATAGATGCTAGAAGTATCGATAAAAACGACTTTTGCATAAGAGAAATTTACCCTGAAACGGTTGCAAATTTCGCAAAAAGGCTGCTAAATGGATAGGATATATCTAGCTGGCTTTTACACTTTAAAATTTCTTATACTTATAATGCCTAGCTCACTTCAAAACCTGCTTGCTAAATTTTTAGCATTTGCTTATAGAAAGCTTGGCAAAAAGCGTTTTCATATCGTTATGACAAATTTAGACCTTGCATTTGGCGAGACAAAAACTAAAGAAGAGAAGCTAGAAATCGCTAAAAAATGCTACTACAACTTTGCAAAATACCTTGGCATAAATTTCATCCTAAACCAAAATACAACAAAACAAAAGATACTTGAAAAGGTCGTCTTTAAAAATGAGCACTTTTTAGTTGATGCGATGAAGTCTGGCCGACCTATCATTGTCACGACTGCGCATTTTGGGCAGTGGGAGATATTTAGTCTAGCAATGGCAGCACGATTTAGCGCAGTTTCAGTGCTTGGCAGAAGGCTTGATAGTAGCGTAATGGATAAAATTTTAAGAGCCAACAGATCGCAGTTTGACGTGGAACTAATCGACAAAGATGGCGGCGCAAAAGATATCTTAAAAGCGCTAAAAGCTAGGCGCTTGGTTGGAATTTTAGTCGATCAAAACACCGCGCCACAAGATGGCATAAAGGTGCGGTTTTTTGGTAAAGATGTGCTTCACACGCCAGCAGCAAGCGTGCTAGCTCAAAAGACAGATGCTCTCATCGTAAGTGCTTTTATCTACCAAAAAGATGAAAATTTAAACGAAATTTGCTTTGAGCAGCCAATAGACATAAGCACCTTTGACAAAGAAGATGCTGTGCAAAAAGCGACGCAAATGCAGTGTAGTGCGTGCGAAGAGATGGTTAGAGCAAGGCCAGAAGAGTACTTTTGGTTTCACCAAAGGTTTAAGAGATTTTACGAAAATGAGTACAAATGCTAAGCGTCGTAATCCTAACTTACAATAGCGAAAAATACCTAAAAGAGGTACTAGAGAGCGCTAATTTTGCTGATGAGATCATCGTGGTTGATAGCGGCTCAAAAGATAGCACAAGGCAAATTTGTGATGGCTTTAGCAACGTGAAATTTCACGAACAAGCTTGGCTTGGATTTGGCGCGCAAAAGCAAAAGGGCGTGGATCTAGCCAAAAACGAGTGGGTCTTTGTGCTTGATAGCGACGAGGTGATAACAGACGAGCTTAAAAATGAGATCATTAGCACGCTAAAAGAGCCTAAATTTATGGCTTACAACGTTGCTAGGCTAAATTTTTTCTTTGGCAAAGCGATAAAAAATATGGGGCTATATCCAGACTATACGGTAAGGCTTTTTAACAAAAATTTTGCCAAATTTGATGGCAGAGCTGTGCATGAAAAGGTTGTTTTAAATGATGACTCACAAAGGCTTGGCGCGCTTAAAAACCACTTCTTACACTACGCGTATGAGAGCATCGAGCAGTTTATCGCTAAGCAAAATCGCTACTCAAGTATGGGTGCAAAGAGAAATTTATTTAAGGCGCTTACAAGTCCTGCTTGGACATTTTTTAAGCTTTTTGTGCTAAAAAGTGGCTTTAAAGAGGGCTTTGCTGGCTATGTTATCGCTAGACTTTACGCCCAGTACACATTTTGGAAATATATAAAATGAAAATACTTGTAATTAAATTTAGAAATATCGGCGACGTGCTTTTGACAACGCCGCTCATTGAAAATTTGCACCACTACTACCCAGAGGCAACCATCGACTTTGCCCTAAATAAAGGGACAGAAGCGATGATAGAAGGCAATCCTTACATAAACAAAATCCACATTTATGATAGGCAAAGTGCAAATTCTGGCTTTTTTAAAAAGCTAATGACCGAGCTAAAATTTATAAGAGCGATCAAAAAAGAGAAGTACGATATGGCGGTGCAAACGACCACTGGAGACCGCGGTGTCATCATCGCAAAGTACGCTAAGATAAAAAAGATAGTTGGCTTTTTAGGCAAGCACAAGGCAATAAATAAGCTTTTAAGCGTAAAGGCAAAATACTACGAAAATTTCTCTCACACGGTTGATCTAAATTTAAACGCACTAAGGGCTTTGGGCTTTGAGCCAGTGAGCAAAAAAGTGAGCGTCTTTTCAGATGAGAGCGTGGAGCATCTAAATTTACCAAAACGCTTTGTGCATGTGCATCTAACAAGCCGCTGGATGTTTAAATGCGCAAACGACGAGAGCATGGCAGAGCTCATCGACTACTGCGAAAATGAGCTTAGTGTAAAGGTCGTGCTAACAAGCGACAACAAAGAAAATGAGCTAAATAAGCTTGCAGGCGTGCTAAAAATTTGCAAAAGTGAGCCTATAAATTTAGGCGGCAAGCTAAGCCTAAAACAAACGATCGTCCTCTCAAAGCGCTCAAGTCTCTTTATCGGCGTCGATACCGCTATCATGCATATAGCTGCTGCTAACGACGTGCCAGTGATCGCCTTTTTTGGCCCAAGCGGAGCTTTTGAATGGGGGCCTTGGGATAATAGCTTGATGCAAAATGGCTACACATCGCAAAATGGCATCCAAAGCATGGGTAAGCACATCGTCTATCAAAAGGACTGGGACTTTGTGCCTTGCGACAAAGAGGGCATAAAAGAGCACGGCGTAGAAAAAACGCTGATGGACTTTAGCGACGAAATGCCAAAAATAAAAGAGAAGATAAAGCAAATTTTAAAAGGAGAAATATGAAATCACTAATTACCCCCCCCCATTTTATCACTAAAGACTACTCTCACATAAAAACTTAGCTATGTTACACATTTTTATTGCGATCAAAACGACATAAACTCTATTCTAAATTTATTAAATGCTTATGCAAAATATGATCCAGAAATGCTGGATATTATGGAATTTGTCATAATAGATGACGGTTCGCCATTAAAATATGAAATACCAGATTTTAATCTAAATTTATGCTGGATAAAAATCAACGAAAACATAAAATGGAACCAAAGTGGAGCAAGAAATTTAGGAGCTTTAAGTGCAAAAAGTGATAAATTAATAATCACAGACTTAGACCATATCTTTTATGAAGACACATTAAAATTTATAGCGAACTACGCCTTTAAGAAGCATGAAATTTATAAATTTAGACGAACACATATCCATAGAAATAACTTTATATCAGGTAACTATCCATCTCATGGAAACGTTTTTACAATGAGCCGAGGTGTTTTTTTAAAATATTTTGGCTATGATGAAGAATTTGCTGGAAACTACGACTATGAAGATAACTTTTGTGCTGAATATTTTGATGCGCTTGGTTTTAAGAGAAAATATATTACAAAGAGAAAATATTTTTATAGGGAAAGAGACGATAACGATGTTAATCGTAAAAGTTCATATCACTCATTAAACAGGGATGATTCACAAAATAAAATAATTTATGAAAAGAAAAAAGAAAAAATGAAGAAGTATGGTGCAATGGTAGCACATTCAAGGATTTTTCTAAATTTTAATTGGCAAGTTTTAAGCGAACAGTTTATAAAAAACATCCCAGAAAACACTATAAAAAGAAAATTTTGGCTCTTGAATTATTTCAAATAATAAAAATGGGAGCAACTATGTTTTGAGACCAAAGAAAGGTTTTTACATTTTTGGTCTCACTAATTAGCCATAAAAATTAATAATGTTTTTAAGCATAAACTTTAGCCCTAACTCCTAAGAAAAGCATAAATAGATCCCAAAAAGTTATTTTGATAGATAAACATAGTCTTTTTAAGCCATTTTTCATCGCGCTTTGTCACTATGCGTTTTATTTCCTCTAAATTACCATCAGCCCTGTTTATCCCGCGTTTTGTCGTGAAAAACGCATTGTAGCCATGTTTTTTAGCAGTACTTAGGTATTCGTCATTATATTTGCCACGCGGCCAGCAAAGTGCGTCGTCCTCAAAGCCAAAATTTTTCTTCATAAACTCACGGCAAAGGCCAAATTCCTCGTCCAGACTTAGCTGCCCAAAATAGTTATCAAAATGACCGTGCGTATGTGAGTGAAAATAAAAGCAGTCACTCATTTTATCGATCTGCTCTAAATTTAATATCACATCTTGCGGCCTACTTGGTGCAGTATTTTTACATTCACTGTGACTACCATTTAAAAAGCTACCACGACTTATCTCATGGGCCTTTTGCGCCGCTTCTATCCAGCCAGTGACTATAAAAAGATTTGCTTTTAGGCCAAATTCTTTCACGATAGGATAGGCGTAGATATAGTTATCCATCCAACCATCATCAAATGTTATACAAACGCTCTTTTTTGGTACTTCCAGCTCGCCTTTTTTGTATGCGATAAATTCATTTATACTTAGCGTTTTATAGCCATTTTCAGCTAGAAATTTCATGTGCGATCTAAATTCATCCACGCTACTAGCGATAAATCCGCTCTTTTCAAGCACATGGTGATACATCAAAACCGTTACGCTCATTTTACAAGTTCCATATATAAATTTTGTGTGTTTTCTATCATTTTTTCGATACTAAATGTCTCTTTTACGTACTCTCGGCCAAACTCACCCATCTGCTTTCTTAAATTTTCATCCAAAATGAGCCTTTCAAGTACCTTTTTTAACCCCTCTTTGTCGCCATTTGGAAATAAAAATCCACTCTTGCCGTCACTCACAGCCTCGCCAAGTCCGCCCACGTCGCTTCCGATGGTAGCTAGCTTACACGAAGACGCCTCAAGCAGCGCCCCGCCGATCGCCTCCATATCAGAAGGTAGCACACAGATATCAAGCGAGCCTAAAAAGTCGCTCACATCGGTTCTGTTGCCAAGCATGAAGATATTTTTCTTATCTTTTATATATTCTTTTAAATTCTCATTTTGCGGACCATCACCCACGATAAAAAGGGCCGATTTTTCTAAATTTAGCTCGCTAAATGCGTCAATTAAGAGTTTGTGATTTTTAGCAGCTCTTAACACTGCCACGATACAAACGCCCACCACGTCGTCACTTAGCCCAAATTCTTTTTTCATATTTATCTTAAATTCTGGCGTGTATTTTTGCGTGTCGATGCCAGTGTAAATTTTTAGTACCTTCTCTTTTTTAACACCTCTTTTGATAAGATCGGCGCAGACTGAGTTGCAAACGCCGACCACTTTTGTGCTGAGATTGTAAGGGATAGGTGAAGTGATAGGCAGCTGTAAATGCCTAGTGCGAACCACGCTAACGCCACAAATTTTGCCCACGATCGCGCCTATTGTGCCGTCTTTGCCAGAGTGAGTTGAGATGATTTTTATATTATTTTGCTTTACAAATTTGCAAATTTTTAAAATTTCAAAGATGTTATAAGACTTTTTTAGGTTGAACTCAACAAATTCGCACTCTATTTGCTTTTCAAAGCTTTTTGAGCCAGGGTTTAGCCCATAAAAAACCTTAAATTTACTCTTATCCAGTCCATTTATCACACGCTGCGTGCGGTGCTCTTGCCCACCAAATCCCGAAGAGCTTTCAAGCTCAAGTATATTTATCATTTTTCTACTCTTTAAATTCTTTTGTTTTTTTATTTGATAAAAAGCTTTTTATTATATTAAAAACTTTTAAAATTTTTATACATTTTTGTATTATTTGATATTTTTTGGCTATTTAAATATAGCTGTTTTTTAAATTTAATGTTTTTGTGTCTAAATTTGGCCCACTGTGGATTGGTTTTTAAAAAATAGTAATCTACTCTATTGGATTAAAATGTATTGTTTGGCTTTGAAAAGTTTTTGTGTATAGTGTTTCTCACCACAACACCAAAATAAATTTTTTAAACACCAGTCCTGATGGTTTTGTTTGAGCTATTTTTATGACTTCACATGCTATTTATTAAAAACTATGTAAAATATGTTTTAAATCAAACTAAAGGAATTCGTTTTGTTTTACCTTTTGCAATATCTATTTTTTTATCCAATACTTAAATTTATAAGTTTTTTTAGAAAGCCATCTGATAAAATTTTGATCATACAAACTGCAAAGATCGGCGACTACGCAAATTCTACTATTATCTTTGAGCCTTTATCTAAATTTGATATATTGCTCGATGAGATAAATTTGGCTTTTGCTAAGCACGACAATAGAATAGATAAAATTTTTATAATAAACGATATAAAAAAGAAAAAAACTTCCAAGCTAAGACTGGCTTTTGCACTTTTTAAACAAAACTATAAAGATGTTTATATACTTATGCCAAATAGCCTAAATCTTTTCTTAGCACGCTGCACTCTATCCAAAAACATAGTAACTATCAAACATTACGCTACTTCTAGCAGCTTTGCACTGCTATCTTTTGGTATGAAAAAAATTTCACACACATTAAACGACTTAACGCTCTTAACATACCTAAAGATGATAGATATTAATGAGTTAAAATTTGAAAAACAACTGCAAAAACCACTACAAGTGCCATCAGAAAATATTATCAAAAGCGATAAATTTAAGATAGGCATAAGCCTTAGCGCTGGTAATAAAATGAAAACACCACCAAATCAAACATGGAATAAGATTTTGCAAATTTTCTCTAAATTTGACTGTGAAATTTATATTTTTGGCGTTGGAGATGAGAATAGACTACTAGAAAAATTGATTTTAGAATGTGAAAAAAGAAATAGTTTTGAGGGATTAAAATTTATATCGATGATAGATAAGATCAAACTTGAAGAACTTCCATTTTATCTATCGCAAATGCAGTTATACATAAGCTCTGATACCGGAAACTACTATGTAGCTGACAGTGTGCACACTCCAACGATATGTTTAATGGGTCCTTGTTTTGCAAGTGAGCAAAGGGGAGTGTTTGATTCGCTTATTATAAATTCTGCTTTAGCTCCGATTAGCTCTGTATTTAAGACGGTTAGAAATATAGATGCAAGCTCTTTTTTTGAGC
Source organism: Campylobacter concisus (assembly GCF_003048835.2). Taxonomy (NCBI): domain Bacteria; kingdom Pseudomonadati; phylum Campylobacterota; class Epsilonproteobacteria; order Campylobacterales; family Campylobacteraceae; genus Campylobacter; species Campylobacter concisus. The sequence goes on along the minus strand of NZ_CP060705.1, from coordinate 493,024 downwards.
TTAGCAAAGATGATTTAGAAAAGATTGAGCGATTTGTCAAAGATCACTATATATCGCATCAACGCTGCGAATATAATTATCCAAACTAAAAGTATCAATGACTGCACTATCTGGTGCTTTTGAGCTTGGTTTAGCTAAATTTTCAAGACATTTTAAAAGCGATCTTGGGTCTCTTTGGACTATAAAAAAATCTTCTTTTTTTGATGATATATTATAAATTTCTCTTATAACTGGTATATTTGAGTAAATAACGCCAAGGCCACAACTAAGTCCTTCTATGACAACCCTTGGCAATCCTTCATCGCTTGAAAAGCCTATTACGTAGTCACAATTTTTATAAATTTCTCCCATTTGTTGCACAAATCCCAAATATTGTGCTTTACTAGATTTTATTAGCTTATTAAATTTCTCTTTTGCACCAGGTGTCAGCTCGCCACTGCCTGCAAAGTAAACCTTAATATCATCTCTTTTTAAAAGAGTTAGCGCATCAAAGACCAGCTCATGTCCTTTGAGTGTTAGAAAATTTGCAGGCATTATTATGTTGATCTTATTTTGGTTAAACGCTATACCTTTAATACTCGATAGCTCATTGCTAACTATTATTGGATTGTAGATTATATTTTTTTGCATTTCTATCTGCTTGGCATAAAAATTATAGGTCGAATTTGAAACACAAATAGGTATAAATTTTTGTTTCTTTAAAATTTTAAGCTTAAACGGCTCTATGAGAGAATTTTTTCGTAAATGCTGTATAACTTTAATGCCTAAAACATTTGCAGCTTCGATGTAGGCAAGATTTGTTGAAAAGTGATTATTTAGATGAATTATGTCTGGTTTTTCATTTGAAAGCATAGCGATGGCATATTTGTAATCTTTTTGATAAAGGTATTTAGCTAAAATTTCTTTGCTAAATATACGCAACAGCTCTTTTATTATTTTTGCTGGCTGCCTCTTTGGCATAAATTTTATAAAGTTCACGCCAAGATTATTGATTATTTCAGATATATTTTGTTCGCCAACTTTATAGTCATTTTCAAAAAAAGCACTAAATTGATATTTTTTGTATTTTTCTAGACCTTCTAAGAGATATATAAAGCTCTTTGTTCCGCCACCATATTCATATCCAGTATCTACAAACAAAATTTTTTTCAAATCATTTCCTTGAGCATATCATAAACCTCTTTTTCATCTATTTGCAACATACATTTTTGAAATTTACACTTTTTGCCTACGCATGGAGAGCAAGTGCGTGGTTTTTTAATAAATTTATGAATATCTATATCAAAATCTGGATTTGAATTTATAGGTGATGCCACCGCAAAAAGACCAATAGTTGGAGTTTTTAGGGCTGCTGCGACATGCAAAGGACCAGTGTCTGGCGTGATGAGTATATTTAGTCTAGAGATCAGTGCGGCTGCTTCTCTAATGTTAAATTTACCAGCAAGGTTTAAAACGCGAGAATTGTTTATCCTTTCTTCTAGCTGCTTAGTCATTGCACGCTCAGTAGGACTTCCTGTTAAGACTATGATAGCATCTCTATCTTGAAAAACAAGCCTTGCAAGTTTTTCCCACTTATCTATAAACCACTGCCTAGAAATAGTGCTAGCACCCATTTGAAAACCCACAATTTTACGGCTCTCATAGCCTTTTAGTACTTCATCAACATTAGTAAAATCACTTGCCTCAAGGTATAAATTTAGACGCGTATCATAACTTTGAATACCTATAAATTTAAGCTGCTCTAAGCGGTTTAAAACCACATATCTTTCATCTCCATAGGGCTCTGGCATATTTGAGTGAAAGGTGCTAAAATTATTATTTAAATTTGGTAGTTTAAATATATATTTTGCTCCGCAGAGGACTGCTAGAGGGGTGGCTTGCGGTTCGTTTGAGTGCAAAATAAAAACTATATCTGGGGATATTTTTTTTAATTTTTTTAAAACATCCAAAAAACCACTTTTCTTACCATTATATAATAAAATTTCATCAATATTTGGATCAGTTTTAAAAAGTAACGCAGTAGATGGATTTAGCAGTGCAACTACTTTTACATGCGGAAAATTTTGCTTAAACACTCGAAATACTGGCGTGTTAAAAATAGTATCGCCCAGTGCTGTATTGCTAAAAAAACAAACGGTTTGAAATGGCTCAGTCACTAACTGTGTCTTTTGTATTTTTTTAAATTTTAAAATTAGACGCATAATGTTTTCAAAGAGTTTCATACATTTTTTCCGTTTGTTCAACCATTGTTTTGATTGAGAAATTTTCTACTATAAAAGTTCTAGCATTTGCACTAAATTTTGCACGAAGATTAGCATCTTCTATCATATTTTTGAAGGTATTTTTTAGCAAATTCTTATCATTTCTTTTAAATAAAAGCTCTATTTTATTTTCTTTTATTGCTTTGAAAAGTCTACCTAAAATGCTGTGTATGCAATAAACTAGCGAGCTTTCAAGCTCAAGTATGTTTATCATTATTTTCGGGACCTCTTTTACAGTATATGCCAAGCGCCATACCTAATGTCAGGTAAAAAAGCTTTGCTTCACTGCTTCCAAAAAAACTACCAAATATTAAGCTGGCAATAAAACCAAGTGCACCAAAGAAAATCGTATATCCAAATGCCTGAATTAGTGCATCGTTATTTTTACCAACTTGAACACTAGTTTTTAAGTAACTTATCCAAATTCCAATAAATGCAAGAAAGCCAAATATACCTAGAGAAAAAAATATTCCTAAAAATTCATTATGTAGTTGAGAATAATTAGAAAAAGGTATATCTTGCTCGCTATTTAATTTTCTAATAGTTTTTCCGTATAAAAATCTACCATATCCAGTTGGCACAAAGGGTTCATGTAGTCTATAAATAATGACTGATTTCCACGAAGATATCCTAGATGGAACTGATTCAGTTAGCCCCATTTCAGAGTATGCTCCCATCTCTTTTGGAGTTTTTTTCATAAGCTCAATATATTTTGGTATAAGGGTTAAATTATACCTGTCTGGTGATATGTGATGAGAAATTTGATAAAAACCAAAAACAAAGATGACGGCTGCTACACAAGAAAACAGCCTGAATTTGTTAGAACGTATAAAAATAAAAAAGATAGATACTAGCACAAATGCAACGCCAATATATGTAGCTCGTGTGTTGTTTGAAATTATACTAAGTAATGAAATCGCTAAAAATGCAGCTGCTAGAATTTTATTTTTACTAAAAATAAAAAGAGAGATCGCACATCCAAGGGCATACATCGCCCAAATTCCAAACCTCTCACCACCACCATTATAAATATATCCATCTAATAACCCACCAGTTCTATAACTAAAGTCAAAACCAACATTAGCCCACGTTATTATATTTATGACAGAATGTAGTAAAAGTGAAGAGAAAAATATATAAATATAAATTTTAATTTTGTCATATCCTAAATTCATAAAATAATAGAACAAAACGATCATAAATGCGACATTTTTTATAACACCCTTATTAACCTCTTTTAACGTTTCATTTATATCTATGGTAAAAAAAAGTGATATATACGCTAATAAAGCTATTATAAAAAGTAGAGCTAGTGGGGCTTTTATTTTTAGTAAATCTTTCAAGCTCCATTTTTTATACTCTGTTGCAACGACTAAAAGAGTAAATAATGACATAGATATAGACTGTATAGAAGCTACTTTTGCCACTGGCAAAGAAAATATATAAATAGTAAAAAATATATATTTTAAATTTTCAAGCAAAGTGTAATATTTTTTCATAAATTTCATCATTTTTGATTTCCTCTACTATTTTGTTTGGGCTTTGTAAGACTATGCACTCACCACTGCCGTAAGTTGGCGCCCATCTTAAAGGATTTGTTTTTCCAAATAAAACGATCGTCTTTACACCAAGAGCTGGGGCTAAATGCGCTACACCTCCATCAAGAGTAAGAACAAATTTGGCTGCCCAGATATAACTCGCTAGCTCATCTAAACTCTTTGTTCTAGCAAAAACAACATCTGCCTTATGTGCTATGTCATTGCCAAAGTTAGCTTCTTCTGCACTAATGACAATATTTTTAAATCGTTGCTTTAGAAATTCTAAAATTTCTAAGATTTTACCTTCACTTAAGCGATTTTGCTCTACTCGTGATGAGATATGAAAAAAGATAAAGTCCCTAAATTTTTCATTTTTTTCACTTGGTACGTAAAGTGTTTTTTCATCTTTAAAATTTACCCCAAGTGGTATCAAACACTGAAGACAAAGTATAACTTCATGTGGCGTCTCATCAAAATTTAATCTATCTGTTATAAGACCCCTATCCTCGTTTTGTTTGACTGCTCCTATTACCTTTTTGGCATGAGCCACTCTTGCAAAAATAGCAGCCGATGGCGAATAAGAACTTCTAAAAAGAACCACAACGTCATAATTTTCACGCCAAATTTGAAACAAAATTTTACACTTTCCAAAAAAAGCTTTGATCTTTGCGGTAACTGATTTTACATGTTTTGGTTTTGTATATGTGTATATTTTATTTAAAAAAGGGTTATTTTTAACAACGCAGGCATTTAGGCTATTGACGACGATATCTATCTGGGCGCTAGTATATTCTTTGCGTAATGCCTCAATAGCTGGTGTAGTGCAAATTAGATCACCTATGTTGTCATTTCTTATAAGTAAAATTTTCAAAACATTCCTTCTTTTAAATAGTAAATTATATCTAAGATTATTTTAAAACAAGCCAATTTTTAGGTTAAGGCATTTTTTTGTATTATTAAACAATTTAATATTATTTAAAAATGTCTTTGGCGGAGTTATAGATGAAAAAAATAGTATTTTTAAGAACTAATCCAAACGCAGTTGGAGGTGCTGAAAGATACTTAAGAAGGCTTGTTAAGGCCCTAAATGAGCTTGGTATCCAAACAGAAATTCGCTCATATCTTGGAGATGCTAGCATCTCTTCTTGGAAAAAAGCTCTAAATTTTAACCGCCAAGTAAAACGCCAAAAAAGAGAGGACGAGTTTTACTTTAGCTTGGAGCGCGTAAGCTGCGCTGACATCTACAGGGCTGGAGACGGTGTGCATAAGGTTTATAGGGCGACAAAGAGCTTTTGGTGGCTAAACCCCCTAAATTTCGTCTATCCATACTTAGAGAAAAAATGCTTCAAAAACTCCCAAAAGATCATAACAAACTCAAATTTCATCAAAGAGCAGATCATCGCGACTTACGGCATAGAACCAGAGAAGATCACGACCATTTATAACGGCGTAAATTTACCCCAAAGGGTGCAAAAAGCTGAGGCAAAGCTAACACTTTGCGAGGAATTCGGACTTAAATTTGAGCTAGCGACCCTGCTTTTTGTGGGAAATGGCTTTAAAAGAAAGGGGTTAAAAGAGTTTTTACTCCTTGCTTCAAAGCTAAAAACGCCCGTAAATACGCTCATTGTCGGCAAAGACAAAAACATCTCAAGCTACAAACGCCTAGCTAAAAAACTTGGGCTAAACGCCTACTTTGTCGGCGAGCAAAAGAGCACGGCGAAATTTTATGAAGCGAGCGATATTTTCATCTTTCCAACGCACTATGAACCATTTTCAAATGTCGTGCTAGAGGCACTTAGCTTTAAAAACGTGGTCTTTACGACGGCTCAAAATGGCGCTGGCGAGATATTAGAAGATAAATTTGTACTTCAAAGTCCAAATGATGAGAGCGCGCTGGAGTTTATAGATGAAATTCTCACAAAGCACGAGCTTATGGCGAGCCTGCAAGAGAAGGCTTACGAGCTTTCGCTAAATTTTAGTATCGAAAAAAACGCCACTCTTACGCTTGAAGTGATAAAAGACGCCTTAAAATGAGAGTTTTTATCGAGCTTCCAACCTGGCTTGGCGATAGCGTAATGGCAAGCGCTGCGATAGAAAATTTAGTGCAAAATGAGAAAAATTTACAAATCGTTTTTTTTGGCTCATTCGTAGCCTGCGAGCTTTACAAAAACCAACCAAACTGCGAAAAAGTGGTTGTTGATGAGAGTAAAAAAGCTAAATTTAGGTTTTTATCTCTTACAAAAAGTGCAAAAAATCTTGGTAAATTTGATCTAGCGCTTAGCTTTAGGAGCTCATTTGCTAGTAAATTTTTGCTATTTTTTATAAATGCTAAGAAAAAAGCCATATTTAAAAAGAGTAAAACCGTCCTTCATCAGGTGCTAAAATATGCAAATTTTGTAAAAAATGCCCTTGGCTTGGGCGAAATTTCCACTCAGCTAAAGTTACATTTTACACCTCAAATTTCAGCCAAAAAAACACTAGCTCTAAATCCAGGTGCGAGCTACGGAAGTGCGAAAAGATGGTATCCAGAGTATTTTGCGCAGGTGGCGCTAAATTTCAAAAATGAGTTTGAGATAGTCATCTTTGGTGGCAAAGGCGAGCAAGAAATTTGCGAAAAAATTGAGCAAATTTTAAAAGAAAACGGCGCAACTTGCCAGAATTTAGCTGGCAAAACAAGCGTTAAAGAGCTTTGTGAGCGCATAGCTGGGCTTAGCAAAAATGGCATTTTCGTCACAAACGATAGCGGCCCTATGCACATAGCTGCCGCATTTCATGTGCCAACAATCGCTCTTTTTGGACCGACAAAATTTAGCGAAACCTCGCCATGGGGCAATGAATTTGCAAAGATAGTGCATCTAAATTTAGCTTGCATGCCCTGTATGAAGCGAGTTTGCCCACTAAAAACGCATGCTTGCATGAGAGAGCTAAAACCCCAAATGGTGATAGATGAGATAAATTTATTAAGAAAAGAGAGTGGGATTTAGGTAAAAAATAAAACGAGGCAGTTGCCTGCCCCGCTAGTTAGCATTAAGCCGACTTTTCTTTGAGATATTTGTTTATAAGAGTTGTGATCTCTTCGCCGTGCGGGAACCTTGACTCATCGTTTCCGATGCGATCCTTTTTAGAAAAGATAACGTTTCCATCAACCTCGACGATGAAATTTCCACCATCTCCTACAACCAACTCGACTCTTGCATCACTAAAGTTCGTTTTTATTTCATCTTCTACACGAGAAGCTACCGGACGATAGTTTCAAGAGTTGCAGTAAATAATTTTTACTTGCATGCTCTGTCCTTTCTTGTGAAATAAGCTTTGATTATATAAAATTTATCCTAACAAACAGATAACACGAGAAAGGATGATTTTATGAAAAAAGTAGCCGTAATCCTAGCTGATGGTTTTGAGGAGATCGAGGCGATAACCTCTGTCGATGTTTTACGCAGAGCAGGTGCGACAGTATCTATCGCTAGCTTAAAGGATGCGCAGATCAGAGGTGCTCACAATATAGTCGTAAAAGCTGATGTCACACTTCGTGAGGTGGAGGAGCTAGGCTATGATGCGATCGTGCTTCCAGGAGGTCTGCCTGGCGCAGAAAATCTCGCAAATGATGCCAAACTAAGAGAAATTTTGCAAGAATTTGACAAAAAAAGTAAGCTAATTTGTGCCATTTGTGCCGCTCCTATGGTGCTTGAGCGAGCTCGTGTGCTAAAAGAGCATTTTGTCTGCTATCCTGGCTTTGAAGAAAATGTAAGAAGCGATAAAAAAGGCTACGTAAGCGATAAAAACGTGCTAAAAGATCAAAATATCATCACTGGCAAGGGACCTGCTTTTTCTATGGAATTTGCACTTTTTGTAGTGAAAAATTTGCTTGGCGAAGAGGCTTACCATAAAGTAAAAAATGATTTACTTTATAAATAGTTTATAAAAAAATTGTAATTTTTTATTTAATTATTCTACTTAAACTTAAGGATAAATTTTGTTTAGTGATAGATATTATAACACCTTGCTGTTGCGATTTGTTGCATTTAAGGATATTTTTTAAAAAATTGTAATATTTTTCTTGATTTTTACATCTTTTTGACGGAAATAAGCTATTATTTCTCTAATCGATCAGATCGATAATTTTTTTAAGGAATAATCCTGTGAATATTTATGTAGGAAATTTGTCGTATAGAACGACAGAGGCAGAGTTGAAGGAAGCTTTTGCACAATTTGGTGAAGTAAAGCGCGCAAAGATCGTAAAAGATAGAGAGACAGACCGCTCAAAGGGCTTTGGCTTTGTTGAGATGGACGATGCGAGCGAGGGCCAAAAGGCGATCGACGCACTAAATGAAAAAGAACTCGGCGGACGCACTTTAAGAGTAAATGAGGCTAGACCAAGAGACTAACGACTATTTGCCACCATCTGGTGGCATAGTCTCTCGCATAGCTCCGACGCCAAGCGGCTATCTACACGCTGGCAACGCCTACAACTTCATCTTGACTTATCTTTTGACGCGCTCGCTGGGTGGCGTTTTGCACTTAAGGATCGATGATTATGACCTTGGCAGATACCGGCGCGAATTTGTTCAAAATATCTTTGATGTGTTAGAATTTCTGGGACTTTGTTACGACAAAGGCGCTACAAGCGTTAGTGACTTTGAGCGTAATTTTAGTTTCAAAACAAGAGCCAAAAGATATGAAAACACACTTGAAAAGCTGGGCGAAATTTACATTTGTGAATGCACAAGAGCCACGAAAGATGCCTATGAAAACGGCATTTACACTAAAATTTGCAAAGATAAAAAGCTAAATTTTATAAAAGATAAAACCGCTATTAGACTAAGCGTGGATGAAAACGACGAACTTGGCAGGATCGTGGCAGCGCAGATGGGCGATTTTGTCATTTATAAAAAGGATTTTACCCCAGCTTACAACTTCGCAAGCGTCATAGACGATGAGGACATGGGGGTAAATTTAGTCGTTAGAGGCGAGGACTTGCTGCCTTGCACGCTAGCTCAAAGATACCTTGCAAAAAGGCTAAATTTTAGCTTTTTAAATGCCAAATTTATCCACCACAAGCTACTTTTAGACGGAGCAAAAAAGCTTTCTAAAAGCTCGAAATCACCACCGATAGATCTAAGCCAAAATCCTCAAATTTACTACAAAATGCTAGCAAATGATCTTGGGCTAAATTTATGCTCAGCAGATAAAATTTCAAACCTTCTTTATGAATTTAGGCTTAAAAATATAGCTGAATTATTACTAAATCAAACCTGAAATATTTACGAGTCTATTAAGATCATCAAATTTGAAGCTAAGTTCATCTTTAAGCTTAGTTAATATCTCATCTTTGTTTTCACTAAATTTTATCTCGCTACCCAGCAAAAGTCCTTTTATAAAAAGCTTGTGATCAAGCTCATAGGCACTTATGCACTCATTTACTACGCTTATTACTTCATTTGCTAAAACTGGCTCTTTAAAGATAGCCTCCGCCCTAAATGCAATGTACGCAGCACCTCCTTCGTAATCGATCTTATAGTAGCTTAGCTCCTCGCCAAGCGCCACGCAAGCGACCAAGCTAATTGTATGACCATTTGTCTCTTCATCCAGCTCAAACTGCGGCGCAATAAATGCCTCAATGCCAAATTTCTCGCCAAACTCACGCGCCCTGTTTGCAAGAGCAAGCAAGCGCTCGTCAAAGCCATTTATATTTTCATATCCCCAAAGCCAAGTGTTTGACGAAAAGCTCTCAGAGCCGATAAACTGCATATCAAACTCTTTTTCATCAAAGTAAATTTTGCCGCTTTCAAAGTCAGCCTGCCACTTGCTATCTTGCACCAAAAGCCTTAGCGCCCTCTTTTGAAGCAGCATCGCTCTACCAAGGCAAGCGCTAAAAAGCTCACTCCAGCTAGACTTATCCACACCAAGATCATCTAAAAAATGACCCTTTTTTCTAAAAATATCAAACATCTCTTGTCCTTAAATTTACGCCGAAGCTGCCACTTTTTCTATCTCTGTTGCGACCTCATCGGTTACGATAAATTCGGTTTTATATATGAAAATTTCGCCAGTTGCTTCATTTTTTATCTTCAAAATTAGCCGTTTTTGATTATTTGGAGCATTTTTGCTAAAAACTAGCGAGTAAATTTGCTCCAGCTTTTGCCTGCTAAGCTCGCTAAGGCTTAAAAGCACCTCTAGCTCGGCATACTCTCTTACTTTTTGAGGGGCGCTCGCCTCTTCGTTTTTGCTAAATTTAGAGTTTTGCTTTAGCTTTCTTGTCTTAAAGTCTAAATTTTGCGCGTCTTCTAGGCTATAAACCTCATTTAAATTTGTCCTAACAAACTGGTCATCTCTAGTGATATTTATCCTAAATGCGTAAGGCAAATCACGTTTTGCCTCGTCTTTTACGATATCTTCGATGTTGCCAAGCTCTCTTTCAAAGACGGCGATCTCGATGTTGCCGTGAAAGTCAAGCACATTTATAGTGCCCATTTTTTTGCCACTTTTTGTGATCCTCGTAGCAAAGTCCTCGATCTTGCCAACCACTAAAATTTCAGCGCTTTGTGGCAAGGTTTCAAACTCCGAGCTTAGCGTGTATTTGATCTTATTTATCTCATCTTTATAGTCATCAAGCGGGTGACCTGAGAGGTAGATACCAACGCTCTCTTGCTCAAATTTCAAGATCTGTTTGATGTCAAATTCATCATCTATAGTGACAAAATTTATCTTCACATCATTCATGCTATCATCTTCGCCAAAAAGGCTCTCGGCTGCATTTTTACGTATCTGGGCTGCATTTTTGCAAGCTTCTACGATATTTTCCACATTTTGCAAAAGCATCTTACGGCTAAAGCCAAATTCATCGAAGCAGCCAGCTTTTATGAGGCTTTCAAAGACCTTTTTATTGACCTTAAATGGATCGATCCTCGATACAAAGTCGTCCATGCTCTTAAATTCGCCCTTTGCGTCACGCTCAGCGATGATGTTCTCAATTGCCGCTCCACCAACGCCTTTAATCGCTCCAAGCCCAAAGATAATGCCGTCGTGATCTCCATTTTTAACGACGCTAAATTCTTTGGTTGATTTGTTGATAGATGGTGGCAAGGTATCGATGTTTATGCGTTTTATCTCATCGATGTAGCGAACGATCTTATCGACGTTACTCTCCTCGCTTGTTAAAAGTGCCGCCATAAATTCAGCTGGATAGTAAGCCTTCAGATAAGCCGTCTGAAATGTGACATAAGCGTAGGCTGCAGAGTGAGACTTGTTAAAGCCATATCCTGCAAATTTAACGATCAGCTCGAAAAGATCATCCGCCTTTTGTCCGTTTAGCCCCTTTGCCTCAGCACCTTTTACAAACTCGCCCTTTAGCCTGTCCATCTCCTCTTTGATCTTTTTACCCATCGCACGGCGCACAAGGTCCGCACCGCCTAAGCTAAAGCCGCCTATGGCTTGCACGATCTGCATGACCTGTTCTTGATAGACTATGACGCCGTATGTTGGCGCAAGGATCGGCTCAAGCTCCTTAAATGCGTATGTGATCGCCGCCTCGCCATGTTTTCTTTTGACGAAGTCATCAAGCATGCCACTCTCCATCGGTCCTGGGCGGTAGAGTGCTAGCATCGCGACGATATCCTCAAAGCAGTCTGGGCGCAGGCTAGTTCCTAGCTTTCTCATGCCCTCGCCCTCTATCTGAAAGATGCCGATGGCTTGGCCACTTTGTATCATTTTATAAACGCCAGAGTCGTTTTTATCGACCTGCTCCCAGATGATGTCCTTGCCGGTGCGCTGTTTAACGAGCTTTATCGCATTGTCGATAACCGTTAGCGTCTTAAGGCCAAGAAAGTCAAATTTTATTAAATCAACGTCTTCAAGGTATTTGAGGCTATACTGAGTGACAAAGCGATCTTCTGGGCTATTTGGTTGGCGAAATAGCGGGGTTTTGTTCCAAAGCTCTTCGTTTGAGATGACGACACCCGCTGCGTGCTGGCCGGCGTTTCTATTTAGCCCCTCAAGATCAAGGGCAAATTTCCAAATTTTAGCCGCCTTTGGATTTTGGCTTATTAGCTCAGCTATCTTTGGCTCTTTATCGTAGGCATCTTTTAGCGTGATGTTAAGCTCATCAGGGATAAGTTTTGCCATCGCATCAGCCTCAGCATAAGGCATGTCGCAAACTCTAGCGACGTCTCTGATGACACCTTTTGCGAGCAATTTACCAAATGTAATAACGCCAGCAACGTTAAATTTGCCGTATTTTTGCGTGACGTAGTCGATGATCTCGCCACGTCTGCTTTGGCAAAAATCCACGTCGATATCCGGCATACTAACGCGCTCTGGGTTTAGAAATCTCTCAAAAAGCAGGTTGTATGGGATAGGATCAAGGTCGGTGATCTTTAGCGAGTAAGCGACCAAGCTACCAGCCGCAGAGCCACGTCCTGGGCCAACTGGCACACCTCTGCGCTTGGCTTCGTTGATGAAGTCCCAAACGATCATCATATATCCTGGGAAATTCATCTTATTAATGATGCCGATCTCTATCTCAAGGCGTTTTCTATACTCCTCGTGTAAATTTTCTGGGACAAATTTCAGCCTCTCTTCAAGACCTTTTCTGCACTCGTGCTCGAAAAATACAGCGTCATTTTTGAAGCTATATCTGTTTTCTGGCTCTGGGAGGGTCAAATTTCTCTCCTTAGCACACTCAAGAGTAAATTTAAAATTTGGCGGAGTTGGGTTGCCAAGCTTGATCTCGAGATTGCACTTATCCACGATCTCTTGGGTATTTTCTATCGCTTCAGGTATGTCTAAAAATAGCTCGTTCATCTGCTCTTTGCTTTTAACAAAAAACTCATGGACGCTGTGACGAAGTCGGTTTGGATCGTCTAATGTTTTGTTCATCGCAATGCACATGAAAACCTCGTGCGCAGCGGCTCTTTCTTTAAAAGTGTAGTGGGTGTCGTTTGTGGCGATGACCTTGATGCCAGTCTCTTTTGCAATACGCAAGATGTCATCGTCTATGCGCCTTTGATCGCCGATGCCGTGGCGCATGATCTCAAGGTAAAAGTCATCGCCAAAAATTTCTTTATACTCAAGCGCGACCTCTTTTGCCCTCTCATAGCCTTTAGCGCCAAATTTAACGTTGCGGTCGCTTAAATTTAGATGCCAGCTCACCTCGCCCTGCAAACAAGCAGAGCTGCAAACTAGCCCCTCGCTGTGCTCTTTTAAGATTTTTTTATTGATACGAGGATAGTAGTAAAAGCCCTCTATGTAGCTCATAGAGCTTAGATACATCAGATTTTTATATCCAGTCTCATTTTTGGCGATTAAGATGAGGTGAAAGCGCTGTTTAGTGCTCTTGTCGTCAAGCTGCTCGCCGTTATGCACGTAAGCCTCGATGCCAATTAGCGGTTTTATCCCATTTTTTTTCATCTTTTTGTAGAAATCAATCGCACCAAACATGTTGCCGTGATCCGTGATCGCTGCTGCTGTGTCGTCTCTGTCATGGAGCATATGAGCTAGCTCTTCTATCTTGTTTGCTCCGTCTAGTAGGGAGTATTCGGTGTGTAAATGTAGGTGTGTAAAGCCAGAATTTTCACTCATTTTTTATCCTTTTTAATGAGCGGATTTTACAAAATTTTGGCTAATAAGGCGCTTGATAAAAGCTTAATGGGAGCTTTAAAAATTTAGAAATTTTTCGGTATGTAGTAAGAGCAAAGCGCGCGATTATGCTACCGCGCTGCGCTATTTAACGTTTGGCAAATTTTAAAATTTGATCGAGTTTCTAATCGCATGCAGTGCGCCAGCACCTTTGCATGCCCTTCTAACGTGCGAGGGGTTTAGGGGATTTAAAAAGGGGGATAAGGGGACGGACTTCGTGTCTGCCACGCAGTTGCGAGCCTGCGAAGCAAAATTTAAGTCCCCTTGTCTCCCTTTTGATAAAAACTTTAAATTTCTAAAAAAACTATTTTTTACAAATTTTAAAATTTCATGGACGAGTAATTTCGGCTCTAAAATTTGAGCTAAGCTATGAGCGAAGCCAAATTTTAGTAGTCAACTCTTGCGAGTGAATGGAATTTTAAAATTCGCAAAATAGTTTTTATAAATTTAAAGTTTTGCTTCTTTGTTAAGGGGGAAGAGGCTTGAATTACGAAGTCGCTCCCTTCCCCCTTAACAATCCCCTAACCCCGACGACGTTAGAGGTGCATGCGTCAGTGCTTCGCACTGCATGCGTTTTATCGTCAGGCAAGTGTAGGCAAATTTTAAAAATTTAAAAACGAGCATATCACGCTTCTAAATTTAGTGGCGAGTTTTACGAGACCTAAATTTAGTAAGTTGCTAAGGCGAGTGAGTAAAGTTTTAAAATTTGCAAAATAATAAATTAGATCGCGGGCTAAGCCGCAATCCATTATAGATAAACTGGGATATTTGTATGTTCTAAGAAAAATCTTGATGTTCCGCCAAGGACCATCTCCATTAGTCCGTTTTCGCCGTATCTGCTAGCTACGATAAGGTCTGCGTTTCTATCATTTGCAGCTTTTAAAAGTGCTTCGCCAGGTATCGTTGTAGTTGCTATAACTTCAAAACTAGCACTGATATTATGAACCTTAAAGTATTCTTCAAGTTTTTTAAGATTTAGCTCGGCATTATCACCAAGGCTTGCTTTTGAAGTGATGCACTGAACTTTTTTAGCGCTCTTTAAAAGATCGATCGCGCCAGTTAGGGCTCTTGAGCTTTGAGTTGTTCCCGTCCAGCTTACAAGGATGTTATCAGCTTTAAAATCACGCATCTTTCTAGGGATAACGATCGCATTTTTGCCACTTTTTAAAACAGCTGACTCAAATGTGCCAGTGATCTTGCCATCAAGTGGCACTGCAGCTACGACTAGATCGCAAAATTTACTCTCTTGCTCAACTATAGCGCTTCTTTTTCCATTATGGATCGTGAAATTTGCAGTGCAGACATCTTCGATGACCTCGTCGCTCACCTTTATGCCTAGCTCTGCGCAAATTTTATTAAAAAGCTTTTCATTCTCTTCGTGTTCAACCGCAAGCTCTGACTTGGCTGATTTTAAGAATTCCTCAAAAAGCACTCCACCACGAAGCGTCATTTTCATATTATAAACCACGCTTGGATCTAGTTGGCAAGTGAGGATCTCCATGTGAGCTTTAAACCATTGTGCAACTTTTAAAGCACCGTAAATTCTTGGCTCGATATCGTCCCCTGCTCCTATTGGAAAAAGCAACTTTTTGTATTTCATCATCTATCCTTTAAAAATTTATTCAACCAAAGAGAGCGAAATTTTGTTTCCTTTTTGCTCGCTCACACACACTTTTACCTGATCGCCTACGTTTAATGGGCTCTTTATCTTTGAGATGTGAAGCAGACCATCAACACCGTCTTTTAGCTCGATAAATACTCCAAAATCAACCACGCTTTTTACGCTTCCAACAAACTCATCTCCGATATTAAATGTCGGTTTTACGCGGTCTTTGTCGTGTTTAAACGGCTTTTTGCCAAATGAGCGAGAGTTCTCTTTTGAAGTGATCGAGATGATGTAGTCTTTTGCCGCATCGACGTTTTTCTTAGCGCCACCTGCGATTTTAACCTCGCCTTTTTCTCTATCAAGGTCGATTGAAACTTCAAATTTCTCAATGATCTCTTTTATAGTCTTGCCAGCTTGACCGATGATATCTACGATCTTGCTTGGATCAACGCTAAATAGCTCAAGTTTTGGTAATACATCTTCGTTTATCTCTATATTTTTATCAGCTTGTGTCATTAGATCAAGGATGTGCTCTCTGCCGCGTTTTGCTTGATAAAGTGCCTCTTTTAGCACCTCCAGGCTGATGCCTCCAAGCTTTATATCCATCTGAAGCGCTGTGATGCCATCACTTGTGCCAGCAACTTTAAAGTCCATATCGCCGTCGTGGTCTTCAAGTCCCATGATATCGGTTAAAACAGCATGTTTCTCGCCTTCAAATATAAGACCCATCGCAACACCTGCAACTAGTTTTTGGGTATTGACCCCAGCAGCTCTAAGTGCTAGCGAACCACCGCAAACACTAGCCATAGAGCTTGAACCGTTGCTCTCTAAAATTTCTGAAACGACCCTTATCGTATATGGAGAAGCTAGATCGATGCTTGGTGCAAGGGCGCGTTTGGCTAAATTTCCATGTCCAAGCTCGCGCCTACCTGGAGCTTTAAGCGGGCTTGCTTCGCCTACGCTAAAGCCTGGGAAATTGTAGTTAAACATAAATTTCTCAACCAAAGGAGCTTTTTCAGTTAGGATGTCATACATCTGAGCGTCGCTATCTGTGCCAAGAGTGGCGATAACTAGCGCCTGAGTTTGCCCTCTTGTAAAGAGGCATGAGCCGTGAGCGTTTGGAAGGACATTTGTCTCGATGCTAATAGGTCTAACCTCTTCAAGTCCGCGTCCGTCGGCTCTAACGCCCTCGTTTATGATCTGCTCTCTTACTATTTTCTTTTTATATTTACCAAGGACATTTGAGATGACGGCCTCATCCCAACCCTCTTTTTGAGCTACCTCATCGCTTGAAATTTGCTTAGCGATCTTGCCAAGCTCGCTTGCACGCTCGCTCTTTGCCATTTGATTGATCGCGTTTTTAACCTCTGCTTTATAAAATTTATCGATGTAAATAGCGATATTTTCATTTTCTATCTCAGGTTTTAGCTCAAGTGCTGCGTCCTCTTTTTTATGCTCTTTAAACGCCTCTTCGTAAGCACTGCTAGCTCTTAGTATGGCCTTGCCAGCAAAGTCTATCGCCTCAACCATCTTATCTTCGCTAAATTCATTCATCACTTGCTTTTGCGCCATACTATCGCTTAGGCTTGGATCTATCATCGGCTCTATCGCTACCATCGGTATGAGCTGCGTAGTTTGCTGAGGTAAGCTTCTCATCTCGATCATCAAAAGCTCATCTTTTGTGCCAGCTACATAAAGATCGATCGCACTTTGTTTTAGCTCAGAGTTGCTTGGGTTTATGACAAATTTATCATCTATATATCCAACTCTTACGCCACAAACTGGGCGATTTACTGGGATGTCGCTAAGATAAAGTGCCACTGAAGCCGCATTTAGTCCAACAACTTGCAGATCAACCTCAGGATCAGCCGAAAGCACCATGACAACGATCTGTGTTGGGTATGCGTAGCCTTTTGGGAAAAGCGGGCGAAGTGATCTATCTATGATGCGAGCTGTTAGCGTCTCAAAGTCGCCTGGCTTGGTCTCACGCTTGACGTAACCGCCTGGGATTTTACCAGCAGCGTAAGCTTTTTCGATGTATTGCACCGTTAGAGGCAAAAAATCCTCTTCAACTTGCACATCTTCTCTTGCCACAGTTGCTAAAACTACGGTGTTTTTCACTCTTAAAAGCACTGCCCCGCTAGCTTGTTTAGCTACTTTATTAAGGTCAAAAATTTCGACCTGATTATTGACTTCTATACTATATTGCATTATTTTTATCTCCTTGTTGTTTTTGTAACGGTAAATAGTGAGGGCTCTCTTCTAATATCGACATGATGCGCTCGCTCGTAGCCTCGATCTTTTTCTCGTAATACGAATCCACATCGATAAAATCAACGATCTTGTTTATCGTGTAAATTTCATCGACCATATCATTTAAATTTGCAAAGACATCGGTGGCTATCATCGGCGTTGCGTATGAGATGGATTTTACCTTCACATCAAGCAGCGTCTTTATGCAAATGAGTGCCGTCATGCCAGTCTCACACCCCTCATCAATCAGTAAAATATTCTTGCCCTTTAGCTCTCCTATCAAATTTCCTTTTCTATATTTATATACATTTTTTAAAATTTTCTCTTCATATTTTCTATGCGCCTCGCCGTAGATGTAGTCATAGCTTATGTTAAAAGCTTTTATGAGAGGATCGTTTAGCACGATATCCTCAGTTTCGCTAACTATCGCTACGTCGCATTCGCTGTTGTTTGGCGCAGGGATTGGCTCGCTAAAGAGCATCTCATAGCTTAAATTTAGCCCTCTACAAACCACATCAGTCAGGATAACTGACTCAAGCGACATGCAAAGAACTATCGTCTTAGCGTCATTTAGCTCTTTTTTTGGCAAGATCTCGATGAGCTTATTGGCTGCATCTAGTTGATCTTTAAATTTAACGCTTGCCATTATCTAGCCATCTTATTTGCTACTTGATGAAGCGGTGCTGCTTTGTGAAAAGTCATAGTGCAAGCCGCCCATCGGATAGAAATTTATAGTAAAGTAGATGCCACTTTTCTTAGTTGAGGCTGAGCCATTTGTCGTTGTTGTCGGCTCGACATCGTGTTGATAAATTAGCCCGTAGTTCCAGCACTTTCTTTGATGAAGCACGCCAACTCTCCAGCTCTTTGTGTAACTTCTCTCAACGTCGTATTGCCAGTCGCCAATTAGGCTATATTGATGAGGGAGCTTCACGCCTGCACTGCTTGTAAAGTAGCTATCTTTTGTTGCGCTGTTTTTAGCCTTGCTATCGCTCTTTTTCATCGTATGGAGCATATTTATCCAAAATAGATCGTGCGTATAGTAAAGTCCGTTTTGAACCTTTTTAAGCTCTCTATCTTTGTGTGAGTACTCAAGCTTGTTATAAAGGCTAAAATTCTCAAACGGATATAGATAGATGGCATTTTTTAAATTTGAATATTCATCATCTTTTGTGTAGTAACCTTGTGATATGCTATGTTTTACGACTTTTCTACCACTGCCGTTAAAGAAATACTGTGTCAAATAGCCAGAAACTTCCTCTTTGCTCTGATCTTGAGCTAAGAAATTTTCATACTCATTTAGATCTTTATCGTAGATAAACTCGTCGTCTAAATTTCCTTTTCTATATCCTGGCAGCAAGTACTCAGCACCAAAATTTAAAGTGTGATAAAAGCTCTCATACGCCTTTGCAAGGTCTGTGTGAAGGGCAAATTTATGGTAGTTATTTACAAAATTTGTGTGTTTATCTTCTCTTTTGTCATCAAATGAATTTATCTTGTTTTCGTAGTTTATCCTTGAAGCGTAAAGATACTCGTAAAATGAAAATGTTAAGCTATCATCAAACAGTGGCACATGCACTGAAGCTGGGAGTGTAAATTCATACTGAGTTGCCCTAACGCCTATCTTTCTATCATATCTGTGTGATTGAAGATCGATTGAATATAAGATATTTGGCAAGACTATATCATCTGTAAATTTATGATACTGAAGCGATGGAAGCTCTTGAAGCGTATCTTTGTTTTCGTTCTTTGAGCCGATCTTTTCGGTGTCTATGTAGTATTTCGCATAGGCACCAAAGTAGTGATCGTCATTTGCGATAAAGTAGTTAAATTTAGAGGTCACAAGCGAGTCATAGTCATCGTCTCTACCCTTTAAATTTAGATAGTCTATGTCATTTAGCTTGGTTGCATCTATCCACATACCCTCTTGCAGATCAGCCTCACTAAGGTATTTTATGAGCTTATCTCTTTCATATTTTAGCCCGACACCTTTGTGAGTTTTGTTTTTTAGCTCAGCTCTGTTTGAAGTCTCGCTTTTTTGCTTGGCTCGGTAGCTATTTTTATCAGTAAATGAACCAAAGCTGATCTCGCCTCTTGAATCAGGCGAATCAGTAAATCTAAAAGCACCGTAAATTCCAGCGCCTCTGTTTGTTCTAATCTGCGGATCAAACTCTAGATCCCACTCATTATAAGGCGCAAAATATACTGGCTGCTTATAGTAAAAACCCTCTGACTTGCCATATCCTAGCTCTGGTGGCAAAAGACCTGTTCTTCTTGTGGTATCAGTTGAGAAGCCAAAGTATGGCAAGTAAAAGACTGGCACGTTTGCTATGCGAAAGACTGGGTTAAAAAGGTGCAAAAATTTACTCTGTTTGTTTAGCATGGCTGAGCTTGAAGTGATGCTCCAGTCAGGATCTTGGACATTACAGCTTGAAACCATAGCCTTTCTTACTCTGTAATACTCGCTATCAGAACTGCTCTCGTCACTTCTCATCCACACTTCCATGTCTTTGTTCATCATAAAGAGTGACTCAAAGGCAGCGTTGTTGTTTTTTAAATTTAGCTTGGCGTAGTTTGAGCGAGAGACCTCGTCTTTGCCCTTCATCATATTGACATTGCCAAATAGCTCGATGACGGAGCTATTTTGATCATAAACAGCACAATCAACTGTCACAAGATACTCTTGCGAATATACAACGACGTTTTTGTTTGCCGTTACGATGCCCTTATCTTGCTTCACATCATCAGCTAATAGCTGCACATCTTGCACTGCTGCACTTAAACTAAAAACACAAATCGGAATTAAAAATAAAATTTTACGCATTTATCACCACTGTTTTTGCTATTTTGTCTTGCCACGTCTGCCTTGCAGGGTTTGAAAGTGCCCACGCAAAGCCAAGATAAAAACAAGCTTCACTAACTATCCTAAAGATCGCCCTAACAAGACTTTGAGTTAAATTTGGCTTATCTAAAATTTCTACATTTATACACATCGTCTTTGTTATCATCTGCCCAGGGCTTGCACCATAATACCAAACGAAAAATGTGTGATAGATGACCTTTAGAGCAAATATCTGCCAAAAGAAATTTATACTCAAATTTCTAGCGTCGTCATAGGTCGTGATCGCTGCAAATGCGTCCCAGTAGATGATCAAAAACAAAAATGTAACGATGAGCTCATCGACTGAGTAGGCTAGCACTCTTTTTGTAAAAGGGGCAAGTGAAATTTCTTCGTTTTGAAGCTTCTCTTCTATCTGCATACTCATTTTAGAGCCTGCCACGCGATATCTTTTCTATAATGCGCTCCATCAAATTTGACATTTTCGCAAAGCTCATAGGCCTTATCACGTGCCTCTTTTATGCTCTTTGCAGTCGCCACGCAGACTAGCACTCTACCGCCATCTGCGTAAATTTCATCGCCCTCTTTGCTCACACCCGCGTAAGCTATATGGGCATCTTTTACATCATTTAAAACTGAAATTTTAGCCTTTGGGCTGCTTTTATAAGGATAATTTTTGCTAGACATTACGACACCAACAGCAAATTCATCTTTTAAGCTGATAGGCTTTAGCTCGCCTTTTGCAGCGTTTAGTAAAATTTCACTCAAATTTCCATCTATCAAAGGCATCAATACCTCGCACTCAGGATCGCCAAATCTCACGTTAAACTCAAGCACATAAGGCTCATTTTTTACGATCATCAGCCCCACAAAAAGCACTCCGCAAAACGGATTGCCTTCGTTTTTCATCCCTTTTAGCGTAGGTTTTACCACCTCTTCTTCGACCCTTTTTACTAGCTCTTTTGAAGCAAGCGGACTTGGAGCGTAAGCACCCATACCGCCGGTATTTGGACCCTCGTCGTTATCAAGCAAGCGCTTGTGGTCTTGCGCCACTGGCAAGCTTACAAAATTTTCGCCGTCACAAATGGCAAAAAAGCTTAACTCAAAGCCGTCTAAGAACTCTTCAACCACCACAAATTTGCCAGCATCACCAAAGCTAGCCCCGCTTAGCATGTCGCTAACTGCCTCTTTGGCTTCTTCTTTAGAATTTGCGATGATCACGCCTTTTCCAGCGCAAAGCCCATCAGCCTTTACGACCATCGGAGCGCTTAGGGTATCAATAAATTTAAATGCTTTTTCTTTATCATCTGTGTTTAAATATTTTGCAGTTTTTATATTATTTCTAGCTAAAAAGTCCTTCATATAGGCCTTGCTAGCTTCAAGTCTGGCTGCTGCTTTGCTTGGTCCAAAGATGAGCAAACCCTCTTTTTTAAATATATCCACTACGCCTTCGCTAAGTGGCGCTTCAGGTCCCACGATAGTTAGCTCGATATTATTTTTTTTAGCGAATTCAGCTAGTTCATGAAAGTCTTTTATGTTTAAATTCTCGCCAAGGCGTGAGGTCGCACCATTTCCAGGCGCAAAGTATAAATTTATATCGTTTTTTTCACTTTTTAGCTTAAGAGCGATGGCGTATTCGCGGCCGCCACTTCCTATTATGAGAATGTTCATATTATCTCCGTAAATTTAAAAACCCAAGTGGGCGTCGCATAAAAGAGTGGCCCATAAACAAAGCCAATCTTGCAAATAGATGGATACCAAAAGGTTGCAACTTCTCGCTGTTTAAGGCTCAAACGAAGCCACATCGCAAGGCACCCATACCTTTTCGCTAACAAAAAAGTGTTGGACCCCGTAAAATGCTGACTCGCTTCACTCAGGCAATAAAATTATATAAATTCTTTGCTTAAAGTAACGTTTTGGCAAGTGCGATACAAGCGTTTATATCTTGACTTTGACTAACAAGTGGCGTGCTAAATTTTAGCTCTTTTGCAGTGACCTTTCCGATGCTTATCGTCTGATAGCTCTCGTCCCAGCCAAAATTAGTAAGGAAATTTCTCACATTTATCGGAGATGCAAATATCAAAATGCTATTTTTTGGTGGCTTTAGCTCCATTTTGCAAGGGTTTAAGACATTTTCATAAGCGATGATCGCCTTTATATTTACGCCGCCATCTTGTAAAATTTCTAAGAAATTTGAAGCGCTATCTTTGCCTTTTAGATAAAGCACCTTTTTGCCTTTTAAAAGTGGCAAAATTTCTCTTGCAAAGTCATCTCCATGAGCATTTTGTCCAGTGTAAATTTCACTAAAGCCAAACTCTCTTGCAGCCACTGCACAACTATTTGCGATAGCAAAAACTGGCAAATTTATAGGCGAAATGCCATTAAATTTTAAAGCTTTAAATGTATTTTTTGAGGTTGCTACAAGCGCGTCATATTCGCTTAAATTTATCTCAAATTTCAAAAACTCGATCTTACTAACGCTTAAATTTATAACGCTCTCATCAGTTGTTTTTGTGTTTGAGACAAGATAAATTTTACGCAACTCTTTTTAGTCCTAAAAATGAGATAAAAGCAAGCACGCTGCAAACTAAAATAGCTATTGACGTCGAGTAAAAAATGTCACCAAGACCAACTAGTGGAGAGATGACGCCGCCTAAGAAAAATGGGCAAAATCCAAGTACCGCCGAGGCTGAGCCAGCATACTCCCTGCCCTCGTTCATCGCAAGTGATGAGGCCGTTGGTAAGATAAAGCCAGTAAAGAGCAAAAGCAAGAAAAATGCGATGATAACGCCGATCACTTCAAATTTAGAGCAAAGCATGAGTGCAACAAAAATGCTAGCAAACAAGGTGCCAAAAAGCCCAGTTTTTAGCGCTTTGCGTTCATTTATTAGGCTTGCAAGCCTAGCACCTATGACGATGGCTAGACCATTTGCCCCAAAGCAAAAACCGTAGCTTAATGGACTTAGCGAGTAAAAATCCTGAAATATAAAAGAAGATGCCGCGATATAGGCAAACATCGCACCCATAGTAAATGTCTGGATCGCGATAAAGAGCATAAATTTCTTTTTTCTTAAAATTTTGCCAAAGACGCCGTAAGTCTGAAGCAGTGGTACTTTTAGGCGATCTCTCTGGCTTAGGCTCTCTTTGAAGTAAAAATTTGCGATAAATAGCACAATGCCAATGATAGTTAGTGCCATAAAGATGCCGCGCCAGTCGGTAAATTTAAGTAGAAAGCTGCCACCTATTGGCGAAAGTATCGGAGCAAGGCCATTTACAACCATCATAAGGCTAAAGAATTTTGTCATCTCGTGACCCTTATAAAGGTCGCTCACAACGGCTCTTGAGATGACGAGACTGCCCGCACTTGCAAGGCCTTGGATGATACGCATAAAGATAAAAAACTGGATATTTTGCGCAAAAAATATAAAAATCGTGCTTACCGTATAGACGATGAGCGAGATGGTAAGTGGCGTTTTTCGGCCAAATTTATCGCTGATTGGGCCAATTATTAGCTGACCGATCGCAAGGCCTGCCATCGAAGTAGTTATAGTTAGCTGCGTGGCAGAGATACTTGTACTAAACCACTCGGTTATGGCTGGAAGTGCTGGCAAGTAAAGGTCGGTCACAAACGGCCCAAAGGCTGAAAGCACGCCTAAAAATATCAGTAAAAATAGTTTGGAATTTTCTTTTCTCATCGCTCTTCTTTTTTAAAAACGATTATATTATCACTTTGCTTTTTGGGTTATTAAGGGTAAATTTAATGTGATTTATAAAAGAGAAAAGCCCTAAAATAGGGCTTATTTTACATTTTGTCTTTTGTGACGATAAGTAGCATTTTGAATTTATCTTTCACTTTTAGTCCGTGTGGGATCTTGCCTGGAAGCACGATGCTATCGCCCTTTACTAGATGAAAGCTCTCATCAGCTATTTTCAAATCAAGCTCGCCATCAAGTGCGATAAGTAGCGCGTCGCCTGGTGCTGCGTGGGTCGAGAGCTCTTGGTCTTTGTCAAAACTAAGCAGCGACATCGAGCCATTTTCGTTTTTGACAAGCGTCTTGCTAACTATCTTGCCACTCTCGTAGCTAACGGCACCTGCGAGGCTAAAAACGCTCGCTTTGTCTAAATGATCTATCATAACATTCTCCTTAAAATCTATTAGTAAATATTTTGTTTTTTTTGTAAATTTGAGCTTTCGCCAGGTTTTTGCCTCGATAAGGCAGGCTTCGTCGCGTCCAAGCTTCATTTGCTTTTTGCCGTATTCAAGCTGCGCTTCGCCGTCAATGACAAAGGCAAGGCTGTCTATAAAAAGCATCTCGTGATCGAGCTCCTCACCCTCGTCAAATGCGTATATATCGACACTTGCGTTTTTGTTTTGAAAGAGCCTTTTGCTAACGACGCTTTTTTCAACTATCTTTGTGTCTTTGTCAAGATTATAAATTTGACTCATTTTTTATCCTTTTTTGCGAAGGATTATAATGTAAGTTTTGATAACAGTTCTTAACATAAGTTAAGAAATTTGACTATTTTAGTCCTTTTTTTAACTTTCTTATCAAAAATCTAGCAGGATGAAGCTCATGAAATAGCGATCTTTCTATGCAAAGTGGGCGAGCAAGCACAAGATCTATTATCAAATTTGCTCCAAGTATCGCCGTGCCAAGGCCACGTGATCCGTGAGCGAAATTTACAAAGACATTTTTTTCGTGGCTTGCTTTTGGATTATTATCTTTATTTTTACTCCAAAATAGCCCTTTGTAGTTTTGCTTGTAAAACTCCTCATCGTGCAAGGCGCCGATTATCGGAAACCTATCTCCGCTATAACTTCTATATCCCACACGTGAGCCGATGATAGTGGCTTCTCTGGTGTCAAAAAACTCGCTCACGTCGCTTAAATTTTTAGCGTTATCTTCATCTTTAGGTGTGTCGCAAATTTCATTTCTAGCGTAGGTTGCGCCGATGACTTGCACCCCTTTGACGGCTGGGCAAATGTAGCCTTTTGCACTTAGCGGCATTGTATTTTTTAAAACTGGCTTTAGGTGCGTGACTTGACCTCTGACGCTACTTATTTGCATGTCGTAGCCTTTAAAAATTTCACTGCTCTTGCTGCCTGTGCAAAAGATCAAGATATCAGCCTCCAAGCTTTTTTTATTTTTAAATTTAACGCTTATCTTGCCATTTTTCAGGTGCGCCCTGCTCTCGTACTCGTGGTTAAATAAAATTTCAAATTTGGTTGAGAGAAATTTGCAAATTTCTCTTGGTCTAGCATAAGCCGCCTCTTTTATAAATATCCCAGGATATGGTTTTAAATTCTCGTCAAATTTAAAAATATCCTCCGCGTTTTGACCTTGCCACGATGCGTATCGCTTGACAAGCTCATCATCAAACGCATAGTCGATGCAGCCATTAAATTTGATAAGGCTTTTTGACAAATTTGCCTTGTAAAATCTCACTGCTTGCAAAAATGCATTTATGTGCATGCGGCCTAAATTTACCCCAGGCTTCGTAACTAGCGGCATCAAGGCGCCGCAGTGGTTACCTGAGCCATTTGTCGCGACTTCACTCTTTGCTTCGGCGATCACCACTTTAAAGCCATTCTTGGCTAGCTCGCTGGCTGTTGCAAGTCCAGCCACTCCTGCTCCTATAACAAGCGCTGTTTTGCCTTTTACGCTGGCAACTGGCTCGCACCTAGCAAACCAAGCGTCCTTTAAATTTTCATCCTTTTTTTCTAGCACGGCGCTACTCATCTGGCGTTTTCTAGCGTAGCCCTCTTTTAGGCTCAACAAAAAGCCAGCATTTTTTAGCCCCTCTTTTACCATTTTTGCGCACGAGTAAGTTCTAACTATGGTGCCAACCTTGCTTAGCCTTGCGATCTCTTTGAAGACATCCTCGCTCCAGATCGAGCCATTTTTGCTTGGGGCAAAGCCGTCTAAAAACCAGATATCAGCGCTAAATTCAAGCTCAGGCAAAATTTGCTCTGCCTCGCCGCAGCAAAGATCAAGGGTGATATTTGGTGCGAAATTTATGCGGTGTATGCCTGAGATTAGCGGTGGATAGAGTGAAACTAGCTTTTTAGCATAAGCTTTAAAAATACCTAAATTTTCATAAATTTTTAAAAGATCTTCTTTTTTGATAGGACTTTTTTCGATACTAACAAAGTGAAGCTTTTTAGAGCTATTTTTAAATTTTTTACAAAGCGTGAAGAAATTTAGCCCAGCGCCAAAGCCAGTCTCGGCGACTATAAAGCTATCTTTGCTCTGCCAAATTTCATCAAGTGCGCTCGCAAAGACAAATTCGCTCTCAAGCCAGGGTTTTTCGGTATTAAAGTAGATATCGCCAAACTCTTCGTTAAATGGAATTTGCCCTTTAAAGCTTAAATTTGCATTTTTCATCTATTTTTTGCGAAATATCCATCTATGCCGTTTGCGATGCCGTTTGCAAGGGCTTTTTGATAGGCTTCGTTAAATAGTTTTTCGCCCTCTACTGGATGTGTGATGTAGCCGATCTCGACAAGAACCGCTGGCATAAGAGCGCCCACAAGCACCCAAAATGGCGCCTCGCGCACGCTGCCGTCGCTGGCTGCATAGACCTTTCTAGCGCTTGCTAAAATGTCCTTTTGGATGTCGATACCAAGCTTGTTTGAGGCGATGATCTTCTCGCGGTTTAGCACGTTTAAAAACGTCTGCTGCGAAAAGTAGTTCATCTCTTCGATGTCTGATTTATTTTCAAGTGCAGCTGCGTTTTTACTGCGCTCGCTCCTTGCAGGCGATAAGAAAAATGTCTCGATACCGTGCATGCTCTTTGCTTTAGCAGCGTTTGGAGCGGCGTTTGCGTGGATGGAGACAAAGAGGTCAGCCATCTTGTCGTTTGCAAATTTTGTTCTTGATCTTAAATTTATAAAAACATCAGTTGATCTGGTGAAATAGACCTTGTAGCCACGAGATTTTAGTATCTCGCCAAGCTTTTTGGCTACACCTAAAACGGCTGTTTTTTCTTTTAAACTGCCATTTACCGCACCAGGATCCGTGCCGCCATGCCCTGGGTCGATGACGATCGTTTTGTTGCGTGAAAATTTACCCGCTGTAACTGGAGGCAAAGGCTCTTCTACTGGCTCGCTTTGTGCTGGCTCAGACTTTAAATTTGGCTCTGGCTCTTTTGGCTTGGCCTCTTCTTTTTTATTTTTATTAAGCGGCGCTCTTACGTTTTCATTTGAGATGAAATTTTGAGCGCTTATTATTAGCAAGTCCCCAGTTGCATTTGCCTTTATCGTCTTTTGCACCTTGTCAGAAAAAATGATCCTAACGGTGTTTTTGTCATACTGCGAGATGTGGATGTAGTCTGAGATGAAATTTTTATAAGTTAGTGGATTGCCATTTAGCCTGCCATCAATATCCATGATGTTTTTGTAGGCGTTTTGCTGTTTGGCAAATGATGTTTTTAGCCTTGCGGTATCTAGCTTTGTGTTAAATTTAAGCACCAAGGTGTCATTTACCTTTGTCGCACTTAGTAGCGTTAAAGCTGGCGAAGCTGCTGGCATGCTAGCACCTTTTACGCCATTTATCAAATTTAGATCTCTTATATATGCGTTTGAGTCAAAGCCAAGCGCTTTTGAGCTTGTTATAAGTCTAGTAAGTGCCTGCTTTTTCGTGTTTTTATCATTTTTGATGATCGCATCAACGTAGATATTTTTTATATCGTTGTGAAGTTTGATCTTTGCGCTTCTGTTTAGAGCCATAAAATTTCTATCAAATTTGGCAAAAGTCTCCGAATTTGTCGACGCAAAAAGAAAACTAAATGCTAGAAAAAGAGATATTAAAACCCGTTTCATTCACCATGTACCAGCTTATGCATTAGCTCTTTTACGCTTATTAGCTCTTTTAGTTTGTAGCCATTTGCCCCTGTGAAAAATAGCCCGCTCTCTTTTTTGCCGCTATATGCGTCAAATAGCCTATCTGCGATGCAATACCCCACCTGCTTTGCCTCTTTGCCTCTTTGGCAAGGGCTCACGCAGTTGCTTATGCACTGGATCTTTGGACCCATTCTTTTATCGACTAAATTTATCAAATTTGTTCTTATCCCGCGAGCTGGATAGCCAACTGGGCTCTTTATAAGCTCGATGTCTTTCTCTTCAGCCGCTAGCAAAACCTCTTTAAAGCCGATATCTGCGTCACACTCGTGAGTGCCAATAAAGCGTGTGCCCATCTGAACGCCGTCTGCGCCTAGTGATATCGCCTTTTCGATGTCGTTTTTATCCCAAATTCCACCAGCTGCGATGAGCGGAAAGTCGCCCCACTCTTTGATCTCGGCTTTTACTTGCGGGATGAGGTTAAATAGTGAAAACTCGGGATCAAGGCACTGCTCGTATGTAAAGCCCTGATGTCCGCCACTTAGCGGTCCTTCAAGCACGACAGCATCAGGCAAGCGCTCATATCTTTGAAGCCAGCGCTTACAGATGATCTTTAGTGCTTTTGCGCTTGAGACGATCGGCACAAGTGCTATCTCTTTAAAATTTTGTGTAAATTCGGGTAAATTTGTAGGCAAACCTGCACCTGAGACAATGATGTTTATACCAGCCTCGCAAGCATCCTTAACCACTCTTGCGTAGTCGTTTGCAGCATACATTATATTTACGCCAAGTGGCAAGTCGCCACAAATTTTACGTGCATTTTCGATGACAGCTCGAAGGCCTCTTGTAGAGTAAAAATTTTCACTTCCAAAAGGCTTTGCATTTAGCTCTTTATCTATAAATTTGCGGTTTTCATAGTAGCCTGTGCCAACTGAGCTAATTATGCCAAGACCGCCTTCTAAGCTCACATTGCCAGCTAGTTTATCCCAGCTGATGCCAAGCCCCATACCGCCTTGAAATATCGGGTATTTTATCTCGTATTTACCTATTTTTAACGGCTTTAACTCCATTTATTCAACCTTTATCTTCGCAAATTTACGCTTTCCAACCTGCAAGATATACTCGCCTGCTCCTAATTTTAACTGCTCATCACTAATTTTTTCTTGATTGATGCTAACTGCGTTTGCTTTTATATCTCGCCTTGCTTGAGAGTTTGACTCACTTAGCCCACACTGAGATAAGGCTTCAACTATCCAAATTGGAGCTTTTAAGCTAAATTCTTTCATATCTGTTGGGAGCTGATTTTGAGAGTGCACGCTGTTAAACTCAGCCATAGCAGCCTTTGCCGCCTCCTCGCCGTGATACCTCGCTGTTATCTCGTATGCAAGATCCTCTTTTGCCTTTTTTGGATGATATTTACCACTATTTACGTCATTCATCAGCTCTTCTATCTCGCCAAGTGTTTTTGTGCTTAGTAGCTCGTACCAGCGCCACATAAGCTCATCACTTATACTAAGCGTTTTTGCAAACATATCATTTGCATTTTCAGTTACGCCGATGTAGTTGCCAAGGCTCTTGCTCATCTTATTTACGCCATCAAGCCCCTCAAGAAGTGGCATCATGATGACAGCTTGCTCTTTGCCGATATTATATGTTCGCTGCAAGGTTCTACCCATTAGAAGGTTAAATTTCTGATCTGTGCCTCCCATCTCAATGTCACACTTCATAGCAACGCTATCATATCCTTGAAGAAGCGGATACATAAACTCAGAGATTGATATAGGATTGCCTGCTTTTATCCTCTTTTCAAAGTCATCTCGCTCTAGCATTCTAGCTACTGAAAATGTGCTAGTTAGCTCTATTATCCCAGCGGCTCCTAGCTCATTTGACCATTTTGAGTTAAACATTATCACAGTTTTTTTAGGATCTAAAATTTTAAAAACTTGCTCTTCGTAGGTTTTGGCATTTTTTAAAACGGTCTCTTGATCTAGCTTTTTTCTAGTGGCTGACTTGCCTGTTGGATCGCCTATTTGAGCGGTAAAATCACCTATTAAAAACTGCACTATAGCGCCATGTTTTTGAAGCAAAGCCATCTTGTTTAAAACGACTGTGTGACCTAGGTGAAGGTCTGGAGCTGTTGGGTCAAAGCCTGCTTTTACGTAGAAATTTTCGCCTTTTTCATAATAATTTTTAATTAAGCTTTCAACTCTCTCAGCATCGATCATCTCAGCAACGCCGCGGTTTATCTCTTGTAAAATATCATCTATATCTTGAACCATTTTTCTCTCCTAATTATGATATGGGTCGCTTTGCGAAACAAAATCAATAATCTTATATCTATCTTTGATCTTCTCTTTGATCTCGTTTGCATCGATGTTTTCTGCTATTTCGACGCTTATTTCAAACGTATCTCCGCTAAGATCATTTGCTTCGTTTAGCGAGATTGTAGCTAAATTTATATCAAGTCTAGCAAGATATGTTAAAAATTCAGCCAACGCACCTTTTCTGTTTTCTAAATTTAATAAAATTTTATACCTATGTGGGGCATTTCTCGTCCATTTGACAAAGATAATCTCATCGCCTTTATCCATGAGCTTGCCAGCGCGCTCGCAAAGCTTGTGATGCACTGTCACGGTGTGACCATTTTTAAAGCCAACTATGCTATCGCCCCTTTTTGGATTGCAGCAATAATCAAACTCGACATTTGAAATTTTGTGATTTGAGTAGATCACTATGTTTTCAAATTTTTGCTTTTTGATCTGGTATTTGTCGCCCAAAGAGATCATAAATGGACGCTCTTTTCTTATGTATTTTTTAAGCATATTTGCCACTTCTTGCAGATACTCGCTATCAGTTGCCGCGCGAAAGACCTTTTTACCTAAATTTTCGCTCTCTATCCACTCTAAAATTCTATCTTTTGAGACGTTAAATACTGATTTTAAGATATCTATCGCCATTTTGTAGTTTATATCTCTTATCTTTTGCTTACAAAATGACCTTATCGTCGCCTTTGCCTTGCCTGTTCGCACACTATTTATCCACGAGCAGCGAAATTTAGCCTCTTCGCCAGTTACTATCCTAACGATATCGCCATTTTTTAGCTCTGTTAAAAGTGGCATCCTAACGCGGTTTATGTAAGCCTCTTTTGCGTAAAGTCCGATCTCTGAGTGAATCTCATAAGCATAATCAAGCGCCGTAGCACCACGTGGCAATGTAAAGACCTCGCCCTTTGGAGAATAAACTGCGATATCTTCGATATAAAGGCTATCTTTTGCGTATTCATAAAGCTCTTCGACGTTGCCCTCGTTCTCGCTATTTTGCATGCTGATGTCATTTAGCCAGTCAAGCTTTGGATTTAAGAGGCTGCCCTCGCCGTTTTTATATTTCCAGTGCGCAGCAACACCATATTCAGCGGTTTTATGCATATCATAAGTGCGAACTTGCGCCTCAAAGATGCTTTTGTTATCAAAAATGGTCGTATGTATCGTTTGATAGCCATTTTGCTTTGGAAGCGCGATATAGTCTTTAAATCTAGAAATTAAAGGATTAAAATTTATATGTAAATTTCCAAGTGCCAGGTAGCAATCAAGCGGCTTTTCCACGAGAATTCTAATAGCAAGCAAGTCAAGCACCTCTTCGATAGAAATGCCCTTTCTTTGCATCTTTAGATAGATCGAGTAGTAGTGTTTTATGCGTTTTTGTATCTCAAAAGTGCCCTCGATAAAGCCATTTTCAAGTAAAATTTGACTTACCTTTTCGTGAAAAGCATTTAGTTTTAGGCTAAGTTGCTGCTTGTTTTTGTTGAGGTAGCTATCGATCTTTGCGTATTCTTCTGGCATCGCATACTTAAAGCTTAGATCTTCAAGCATGTTTTTGATCGATGAAATTCCTAGTCTATGAGCGATCGGAGCATAGACCATAAGCGTCTCTTCAGCTATGCGTTTTTGCTTTTCAGGCCTGAGCGCTTCAAGCGTTAGCATGTTGTGAAGTCTGTCGCAAAGCTTTACGACAAGGACTCTCACGTCTTCTATGGAGATTAAGAGCATCTTTCTAAAAGTTAGCGCCGAGCTTGCCAGTTTTTCGTTGCTATCTGAGCTTGCAAGCTTATTTTCTCTAATAGCAACTATCTTTGTAAGCCCTTCAACTAGCTTTGCCACCTCATCGCCAAATTCAGCCTGAAGCTCACCTAGCGTTACGTCGGTATCTTCGACCACGTCATGAAGGAGTGCAGCTATGACCATGCTCTCATCGCCGCCCATATTTGCTACGATAGAGGCTACTAAGATGGGGTGGATGGCGTATGGTTCGCCGCTTTTGCGGTATTGTCCAGCGTGAGATGTGACGCAGCTGTCGATAGCTTTGTCTAAAATTTCACTTCTTTCACAAAGAGAAAAGAGCAGTTTTATCGCTTCTGAAACGTTTTTACAAGCTAAAATTTGCTCTATCAACTGCTCTAAAAAAAGACTATTTTCCTTCAACTATTGCCTCTAAGCCTATTTTACCCTCAGCCACTTCAAGTAGTGCGATGTCAGCAAATTTCATCTTTGAAGTATCAGCATCAACTAAAGCTATGGCGCCATTTGCTAGCGCTTCTGCACGCTTTGCAACGATAAGTGAAAGCTTATATCTGTCATCTCCTACTTGTTTTAGCGCTCTTGCTGTGATTTGTTCTGTTCTCATTTTTATCCTTTTTGAAATTTATTTTACAACTGAGTATAGGGCTGCTTCTTCTTCATTTATTATTTTTAATAAATTTCCAGCCTTAAACATATTACAAACTAAGATCGGCAGTGCGTTGTCTTTTGCCAAAGCTATGGCAGTGTCGTCCATAACCTTGATGTCATCGCTCATCGCCTTTTCGTAGTTTAGTGATTTTAAAAGTTTTGCATCTTTGAATTTTTTAGGATCTTTGTCATAAACGCCATCAACTTTTGTCGCTTTTATGATCATATCTGAGCCGATCTCGATAGCTCTTAGCGTGGCTGCTGTATCTGTTGTGAAAAATGGATTGCCCGTGCCTGCAGCAAAGATAACAACTCTGCCCTTTTCTAAATGGCGCTGCGCACGTCCCACGATGAAAGTCTCGCAGATCGCCTCCATCTTGATCGCGCTTTGCACTCTTACCTCAAGCCCGCTTCTCTCCAAAGCTTCACGCATCGCGATCGAGTTGATGACAGTTGCTAGCATGCCCATGTGATCGCCACTTGTTCGTTTGATGATACCGTCTTTTGCAGCGCTCACACCACGCACTATGTTACCACCGCCTATTACGATGCCAACTTCGATCCCACCATCGATGAGTTCTTTTATCTCGCTTGCTATAAATTTAAGCACAGCTGTGTCTATACCAAAACCATTTTCTCCAGCCAAGGCTTCGCCTGAAAATTTGACCAATACGCGTTTTCTTTTACTCATTGTCATGCTCCTTGAAATTCACGCATTTTAGCCAAAAAGGCTTTAAATTTAGCTAATAACGCTTACAAAGTGACTATTTTGAGATCATTTCAAGCGGGTCGATATGGTAGTTCCTTTGCGTTACTTCAAAGGTGAGATCGTTTCTAACTCGGCCTATGACGTAGCCTTTTTGCACGAGCGAGCCTACCTTAACCGTTGGCGCGATCTGGCTTAGGTGAGCGTAGATCGTGTGGATGCCGTTTTCATTTTCTATAATGACGACATTTTCAAGCATAGGAGTTGCTTTTGCAAAGACCACCTTGCCATTTAGCACGCTTTTTACCTTCGCATCTGGGGTACTTGAGCGAAGCACGACTGACTCGTTAAAAATTTTGATGTTATATATCGGATCTACGTAATTGCCAAATTTTTGCTTTACAGAGTAGCTATCAAGCGGAGCGATCGTCCTTGCGCCTGAGTATCTCTTAACTGAGCTTGTTTGATAGCCCCCACCCATTGGCTGGCTCTTTGACCCTTTTTTGTCACCTTTACTAGCTGCTCTTTCTTGCTTTTCTCTGGCAGCACGTGCGGCTTCATCCTCTTGCTTTTGCATGATAGCAAGCTGCTCTAGTGTCTTTCTTAGCTCATCTTGTTGGGCTTGAAGCTTGGCTAACTTTTTACTGTAAATTTCTTTATCACGCTTTAGTCCGCTTATTGTATTTTTCTGCGTGCTCTCTAGACTTTGTAGATCATTTTGCTTGCGTCTATAGTTTTTTATGCTTGAGTTTATCTCATTTATCTTGCTTGATTTGTTTTTTATCTTTTCTATCGTATCTTCGTAGTTCTGGCTAAGCCTTTTAAAGTCCTCTTTTGCTATGGCGTTTAGTTTGGTTAAAATTTGCGACGAGATGATGCTCTCTTTGCTTTGTTTGCCCTCGCTTGCTGACATCATAAGATCAAATGATAAATCTTCTGCGATGATCCTTATCATATTTTGCTCTAGCTCTTTTTGGGTGCGCTCTAGCTCTTTGTTTTGCTTTGTTAGATCATCAAGCTCAAGAAGCGCTTTTGAAGCATTTGTCTCAAGAACTGAAATTTGACCCTTTAAATTTGTGATATCACCACTTATACCACGAAGTTTTTTCTCGCCAGTTACGATATCGCCAGCCAAGTCATCAAGCTTTTTACTAAGCTGCTCACTCATCACCTGGCTCGATCTTAGCGAATTTTTGGAGTCTTTTATCTTCTCTTTAGTATTTGATGCAAAAGCTAGGCCAAATGCTAGCAAAAGTGTAAAAATTCCTTTTTTCATATCGTGCTTTTTCTAGCCTTACTCATCACTAAACTAACAGCAAAAATGCTTAAAACAACAGCCACGCCAAATAAGATAAAGATATCTCTTGAAAGATCAAGGCTAGGCAAAACTACATCGATACTTGCGGCATTTTCTCTAAAAATTTCAAAATTTGGTAAGAAAAAGAAAAAAGCACCAACAACAATGGTCGCAACTATGCTATCAACCATGGCTGATTTATAAAGCATGGCTGACTTTAGCCAAAATGGCGCGCCAAAAAGCGTCATTATTTCAATGCGTTCTCTATGCTCAAATAGCCAAATTTTAGTCTGCTTAAGCATAAGCATAAGCCCTACAACACAAAGTATCGCCATAAATGCATACGATATACTTTTGGCTAAATTTAGCATCTTAAAGACCTTATCATGGGTCTTTGAAAATGTCTCAACCTTGCTTATACCATCAAATTTCAAAAGCTTTTGCTTTATCTCCTCCATATACTCTGGCGATGGAAATTCACTTAGTCTTAGCGAGTAAAATTTAGGCAAGGCATTTTGTAGGATGGATAAATTTTTAGCCGAGATATCGTTTGATAGGCGGTCTATGATCTTTTGTGGGCTTAGTGGCTCGACGCTAGCTAGCGTGCTAACCACTGGCTTTAGCACTGGCTCGCTTAGCTCTTTGTTTGAAACCACCACGATGTTGTAGTCATTTCCCATAAGCCTCTCATACTCTCTTACGACCTTGTCCGCTGTAAGGCTAAACTGCACTGAAAATAAAAGCGCGATTAACGGCAATATAAATCCCATGTGGTTTTTAAGCGATCTCATGCACGCCTCCATTTTCTATGACGAAGTGGCGGTATGGGATGCGAAGCGTTGATGGGATGTGATGCGTCACCACAACCACGCTTGTGCCTAGAAATTCTCTAGCTGATTTTAAAAGCGACCAGATGACGTCGCTTGAGTATTCGTCTAAATTTCCTGTTGGCTCGTCACATAAGAGTAAATTTGGATTGTGCGCGAGAGCTCTTGCCATGGCGACTCTTTGCTGCTCGCCGCCACTTAGCTCGCGAGGGTATTTATCGGCCTTGTGAAGCATATTTACGTGCTTTAAAAGTTTAGCTACTTGCTTTTTGCTCACATTTTGATTGACGCCTTTGATGATGAGTGGCAGCATGACGTTTTTTTCGACATTCCACTCATTTATCAAGCGATAGTTTTGAAATATAATGCCAACTCGCTGCCTAAGCTCGCAAAGTCTCTTGTCATCGATGTCATCCATTTGCGTCATGCAAACATTTAGCTCGCCAGCAAGGGGCGAAATTTCTCCGTAAAATGACTTTAAAAGCGTGCTTTTTCCGCTTCCACTCTTGCCTGTAATAAAGACAAAGTCATTTGCGTAGATGTCTAAATTTACGCTATTGATCACAACCTCGTTGCGCTCATAAGCTAGGCTTAAATTTCTTGCGCTAATTATCTCTTGCATCAGCCAAATACTCCTTCAAAAGCTCGTGTGCTGCTAAATTTTCACGTATTAAGATCGGTTTTTTTATAAAATATTCGCTTTTCTCATCGCTTATTTTGATGAAACACTGCTCTGGTTTGTTAAACGCTCCAAAGGCGACTTTTAGCAAAATTTCACCCTCATTTATGGTGTAAATTTCCTCAAAATGTAAAAAGTGATCCTCTTTTTTGACGATGAAATTTTTAAAATTTTTAATGATATTTTTTACGTTTGTCTTTTCTTTAAAGCTAAAATCCCCAGCCAAAACGCTCTCGCTACTTTCAACCTCACAAGTATAAATAACGTCGTAGATATTCTTATCTTGGCGTCTCCAGCGGTCTTCATATTTGCTTGTTACTTCTAAATTTCTATTTTTAAAAGCTTCGATTTTTGAGTTTGCGGGCTCTAAAAATTTACTCAAACTAAAGTCGCAATACTCTTTGCTATCAGTCCGTAGCTCAAATTTACCGCCAACTTTTAGTATCCTCTCGCACTCAAGCGCAAACGCCGATGAGACCACGCGTCTATGCTCAGCCTTGTCCCAAGGCACTGGAAAGTGCAAAAATACTCTATCAACTAAATTTGATCCAACAAGCGAGAGTAAGAGCCTGGCGTCGGTGTTTATCAGACGCACGTTTTCTAGGGCATTTGCTCTAGCTAGCTTTGCTACTTGCTCGATGCTTGGCTTATAGACCTCTATGCCTATAACTAGGGCATTTGGGTTGTTTTTAGCCTGATAGAGCAAGTGCCTGCCAGAGCCAAAGCCGATCTCTATAAAAATCTCTTTAAATTTATCCTTTAGCTCGCAAAATGCTGGCGCAAACTCTTCAAGACTTAAAATTTCACTAACTTTTTTGGTCAAATTTGTCTTTTTTACAGCAAATGCTTGGCTGATGATGTCGTTACAACTTTGTTCTTTAAAAAGCTCAAGTGCTTCTTGCAAAAGGCCAACTTTAGCAGGCTTTGTAAGTTTTTCTCCCTTTACGACGGTGCCAGTTTTACCAGGCTTTACGACTAGAAAAAAGCCTTCATCTTCATTTTTTGTGTAGATGAGCCTCTCGTTTCGGCCACTTGCTTGCCAAAGAAATTTGATCTTGTCGTTACCAAATGGAAACGAGAGCTCTTTTAAGGATGAAGCGATGAAATTTGGCATTATTTTATGCTAACTTCTGCTTTTGATGACTTATCAGATGCGATGCCGTACTCATCAACTGCTACGACGCTGTAAGAGTAACTAGCTCCTTTTTGAACGCTGTCATCTCTAAGCCCAGTATCACTTATACCGCTAAAGACTTTCTCGCTAGCACCACTTCGATAAACTGTATATGAGCTAGCTCTATCAACTGCGTTCCAGCTTACATTTACACCGCTACCATCGTAGCTAGCGCTTATGCTTGGAGTTTTTGGCGCGCCAAGTGTGCTACCAACGATCGGCTCTTCTTGCTTCAAGCTCTCAAGACCGTCTTTATCGACCGCTGTCACTCTATAGTACCTTGTCGCAGCGTTTGTGTTTATGAGGTCCTCATAGGTGTTGCTAGTCGTTTTTGCTAGATATGTGTAAGGCAAAATTTTACTAGTCGTTCTATAAACCTTAAAGTACGAAAAATCCTCAGCTGGCGCATAATCCCACGTTAAAATGATCTTTTTTGGTGCATTTTTAGTCGCTTGGACGTTTGTTACTGATTTAGGGTAACTCCTTTGTTGTGGCGCTTATGTTTTGGCTTGGTTTTGAGATGACGCCAGAAGAAGTTTTAACTAATATCCTATACTCATAAGACCTGCCAGGTTTTACCTCAGTATCGATATACTCGGCGTTTAGTCTGCCATTTACCTCTGCGATCTGGCTAAATTTATTAGCTCCTGCATCGCTTCTTTGGATGAGATAGCTTGCTACTGTGCTATCAGGATGTGGTCTCCAGATCACTTTTACACGGCCTGGAAGCCCTGTGATAGCTTGTGCAAATGGCACAGAGTCAAGTAGTGGCTTAGTTGTCGCAGTTGCGATCGCACCTGGTTGAGAGATGGCGTTGCTTGAGTAGGTTCTCATCTGGTATGAGTAAGTTGTCTCTGGAGCTAGGTCGCGATCCACATAGTGCGTAGCAAAGCGGTCTTTTATGTTTGCAACTAGTTGCATTTTTGAGTTTGCATCGTTTGGATTTGAACGGTAAAGGTAGTAGCCAACGACGCTCTCGTCGCTCACTGGGTTCCACTCAAAGCCAACTTCTGTCATATCTGAAATAGTTTTTAAGCTTGTGATAGTTGGTAGTGACGTGCTTTGCTGGGTCGGTACGCTAGAGCCGCATCCCGCTAAGAAAGCTACTAAAAATGGTGTCAATATGCGTAGGGCAAATTTTTTCATCAAAAATCTCCTTGGGAATTTTTTTGTAAATTATTTGGTTAAAGTCATCATACGTTTTTGCGGTAAATTCTACCCTTTTGCCAGTTCGTGGATGGATAAAATAGAGCATATAAGCGTGAAGCATAACTCTGCTTATTTTATCGCCTTGGCTCTTAAATCCGTATAAATCATCGCCTAAAATATGGCGGTTTATGCTAGCAAGATGCACTCTTATCTGGTGTGTCCTGCCTGTAAAAAGCTTTGCTGCTATCAAATTTACTCCGCTTTCGCTTAGTAAATTTACAAAGGCACTTTTGGCAAATTTAGCGTCCGCGACGATCGCTTTTTTTAGGCGGTTGTTTGGATTTCTGCCGATTGGCTTGTCGATGATCACGTCCTCTTTTAGGGGCAAGTCAGTGAGCGCTAGATAAATTCTCCCCATGCTCTTATCGCTTAGCTGCTCGCTAAGTTTTGCGTGGGCGAAGTTGTTTTTAGCAACGACGATAGCGCCGCTCGTGCCCTTATCTAGGCGGTGGACGATGCCGGCTCTTACGTCGCCGTTTAAATTTGAGAGCATAAAGTCCTTTTTGTTTAACCACTCAACTAACGTCGCCTCTTTGACGCTTGGGGCTTGGTGAACTACGATTTGCGGGGGCTTATTTAGCACTATGAGATCGTCATCTTCATAGATGATAGGGATCTCAAAATTTACTTCGTACTCGTTTTGCACCTCTTTTTTTGGGGCAAAATTTACGCAAATTTCATCGTTTTCGTTTAAAATAAAACTTGGTTTTGAGACTGGTTTTAAATTTACGCTTACAAGAGAGTCTTTTATCAAATTTAAAGCTTGATTACGTGAAATTTGAAGCTCCTGCGCCACTGCAACGTCGAGTCTTGAGCTATTTAAAACATTAAATTTAACCAAAATCAAAGCCTTGTTTGTGATATAATCTAGCCCAAAAAACAAGGTTTGCTTCTTGATAAAACTAGATCGGCGTATTTTAACACATTTTGATTTTATTCAGCCGTTTTTAATCATCCCAATCATAGCCATCTCATACATCCTAGTTTCCGAAGCAAACGACATTTTGGCGAACAAACAGCTTGTATATTTTGGCATAGGATTTGTCTCATTTTTCATAGCATTTTTGCTGCCTATTAGGCGCATAGACTGGATTATCCCGATGTTTTACTGGGTCTGCATCGTGCTACTTTTAAGCGTTGATATCTTTGGCGTTAGCAAGCTTGGAGCTAGGCGCTGGCTGGAGATCCCCTTCGTTCACTTCACGCTTCAGCCCTCAGAGCTCATGAAACCAGCTTTTTTGCTGATGCTAGCCTATCT
Organism: Campylobacter concisus; assembly: GCF_003048835.2. Taxonomy (NCBI): domain Bacteria; kingdom Pseudomonadati; phylum Campylobacterota; class Epsilonproteobacteria; order Campylobacterales; family Campylobacteraceae; genus Campylobacter; species Campylobacter concisus. The sequence continues at coordinate 453,180 of NZ_CP060705.1, read as the reverse complement.
AGTTAAGCAGCGCCCTCCAGAGGCCCAGGGATACGGGCTAAAAGACTTTTTAAGGCTTAGTTTTTACATACTTTTGCCTTTTGCACTCATCATGAAAGAGCCTGATCTTGGCACCGCGCTCATACTTTTGATAGTTGGCTACACCATCCTTTTTGTCATCGGTGTAAATAAGAAAATTTGGATCTGCATCATCCTTGCCATAGGATTTTCGGCGCCAGTTTTGTATGAAAATTTGCATGATTATCAAAAAAAGAGGATCCACGACTTCATCGCTGAAGAGCCAAGCTACCACGTCAAACAAAGCATCATCGCCATAGGTAGTGGCGGGCTAAAGGGCAAGCCAAAGGACGAGGCGACGCAGACGCATTTTAAATTTTTGCCAATCGCCACAAGTGACTTCATCTTCGCCTACAATATCGAGCGTTTTGGTTTTTACGGGGCGCTGCTTTTGCTTGGGCTTTATGGAGCGCTTATAACGCACTTACTTAGCCTAAACTACGGGCTTAAGAATGATTATTTCACGCAGGTGACTGCCACTGGCATAGCCGCGCTCATCTTCGTCTACGTGGGGGTAAATGTCTCGATGACAATCGGTTTTGCGCCGGTTGTGGGCGTGCCGCTGCCGTTTTTTAGCTACGGCGGAAGCAGCTTCGTCACCTTCATGGTACTTTTTGGGATACTGCAAAATCTGCTAACATTTAGGTTTGATCAGACCTACCGCTCGGTGAAATTTAAATTTTAAAATTTGCAAATTTGTTTTGTCAAATCAGATAAGCGTCAGGCAAATTTTAAAATTTCATGAACGAGTAATTTCGGCTCTAAAATTTGAGCTAAGCTGAAAGCGAAGCCAAATTTTAGTAGTCAATTCTTAGGGGTGAATGAAAGTTTTAAAATTTATAAAATAGCTTCATTAAATTTGTAAATTCTTTTTATTAAAAAAGGGTGACAAGGGGATTTAAATTTTGCTTCGCGGGCTCGCAACTGAGTGGCAGACACGAAGCCGTCCCCTTATCCCCCTTTTAAAATCCACCTATCCCCTCGCACGTTCAAAGGGCATGCAATGGCACTATCGTGCCGCATGCAGTTAAAGAAACTACGACAAATTTTAAAATTTCATGAACGAGTAATTTCGGCTCTAAAATTTGAGCTAAGCTGAAAGCGAAGCCAAATTTTAGTAGTCAATTCTTGCGAGTGAATGGAATTTTAAAATTTGCAAAATAGATTTTTAAAATTTAAAGTTTTATTTCTTTGTTAAGGGGGAAGAGGCTTGAATTACGAAGTCGCTCCCTTCCCCCTTAACAATCCCCTAACCCCAACAACGTTAGAGGTGACATGCAATAGTGCTTGCGCACTGCATGCGTTTTATCATCATGCGAGTGTCAGGCAAATTTTAAAAATTAATGAGCGAGCATATCACGCTTCAAAATTTAGTAAGTTGCTAAGGTGAGTGAGTAAGATTTTAAAATTTGCAAAAGCCGAAATTTACAAAATCAATCCTATTTCTCCCCCTTAAACAAAGAGGCAAAATACTCATCGATATTAACGCCATCTTTTTTCATATCTTTTAGCCTTAGCCTTACGTCGGCGTCTTGCCAAAGAAGTGGTGGTAGCGCAAACATCACCTTATCAAGGCTAAAATTTCTTACATCATCGCGCCAGCCATCCCAGCGGTAAAGCTCGTAAAATTTAGATATATCGCCACTTAGCGCCCAGTATAAAAACTGCGAGTAGCCAAGCTGCGTATCTTCCCATTTGCCGCTGTCTGGTGCGTAGTAAAAGACGTTGCCAGCTTTACCACCAAAGGCGCCGCCATTTACCGCGAAAAATCCGCCCAAAACATCATCCGCCACGAGCAAATAGCTAGGCATCTGCCCTGCTTCGCTAAAGCTTTTACCAAGGTTAAAGCTGTAAATTCCGCGCTTCATCTGCTCGCATCCTGAGCCAAGCAGGCGCAGCCAACCGCCATCTATCACTATGCCGCCGCACCCATAAACAAGCGCTCCCATCGGCGAGCGAGTGGTGACCTGAAGCCCTAAAAGCTCACTTTGCGCCCTGCTCTCATCGCGAGGCAAAATTTCATAGTCGTTTTTGGCCTCTTTTAGCCACTCTTCGATCAGCGCCCAGCCTGGCTCATTTGTGTCTATAAGCTCGTCTAAAGTCCTCATTTTCTGTCCTTTTGATCAAATTTGGTGAAATTTAAAAGAAGAATTTGGCGAGTCGCCCCGCCAAATTTATATTAGTATATTATTTTGCGTCCCAAGCTAAGATCGTGTTGCCCTCGGCGTCGGTAGCCACGTCGCCCATGCCCATGATGTTGTAGCCGCAATCTACGTAGTGGACTTCGCCTGTTACGCCGCTAGCTAGGTCGCTAAGTAGGTACATAGCGCTGTTGCCGACGTCTTCAGTGGTGACGTTGCGTTTTAGCGGGCTATTTACTTCGTTGTAGCGCAAAATCATTCTAAAGTCGCCTATTCCGCTTGCGGCAAGCGTTTTAATAGGACCTGCACTAATGGCGTTTACGCGGATATTTCTCGCGCCAAGGTCGTGTGCTAAGTAGCGAACTGAGCTCTCAAGTGCCGCTTTTGCAACGCCCATAACGTTGTAGTGTGGCACAAATTTTGGTCCGCCAAGATATGTAAGAGTTAGCACCGAGCCGCCCTCTTTTAGCACCGGTAGGACCGCGCGAGTAAGGCTTAACAGCGAATAAACACTAGTGCCCATCGCTATGTCAAATGCCTCTTTTGTGGTGTTTACAAACTCGCCCTCAAGCGCCTCTTTGGGCGCATAGGCCACAGCATGCACGACAAAATCGATCTCGCCAAGGTCTTTTTTGATTTGGCTAGCAAGCCCATCTAAATGTGCTTGGTTATTTACGTCAAGCTCGTAGACAAATTTGCTACCAAACTCCTCAGCGATCGGCTCAACGCGCTTTTTAAGAGAGTCATTTAGGTATGTAAATGCCATCTGCGCACCTTGATCGTGACAAGCTTTTGCGATGCCGTAAGCTATTGATTTAGCATTAGCGACGCCTACGATCAGACCTTTTTTACCTTTTAAAATCATTATTTCTCCTTTAAAATTTTGCAATTCAAATTTTAAACCAAATTTAATAGCGGCAGTATCACGCAATTCCAGATGTTTAAATTTGCGTTTCGAAATTTAAACAAACCAACAAGCGGATATATCGCTAGGTAAATTTAAATGTTTCGAAGTAAATTTCATCCCAAGACTAGGCAGATAGCCTGTCGAAGGATGAAATTTGCAAGATCGTTTAAATTTATCAGCGAGATGCCGCGCTAATAAGCCCTAGAAAATTATTCGCATCCCAGCTGGCTGTGCCTACCAGCACCCCATCGCAGCTCTTTATACCTGCGATATCAGCGATATTTGCTGCATTGACGCTTCCGCCGTAAAGTAGCGGCACGTTTGCCTTTGTCTTTAAAAAACTTAGCACCTCATCTATCTGCTCTATGCTCGCACTCTTGCCAGTTCCTATCGCCCATATCGGCTCATAGGCGATGACTAAATTTTTATAGCCAAGGTCTATATTTTCAAGCTGGCGGCTTAGAAATTCTTTGGTCGCTCCGCTCTCGTTTGTGCTTAAATTTTCACCGATGCAGTAGATGACATTCCAGCCATTTTTTGCAGCAAAGTCAAATTTCGCTCGCAAAAACTCCTCGCTCTCTTTTAAAATTTCACGCCTCTCAGAGTGGCCGATTAGCACGTCTTTGATATCAAATTCATCAAGCATTACCTTGCCGATCTCGCCAGTAAATGCCCCACTCTCGCAAGGGTAGAAATTCTGCGCCCCAAGCCTAAAAAGATGCCTTTTTTCATCAAAGGCACTAGCTGGTACAAATACGCTCACGTCGTCATTTGCGCTTAAATTTGCGTCTAAAATTTTCGCGTACTCTCTAAAGCTCTCTCTTGTGTGGTTGCACTTTAAATTCGCTAGAAATTTCAAGACCTACTCCTCTTTTCTAAGCGGCTTTATGCCAGGCAGCTCTTTGCCTTCTATGAGCTCCAAGCTCGCACCGCCACCAGTTGAGATAAATGTCATTTCATCAGCATCTCCCGCGCGCTCGACCACGTCAGCCGTATCGCCACCGCCAACGACGGTTGTCGCGTGAGTATCGATGATAGCGTGGCTCATTTTGATACTACCTTTGCTAAATTTATCCATCTCAAAAACACCCATAGGTCCGTTCCACCAGATGGTTTGTGCATCGGCGATGACCTCTTTAAATAGCCTAATAGACGCTGGTCCGATATCAAGCCCCATCCAGCCATTTGGGATTTCCTGTGCTGGGACGTATTTTACGGCACTTTCAGCTGAAAATGTCTGAGCAGCGACGACATCCACTGGCAGGTAAATTTTCACTCCTAGTTCTTTGCCTTTTTGTAAAATTTGCCTTGCATCTTCGATGAGCTCTTCTTCAAGGAGCGAATTTCCGATATTTTCACCCATTGATTTTAAAAATGTAAATGCCATGCCACCGCCAATTATGAGCTTATCTACACGTGGCAGAAGGTTATGCAATGCTTGAAGCTTACCGCTCACCTTTGAGCCACCCACAACTGCGACAAATGGACGAGATGGATGTTTTATCAAATTTTGAGCGAAATTTATCTCTTTTTGTAGTAAAAATCCCGCTGCCTTATGCTTTTCATCGTAAAATTTAGTGATCGCTTCAACCGATGCGTGAGCTCTGTGACAAACGCCAAATGCGTCATTTATGTAAAATTCGCCAAATTCTGAAAGCTCTTTTGCCAAAGCTTCATCGTTTTTGGTTTCGCCTTTTTCGAAGCGTAAATTTTCTATCATCAAAATTTCACCAGCTTTTAGCGCCTCAGCCTTTGTCTTAGCATCATTTCCGATCACATCTTCAGCAAATATCACCTCTCTATCAAGCAGTCTTGATAGCCTTTTTGCTACGCCGCGAAGTGAAAATTTCTCTTCAAAGCCATTTTTTGGACGACCCAAGTGACTAGCCAAAACCACGCTGCAGCCGTTATCTAGGCAGTAGCGGATAGTTGGTATCGCTGAGCGGATCCTACGGTCATCAGTGATGTTTAAAAACTCATCCATAGGCACGTTAAAATCGCACCTTATAAAGACTTTTGCACCATTAAGCTCAAGGTCGTTGATCGATAAAATATCACTCATTTTTCACCCTTTAAATTTACTTTGTAGCCACGATCTTAGCAAGATCGACAAGCCTTGTTGAGTAGCCCCACTCGTTGTCGTACCACGCAAAGACCTTCACCATATCATCAGCGATAACCTGCGTAGTGTCGCTCGCTACGATGCTGCTAAAGGTGCTTGTGCAAAAGTCGCTGCTAACTCTGTAGTCGTCATCAACAAATAAAATTCCCTTTAAATTTGACTCCGCAGCCGTTCTAAACGCCTCGTTTATCTCCTCTTTGCTAGCTGGTCTTTTTAAAACCGCCGTTAGATCGACCATTGAGACGTTTGCCACTGGCACGCGCACTGCTTGGCCGTGTAGTTTGCCATTTAGCTCGGGGAGCACTTTAGCGATCGCTTTTGCAGCTCCGGTGGTAGTAGGTCCGATATTTAGCGCTGCAGCGCGTGAGCGGCGGAAGTCTTTAGCCTTTACATCTACTAGGCTCTGTCCGTTTGTATAGGCGTGGATCGTGGTCATTAGCCCTTTTACGATGCCAAATTTATCGTTTAGCACCTTTGCAACTGGAGCTAGGCCGTTTGTAGTGCAGCTTGCGTTTGAGACGATCGCCTCGCCTGCGTATTTATCGTCATTTACGCCAACTACAAATGTCGCCGTGTCGTCTTTTGCGGGAGCGCTCATGACGACTTTTTTGACGCCGCGAGCAAGATATGGCTCACATTTTTCAGTGGTTAAAAACTTGCCAGTGCACTCTAAAACCACGTCTGTGCCGTAGTCTGCGTAGCTAAGCTCGTTTAGATCTCTTGTAGAAAAAACTCTTATCTTTTTGCCATTTACTTCTATAAATTCGTCGCTTATCACCTTAACGTCTTGCTTAAATTCGCCGTGCACGCTGTCGTATTTGAGCAAGTACCTCGTCATATCCCTTGTTGCGGTGTCGTTAATAGCGACAAGCTCAACATCGTCTCGCTCTAAAATAATACGAGCGGCACACCTACCGATACGCCCAAAGCCGTTTATTGCTACTTTAACTGACATCTTAGCTCCTTTTGATATAATTACGCCTAATTCTACAAAAAAGAATTTTAAAACAAATATAAACAAGGCACTTTAATAGATGAAGTTAGCACTTTTTGGCGGGAGCTTTGATCCGGTTCATTTAGGACACGATAGTATTGTGAAAATGGCACTAAGCGGCCTTGATATCGACAAGCTCATCATCATGCCAACTTTTATAAGTCCATTTAAGAGCGAATTTTCAGCTCCACCAGAGCTTCGCCTAAAGTGGATAAGAGAAATTTGGGGCGGCTTAGAGAAGGTCGAGATCTCAGACTATGAGATAAATTTAGCTCGCCCAGTGCCTACCATAGAGACAGTTAAGTATTTGTATGAGAAATTCAAGATAGAGAAATTTTATCTCATAATAGGCGCGGACCACCTAGCTACGCTTGATAAGTGGCACGGCTACGAGGAGCTTAGAAATTTAGTGCAGTTTGTGATCGCCAAGCGCAATCACATAGAAATTCCACAAAATTTACAAAAAATGGACGTGCATGTGGATGTTAGCTCATCGCAGATCAGGCACCAAAAGGGGCTTGATGAGCTGCCTAGCGAGATAAAAGATGAGATTATAAATTTTTACCAAGGATTAAAGATGCAGGAAAGATCGATGCAAGAGCGCACCGAAAGTATAGTTAAGGTTTTAGACGCAAAAAAGGCTGAAGAGATACAAGTGTTTGATATGAGCGGGGATGATTATTTCGTAAAGGCCGTAGTTATCGCCACTACGCTTGGTGAGAGGCACGCTTACTCGCTGGCTGAGGATCTAAAAGAGGAGCTTAAGCCTCTTGGAGAGAGATTTATAGGTACTGAGAGCTCACCTGATTGGATCGTGATGGACCTTGGCGACATTTTGATACATCTTTTGAGCCCAGCCTACAGAGCAAAATACAACATCGAAGAGTTTTTGCAAAAGCTAAAAACTAGCAAAGAGTCTTAACAAAGACAAGCGATGAGCAAATAAGCCATAAAAATATAAAAAATGCTAGTAAAAATGGCTTTTTGCCCGTCGCTTTAAATATACTCCTATCTATCCCAAACCCCAAAGCACACATCGCAACACAAAGACAGATGCTAGCTGAGAGCTTTAAAATTTGCACCAAATTTTCAGGGAAAAATGGCAAAGACCTGACGCAGATCGCCACTAGGAAAAATAGCGCAAACCATGGTATGCTCTTTAGCTTTGAGCCGCTGCTATTTTGGCTTAAATTTAAAAAATTTAGCAAAAACAAAAATGGCACTAGCATGATGACGCGAAGCATTTTTATGATGAGGGCAGAGCTGCTTGTTGCGCTATCAAATGCCGCTGAAGCTGCCACTACGTGGGCTACTTCGTGAAGTGAGCCGCCGATAAAAAAGCCAGTTTGCTGAGGCGTGAGAGCTAGAAATTTAGCGATAAATGGGTAGATAAACATGCCAATACTCCCAAATAGTATCACTGTGCAAATAGCGATAGCAAGCTTGTTTGCGTCTGCTTTTATCTCATTTTGAGTAGCCATGACAGCAGCTGCGCCGCAGATGCTTGCCCCTGAGCCAATGAGCACGGCACTATCTTTGCTAAGTCCCAAAGCTTTAGCGACAAAAAGAGCAAAAGCAAAGGTCACAAATACCATAAAAGCTGAGTATATCACGCCAAGAGCGCCAACGCTTGCGATCTCACTAAGGCTTATATTAAAGCCAAAAAGTATGATGCCAAGCCTTAAAATTTGCTTCCCAGCGATCGCTACGACGCCGCTATTTTTTAAAATTTGAGTCTGTTTGGTAAAAAGATTTGCAAAAATGGCGCCTAAAATGATCGAGATGATGAGCGGGCTAGTGTGAAATTTAGCCAAAACCGTGTTTGAGAGCACAAAAGAAATGGCGCAGATTAGCGCCAAAACAAGCACAGCAAGAAATTTATGAGACATATTTTAACCTTAACTATTTTTTTAAAAATGCAATTAGCACGTTTGGGTATAATTAGGCGAATTATATAATGCAAATTTAAAATAAAGATAAAGGGATAGGCCTATGATCATCCTTGGCGAAAAATATACTTTCACCAAACTCGAGCTAGAGAAGCTTAGGAAGAAATTTGGTCAGGTAAATTTTTTATCCCATGAAAATAGCGATGCTAAAACTTTGCGAAGCGCACTGGAAAATCTCATAAAATCAGGTGATCAAAGGCTCATAGTGCTAAATACCGAAAAGCCAGTTGATGGCAAGCTGGTGAGATTTCTCACGCTTTTGCAGTTTAAAACGAAGTATAAGAAGATCAAATTTCTAAATGTGGAGAGCTTTTTAGAAATTTATCTGCAAAAGTGCTACATCCCAGAAAATGGCGAAAATTTAAACTTTTTAAATGATATCAAGCCTTACAATGCCCTTGAATACGCCTTAAAACGCGTGATTGACTACGTAAGCTGCTCGATGCTTTTTGTGATGCTTTTTGTGCTTAAATTTTACGTAAAGAAAAAGATAGACGAGCAATCCCCTGGCAGCCTTTACTTCTTGCAAAATAGGGTTGGGCTGGGCAATAGAGAATTTGAATGTATCAAATTTCGCTCGATGGTGGTTGATGCTGAAAAAGACGGGGCTAAATTTGCTAGCAAAAACGATGAGAGAGTCTTTGAATTTGGCGAATTTATGCGTAAAACTCGCATTGACGAGGTGCCACAATGCATAAATGTGCTTCGCGGTCAGATGCACCTGATAGGCCCAAGACCAGAGCGAAGATACTGGATAAATTTCTTTGAAAAAGAGATCCCTTACTATAATGAACGCCACATCGTCCGCCCAGGGATTACCGGCTGGGCACAGGTAAACTACACTTACGGCGCAAATGCACTTGATGCCAAACAAAAGCTAATGTATGATCTTTACTACATAAAGCACTGGTCATTTTGGCTGGAGATAAAAACTATATTTAAAACATTTGAGATAATACTAAGCAAAAAAGGTATTTAGCTGTTTAGTCCATAATAGCTTTCGTATATTTTTCTAGGACAATATTCTCATCAAAAGATAAAATCATCTTTTCTCTGCCGTTTTTACCCATTTGTTCAAGAATGCTTTTATCAAGATTTAAAATTTTTTCCATTTTTTCAGCGAGATCTATAGAGTTTTTTGGCTCACACAAAAAGCCATTTACTCCATCGTCTACTATTTCTTTACAACCACTAACATTTGTAGCTATTAATGGCTTTGCCATGGACGCGGCCTCTAATAAACTTTTTGACATTCCCTCTTTGTACGATGCCAGCACAACACACTCAGCACTAGCTACAACTTTACTTACATCATCGCTCATACCAAGATAGTCCAAAAAGTCGTTTTTAAGCCACGAATTTAACTCTTCGTCGCTAATGGCAGTATTATTTTTGACATTTTGTTCTCCTAGCAGCAAAATCTTAAAATCATCTCTTTTTTTTCTTAAAATTTTACCAGCCTCAACTAACTCAACAATACCTTTATCTTTTATAAGTCTTGCTACACACAAAAATTTAAATTTTTCGTCTCTTTTGCTCTCTTGTCTTGGGGCAAATTTATTTATATCTACACCACTTCCTGGTAGGAGGTCGCATTTTTCTTTTGAAATAATGTCCAAATTTACAAATAGATCTTGATCATCTAAATTTTGAAAGAATACAACCTTGTTTGCATTTAGCGATATCTTATAAAGAAATTTAACTATGCTTGTGACAAAACTTTGTTTTATGAAAACTGTCCCAAGTCCCGTGATATTACTAATACAACAAATGCCTAAAATTTTACAGGCAAGTGAGCTATAAATATTTGGCTTAATAGTAAAATTTAAGACACAAGCTGGCTTCTCCTTTTTATAAAGGGCTAGCAAACTAAAAAAAGTTTTTAGATCAACTAACGGATTTATCCCTTTTGCATCAAAATTTATATGAAAAACTTCAAAATTTTTTTCCAACAAAGCTGAGTATTTTTCATCAAACGGAACAACAAACGACACTTTAAAACCATTTTTTTTTAGGTGATTTGCAAGGCTCAGTCTAAAGTTATACCCACTCCAAGCACTATTTGTCACTATAAAGATGCTTTTACTCAAGCCATCTCCTTTTCCACATTTGATAAACCACAATAAACCAAATAAGACTCTGAAGCTCTTCTCCAGCATAAAATCTATCTTTTAAATTTTGTATTTGTTTTACATCAAATATCTCATCATTTAAAGCCCTAGAGTCCAGATTCTCTTCAACAAGCCATCTTAGATCACCTCTTAACCACTTTGCAAGTGGGATCTGAAAGCCTGATTTTGGCTTGTCTATTATATCTTTTGGGATATATTTGTACAGAATTTGTCTTAGCAAATATTTTGGCTGATTATTCTTATATTTTATATTTACTGGAACGCGTGCCAAATACTCTATCAAACGATGATCTAGTAGTGGCTCACGTCCCTCTAAGCTAACACTCATTGTAGCGCGATCAACTTTTGTAAGCACATCATCGCACATAAAAAGTTTATAATCACACATCATCATATGATCTAAAAAATCAAGATTGAGCTCATTTTTCCACACATTCATATACTCTTGTTTTAGCCCTATTTTTAGAAATTTAGTTACGTCCGACCTATCTACATAACTACTTGCATTTATAAACATTTCGTCTAAATTTTTACTATTTATAGCTCTTTTTAACTTTAGAAATTTATCTCTAAAATTTGTCTGGCGGATATTATTTGGCAGGGCTTGATTTGCAATGTCAGCTATTTTTTCATTTATTAAATTTAATCCAATTTTTATCAAATTTCTCTTGAGCGAAGTAAAAAAAGTACCCTGAAATTTATGTAAGAAGAAATACTTGCTATATCCACAAAAATGTTCATCTCCACCATCTGCGCTAAGTGCAACTGTTACATCTTGTTTTGCCATTTTTGAAACTGCCATGGTCGCTACCGCAGAGCTATCCCCAAAAGGCTCATCATAAAAGAAAGAAAGAGTGTCGATATATGAAAGCATGTCGACTTCATTTATATAATACTCATGATGATTTGTACCAAAGTGCGTGGCCACTTGCTTTGCGTGGGCAGCCTCGTTAAATCTAGCGTCATCAAAACCTATGGTAAATGTATCAATCTTTTGCGTTTTGCTTAGCAAAGCAGCCACCAGTGAGCTATCATATCCGCCACTTAAAAAGACGCCAACTGGCACATCAGCAATAGTACGTAAATTTATTGCACTGTCTAAAAGACCTTCAAGTTCGTTTAAAATTTCACTCTCATTTTTATTAAATTTTGGCTGTGCATAAAAATATCCTACATCCCAATATTTTGTTATTTTAAATGTTGTTTTGACAATATCAAATTTTAAATAACAACCAGCAGGAAGTTTAAAACAATCCTTAAAAATACTATAAGGCGCAGGAATATAGCCAAACTGAAAAAAATAAGCTAGCGCATCTAAATTTTGCTCTTTCTTAAATTTTGGATGCTTGTGAAAAGATTTGATCTCAGAAGAAAAAATAAAATTTATACCATCAAAATAGTAATAAAGTGGTTTTACGCCAGCTCTATCACGGCATAAGAATAGCTCATTTTTATTTTTATCCAAAATAGCAAATGCAAACATTCCTATAAATTTAGCAAGACACTCATCACCCCACTCTTTATAAGAGTATAAAATAACTTCGGTATCAGAATTTGATACAAATTTATAGCCAAGGGCTAATAGCTCTCCCTTTATAGCTTTAAAGTTATAAACCTCTCCATTAAAAACTATCACATATCCACCGCAATCGCTCACAAAAGGCTGGTGTCCATTTGAGCTTAGATCCATTATAGATAGGCGGTTATGGCCAAGGTGAACGCCACTTTTTTCATCAAAAAAAACACCTCTATCATCTGGACCGCGATATGCCTGCATCTCTAGCATATCTACTAAAATTTGCTCATTTTTATTTTTATCTAAAAAGCCAACTAACCCACACATATCACTTCCTTGTATCGTTTTATAATACCATCAATGTTAAAGTCATTAGCCCTTTCTTTGGCAACTTGTCGGTACTTCCCCCTTAACTCATTATCACCTATTACAACTTCTATCGCTTTTGTCAAATTTACCTCATCTTGCACCGGCACCAACACTCCAAATTCTGCAAGTTCAATATCATCTCTTAATTCAAATTTAATATCACTTTTTGGCGCTAAAATCTCCCTTGGACCACTAAGACAATCCGTGCTTATAACTGCACATCCACAAGCCATTGCCTCTGCCAGCACATTTGGAAAGCCTTCAGCATTTGACCCAAGTATAAATATACTGCATTTTGAAAGATATTTATATGGATTATTATCAAAACCCAAAAAAACCACCCTCGTGGTGATACCGAGCTCTCTTGCAAGAACTTTTAGTTTACTCTCATTTTCGCCTTTTCCCAGTAGATATAATACATAGTCGTTATCAGCTATTCTTGCAAATGATCTTAATATCAACTGCTGATTTTTCCTATCGCACAATGTACCAACTGCGATTATACTTTTCTTGTCAATATCAACGCCAACTTTTTCGTTGGCCTTATTGTTTATACTCTCTATATCATATGGGTTGTAAATTACCACCTGTTTAACACCAATATTAAAATTTTCAATCAAGTCAAATTCTATTGCTTTTGAAACCGATATTATCAAGTCTGCCTTTTTATATAGAGTTTTTAATAAAATTTTACTAATTACATCTTCGAGAGAATTATTACGATACATCGCACTAGGAGCTATTCTCTCGCTAATAACAACTCTATGTTTTGCAAAAAAACTAGATAATATATTTATATAATTTGACCTATACAAAAAGCTTGTTACCTGATTAAAGCCAAATTTTTTAATGATTTTAGCTAGCTTAAAGGCCAAAAATGGGAGCCTGATTAATTTTTTTATACCACTTAAATTTACATCTTCTTTTAAACAAATAACATTTATTCTGTTATCAAGCAGATAGTCTATGTTGTTCTCTAATAAAATCAGATAACATTCATATTCAAAGCACAACTCGTTCAATAAGGTACTAACGACCCTCTCTGCACCACCACCGCCAAGAGAGTTGATCAATATAGCTATTTTTTGCATGATTTAAGAATTTATATTTTTATATATTTTTTCTAATTCTGAAAAATATTTTTCGATATTAAATTTATCGACTACACTATCATATAAAGCATTTCCGTATTTTTGCCTTAGCGCGTAGTCCTGCTCCAAGTTATTTATATGATTTGCCAATTCATCAGGTTCTATCTCTTTTGGCTGTTGTAGCTTTTTTGTTTTTGGATTTACCACATATTCTGGCATAGGAACAGAATTGATAGGTATCTGACGAATACTAATTTCCTTTTTGGGCTCTATAAGCACACCGCTAATCCCATCGTCTATAATTTCTGAAATTCCATCTACACATGAAGCAATTACAGGTTTTTTACAAAACCCAGCCTCAATTATGGTATTGCCAAGTGGTTCTCTAATGGATGGCACAATGATTAGATCCATGCTATTTATAAAATCAAGCGGATTCTTCACTCTACCAACGAAAAATATATTGTCTCTTTTGTCCGCCATATCTTTTAGTAGTAGCTCCCATGGGCCATTTCCAGCTATAAAAAACTCATATTGTGGCAACTTTTTTGCAACCTCTATAAAAGTATGAACTCCTTTTGGGGTATCAAGCCTGCCTATATATCCGACTTTAAATTTATTAATATCATTAGTAGCAAATGCGCTATTGTTTAAAATCATATCACCACTTAAAAAACCATTATACAAAACATGAATTTTATTTGCATCTACGCCAAATCTCTCAATCATCATAGTTTTTGATGCATTAGAATTTGCAAGCAGTAAATTTGCTTTATTGGCATTATCTCTATACACGTGAATATCTTCATCTTTTAAATTCCAAGCAACTCCCCTTTCGTGCAATATGATATTTGACAAGGGCAGTGAATTTAAAATTCTATGCAAAGAGTGGCTTCCAATATTATTATAAAAGTGAACTATGTAGCCTTTGGAGTATAAAAAATAGATAAATTTTAGTTTGTTAAATATAGAACTGCTTATATTTTTATAATAACACCCTATTTCCTTAAAATAGTCATCTAATGAATAAGTGCCATAGATCTGATGATCAAACTCACTTTTTTGCAGCGCCATCTTAAAATATGGAACAAAAGACTGCTGAACTCCTCCTATGCCAACAAGTGATAATTGATGAATAACTGTTTTTTTATGCATTTACTAGTCCACATATTATTTTATAATACGCCTCGTCTATAACTTTTGTAGATGCCCTATTTATAATGTTTTCTGCATTTTTAGTAAGCTTTTCTTTTGGAATTTTTAATGACATTATTATTTTATCAGCAAATTCTTTCGGATCCAAACTAGAGCAATACCCACCCTCTCCATCAACTATCTCAACATCAGTTATATTTTCTATAATATTTGCCACTATAGGCACCCCACAGGCTTGGGCTTCTATGATAGGCGTTCCAAATCCTTCATCTTTTGATGGAAACACAAAAATGTCACTTAGTTTTATGTATTCATCCATATTATCAACAAAGCCTATTTTAAACTGCACTCTATCTTCTAATCTAAATTCTTTTATTTTATTGATTATATTATCAAACATATAAGGCTCTCGTTTATTTTCAGGACCACCTATTACTAACTTAAAGTGATCTGGCAATAGCTTTAAGACATCAAGTAAAAAAATATGATTTTTGCTACTGCGCAAACTACCGATATAACACAATACTATATCATGATCAGAAAAATTAGTATATTTTTTTCTAAATATTTTTTTTATCTCTTCGCTACACAAATTAAATTTATCTTCATTTACAGGATTGGGTCTTGACCATATATTTTTAATAGCAAATTTTCTTGCTAGGATTTCAAGCCGCTTAGATATAGCAACAACCACAGTATTTTCTTTTGAAAAAATCTTTTGCATAATTCTTGAAAACTGTATGGGGTAAAATGGATTTGGCATATCATTGCAGAGCTCTCTTATGATGGGTTTATTTTTTTTAGAAAAATACCATGTCAAAAACCCTATGGTAAATGTATTTCCAAAAGTATGTAACAAGTCATATTCTTTTATGTTTTTTCGTATATATAGCCAGCTATAAAAAAACTCCCAAAGCATATCAGCTAAAACTATAACGCTTCTTTTTAGTGATCTTTTTTTAGGAACATTAAATGGAGATGAAATTCTATACACATCCACATCATTATATTTATATTTTAGATTATTATTAAGTGATACAGAATTTGATACAACATCAAATTTAATACCATATTTACCAGAAAGTCTTTTGTATGTATTATAAGCCCGCAGTCCAGACCCAGAATACTCCTCTATAAATTTACTTGAAACTACTAATACTTTTATCTCTTTAGCACTATTTGACATTCTTATTCTTTTTCAATATAAAAATTGTCCATTTTGGCCTTTTTGATCTAAAAAATAGGTCAAAAAATATATTAAAGACGCCCAAAAAACCTTTATGTGGGTTTAAATGTGCAACTTCCACAATCTCAAGATCTGTGTATGTTGTTAAATTTTTGAAATCTATAGTATCTAGCTCAAATATATGATAGTTTTCCAATCTTTTAGTTGCCGTATCCTCTTGTTGTTTTTTTAGTACATGACTGTTTTTTACATAAGGTATAGATAAAAATAAGTAGCCACCATTTTTTATATATTCGCAAATATTTTTTAATACCATCAACTGATTTTCTACATGCTCAATAACCTCAAAAGCAAAAGCACTATCAAATTTATTTTCAAGAGAAGACAACTCATCTACTGTATATGCTTCTATTCCCTTTGATTTCATATGTTCAACGCATTTTTTATTTATATCAACACCAACGCCACCCAATCCCAAAAATTCCAGAAAAACACCATTTCCAGCTCCAAAATCAACAATCTTATTATTTTTTATATCAATGTATTTTTCTATAATTTCTTTTGTTTTTATATACCTATAAACAGAAGAATATAATCTATACTTATTCTTTGTATTATTAAACCACTTTTCCTTATCTACTAAATCAATATTTCTTTCATTTAAATCGATTATATGATTTTTAATAGAATCAATAGCTACTATTTTTTCAATATCTATATTCATGTTATTTAGTTTGTTCAAACTGCATTTACATAAATATAATTCAAGTAACTTAATGTATGTCTTTTTCATTTTCTAAACCTTGACAAATAATCTTCAGTCTGCCATGAAACATGACTTCTTGGCTTCTTAAATATATCTTTCATAGCTCTTGTATACTTTACAGTATCCATCATATGGGTAACATCCATCCAATAATAAAAAAAACTTATCTCAAAATTTCTCCAATATTTCTTTGCGTTTTTACCAAAAAAAACAAAAGGAATTTTAAAAATAAACCTTAACGGGATGATCCAGCTTGGGACAATACTTTTTTTATTAACAGGGATATCATCACCCCATACATTACACATATTTTTATCTTTTAACATACTAACATATAGATTTTGCTCATCTTTAAATTCTGCTGGAACCTTTTGCCAAAAAAATAAATATTCATCATCCCATAATGGCATTCTCCACTCATGTCCATAATACTCGTAAATTCTTTGGCCAGATATTACATACTTAGTTTGCCTATCTATAAACTCAGAATACTCGTAAAACAAATGATCCTGAGAACTATCACTCCTTAAATCACCACAGGCTAAGACGATTTCATCCCACAACTTTTTCTTGATCAATGATATATTTTTCTCTGTTTTTAGATACCCCCAAAGAGAAAAATGCTTATTAATAAGGTTATTTAAAATATTTTCTTTTCTATCTTCATATGAGGTTAAATTTTTTCCACTCTCCATCATCTTGCTAATATGTGCACCTGAAATAAAATCGCCACTATTTCCATTTATAAATATAGCATCACTATCTACATAACCAATATCTTTTAGATATTTAAGTGCAGATAATCCTTGTATATACGGCACTGATGCAAAACTTTCACTATATTTTAAGTATTCAGCATAATCACTTGAGCTATAATAATGTTTCTCAGTACAATGAGTTAAAGGAATAAAAATCCACTCATAACCTAACTTCTCAGCCACAATCTTAGCAACTTTTGCTTCGGAATTATCTTGTGTACCGTAAGAGAAGCATTTAACATTTTTAGCAGACAGATATTTTAGCGCAGACACCACCAGCCTAGAGTCATTCCCAGCACTCAAAGGCACTACTATCTGTCTATTACCTATGTTTTTTAACATTTTTCTAAAAATTTTTAATGTTACATCAAATAACTCTTCTTGATAACTTTTATAATCTTTTTTTTCTATTTCTCCAAAATATTTATAGTACTGCATATACTTAAAATCATCATTTTTAAAAACTACTAACTCTCCAGCTTTTAAAGCATATAACCCTTTGTAAAAAGTTTTATTGCCTATCGTATAGCCAGACATAGAAGCTTCTAAAAGCAATGTTGTATCAACACTTGCTTTTGAGTCATTTTGATTAATTATATTCTGTGGGTTATTACTAATGTAAAAATTTTTATCAAATTTATAAAAAAACAACGGTGTACTTCTTATTTTATCTACCAGTATAAAAGATAGATCATTTTTTTGTACAGCAATGGCAAAGTGCCCATCGATACTATGTGATAGTTCTGCTATGCTACTTTCATCCTCTACACTATAAAGTAGTTCTGTTAATTCATCTATAGAGTGAGAATATATATGCCCTTTTAAATATATACTCATCTCGTCTTTTTCAAATTTGTTCCAAAACTGATCTTGTTTTATATCTATAACTACCATACCATTCCTATCTAATCCATAAAAATACTCTGCTCATTGCACATAGATCTAAATTTAGAACTTTGATCATATAAATTTTTAAAAGTGCCACGGCTTAAAATTTCCCCATTTTCCATTAACAATATTAAATCGCTGCCCATTACAGAAGATAGCCTATGTGCTACGGTTATAATTATCTTATCTTTTTTTATGTCATTTATAACACTTATTATACGTTTTTCTGTGATCGAGTCCAGAGCACTAGTAAATTCATCCAATATTAAAAGATCTGGCTCCCTATATAACTCTCTAGCTAAAGCAATAAGTTGTCTTTGTCCACCAGATATATTTGATCCATTCATATTTAGTTTTTCAACCCTTATCTTATCTATTCCGAGTAAATTTACTATGCTATCATACTTTTCTTTTTCAAACAATTCACCAAAAACAATATTATCCATAATACTTCCATCAAAAATAATGACTTCTTGTGATACATATCCGATCTTATTTCTAAAACTTAAATTATCGATACTATTTTTATTAATAGTTAGTTGTCCCGATAATGGCCTATATAAAAAAGTAAGTGTGTTTAAAAGAGTACTTTTACCAGATCCAGATTGTCCAACTAAAGCGTAGTTGTTACCCTTTTTAAATTCAACATTTATATCCTTTAGTATAACCTTGCTATCTACAGAAACATAGACATTCTCCATTTTGGCAGAGCCTATGGTTGAAATATGTTGTAAAGTATCGTTTTGGCTTTGTTTTTCTGCATTTTTTAAAATATGATTATATACATTCATAACAACTTCCACTGAGCCTATATTTATTAAAAAGTCTTGATACGAGTGCTGTATACTAAGTATCTTAACCAAGGTTCTATATAGTAGCAATCCTAAAAACACAACCGTCACAGTACTTTCATGAAACATTATTTCGTTGATAATAATTGTTGCCGAAATAGCCATTACACCAATAAATTCGGACATATTCTTTGGTATGGAATTTAAAAAAGACATTTTTTCCATATTATTACTATAGTCTTGTGAAATTTTATTAAAATTTATATTGTTATATTCACACCTATTGGTAGCTTTAATATATTTCATGCTATTTAATATTTGCAGTACTACAAGATTTGTCTTGGCACTATAATCAACAACCGTTTTAGAATACCTAATAATAGCTTTTGTAATTTTTCTTTGAAGCACAACCACGACTAATCCGACCCCCAAAGACACTAAAACAAGCGTAAAACTAATATACATGGCAAAGAGTAAATATGCCAAAGAATAAATAGCATTAACCCAAATTTGGAGAAAGTAACGTATAGACAAGGCACTCTTTTCTATCTCTTTTACAAAAATATTATTTAATACATCAATGCCCATTTTGTTATATTCTATAAAATCCATACTATACAAATTTGTCATAATGTTCTTTTTTACATTAAACATAAACTGATAACTAGACTTATAAATGTAGAAATTTTGAATATTTAAAAATATAAATTTAACAACAAATACTACAACAATTAAAATAGCAATATTAATTGTTGAATATTGTAAGCCAATGCTAGAAAATATAAAATTGATTATATTAACAAGATCAGAACTACTCTGAGTATCCAAGAGAGGAATAAAAAAACCGATTCCAACTATTTCGAAAAGTGCACTTATGGTCATTATAAAGAATAAAATAAAAATTGGAATTGGAATATTTTCTCTAAAGTAATTTAATATCTTTATGCTCATGTCCTATTGAAACCTATCAGCAAATTCAAAATCCATAATATACTTTCTATTAAAAGCTTCGGCAAATTGATCCTTATTGATTGTAGCCAAACCATTTTCAAAAGCACAATCAACAAAAGCTACTCTATTTTTTAGTGTTTCCTTTGCCTCGGATGTAAGCCCTGCTTTACATAAATCTATTAAGATCAACGGAGTATTAGAAGAAACAACTTCATTAAAAGATGTAGAATCAGCAAACGGAGTAATAACACAATCTACACTTTCTAAAAATTTATCCATAGGGCATTCATCCACATAACTAACATTATTAAATAATGATAATACCTTATCCTTAGGCCTTAAGGCCCCTTTTGGATGTGATTTTATACATACTTCGTAATCTTCGCCTATTAACTTTAATAACTTATATTTAAATTCGAAATATTGCAAATCACTAGGGTTAAAAATAGCCCTTCTGTTGACCCATAAATTTGAAGAAAGTATCCCTATTTTTTTAATATTTTTACCTTCAACAACCACATGCTCTTTATTGCTGCTACAACCAACACTTTTTTTTGTTTTAAGACACTTAAATTGTATGTTTAGCCCGTATTTATCTACCCTTTTATGTATTGTATCGATATCAAATTTATTAAATATATAAAAACTATTAGGTATTAAATATTCTATATACAGCCTAGGATCAAATTTATAATCAATATGAGAGATAGAGCCAGAATGCATACAAGAATTTGTTTCTACGCCAAAATTCTTAAGAACAGAAAAAATGACCCTGCTTTTGTAATTGCCCATCGTTCCAGTAAATATTTTATTAAAATATATTTTCTTATTTTTCATTGCATTTTTGCAGTTTTTATAATCAATATATCCCTTATAAACTATTTTCTTTAAAATTGCCACCAAAAGATTGTAAAATTTATCTTTATCTATCTCTTCTGAGGTTATTTGGGTTATATTTTTTGATATGTTCTCAATGAAACTATTCAACTTAGGATCATCAAATTTCACAATATCGTTTACTTTTATCTCGTCAAAAAAATATTCAAAGTCTATAATTGAATATTTTATATTTGAATTATTTAAAAACTCTATCAACCATTTATTTCTATTTAAAACAACAACCTGTTCTTTTTTTGAAAAAAATATAAATATTTTTTTCAAAAAATATTTATAGTCTTTTTTATTATATATTTCAGATAAATAAAAATTAACAAATGGCACTTCTTTTCCACCAGAATACAGATCTGGCAAATAATATGGGGAGAGACATCTTTTGCCAATCTTGCTATCAATTATATTTTTATCAGTATAGATTACATCAAAACCACTTTTTTTTAAACGAGCATCTGCAAGGATATTAGAATATAATGCGATCAAATTTGAGATAATAAAAGGACATGTTATTTTTAAAACATCAGAAATCTCATCATTTTGATTTTTTATATAGTCAAAATAAAGAAAATCAAATACTTTTTCAACAAACCCATCAACATCATCACAATCAACAGGGTCCCCTTGATTAATAGAAGATTGATATGATATATCTGGAGAGCAGTAAATATCTAAATAAAACTTCATGTCATACTTTCAAAAGAAGAAACACATGCCTCTCTAAAGCTATCTATATCTTTTAAGAGTAAATTTTTATCAAAGTATTTTACACCTCGAAATAGTGGCACCATTTTTGTACCCATGCCTCTTTTAAAATGTGCTATATTTATCTGTTTTTCGTCCAAATAGTCTAAAAATCCATCCACTAAGTTATACCCTGCAGGCTGAGAGTACTCCATATGCTTAAAACACATATCATGAAAATACTCGGTCGCTTTTTGCAAAATGGCGTGATATATAGGAATTTTCATATTTGTAAATTCTGGATCATCCGTACCGCTCATATATACAACAACTTCGCTTGCATGTAAAAAATAGCAAAGACCTATAAATTGGCCTTTATATCTTAATCCTATAATAGTAGCATTGCCATTTTGTAGCATTTCATACTGCTTATCAAAGGTTGTTTTAGGTCTTGTTTCTCTACCAGCAGCCTTTTTGTGAAGCTCTCTATATGCCTCATGGATTTCATAGCTTGGATTTTCTTTAGATACTACAACAAAGTCATATTCACTATTTTTAAAAATTCCATTTATTAACGGCTTATAGCACTTTCTTAATCTTGTCCACAAAGCGCTTTTTTCGCCACAAAGATCAAGCACGCAGTTGCTGCCAGTAGCATCTATAAAGCCATATTTGATAAGATAGTTATATTTGTTAAAAAACTCCATAACCAAAGAGTCCAAATAAAACATTATCTTACCAACATTATAGCTCTTACTTATCTCAAAAATTTCTTTAAAAACTATGTCATAAACTCTATCGCTTATAGCAAGCGGAGCAACCGTAAAATATCCAGACAAAGATATAGAGACGACGCCATTTGCTTGCTCTACTGGCAAAAAACAAATTCCAACACACTTGTTGCTCTCAACAACCACAAAGCTTTCATCGCTAAGTATATCTTTAGAATAAAATTTCATATAGTCCAGATATGAGCTTAGATATCTTGGGCTGTGAATATTTTCTGAGATATATTCCTGCCATCTAGCTTCAAAATTCTCACGATCCTCTTTATAGCGCACTATCATATGCTAAATCCATCATCAACTACGATATTTTGACCATTCACATACCTACTCATATCGCTAAGTAGATATACCAAGGTGCCTTTTAAGTCACTATTGTTTAACATACCCTTGTTTAGGCACTGATCTTTATATTTTTCCAAAAAAGACTCTGGCTGGTTATCAAATATACCGCCGGGACTTAGCGCATTTACCTTTATATTCATCCCTTTAAAGTACTTTGCCATATATTTAGTAAGGTGTATAAGTCCTGATTTTATGGCAGCATATTCAACCGGCATAGTCATTGTTGTGTTGTTATATATTTCAAATTTTGGAGCAACCACGCCATATATCGAGCATATATTTATTATATTTCCATATCCTTGCTCTTTAAAATATCTTGCAAACTGCTGAGATGCGACAAAATAACCGCCCAAATTTAGTCCCAAATTTTCTATAAAGTCACTATACTCAACATCAAAAAAGTGCCTTCCATAGTGCTTATTTCGAGGGTATGCATTATTTACTAGTGCATCTATCCTTTTATACTTATCATGCAAATATTTTATACAAGCCTCCAAAGAGTCTTTAGAGGTGATGTCGAGTTTTACAAAGTCTATATTTTTTGAATTTAGCTCTTTAGATAGCGCCTCTTTTGCCTCTTGCCCTATTTTTTCATTTATATCAGCGATAATAGCTATGCCGTTGTTTTCAACAATGGCTTTTATAAATTCTTTACCAATAAGTCCAGCTCCACCAGTAACTACAACTACTTTATCTTTTAACACTGCTGTTCCTTATATAAATTTTACTTTTAGTTAAATTTTCTAAACACTGGCTTGATAGGGCTACCTACTAAATATCTTTCATATCCCTCATCAACTGCCTTTCTATAAACTTCAAAAGTTTTTTCTAGTGCGTTTTTTGTCTTTGCAAGTTCATTTTCTCCGTGAGCATAAGAAAGTGCCACCCAAGGAATAAGCACACCATTTTTGATCATTTCTTGAGAAAAAAGAGTTCTTAGCCCTAAAGAATTTTGACCATTTTTATCAAAGGTCAAATAGTACGGACTACACTCTATACCACCTGCTACGAAATTTCTTTCGATTTCATATTTTTTTGCAAGCTCATTGATCATCGAGATTAGTTTTGTGCCATAGTCCCAAATATACTCAACCACATTATGCTCTTTCATAAATTTTATAGCCGCAACAAAAGCACCTAGGCCACCCATCTCTGCACCATGTGTTGTCGACAGCAAAAAGACTCTCTCCCTGCCTTCAAATTCTATACTGCCAAGCTGCATTATCTCTCTTTTTCCGGCTATAGCTGCAACTGAAAATCCATTTGCCATTGCTTTTCCAAAAGTGCACAAGTCGGGCTTAATGTCGTAATAATATTGAGCCCCTTTTAAATGCCATCTAAAGCCAGTTATCATCTCGTCAAGTATAAATACTGCTCCATTTTTATGACACAGATCTCTTACTTTATGCAAAAAGTTATCTTTTGGGTGCTCTGTTGCCGCTGGCTCTAAAATCACACAAGCTATTTGATTAGGAAATTCATCAAATAGCCTCTCTAAGCTTTCAATGTTGTTGTAGCCAAACGTTTTTGTACCTTCAGTATCCTTTTGCGATATACCTTTAGTAAGCTCTGTAGAGCCAATAAACCAGTCATCATAGCTAAAAAATGGGTGCTCTGCGCATCTTGCAACCAACTCCCTTCCAGTATATGCTCTACTAAGCTTAATGGCTGCTGTTGTTGCGGTTGAGCCATTTTTGGTAAATTTAACCATATCAACACTATCTATCATATCTATTAATAATTCAGCAGCCTCTAGCTCAATCATACTAGGCTTAGTTAGATTGTTTCCAAATTCTATTTGCTCGATCGCAGCTTTGTTTATTTCTTCATTTGCATAGCCTAAATTTACAGCCCTAAGCGCCATTCCATAGTCCAAAAATTCTCTACCATTTTCGTCATATACATATGCGCCTTTCCCTCTTTTTAAAATTTGTGGAGCATTGGCTGGATACTGATCAAACCCTCTGCTATAAGTATGCGCGCCACCTGGTATTGCTTTTAATAATCTATCTTGATAAGTCATTTTTTATAACCTTTATAATTCATTATTGCTTCAACCATTACAAAATCATCAATATCATCTATCTCTAGCGATTTGTATTTTGGAACTTCATAGCCTATGGTATTGCTATGATAAAATGTTTTTTTATCAAGCAAAACATCTGTCTTAGAAATGTAGATAGTTCCTTCAAAGAAATAAACATCTTTTATCTCTTGTCTTCTTAGAACTCTCATGTCTTTATTTTCATATCCAGAAATTAAGCCTTTTTCATCTTTTGAGACTAAAAAAGCTGGATTTTGACTCTCTGTTTTACAAATTCCAATAATTGAATCAGCCTTTGATTCTAGTAAAATTTCAATAGCCCTATCTATATCACAAACTTCTCTCAAAGGCGATGTAGGCTCTAATAAAACGATATAGTCAAACTCTTTTTTTAATTCATTTTTATAATAATCTATAGTGTGTTTTACAGCATCAAAGGTTGTGGCGGTGTCACTTGCCAAGTCGCTTGGTCTTAAAAAAGGGACATTTGCACCATGCTTTTTTGAAATTTCTGCGATTTTCTCATCGTCAGTGCTAACCATGACCTCATCTACATATTTACTTTTTAGTCCAGCCTCTATGCTCCACGCAACAAGTGGCTTTCCACATAATTCTTTAATATTTTTTTCAGGCAAACCCTTGCTGCCTCCTCTTGCCGGTACAATCGCTAAAAAACTATTATTTTTATACATTAAAAAACTTCTTTATACTCTTCATTTGCTCTTTGATATTCTTCCATACGTCCGATATCAAGCCAATATTCTCTAATCGGAAATGATATAACATCTTTACTTAATCTTATTAGCTTTTCAAAGAGCGTAGGCATATCATAAAACTCATCTTGTGGGATAAGATCTAAAATTTCAGGTGAGAGCATATATATCCCAGCACTTACGAAAAATTTCTGCACTGGCTTCTCTGCGATCTCTATTATTTTATTGTCATTCATCTTTACCACGCCGTAAGGAACTTCATAGTCATACTCTCTGACGCACATTGTGGCTGTGGCTTTATTTAGCACATGGTAGTTAAAAATATGCTCGAAATTTACATTTGTAAGAAGATCGCCGTTCATTACGAAAAATGGCTCAATTGGGCGCTCTTTTAGTAAGCTTAACGCCCCTGCTGTGCCCATCCTTTTTTGTTCTAAAACGTAGTCTATATTTACGCCAAATTCTTTTCCGTCGCTAAAATAGTCTCTAATGATGCTTGCGTTAAAATTTACGCACATTGTGATATTTACAAAGCCATACTCTGCAAATTTCTCTACTATCGTCTGAAGGATCGGCTTGTTTCCAACCTTTAGCATCGGCTTTGGCGTATCTTGTGTGAGCGGCCTAAGTCTAGTGCCAAGACCTCCTACCATTAGGATAACTCTATTTGTCTTGATCTTTGGCTCAACAAGCTCCTCTATCTCTTTTATGCCCAAAACCCTTCCATTATCGTCCACAACAGGTATTTTGTGAAGCTTCCTAGAAAGTGCTAGTTTTAAAATTTCCTCTTTTGTACTAGAAATTTTTGCAATAGCCGGCTCTTTAAAAACGATCGTCTCTATAGAGCTATCAAGGTCCAGTCCTCTTAATATACCCCTTCTTATATCGCCATCTGTCAGTGTTCCTATAAGTTTATCATTATCATCAACAACTAAAGCTATCTGCATAGCTCCGCTATCTATAATTCCCAAAGCTTCCTTTATAGTAGCATTTTGTTTTAGCTTTATGTTTTCTATGTTTTTCATTATTTATATCTTTATATCATAAAATTTCTTTTTCAAAATACCATCAAGCTTGATCTCTTTTAAAATTTTAACCATTTTTTTGCTTGGATTGCCACCATCATAAGGGTTGATCGTATCTTTTAAAGTTTGTTCGAATTCTTTTGAATAAGCTCTTTTGATAGCAGCTAAAATTTCTTCTTTTACTGGCAAAATATCTATTACGCTTGTTGCTTTAATACGTCCTTTTTGGCGGTCGCCTATATTTATGGTGGCCTTTTTAAAGCTTGGAACTTCCAAAAGGCCACTTGAGCTATTTCCCAGGACGATATCAACAAATTTTATCGCGCTTAGATATCTTAGCTGTCCAAGCGAGGCAAAAGCCGCAGCTTTTTGTGAGTTTTGGTTCACATACTCATCTATCATTTTGTTTATGATATCGCCATCTGTATCGCTATTTGCTTTTGTAAAGATAAGATTTGTTTCCTCCAGTTCATCAAGTGCTTTTAAGATCTCACCAAACTGCTCTCTTGCACTACTATTTTCAAGTGTAGCTGGGTGAAAAGTGATGAGGATATTTTTTTTAGCAAGCTTAAAATTTATAGACTTTTCAAACTCATCTTTGTTTAGCAAATTTAGCTTTTTTATGTTTTCTATGCCAGGACCGCCGACATTAAAAACTCTACCAGGCTCTTCTCCAAGCTGAATTATGCGGTTTGCATACTTATTTGTAGCTGCAAAATGTATATGGCTCATCTTTGTTATGCTGTGTCTAAAAGCTTCGTCAAATGCTCCTTGTGTGGTCTCACCGCCATGGATATGTGCCATTGGTATCTGCATGATACTAGCAACACCTGCTACACCAAATATCTCATATCTATCGCCAAGAAGCACCAATATATCAGGCTTAAGCTCAGCTAATGCCGGAACAAATTTCTCATAAATTCTTGCCATCTCAGCGCAAATATCAAGACTTGTATGCGAACTACTTAAAATTTCTATCTTTTTATCTATCTTAAATTCTTTTTCTATCTCTTTGTATGTGAGTCCAAACTCGGGACTTAGGTGCATGCCAGTAACAATAAGCTGAAGCTTAAGCTCACTATCTGCCTCGATCTCTTTTAAGAGCCAGTAAAGCAGGCCATATTCAGCCCTAGTGCTTGTCACTACACAAATTTTTCTCATATCAGTTCATCTCGTTTATAGTCTTTTTGTGAAATTTGCCCGATCACCTCATCCCACCTCATAGGATTTATGCCATCCCCTGGGCGTTTTACGCAGATATTTTGCTCGCTAAAAATTTCACCCTTTTTTATATCGCATTTTGCCACGATTGATTTTCTAGCTATTTTGATATTTTCGCTTTCACTTTTACTAAAGTGCTTTAACCCATCACCAAGTGCTAGCTCTATATTTCTAATTGCTCTGACCATCGCTACTAACTCATCTGGTTCAAGGCTAGCTTTATGATCAGGTCCAGGCATGTTCTTATCAAGCGTAAAGTGCTTTTCTATGATCTTTGCACCCATGGCAACTGCTGCGATATCGACCTCTATCCCAAGTGTATGATCGCTATATCCGACCTCAAGACCAAAGGCATTTTTAAGAGTTATCATCGCCTTTAAATTTACATCCTCCATTGGCGTTGGATACTGCGTATTTGCATGAAGAAGGCTTATGTTTTCACGTTTCGTGCCACTTTTTACAAGTGTTTCTATCGCGGCTTCCACCTCGCCTAAATTTGCCATGCCAGTTGAGAGAATGATCTTTTTATTAAGTCCACCTATCTGCCTAAGATAAGGTAAATTTGTTATCTCACCACTTGGGATCTTAAATGTGCCAAGCCCCAGCTCATCAAGAAGCTTTATGCTATCGCTATCAAAAGGAGTTGAGAGAAAAGTGATATTTTTTTGCTTGCAGTAGGCTATAAGCTCTTTATGCGTGTTCTCGTCTAGTTCAAGCTTTTTTATCATCTCAAACTGGCTTTCATTTTTATCGGTAGTTTCTTTTTGGTAGCTAGCCTTTTGCGCGTTTTTTGAAACAAGATTTTGAGCCTTAAAAGTCTGAAATTTCACCGCATCAGCGCCGACTTTGGCTGCCACATCGATCAGTTTTTTAGCCAAATTTATATCGCCATTGTGATTAACCCCAGCCTCAGCTATGATAAAAACCCTATTTGACATCAAATCTATCTCCCACCTTAATCTTTCCATCATATTCATATTCCACAACTTTTACAAAACTATCTTGTGTTTTTACCAAAAAAGTATCACCGTCTTTACACAAAATTGCACCAGGAACACATTTATATTGTGGTGCATCTTTTACAAGCTCTACTTTATTTATCTTCATCTCTTTATCATTTAAAAATGCCCTTGCTACTATAGCTGGATAACAAATAGCACGTACAAAATTAAACACCTCTCTACTTGTTTGATTAAAATTTAAATTTTCATCACCTTCAATACGTCTTGAGCAGTAAAATCCAATACCTTCTTGTTTTTTAGACTCTGCTTTGCCATTTTTAAACAAACATATCGCTTCGTATAGAATATTTGCACACTCACTATGTGCTTTTGTTAGTATGCTTTTGTAGTCATCATTATCTGTTATAGTAAAACATTTTTGCAAGATTATATCACCAGTGTCTATACCAGTATCCATATAATGTACAGTTATTCCAAATTCTTTTTCGTCATTTATCAAAGCCCAGTTTAGGATATTTCTACCTCGATAAAATGGCAATTTTCCTGCATGGCAGTTTATAGTTTTATATCTTGGCAAATTTATGATCCTGGATTTAAAAATTTGATTAAAAGACATTGACACAAACAAATCACAATTATAATGTTTTATTTTTTCAATAAACTCGTCAGAATTTATATCGTTATGTTTTAAATAGTCGATATTAAATTCTTTTGAATAATTTAAAAGCTTTTCATCATTTGAATCATACCTAGCACAGATAAATTTTATCTCTATATCTTTGTCTTTAATAAGCTTATCAAATGCATTGTGGCTCCAAACTCCATCTGCAAAATACCCTATTTTAAGCTTCATACCACTTTCCTTATTACTTTGCATATATGGCTAAACTCTTGCACTGCTTGGGATATTTACTATCCTGTCGCTTAGAAATTTAGCATTTTTTAGCTCATCTCTTTGGCAGTCTTTAAACATATCAAGCTCATTCATGAGCTGCCAGATAGGACGCGTGAAAACGCCATTTTCATTACTAAATTTCAAAAACTCATCTCGTTTTTCACGGCTTTCAAAAAGCACCTCATTTAGCCAAAAATTTGACCTAGCGTCCGCTGGCTCATCTATAAATTTCACATCATCAAATTTAGAAAAATACTCTTTATAGATCATCGCAAGTTCGCGTTTGCTCTTTAAAAATAGCTCTAAATTTTCAAGCTGTGCCACAAGCAGGGCCGCATTTAAATTTGGCAAGCGGTAGTTGTAGCCGATCTCGCTGTGACGATACTCAAAGGGGTGTGGCACCTTGGCCGTTGTGGTGATAAATTTAGCGTGCTCTGCTATCTTCTCATCGTTTGTGATGATAGCTCCGCCTCCTCCGCTTGTGACTATCTTATTACCATTAAAGCTCATCGCTGCAAGCTTGCCAAAATTCCCTGTATGAGTGCCTTTATAGTAGCTACCAAGGCTCTCGGCACAGTCTTCTACCAAAGCGATGTTCCAACGCTTGCAAATTTCAGCTATCTCATCTATCTTGCAAGGTAGTCCAAAAGTGTGCATAGGCACGCAGGCACGCACTATCCTGCCACTAGTTTTATTGACACATTTGCCGTCCTTTAGCTCGCAGTTTTTCTCCAAAAATGCACTAAGTGACGCTGGCGACATACCAAGTGTATCAAGATCAACATCCACAAAAACCGGCTTTGCAAAAAGGTAGCTAATGGCGTTGCAAGTGGCTATAAAGGTAACTGGCTGCGTGATCACTTCGTCATTTTGCTCTACGCCAGCTAGTTTTAGGCAGATGTGAAGCGCAGAGGTGCCATTTGTCGTGGCAACTGCAAATTTAGCACCGACCATTTGAGCTAGCTTACTCTCAAACTCATCGACAAATTTGCCGACACTTGAGACAAAGCTAGAGTCGATGCACTCAAGTAGATATTTTTTCTCATTGCCTATAAATTTAGGCTCGTGAAGCGGAACTTTGTCCTTGCCAAAAGTGCTTTTTATAAATTTTAAAACCTCGTCAAAATCACATCTTTTCATCGAGATATTTTCCTGTTTCTTTATGCATAAAATTTGGTATGAGCTCAAAAACTTCGCGTAAAACGTCCTCTTTGCTCCATGTCAAGCTTGATTTTAAATTTAAGATATTGTTTTTGAAAATTTCTAGCTTTTTACTGTCAAAATTTGTATCATTTTTGACTATGCCGATGTTTTGAAGTCTTTGCATATCAAGCCTCTCGCCGTCAACGAAAAACTCCTCGTAGTCCTTCTCTCCAGTCGTGTCACTAGGCGCAAAAAGACAAGGGTAAAAGCCATCTTTTGGAAGCACTTTTGCAAGCTTTCTAGCCTCCTCCTCATTTTCACATAAAAATGGCTCGTAGCCTAAATTTGCTAAGTATCGCTTGGCTATCTCGCTAAATGTTATGAGGTCTAAATTTTCATCTAGTTTTGGGAAAAATATATCTCTATTTTCGCCAAAAATGGTGCTTAAAAGGCAGAGCTCACCGCTCTCTTTTGGCGTTAGAAAGTAGCGCCTGACGTCGTTTGGAGCGACTATTGGCTGAGACTTTTCTATGCGTTTTTGAAAGCCAAAAAGAAGCGAGCCGTCGCTAAATGCCACGTTTGCAAATCTAGCCATCGAGACGTCGATCTCTAAAGAGTGCCTAAACGCAAACATCTCCATGATGCGCTTGCTAGCTCCCATTAAATTTACAGGATTTGCGGCCTTGTCGGTGCTGACACAGAAATATTTTTTTGACTTCATACCCAAAGCTTGAGCCAGCGTTTTATCGGTGTTGAAGATATTTGTTTCAAGCATTCTCATGAGTGTAAATGGGTCTTTTTCGCTTCTAACGTGCTTTAGCGCTGATAAATTTAACACGTAGTCAAATCCACCGCTTTGCGCTAAAAGTGCGTCAAACTCGGCGCTTGCAACATCTATGGCAAAAGTTTTAAAGTCACCATTTATATATCCAAACTCACTTCTTATGTCACGCACTAGCTCGACAAGGTTGTTTTCAGAGATATCAACGACGTAGAGTTTTTTGGGGTCTCTTATAAAGATCTCTTTTGTCACGGCAGACCCTATCGAGCCAGCACCGCCGATAACTAGGAAGCTTGAGCTTGAAACTATCTCTTTTAGGTCTTTATCAAGGGCATTTATATCATCTTCAAAGAGGTTTTTCGTGCGCCCTATTAAGCTTAAGATATCCATTTTTATTTCACCATTAAAATTATTTTTTATAAATATATTTAAAAATAAATAAAGCATCACAAGCTTCATCTAAAAATTTATATTTTTATTTAAATTAAAAAATTAGGCTTTTTACTGCTAAATTACGCAAGAAGCAAAGCCTTACATCCTATCTTTAGCTGTGATTCCCATTATATTAAATGCTGTTTTTATAGAAACTGCAACGATTGCAAAGACTTTTAGTAAGCTATCTTCATTTTCATTTCCAACCACGCGGTTTTCGTTATAAAATTTATGAAAACTAGCAGACATTGACTTTAGATAGTCTGGTATCTTTTGAAGCTGCCTTGAGATAAAAGCATCCTCTAAAATCTCAGGCAAAATAAGTGCCTCAAAAAGCAAATTTTTAGCATTTTCATCTAGACACTCAAAGTCCGCATTCACCACGTCGCAAACACTTTTTCCAGCCTTTGCAAAGACCTGATTTATCCTAGCGTGAGCATAGTTTATGTAAAAAATAGGGTTTGAGCTATCCTCTTTTTTAAGCTCATCTACATCAAATTCCAAGCTACTCGTGTTTGCTTTACTTATAAAGATAAATCTAAGCGCCTCAGCACCGATCTCGCTTGCGATATCACTCATCAGCACGGCATTGCCAGCGCGCTTACTCATCTTGTATGGCTTGCCATCTTTTAGCAGGCTAACCATCTGCATAAGTATCACTTCAAGCTTGTTTTCGTCGTATCCAAGGAAATTTATCGCAGCCTTTAGCCTTGCAATATATCCGTGATGATCCGCACCCCAAATGTTTATATAGTGGTCAAAATTTCTTTCAAATTTAGCATTATGGTAGATGATGTCACCAGCTAGATATGTCGGCCTACCGTCATTTCTAACGACAACCCTATCGTTATCGTCGCCAAGCGTGGTAGAAGCGATATAAGTAGCGCCCTCTTTTTCATACATTTGATTTGAACGTTTTAGCTTTTCTATAGTTGGCACAAGATGGTCATAAAGGGCCTTTTCGCTAGCCCAGCTCTCTATAAAAATGCCAACGTCAGCCAAGTCTTTTTTGATGATCTCAAGCACGATATCCTTGCCAAACTCAGCAAGCTCAAGGTTTCTTCTCTCGTCATAAAAAATTTCTTTACCAAATTTCTCATTTGCAAGCTTAGCAATATCTAAAATATAATCCCCGCGGTAGTACTTCTCTGGATAGACGACGCTTTCGTTAAAAAGTTGCTCTTTAGCCGCGAGAGATATTGAAGTGCCAAGCAGATCTATTTGATTACCCGCATCGTTTATGTAGTATTCTGTTGAGATGGCGTAGCCAAGTCTTTTGCCAAGTCTAGCTAAAGTATCGCCATAAACTGCACCTCTAACGTGTCCGATGTGAAGCGGTCCAGTTGGATTTGCGCTGATGTATTCTATTAAATAGCTATCTTTTTTCGCATCTTCTTTTGCAAAATTTTCGCTATCTAGCAAAATTTGCTTTGAAATTTCATCTAAAAATTTGCTCTTAAGCTTGAAATTTAAGTAGCCATTTACTGCGCTGGCTTCAACTATCTTGCTATCACTAAATTTATCAGCAAACTCGCTAGCTATCATAGCCGGCGACTTTCTTAGCTCCTTTGCAAGGCTAAAAAGTGGCGTCGCATAGTGGGCTAAATTTTTATCCTTTGGCTTCTCAAGCACAAATTCTCGCTCTAAAACCTTTGAAATTTCAGCTTTTACTTTGTCTTTCAACTTTCAAACCTACGCGTTTTTAGTTGTTTCTTCTATCTTTTGACTAGCAGCGCTCTCTTCTTTATGCTCGACTTTTTCGCTCTTTTCAGGGGTTGTATCCTCCATCTCAGCCTTAAAAGTCTTTATGCCCTTACCTAGTCCTTTTGCAAGCTCTGGGATCTTCTTTGCTCCAAAAAGTAATACAATGATCGCTAAAACGATCAACCAGTGGCCAATACTAAAAGAACCCATCTTTTCTCCTTATTAAATTTTCTCAAAATATTATCATAAATTCCTGAATTTCTAACAATCTATCCACTCGTCGATGACGTTTCTTAAGTTTATCTTAGCACTTTTTAACCTCATCGCTCGAAGGATTGATTTTAGTCCTTTATAGCTCTTTTCTATATCATCATTTACTAAAAAATAATCATACTCTAAAATATGCTCCATCTCTCCAACTGCGTTCATCAGGCGATTTTCTATCGTCTCGTCACAATCTGTTCCGCGGTTTTTCAATCGTCTTTTGAGCTCTTTTTTATTCGCAGTTGTTATAAAGACTGAAGTGATGTAGCTTTTAAATTTCTCAAGTGCGATGTGAAAGCCCTGCACATCGATGTCAAATATCACTATCTTTCCAGCTTCAAGTGCCTCTAAAACTGGCTTTAAGCTCGTACCATAGTAGTTTTTATGCACCTGCGCCCACTCTAAAAACTCACCCTTTTCTATGCCGCTTTTAAATTCATCTTCTTTTATAAAATAATAATCCACCCCATCAACTTCGCCTTCTCTTTTGGCTCTTGTTGTGCTTGAGATAGAAAAATATAGGTCTTTCTCCTCCTTTAAAAGACGGCTCAAAAGCGTGCTTTTACCGCTTCCGCTAGGCCCTGAAACTACTAAAATTTGTCCTTGCAACTCACTTTTCCTCAAAACTTATATTTATCTTAATATTCATATCTTTTAGCACATCTCTTAGCGAGCTCTCATTTAGCGACTCGTGGACGTGTTTTGTGATCTTTTTAGTTAGCTCTTCTTTGTAGTCTTCTTTTGCATCATTTTTTGAGCTTGTTTTAGGCATATCTTTTAGCCCGAATGCCGCTAACATCGTGCTTTCATCTATATCATCTATCGATGCTGCGTCAAAGTTTAACTCGCTTGGTGCTGCGTCTTTGCTCTCTTCTTGTGCGTCTTCTTCTTCTTGAGCATTTTCTTCTTCAAAGGTTTCATCTACTAGACCTAGATCCTCTTTGGCTTCTGGCTCACTCATATCTTCTAGCTCTTCTTCTGGCATCTCACTAGAAGCGTTTTTACTCTCGCTAGGCTCTAAATTTTCTAGCTCCTCACTTGAAATTTCATCCAAAGCCTCTTCTTCTATATCTTCTTCTACTTTTTCATCATCTACTTGAATTTGCTCTTCATCAGCCTCAGAGATCTCATCTAAATTCTCCTCATCTTTAGGCTCATCTTCTAAATTTATCTCATTTTCAAGGCTATCTTCATCATCAAATTTAGCTAGCTCGTCTATATTTAGCTCTTCTTGCTCTAAATTTGTAGTATCTAGCTCAGCGTCATCTAAATTTTTATTTTCTTCGTCAGTCTCTTCACTATTTAGCTCTTCATCAAGCGAATCAATCTCACTAAGCTCAAATTTACTCTGATCTATCTCGTCAAGCTCGCCATCTGCCTTCTCTCCATCAATCAAGCCTGCAACGTCATTTTGACTAATAATATCATCTAAATTTTTATTTAGCTCTTCATCTGCTTCAGACTCTTCTGGCATATTTTCTATCTCATCGACAAGCGCACTAAGCTCTGCTAGATCGCCATCTTTACTCTCTTCGCTCTCATGCGCATCACTTATCGCTTCGCTAGTCTCTTCATCCACGCTCTCATCAGCAAGATCTTCGCTGGCAAGCTCTTGTAGGTCTTCAAGCTCTTCTAAAGACTCCATATCGCTAACTTCATTTTCCTCTTGTAAGTCGCTCTGGCTAATCTCCTCGCTTGGGCTATCTATGCCACTTTCTAAAAGCTCTTTGTCAAGATCTGCAAAATTTTCTAAATTTGTATCTATATCAGGCAGTTTAAACCCTGACATCTCGTCAAAATTTATAGCCTCATCGCTAAAGTCGCCAAAGTCGCTTTCACCCTGCTCACTCTCGCCATGCTCGGCAACTGGCTCATCTTTTGGAATATTTTGCTCAAAAACACTTATAAATTCAGTCGGTAAAAATGGTTTTTCAAGCATCAAAGTAGCAAATTCTGGCTTGCTCTCGCCACGACTTGCTAGATACATTACCTTTTTATCTGTAGCTAGCTCGCTACTATCCACGTCACTGTCGATTATGATAAAGTCAAACTGAGCATCGTCAAATCCATTTAGATCCTCAAATTCGCTATATTCGGTACCGATTTTATTCAGACTTAAAGTTATCAGACGTGAAACTGCTGGATTTTTATTTATAAGAGCAACTTTCATCATCCCTCCTTGTAATAGTAAAAGCCTATTCTATGATAAATTTCATTGCTATTTTCTTAAAAAAATAGAGCCGGCAGATCATTTATCACTTTTAAAAGTAGGTCGCTCATGATCTTCATAATGCCTGCTAAAATGGCTATCAAAACAGAAAATCCGATCGTCACTTTGATAGGGTAGCCGATGACTAGTAGGTTAAACTGCGGCATCGTCTTCATGAGCATGCCAAAAATGGAGTCTGAGAGCAAAGAAAGCGCGATGATAGGAAATGACATGATAAAGCCAAACATAAACAAATTTGTAAATAAATTTATCGCATAGCTCATGATGCCAGGGCGTGGATAAAAGTCGCCAAGTGGTACCACAGCAAGTGAGCTAGCGTAAAACTGAAGGAGTAAATGGTGACCGTCAAAAGCTAGAAATGTTAGCAGTGCGATGAAATTTATAAGGTTTGCTATGACTGGGGAGTTTGTGCCAGTTTGTGGGTCAAGTACCGACGCCATCGAAAAGCCCATGACCATCGAGATTTGCTCGCCTGCCATTTGAAGTGTGGCAAAGATGATGGTTAGCATAAGTCCAGCACTTAGCCCCAGCATCACCTCGCCAAGTATCTCGCCAACAAGGAAATTTATAGAGTTTTCATGAGCTTTTGAGAGAGGAAAAAGCACGACACAAAGAACAAAAACTAAAAGCGTTTTTACGCTAAGAGGAATTTGATTGTGCGAATAAAATGGGAAAAAAACGATGAGACCGCTTAGGCGTGCAAATAAAAGCATAAAAACTATGGTCTTATCAGCTCCAAAAAATTCTACTAGTTCCATTTTGCTCTTTTAAATTTTTTACTAATTTTACAAAATTTTACTTTGTTTTTAAATTTATGTGGTCGTTTTTAGAAATTTGAAGCTAAATTTTAAGAAATTTGCACAAGCTCTTTATTTTCAAGCTTGTATGAGTTATCGCATTTCGCGGCTAGGTCGTTGTCGTGAGTGACTAGAACAAGGGCAGCGTTATTTTCATTTATATAGTCAAATAAAACTTGCATCACTTCATTTGCCGTTTGCTTATCAAGGTTGCCCGTTGGCTCGTCTGCAAAGATGATCTTTGGCTTTTTAGTAAGCACTCTAGCGATGCTGACACGCTGCTGCTGACCGCCACTTAGCTCGCCAACTTTTTGATTTATTACACTTGAAATTTTAAGCGCTTCAAGATCATTTTTTTCTATATTTTCACCAGATAAGATGCTTGCAAGCTCGATATTTTCATAAGCGCTAAAACCTTTAAAAAGATAGTGCGACTGAAAAATAATGCCAAAATGAAGCCTTCTAATGGCCAAAAGCTCATTTTGAGAAAGCTCATAGATCGATCTATCTTGATAGATGACCTCGCCAAAATTTGGTTTTAAAAGTGTTGAAAGTATGTGTAAAAGCGTTGATTTGCCACAACCGCTAACGCCAGTTATCGCGATACTTTGTTTTTGATTGAGAGTTAAATTTATATTGTTAAAGAGCGTATAATCATACGCAAAGCCTAGATTAGACGCTCTTAAAATTTCCATTAGCCTATTTGAGCAGCAACTTCTGCAGCAAAGTCATCTACTTTTTTCTCTAAGCCTTCGCCAAGCTCGAAACGAACGTATTTTACGATTTCGATCTTGCCGCCAAGCTCTTTGCTCTTCTCTTCGATAACTTGTTCGATAGTCTTTTTATCGTCCATTACATAAAACTGACCTAAAAGTGTAAGGCGTTGGTCAAGCACTGTGTTATCAGCGTAAAATCTCTCGATCTTGCCAGGGATGATCTTGTCCCAAATTTTCTCAGGTTTGCCCTCAGCTTTTAGCTCTTCTTCGATCGCTTTTGTAGCTTTTGCAAGCTCTGCCTCACCTATCTGGCAGCGGCTAGCATATTCAGGGATGTGGTGAAGTGGCTTACCTAGGCGTTTTAGCTCTTCATTTTCTTTTTCAAGTTCAGCACGAAGTGCGATAAATTCTTTCTCAACAAACTCTTTATCAAGGTCTTTGTAGCTTATAACGCTTGGCTTCATAGCAGCTGCGTGCATACATAAATTTCTTATAAATTCAGCTGCTTTGTTTGCAACTTCAGCACTTTCGCAAGCTGCACCGATAAGTACGCCAACACGGCCATTTGAGTGAACGTAGCCATTTACCACGCCCTTATCATCAGCGCTGATTGTCTCAAAGCGACGAACTACAAGGTTTTCACCGATAGTTGCGATCTGAGTTTTGAAATATTCTTCAAATTTAACACCATTTAATGTGCTTGCATTTAGCTCTTCAACTGTTTTTATACCACTTGATTGGATGTGAGCCGTTGCGTCTTTTGCAAGCGCTTGAAACTGTGGGTTTCTAGCAACGAAGTCGGTCTCAGAGTTGATCTCGCTGATAGTTGCTTTTTTGCATTTTGAGCAAACTTCAACGCTTACTAAGCCCTCGCTTGCAAGGCGGTCAGCCTTTTTAGCAGCTTGACCTAGGCCTTTTTCACGAAGTATATCAACAGCTTTTTCCATGTCGCCATTTGCTTCGCCAAGTGCCTTTTTGCAGTCCATCATGCCAGCTCCGGTTGATTCGCGGAGCTCTTTTACCATTTGTGCAGTTATTTCCATTACTCTTCGTCCTCGCCAAAGTCTTCTTCGCTCATAGCCTCAGCTACAACTGCGTCTTTCTCATCTTGGCTTACTTCTTCACCAGCAGCTTGCTCGCCACCATCTTGCTCAAGAAGTGATTTGCCTTCGTTGATCGCCTCAGCCATCTCTTGGCAGAAAAGCTGAACAGAGCGGATCGCATCGTCGTTTCCAGGGATAGGATAATCAACAACGTCAGGATCGCAGTTTGTATCGATAGGTGCTACAACTGGGATTTTTAAGCGATTTGCCTCTTGAACAGCGATCTTTTCTTTAACTGTATCAACAACAAATATCATATCAGGTAGGCTTTTCATATTGCGGATACCGCCAAGAGTTGCGATAAGCTTCTCTTTTTTGCGGCGAAGCATCAAAGCCTCTTTTTTAGTTAGTAAATTTATCGAACCATCTTCTTCCATAGCTTCGATAACTTCTAGTTTGCGGATAGACTGGCGGATAGTACCGAAGTTTGTCATCATACCACCTAACCAGCGGTGATTTACATAAGGCATTCCGCATTTCTCAGCGTACTCTTTGATAGCGTCGATAGCTTGTTTTTTAGTACCGACAAATAGCACTGACTTGCCTTCAGCAGCTGCGTCACGAACGATGTTGTAAGTGTAGCGGAAGTAGCGGATAGTCTTTTGTAGATCTATAATATAGATACCTTTTCTCTCACCAAAGATAAATTTTTTCATCTTTGGGTTCCAGCGGCGTGTTTGGTGACCAAAATGTACGCCACACTCTAATAAATCTCTCATAGTTACCATGAGTTTCTCCTTGTTTTAGGCATTTTGCCTTGAATTTAGTTTTATCCTCCACGACCATTAATGCTTTCGCACAACCAAATTTAGGATTGCCGTGTGTGAAATAAAGCTTGGATTATATTGAAACTTGGCTTTATTGAAGCTAAATTTAAAGATATTTTTAGCTACAAATAAAGCTCAAATTTCTTTAAATTTACTCAAAAAAGCCTTTTTTAACGACCTTTTCGTCCTTGACACAAAACTCACCTTTTGCGATCACGTCGTATAAATTTAGCTCTTCATCAAAGACGCAAAGATCAGCGTCATTGCCAACTTTGATCTCGCCTTTTTGGCTTAAATTTAGATACCTCGCCACGTTTTTACTCATCAATGCCAAAGTATCTTCTATATTTAAAATTTTATTTCTCACTAAAGCTTGCAATACCTCTAAATTTGACGCACATGACGCACAGCCATATCCGATAAGCTCGCCATTTTCGTTAAATTTAGGCACGCTGCCGTTTCCGTCTGAGCTCATTGTTAAGCGCTCTAAATTTAGCCCATTTTCAAGGCCGTAAGCTACCACCTCATGAAGTGGGGCAAATTTACTTCCACCGCTTGTGATATCGACGTTTCCGCCTATTTTTTGAAATTTCAAAGCCTCGTTAAACAGGTCTTTCGTCCTAGCGCAGTGTGTCGGCGAGAAGTAATGAACTGGGAATTCATAGTCTTTTATCACCTTAAAGACGTTGTCAAATTTCTCACTCAGCCCTCCCATATGCATGTGAAGCACGCCGCCTTTTTTAGAGACCATGCCGCCTATACGTATCTTGCTTAGGATCTTGATGAGCTCCTCTTTTGAGACGTAGCTACCGCGGTTGTCGGTCAGTGCGATCTTCACGCCGATCACTTTGTCGATTAGTATGAGATCTTTTGCGATGTCGCCGGTAAATGTCACACAGGGGCTTGCGTATGAGCCGGTGTGGATGAAGGTCGAGATGCCCTCAAACTCGAGCGCTTTTGCCTTTGAGTAGAGATTTTCCAAGCTTCTAGTAACCCCATCAGTCCCCAAAACGCCAACAAGCGTCGTCGTGCCGTACTTTACGATCTGGCTAAGCGTGATCTCAGGAGTTCTTGAGTGATATCCAGCCTCGCCGCCGCCACCCGTGATATGCACGTGCTGATCAATGAGGCCTGGAACCAAAATTTTGCCCTTTAGGTCGTAAATTTCTAGCCCTTCTACGCTAAAGCTTAGCCCCTCGCCGATGGCTAAAATTTTACCGCCACCTACCAAAACATCGCATTTGCCAAGAAATTTTGGCGTGTATAGATTAGCATTTTTAAGCAAAAGCATATTTTCTCCTTTATTTGCTAAGTTGTACTTTCTCTTCTATCTCCATCAGTTTTATAAAAATTTGCTCGACATTTTCCCTATCCACGGCACTTAGTTCCATCTTTTTTGAGCTAAGAAGCATCTGTACAAACTCTTCGTTCATAAGCTGCTCAAAGCCCAAATTTCTAGCGTTTTGAGCTATTTTTGCCGCTAGTGGATTTTTAAAACTCTCATATCCCATTTTTATCCTTAAATTTGACCGCAAATCCGCAAAATCTACCGCACACGCCGTCTCTTCGGTACGAAAAATATCTCTCATCGCAGTGCGTGCAGACCTCGCTAAAGTTTAGATTTTTAACCCCAAGTGCGCTAAATTCATCTCTTAAGGCCGCGTTCATATCAAAATTTCTACCTATCTTATATGCGTTAAATTCCCCAAGGTCAAGCTCGCCTATCTCGTAGCAGCTGCCCTTTATATTTGCTCCGACAAAGACGCTCATTTCATCTGCTTTTGAGCCAAATTTCTCGCTCATAAGCGTAACTGCTTTTGTGCAAATTTTTAGCGTCACGCCAGCTCTTCCTGCATGAGCCACGCAGATCACGCCACGCTTTTCATCTATCATCACGACAGGCGAGCAGTCCGCCACCAAGACGCATATGCCAACATCACTTAAATTTGTGATCACAGCGTCGCACTCTGGCAGCTCGTCGTCCTCGTTTTCAAGGACAAAAACCTTGTCCGAGTGGATCTGCTTCATAAATTTAAGCTGCCTAACACCTAAATTTCTAGCCAAAATTTCTCTATTTTTGATGACGTCTGCTAGGTTGTCACCCACGTGATCGCCAAGATTTAGCGAGCTAAATTTACCCTCACTCACACCGCCAAACCTGTTTGTAAAGCCAGCAGTGATGCCATTTTTATCAAAAACGATCTCTAAATTTTCACGCATCTTCGCTCGCTTAGTAGAGGCTTGAAATTCTCTCGACCTCGTCCCAGCTAAGGCCGCCATTTTGCTTAGCATCAAGCATCCTAGCCACGTAGCGAGCCAGCAGGTCACTCTCGATATTTACGCGTCTGCCGACCTTGAAAGTGCCAAAAAGGCTATCTCTAAATGTGATGGGAATGATAGTTAGCCTTATGCCCTTTGGCAAAATTTCATTTATCGTTAGGCTCACGCCCTCAACGCCCACTGAGCCCTTGTTTGCCATCAGAGCCATCGCCTCCTTTGGCAGGTCGATGTAGAAATCAACGCCGTTTTCATGCTTTTTTATAGCCGAGATCACGCCGATAAAGTCGATGTGTCCTTGCATCAAATGCCCATCCACACGCTCTCCAAGCTTCATCGCTGGCTCTATATGCACCAAGCCACTTAAATTTTCAACCGCGACATTTGCCCTACTCTCTGCGCTTAGCTCCACGCTAAAGCCATCATCATATAGTTTGGTCACGCTTAAGCAAGCGCCA
Source organism: Campylobacter concisus (assembly GCF_003048835.2). Taxonomy (NCBI): domain Bacteria; kingdom Pseudomonadati; phylum Campylobacterota; class Epsilonproteobacteria; order Campylobacterales; family Campylobacteraceae; genus Campylobacter; species Campylobacter concisus. The sequence continues at coordinate 411,170 of NZ_CP060705.1, read as the reverse complement.
TTTACTGCGATGCTGTCGCCTAAATTTGGGCGAAATTTAGCCTTTAGCCGTAAAACATTTTGCGAGTAGCTAATGACCTCGGCAAGCTCTCTGATTAAGCCATTAAACATATTTTGCCTTTAAATTTTTGAAGATTTTACTAAAATTTGCCTAAATTTGGCGTATGGATAGATTTGCTGGTTACGTGAAATTTAAAAGATATAAATGCCAAATATCACAACTGGCATAAAGATACGCTTTTGAGCGGTCACGCAAAAAAACAAAAAAACGCGAGTGCAACCTAGAAAAAGAATATAAAAAAGCTGGCAAATTTGGTGTTAAGCCGCTAGTTTGGGAGTAAAAGTCACTTGCAAGGTAAATTTAGCTGGCGGTAAATTATAAAAAAATTAAATTTGATCTAAGTAGCGTAAATTTAATCTACCATTTGCCTTTAAATTTACATATTCTAAGCGCGAAATTTATATGGCTCACCAAAAAACAGCAATAATAATTTTACTACCAGACGCATATCAAAAGCTCTTGGCTAAATTTCGCCCCTAACTCGTTTGCAAAACTAGCCACGTCTTGCTAAAGTCACGCGCCGCTAGGTCGTCCTTTTTTATCCATAGATAAACTCTACCCTCTCCGTCCCAGTCCATGTCACTCTCCCAGTCGCTATCTATCTGCAAAAGCAGCTGCCACTGGGCGGCATTTTTCTCAAACTCCGCGATATTTTGGTGGTGATAAGCGCTACCATCGCCGCAGTCAAGGCCATTTGCCACGAGCTCACACTCTAGCTCCATGCCGTCTTGGATGTTGTCAGAGTGACCAAGTAGCTTGTTTTCTTTGGCCTGCCAGCTTGGCTCGATGACATCGTGATATGCCTCCCACTCCTCCTCGCTAAATTTACCAAATGGCACGAGCGAGCTTTGCAAACTTGGCAAATTTAGCTCGTTTTTAAAGCTAAGAGAGCGTGCGCCAAATGTGAAATTTCCGCCATCCATGTTTTGGCGAGCAAGCTGGTCTTGAGCTGCCTCGACAAAGATCACGGCAAAGCCCTTTTTATCAGCAGGGTCGTAGCCCCAAATGCGTAAATTTATATCATAAAAAAGATAGAGCATGCCACTTTTTGGTAGTAACCCATCGGTGTCAAATTTGCTGACTTCAGCAAAATTTATCTGCGCCACAAAGCTAAGCGCGCCGTTTTCATTTGACGGCCAAGGCACACTAGCTGGCAGATCTGGCTGTCCGCCAAATTTAGACGCTCCAATGGCGATATCATCGTCACTTTTAGCCTGCGCATCTATCTTTATAGCATTTTTAGCCATTGGCTTTAAAAATACAAAAAGCCTCTCCAGACCGCGCTCTTTGCAGCCTTTATAAATTTCATTTAGATCCATATTTTTCCCTTTCTAGCAAGCATCGATATAGATGTGATACTTTTTACAGTGCAAGCAACGAAACAAATATCCAGCAAAGTCGCCGCCAGCTACAAGCAGCTCGCGAGCCATTTTCACGTCGTAATCGTCCCTTTTTGCGTAGTCATCAAAGACCTCGTCTGCGATGCCAAGCTCTAAAAGCTCCTTCGTGCCCACATCGCCCAAAAATGCGCAATAATCATCACAGCATGCCACCCAGTGCTCGCCCTGCCAGCTCTCATAGCCAGGTGTTCTTCTAAAAAGCTCATCATCTTTTTTGGCGTCATCCGTGGCGAGTTGGTCGGCGTCTTGCACAAAAGTAGCGTCAAATTTCTTAGCAGCTGCGCCATTTGCGATGCAAGCTGGGCAAAGATAGGTAACATCTTGCTCGCTGTATATGCCATTTTCATAGTAAATTTCAGTGTTTTCGCCGCAACACTCGCAGATGACACTCATATCGTCTCTAAATGCACCAGTTTTTAAAGGCTCTGGGTGATAGCGAAATTTTGGCAAGGTGGCAGCCTTTGCCTTTTGAGCTAAAATTTGCTCTTTGCTCTTTGGCCTTGGCACCGCCCATTTGTCGCCCTCATCCATAAACTGCGCAAGATAACCAAGCGTTTTTAGCTGCTTTTTATCGTTTTTATCGTGTATCTTTAAAAGTAACTCGTAAGCACTCTTTTGCATAGACAAAAGCTGATAAATATCGACTAAAACGCTCTTTGCCTGCATATCCTCGCTTGCCTCAAGCTCTTCTTTAAACTGATACAAAGCCTCCACGCTTGCTGCATTGCCGTTATTTTTGTAGTAATCTTTTGAAAGTTTTATATATTTTTCTTGAAATTTATCCACAAATAGCCTTTATGAAATTTGCTAAGAATTTTAGCTTTAAACACTTAAAAGTCGCATAGATGAGTTATTAAAATTTAAAAGAGTGGGATAAAAATATAAAATTGTTTAATTTTTAAAATTTAAAAAAGGTACATTAAATTTAGCGTCAAGGAGGGCCACAAGCGAATTTAATTAAACTTTCAACTCACTTGTGACTATAAATTTTACTCTTCATAAGCCCCGATAGAGAGGATTTTGTCTATTCTTTTTGCGACAAGCTCGTTTATATCAAGCTTCTCAAGCTCGGCTAGCTCTGATATGAAGTAGTTTGCAAGTGCTTTTGCAGCACCGTCTTTATCTCTATGAGCTCCATTTATCGGCTCGTTTATCACGTCATCTATAAGCGATAAATTTTTTAAGTCATCGGCCGTTATCTTCATAGATTTTGTAGCTTGCTCTTGTTTAGCTGGGTCGTTCCAAAGTATCGCTGCACAACCTTCTGGCGAGATGACTGAAAAGACAGAGTTTTTCATCATGGCAAGTCTATCAGCCACACCAATAGCTAAGGCGCCGCCACTTCCACCTTCGCCGATAACGACAGCTATTATTGGAGTTTTTAAATTTGCAAATTCAAATAAATTTCTAGCTATGGCCTCGCTTTGACCTCGCTCTTCAGCGCCAACACCAGGATATGCGCCCGGAGTGTCTATCAAAAATAAGATAGGTAGGTTAAATTTCTCAGCCAATTTTGCTACGCGTAAAGCCTTTCGGTAGCCCTCCGGATGAGGCATACCAAAATTTCTTTTTAGTTTATTTTTAGTGCCACGACCTTTTTGCTCACCTATAACGACAGCCTTTTTGCCTCCGATATAGCCGATGTAGCAAACTATTGCTGGGTCGTCGCGAAATGCCCTGTCGCCATGGATCTCATAGCTATCAACTAAAAATGAATTTATATAATCAATAGCGTATGGTCTGTCTGGGTGACGAGCAAGTTGTAAACGCTGATATTCGTTTAAATTTTTATATACTTTTGATATCTCTTTAGATAGGTTCTTATTTAAAATTTCAACAGCATGTTCATCGCCTCTGATCTTAGCATTTGCTATATCTTCATCAATTTGCTTTATGCTCTTTTCAAAATCTAAATAATTTGACATCTTAATCCAACTTTTTAAATATCACGACGCCATTTGTTCCACCAAAGCCAAATGAGTTGCTCATAACAGCTTTTATATCAGCTTTTCTAGCTTTATTTGGAACGTAGTCTAGATCACAGTCTGGATCTGGTGTTTCGTAGTTTATCGTTGGAGGGATGATGCCATCTCTCATTGCCATTATAGATATGACAGCTTCGATCGCACCAGCACCACCTAAGCAGTGTCCAGTCTGACCTTTAGTTGAACTAACTGGTGGGCACTTATCACCGAAAACAGCCTTTAGTGCAGCTGTCTCATTTTTATCATTTACAGGCGTTGAAGTACCATGCGCATTGACATAGTCTATTTTTACGCCTTTTGCCATATCAAGTGCTTGCTTCATCGCGCTTAATGGACCTTCAAGTGTTGGTGATGTGATGTGGTGTGCGTCTCCGCTCTCACCAAAGCCAACTACTTCAGCGTAAATTTTAGCACCTCTTGCAACAGCTGACTCATACTCTTCAAGCACAAGTGCGCCAGCGCCCTCGCCCATTACAAAGCCATCGCGGTTTGCATCAAATGGCCTTGATGCCTTACTTGGCTCATCATTTCTCGTTGATAGTGCCTTCATCGCTGCAAAGCCACCTATTCCGACGCCGCAAATAGTTGATTCAGCACCGATAACTAGCATATTTGTTGCTTGACCGATCATTATGCATTTTGCAGCTTGTGATATCGCATGAGTGCTTGCTGCACAAGCTGTTACGCTTGATAAATTTGGACCTTTTAGTCCGTGATTTATTGAAACTATGCCACCTAGCATATTTACAAGTGCAGATGGGATGAAAAATGGCGAAATTCTCTTTACGCCTTTTTCAAAATATGTGATTGAGTTTTTCTCAATATTTGGCAAACCACCTATACCAGCCGCTGAACTAACGCCAAATTTATGAGCGTCAAACTCCTTAAAATTTGCATCAGCCATAGCTTCGTTAGATGCTTTTATGCCAAGCTGTATGAAACGATCTACTTTTTTCACCTCTTTGCCGTCTAAAATGCTATTTGGATCAAAATCAGTTATCTCGGCAGCAATTTTAACAGGGAATTCGCTTACATCAAAGCTCGTGATCTCTTTCACACCTGTTTTACCATCGCAAATAGCCTTAAAAGAGCTCTCTTTATCAAGACCAAGTGCGTTTATCATGCCAATACCAGTTACAACGACTCGTTTCAATACATCTCCTTAAATCAAACTATGCAAATTTAAATTATTTGCCTAGTTTTTCTATATAATTTACAACGTCTTGAATGCTTACTAATTTCTCTGCTTCGCTATCAGGAATTTCTACTTCAAATTTCTCTTCTAAAGCCATAACTAGCTCTACAACGTCAAGTGAATCAGCGCCCAAATCTTCGATGATTTTAGACTCTAGTTTTACCGCTTGTGGATCTACGCTTAGTTGCTCTACAACTACGTCTCTTACGTCTTCAAATACTGCCATTTAAGGTCTCCTTATAAAAAATGTCTGTTATCTTATAATATTTACGCTTTTATTTATTTTAAATTTCAAAACTTGTTGAAATTTCATTACATATAAAGTCCGCCGTTTATTTTTAGCGTCTCGCCAGTCACGTAGCTAGCATGATCACTTAGTAAAAATGCCACGGCCTCGGCCACCTCGCTAGCACTGCCAAAGCGTTTAAGCGGGATATTATCGCTATAAGTTTTTTTCACCTCATCGCTTAGCCCATGCGTCATATCGGTCTCGATAAAGCCCGGAGTTACGCTATTAAAGCGGATATTTCTGCTTGCGCCCTCTTTTGCAAAGCTCTTATTCATGGCGATTAGTCCGCCCTTGCTGGCTGAATAATTCACCTGTCCAGCATTTCCCATCTCACCAACGATAGATGCGACGTTTACGACTGCTCCAAAGCGCTTTTTGCTCATCACTTTTAAAGCCTCCCTACATCCTATGAAAGCTGAAGTTAAATTTGCATTTATCACATCTGTAAATTCGCTAGTTTTCATGCGAAGCGCTAGCTTGTCATTTGTGATGCCAGCGTTATTTACGAGGTAGCTTAGCTCGCCGTCGCTATCGACTATCAAATTTATACCTTTTATAAATTCATCATCGTCTGTCGCGTCAAATTTTATCACTGCAGCCTTGCCGCCATTTTGCTCGATCTCAGCCTGCAAAGCGTCTGCTATCTCAGGCTTTGAGCGGTAGTTTATCCACACTTTTAAGCCCATATTTGCAAGCGTCTTTGCGATCTGTGCGCCGATACCTCTGCTTGCACCTGTTATTAGCACGTTTTTTCCGCTAAATTTCATAGATTCTCCTTATAAATTTTGCTTATATTATCAAATTTAAAATAACGCCTCGTCCATTTCAGCTGGAATTTCAAGCCCCATGATCTTTAAAACACTAGGCGCGATGTTGTTTAGGCCGCCATTTTTTAGCTCTTTAACCCCATCAGCCATAACAAAGCAAAAGACGTCATAAGTTGTGTGATTTGTCAGTAGCTCGCCGCTGCTATCACGCATCTCTTCGCAGTTTCCGTGATCGCTCGTGATGATCATGGCGTAGTTTTTCTCTTTTGCCTTGGCGTAAATTTCTCCAAGAGCCCTATCCACTGCTTCAACCGCCTTTATAGCAGCCTCGTAGTTGCCAGTGTGTCCTACCATATCGCCATTTGCGAAATTTACTACGATAAAGTCTTGCTCATCCTCCATGCCCTTTAGCACAGCCTTGCAAACCTCAGCAGCGCTCATCTCTGGCTTTTCGTCGTAGGTTTTGACCTTTGGACTAGGGATGAGCACCCTTGTTTCGTTGCTGGCTAGCTCCTCGACGCCACCATTAAAGAAAAATGTTACGTGGGCGTATTTTTCAGTCTCAGCCGTGTGAAGCTGCCTTAAACCAGCGGCCGCTATGACCTCGCTTAGAGTGTTTTTTATCTTTTCATTTTTAAATAGCACTTCAAATTTAAAATTTGCGTCATATTCGGTCATGGTGATAAGATTTTTGATAGCAAAAGGTCGCTCAAACTCGCTAAATTTCTCCTCGCCTAGAGCCTCGCAAATCTCTCTTGCTCTATCATTTCTAAAATTTATAAAGATCACGCCGTCATCTTCGCCCATACCACTAAAGCCATTAAAGCTTGTTGGCTTTACAAACTCGTCAGTCACGCCCTCGTCGTAGCTTTTTTGCAGATACTCGCTTGGTGCTAGATCGCTTAAATTTGCTCCCCCTACCAAGCTATCATAGGCCTCTTTTACGCGCTCCCAGCGTTTATCTCTATCCATTGCGTAAAATCTCCCACAAACGGTCGCTACCTTAAATTTAGCCTCCAAGCTTTTTATGAAATTTAGGCCGCTGTTTGGGCTAACGTCGCGTCCGTCGGTGATAGCGTGGGCAAAAACTTCGCAGCCATTTTTACTAGCAAGCTCGCACATGCCGTCAAAATGCTCCATATGAGAGTGCACGCCGCCGTCGCTATAAAGCCCTATGACGTGAATTTTTTTGCACTTTTTAAAAAGAGCTTTTAGTGCTTCATTTTCTGCTATAGAGCCGTCATCAAAGCTGCGTGAAATTTTGACCAAATTTTGATACAAAACTCGACCGCTTCCTATGCACATGTGCCCTACTTCACTATTTCCCATCTGCCCCTCAGGTAGCCCCACAGCGTTTCCAGAAGTTTTTATGAGTGAGTTTGGAATTTCTTTAAAAAATTTATCGTAGTTTGGCTTTTTAGCCGCCTCAAATGCATTAAATTTGCCATTTTTGTTTGATCCTATGCCATCAGTTATTATAAGTATAGTTTTTTGAGCCATTTTTAAATTTTATCCTTAAATTTAGATAATTTTTAAGGCCATTATACTAAAATTGCTTTTTTTTAAAATAAAGGCCCCTATGTTTTACTATATCTACGAAATTTTAAATTTTAATATCTTTCAGTATATCACCGTTCGCGCTGGCATCGCGTTTTTCATAGCATTTATCTTGACAGCTTATCTGATGCCTAAATTTATCGCCTGGGCAAAGGCAAAAAACGCCGCCCAGCCTATCTACGAGCTCGCGCCACAAACTCACCAAAAAAAGGCCAAAACGCCAACAATGGGCGGACTTGTCTTTGTCTTTACAGCCGTGATCGCCACGATCATCTGTGCTAGGCTTGATAACGCTTTCGTGCTAGCCTCGCTCTTTTGCCTAGTTTGTTTTACTTTGCTTGGCTATAAGGATGATTACAGCAAAATTTTAGGTGCGAAAAACCACGCCGGCCTAAGCCCAAAGGCAAAGCTCTTTTTTCAGTTTCTAATCGCCTTTTTGCTCGCAGCGTTTTTATACATCAGCAAAGAGCTAAACACCGAGTTTTACCTGCCATTTTACAAGCAGCCGATCTTTGATATGAAAATTTTTGCCATTTTCTTTTGGACGCTAGTCATCGTCGCAGCCTCAAATGCGGTAAATTTAACAGACGGACTTGACGGACTTGCCGCCGTGCCATCGATATTTTCGCTTCTAACTCTTGGCGTTTTTGCCTACATCTGCGGCCACGCCGTCTTTAGCTCGTACCTGCTTTTACCAAAGATCGCAGGCGTTGGCGAGAGCGTAGTCGTAGCCTCTGCGCTCATTGGCTCGCTCATGGGCTTTTTGTGGTTTAACTGCCATCCGGCCGAGGTCTTTATGGGCGATAGTGGCAGCCTAAGCGTTGGTGCATATATCGGTTTTATGGGCGTTGCGACCAAAAATGAAATTTTGCTCATCATCATCGGCCTCATCTTTGTCGTTGAGACGCTAAGTGTCATCTTGCAGGTGGGTAGTTTTAAAATTTTTAAACGCAGAATTTTCCTAATGGCGCCTATACATCACCATTTTGAGATAAAAGGCTGGGCGGAAAATAAGATCATCGTGCGCTTTTGGATCATCGCGCTTTTGGCAAATTTGATCGCACTAACGGCGCTAAAGATCAGGTAGATCATGCGAGCGCAGATAGAGCCTGACTTTGAGAGTGCTAGAAAAAAATATGATGAAATTTTGGAGCAAATTTTAGCCTACACCGACTATTGCGACGAATTTGGCGATGAGGACGGCGAAGAGTACCACAAGGTAGAGCAGCGTCTAGCCAAGATAAGCGGCAAAGATATGAGTAAATTTAGCCTGCACGAGTGGTGGGAGGCTGAGGGCTCTGAAAATCTCGCCTTTGACATCGCTTTGCCAGAGCCAAAACTGGTGCCTGACATAAAAAAAGACGAGCTTAGCGAGATCGTGGAGCGCATGTTAGCGCCTGTGCCTAAATTTGATGATGATTTTTTAGAGGCATTTTATATAAGAGTAAAATTTGCTTGCGAGGGTGCTTATTTTGCGGAGTTTTTGAAGCTAAATTTTGCTGATACGTTTAGATTTGAGCTCTTTGAGCGCCGCGAGATAGAGGGCGTGATGCGTGAGCTAAGTGCTAATGAGATAGTAGAAATTTTATGGGGCAAAAGAGGATAAAAGCATGAGAAAATCACTATTTGGCTATGGTGGCACGACGAAAGCTATCGCTAAAAACTTCGTAAATGATGGCTTTTGGGACATCTATGATGATAAATTTAGCGAAATTTTAAAAGATGAGTTTGGCAATGCACTTTTGCCAGTTAGCGAATTTGACCCAGCAAAAAGCGACCTAGAGATACCAAGCCCAGGCATCCCGCCTCACCACGAGCTTATCAAAAAGGCTAGAAATTTAGTTAGCGAATATGACTATTTTTATGAAATTTACAAGGCGCATTTGCCATTTAACGTCTGGATAAGTGGCACAAATGGCAAGACGACGACCACAAAGATGATGCAGCACCTGCTAGAGAGCAAGGGCTCAGTGATGGGCGGAAACGTGGGCATCGCGCTGGCAAATTTAGAGCCAAACGCTAAAATTTGGATACTTGAGACTAGCTCATTTACGCTTCACTACACAAACCGCGCCACGCCAGGAATTTACGTGCTTTTGCCGATCACGCCAGACCATCTAAGCTGGCATGGCGACATGAGCGAGTACGAAAAGGCAAAGCTAAAGCCGCTTGTTAGCATGAGCGAAACGAGCGTGGCGATCGTGCCTGAAATTTACGCTAGCACGCCAACCAAAGCAAAAGTGATCGCCTATAAAGATGAGAGCGATCTGGCTCGTTTTTGCGGTGTAAATTTAGACGATATAGCCTTTAAAACGCCATTTTTGCTTGATGCACTTCTAGCACTTGCGGTGGAGAAAATTTTATTTGACCGCTGCGACGTGGCACTTTTGAACACATTTGTTATTGAAGCAAACAAGCTTGAAGAGCTCACCGACAAGATGGGGCGAACCTGGGTAAATGACACAAAAGCGACCAACATAGACGCCAGCATCCAAGCCGTAAAACGCTACAAAGATCACTTCATGCACCTGATCCTGGGCGGCGACGATAAGGGCGTTAGCATGGATGAGCTCTTTGAAAATTTAAAGGGTCTTAAGGTTAAAATTTATGCCATCGGCTCAAACAGCGACAAACTTATGAATTTAGCTGCTAAATTTAGCGTGCCTGCCCTAAAATGCGACTTTTTACAAAACGCTGTAAATGAGATAAGTAAAGAGCTTAAAAGTGGCGAGATAGCGCTTTTAAGCCCAGCAGCTGCAAGCCTTGATCAGTTTAAGAGCTACGCTGAGCGAGGAGATAAATTTAAAGAGTTTATAAGGGCTCTTTGAGTTTAAGCTATTTTTAGATCTTGGCGTTTTGTCTAAATTTTGCCACTATATTTAAAGAAAAAAGCAAAAAATTTTCTCTATAAGAGTTTTTTATTGAATACTTTTTAAGTTTATGCTAATATTTGGCGAAAAAATTAAGGAAGAATTTTATGCCAATTACCCCTAGAAATGATGCAAATTTTAAAGAAAACTTAATAGATATCATCAAACTATCATATAGTGCCGACATCAATAAGCCTTTCATCTCTGACGACAAGTTACTTATGGGATATAGCTTTAGCCTCAAAGACGATCTAGACGCGATATGCACTCAGATTTATGGTACTAGCAAAGCAAAAGTTATCGAGGCTGTTAGAAAAACTATAACCGACACTACAAGCAAAATCGTGGTTTCAAAGATAGATGCAGAAAAGCTTTTTAACGATATAAATGACGCCGCAAGGGCTGCTTATGCAAAGGCATCTGGCGGCGCTGGCTCAGAGTCATTGCCTGAGTTTAAATTTAGCCAAGATGAGCAGTTAAATGCCATTTTAGAGTCAAAGCTAAAGCCACTAGCAGCTGATATACAAGATAAGCTAAGAGGCTCATCACTTGCAAATTTAGAAGAGGTCAAGCTCACTTCATCTGGGACGTCACAGATATCAAAAGAGAATGTGGCGCTTTTAGCCCTGCTTCACATAAGTAGCAAGAAAAATATCGACCCAGCTTTAGCAAGATACATCAAGAGCAAAAGTCGCTTTAAAGCGTGGTTTTGGCTCGCACACGAGAGCTTTAGCGGTGATAATCCACACAACCTTAAACTTTTAAGACAAAAGATATCAGCTCAGTTTGGCCTTTACGAGTCAGATGAAAATAACAGAGCACTTAGCGACTCATCTAGCACCGCTAGCATGGAGCACGTCAGCTTTGGCGAGTGCATAGATGTCTTTACCCACCTAAATATCTCAAAAGCTATGTATGTAACAAAAGACAAAAACGGCAAAGAGCACAAAGAGGACATCACACATTTAGAATTTATGCAAAAAGACGAAGAGAGATCAAACAACACCGCTTCAAAGTGCGAGGGGCTATTTAAGCCATTTGCTGGTAAGCTAAATTCTCTTTTAAGCTCTGAGACATCAAAGAAATTTGAGACCGAAAATATCTACTGCGTAAATTTAACCTCCTCTTCTACATCTAACGCTTCAAGGATAAATAAGCTTTTAAAAAGAAGAGAAGAAGAGCTTTATAAACAAGAGGATATGCTAATACTCTGCCCTATCAAGACTGCTACTCCTATTAGGATATTTCAGCCTAAAAAGAGTAACTTCACTATCGTGCTAGCTAGCCAAAGCGAATTTGACTGTAGTGAGCTAAATCCAAAAGAGCTAAATCCTAGCAGACCAAACTATGGCAAGCTAAATTTGTGCGAACTAATACTGACTGACTTTAAATTTGACACTTACGAGAAAGAGAACAATGGTGCTTCATCTGATAGAGATATCAAATTTAAAAACGCAAAGACCAAGTCAGATAGTGTGATACTTTATAAAGAAAACGATGATGGCAAAGATGATAAAAACAAGACAAAGGGTGCTTGCTTTACTAGCATAAGACAAAGTAGCGATGAGATAGAGTACAAGCTAGAAGATGGTGTTGTAAAGATGAGCCACTTTAAACTCCCCTCATCTAAAGACGAATATCTAAATTTTAACCTTCTAAATTTCGCTAAGGAGAATAACTTTACCCTTAGAGATGATAAAGACTCAGCTATGTTTGATATGAAGCTTCGTCTAGCTCTTGGTAATAATGTAGTACCTACATCAACATCAGGCTCAAGCCTAGCTCTAACACTAGATAATCTCATCATTGAAAACGAAAAAGGTGAAGCTAGTGATATAGATAAGGTATATCTTCACCACTGCGGTGATAAGAGTATATATGAGAGCAGCTCTTTAGTTAAAAATAAAGACTCAGATATGAAAAACTCATATAGGGCTACATTTAATATACCTATAGACGGTGCTTAAAAGAATATGAATTTGGTTTTGAATATCCGCGATTTTGATATAGTTTTATAAAAACCAAAATAACCTACAAATAGTCTAAATACTCACCAAACAATGATAAATTTATAGGTATTATTTTGATATAAAACAATAATAATACCTAGCTTCTTTCACTACAATCTCCACAAAATAAGACCTTAGCTATACATATTTTATAAATTTATCCGATATGGCTTAGACTAAAACAAGGAAAAATTATGAAAAATAAAAAATTGATAATAAAAGATGTTCAGGGTGAAATTTACGTCATAAGCCAAGATGGAAGCATAAAAATGCTAAAAGATGGCGATGAGATTTACGCTGATGAGAAAATTTTTACTAAAAATTTAGACGCCAAGATCACTTTAGAAGATGGCGAGCAGGTAAATTTAAGCGCTCATCAAAGCGTAAATTTAGATGAAATTTTAAAAATTTCAACAAAACCAGCAGAAGAAAAGGGCGAGAGCGATCACTCTAACGGCTTTGGCGCGAGCGAGGGCATATCTTTAAGTGCGGCGAGCTTTGTCACAAGCGGACATAGCGCAAATATCCATCAAATTTACAACCAACACAGATCTTTAGAGCCAAACATAAGTAGCGCCCAGCCAAGTGAGCTAAAAAGCGTCTCAGGCGCTTCTAGCACGCAGGTAGAAAAAAGCGGCGGCGCTGCAGAGCCGAAAGAAGAGCCATTTATAGATACCATAAATGTGTTAAATGTCACAAACAGAGGGCTGGATGCAGATATTTGGCTTTATGACTCAGCTAGAAACCATGGTCGAGGGCTTGATTATTATGATATAGAGCATAATAGCAAAAGCATACTAAAAGAGTGGAGTGCAAGCCATCACGTAAGTGCGACAAGTACTTTTAATGACCTATATTACTATAGTGGGCAACAGGCTGATCCTGGATATTTCGACACATCAGATCCAGCTAAAGCTAGCAGACTACGCGACCGTACTCCGACAGCTATGGAGCTCGCTAAGATAGGCAGAGCTTCAAATGCAGACTATGCCAATGATAGACTAAGCGAAAATATGACCAGCCCCTTCAAGCCACACAATTTAAACGGACACTATAAGCTATATGAGTCCAAGATAACAGCAGATGGAGTAATGGTCAGCATGGATGGCTGGATATTTATAAAAAATCGTAGTGATATTAACAATTTTTATTATGATGCAAAGCCTGAAAGGCAAAGTATTAAGTTTGAATTTGATGGTAGAGAAATTTCATGGCAGCCATTTGGATCGGCAAGTAAAAATGGCGGCAGAGATGAAGGCAATGCCCCACAAGGCGTAAGCACAAGTAGCCTAAATTTAACAGAAGACTACGGCTTTTATAAAGTACATATAGAAGTATCTGATGATAGATATAGTTATAATTTTACAGCATTCTCTGGCATCAGCCCTACTAATAAAATTATTTCAGATGACCCTAACATAAAACTAGTCAGCAACGCCTATATGGAGGCTCTTGAACACAATCATCTTGTGACAAAAGAGAGCGATACGTTTTATAAGGCAAAAGAAACAAATGGCGTGAGATTTGGCGATAATGCAAGCGATTTTGATAAGCCATTTGACCTAAAATTTGAAGGCACTAAAGACGTTGGCAGCAACGATGATGATAAATTTATCTTTAACTCACACGATATCGACGCAAAAGGCGGTAAAGACACGCTACTTTTTACCCAAAACGTGGATCTAACAAAGATAGAAGAGCTAGATAAGCGCCTTGAGAGCTTTGAGCGCATCGAGCTTGACGGCACAAAGGCTGTGAAGCTAAAGCTAAACGGGCAAAACATAAGCGACATGATAGACTCCAACCCTACCGAGGGTCCTGATGGTAAAGTAAGTCTAAATACTATCCTTAAAATTTCAGGCGATAGTGACGACGTGGTGCAGCTAGTTGGGAATTTCATAAAAGCTACAACCACAGAAGTAACCGCTCTAAATGTAAAGCATAGCGTCATCGGAGCTGACTATAACAAGCTTGCAGTAGAGCCAAGTGGCGAAGCGGTCAATCAAGTCTATAGAGGCGAAAACAACGCTGGGCAGACATTTTTTGTCGAGATAGATAAAAACGTACATGTCGAGGTGATGTAGTACAAACTATATAAATTTTTAAGAGATTTTCCGATATTACAATACACACATTTTGCAGGGATGAAAAAATGCCAAATTTTGACGCCATAAGGATCGGCGTTATCAAAAAGATCAAGGGTGAAGCCATCGCCATAAGCAGGGACGGCACTATGAGGGTGCTACACAAAGGCGATGAAATTTACCTTGGTGATGATATAAAAACGAGCGAAAACTCGAACCTTACCATTGTTTTTGATGACGGTGAAAAGGCTTATGTCGGCTTTAGCTCGGTATTTCACACTATAAATGTCTTTGCTGAGCATAAGGGCGAGCTAGTCATCCCAAAAAACGCAAACATCCTTGAAAACCACAAAGAACACGCAAATGACGATGATCAAATCTCCCATCAAGAGCCATCTTCTCACGGCTCATCATCACATAACTTCGCCTCTGCTGGCAGTAGTGGCGGCATTAAATTTGAACTAGGCGGCCACTACTCAAACATCTACGACTTCTACACAGGTTTGCGTACTCTTGAAGCTAGGCATGACGAGATCAAATGGTCAGTTGGCGAAGCTAAAATCGGCGGGGTCTCTTACGCTGGGTTTGGTGCTGAAAACCTAAATTTTACACCACAACCAGAGCCAAACATCGTGCTAAATTTCAACCTCACAAGCGATACTGGCGAGAAAAAGGGCTTTTTAGGAGGAGCGCAGCTAAACTCACTACCAAAGACTCCTGATGGCAAGAAAATCATCACAAGCATAGACGCCCATATCCCAGATGTTGCCAAAAATGGCGACATCATCACGATAAAGACAAACATGAAAGGTGGCGGCAAAACTAGCAACTACAAAGTAAATACGATAACAAACGAGCTAATCCCAGTTGATAGCACTGGCACGCCTACTGGAGCGCCTCCTATACCTATCGTAAATGGCAAAGCAGAGATCACTGGGGTTGAAATTTTAAACCATGGCAAAACAACTGTGACAAGCTCATACACCACTGGTGGCAAGACATTTACCGCGCCACCAACTGCTTATGAGCTAAACGACACGCCAGCCACCTCAAAAGTGACAGCCACGCTTGATCTTGATAAAAATGGCGACGGCGTGATAGATGCGACCGAGCTAGGATATGGCAGTGGCACGCAAACTAGCGGTATGAAATTTGTAGTGCCTGACGAGCTTAGCACTGGAGATAAGATCACGTTTAAGCTAAATGAACCAGGCAAACCACCAGTAGAGAAGAAATTTACGCTAGATAAAGAAAATGGCACGGCTACTGACGAGGACGGCAACACCTATACATTTACGACCGATGAAAATGGCGCGGTTAGCTTTAGCGTGCCAAACATCGCAAACATCACGGCAGGAAGCAGTATAGAAACTGGCGTAGTTGATAAATTTGGCAACGTCTCAGCCACAAGCACTACGCCAAGCAGCAGCGTAAGCGACACAGTCAAAGTGACGCTAACAGCCGATAAAAATGGTGATGGACTGATAAGTAGCGACGAGATAGGTGACGGCACTTCAAAGGTTGAGATAAATTTACCTCGCACTATAAAGCCAAAAGAGAGCGTCACTATCAACATAGGTGGCTCGCCAAAAGAATTTGTAGTAAGCGATGATGGTACAAGCGTTTATGATAAAAATAACCCAAGCGTAGTAGTGCCAATAGTTAATGGTAAATTTGAAGTGCCAGGCGTAAGCGTACCAGTAGCACCTGGCTCAAGCGTATCTATAAATGCAACGGTTAATGACGAGCATGGCACGCCAAAACCAAATGGCACAAGTAGCCAAACCACTCCAAGCGTCGTGGTAGCTCCACCTGTAAAATCAGCTAAGATAAGCTTCGATAGTGACTTGGGCTCTAGTAATAGAACACCAGATGGCAGGATAGATACCTCAGAAAATAGATACAATGACGGCGACCCAACAAAAACTGAGGCCTCCATAAAAATCCCAAGCATGATAAAAGAAGGCGATAAGATAGCCATCGATGTCACCAACCCAGACGGCAGTAAAACGCACAAGGTCTACACATACACTAATGGCAAGATAATCGCCCCTGATCACAATGAAGTGCCACTAAATGACGGCAAATTTAAGATCACAGTGCCAATAGAACATGGCAAAACCACAAGCATAACGACGACAATGATGGACAAGGCTGGCAACAAAGGCGAGAGCGACACAAATGAGATAAAATTTAGCGACAGCCCAGTGGCAAAATTTGTAAAAGACGCTGATGGAGATGGGCTCATAGATGACACCACTGGAGCCATAACGACCTCTGATGTAAAGGTCTATCTCCCAAGTAGCGCAGTGCCAAAAGATGAGCTAAAGATAAGCATCCTAAACCCACTTACAAACAAACAATCAACCGTGAGCTACATCCTAGACGATGATGGCGTGCATATGATAAACAAAAAAGATCCAAGCGATATAAAAGTGATAACTGACGGCGCTATCACCATACCAGACGTGACGGTAAGCAGCAAGCGTCCGACCTTAGTCGATGCGACCCTTATAAAAGATGATGGAAGTGCGATCTCTGGCACTTCAAGTGGCAGGCTATTTGCCTTTGGAGTGCTTGACTATATAGACGATGTAAAGCTTGTTACAAAGATAGATAATGCCGATATCCACTCCGCAAAATACCTAAACGAAGAGGACTACGAGCATATCATCTCGACAAGCCAGTATGAGTCAAATTCGACCCAAAAGATAAACTACAACATCGCTCTTACGAATGACGAACAGCCATACATTAAATTTGGTATAAATAAGCCAGATACCACAAGTGACGGCAAGGGCTACGTGCTAATAGAGATAAAAGATGAAAATGGAAATATAAGTGATAGCTTTATAGCCAAGATCGAGAATAACACCGTCATAGCAGACTTTGAAAAAGCTGGCAAAAAGCTAGATAGAACGCACCATATCATAGACGCCACCTACGTGGGAACTGACGGCGTGCCTCAAAGAGATGATAACCTAACTATCACAGTCGATCTTGACTCAAAGCCCGATAAACTAATAGAGGCTGATTTTAACAATATAAAAAATGGCTCAAGTAACTACGCTATAAATTTTAGCGGCAAAGGCGAAGCTGCAAACAATCCACACGATGAAAAATCAAAAGATGTAGAGGTCATAGACGCTGAGACATCTGATAAGACGACACTGACACTTGATAGAAATTTAAGCTACTCTGGAAGCTTTAACGTAGCACAAAACACCGGCAGCAAAAACTACATAGTAGAAAGGCTAGATGATGCGGGAAATTTAGCTGTTCAAACCGTGACTATGGTGGCAAACAAAGGCCTTGATGTTGATATGTGGTTTTTTGACTGCACAAATAGAGAATTTATGGATCTATATCCAGAAGTAACAACCCATATACAACATCCTTATGGACCAATCTATGATAGAAAGGATCTTAACGACAACAAAGCAGGATATGGATACCACGTAGCTAACCACTATACACAGTGGATGGAGTGGGCTGGCGTTAGTGCAACTACTACTTATAATGAGCTTTCTTTTCAAGGAGGTAAAGACTGGGAATTAAGCTCAACAAGACCTCACAAAGAAGAGCTAAATATGGACGATATGGCAAAAGTAGGTCACTCTCCATATGCAAAGGATACCGATCACACTGGGGCGCATTACAACCTAAACAAAACAGGAAACTACGTCCTTGAAGAGGCAGAGCCTGTAGGAACTGATCTGATCATGAAAATGAAAGGTTGGATATATATAAAAGAAGATGGTCAATACAACATAGCTGCAAAACACTTTCAAGATATGGTAGATGTAAAAATAGCAGATGAAAGTTTTGGAAAGTGGGCATATTGGTTTGGTTCAGGAGATAATGGTCCCCATGGACAAACTCATCCTTATAATCTAAAAAAAAGGATTTTATAGGATAGAGGTTGATTATGTCGATAGAACAAAAGACACACTCTTAGACATAATGATAAAGAAAAGCTCACAAAACCCTAGCGACTATAAAATCATAGGCTCAGAGGGTAGCGGCACGCACCTTTTTAGTGATAGCTATGTAAAAGCTCTGCATGATAAAGGATATGTTAGCGATGAAAAAGATGGTCTTATAGCTGGCAAAAAAGGGTATAGAAACTTAATAAATCAAGAAAAAGATAGTAGTAAGCCGACAAAATATTTTGGCGATGACACGGATGACTTTAACAAAGTAATACATCTCAAACACAATAATGATAGCCTTGAAGGTAGCAACCTAAACGATGTATTTATCTACAATGGCAAGAATATAGACGCAAAAGGTGGCGTTGATAAGCTGATATTTGTTGAAGATACAAAACTAGAAAAGGTGAGTAATTTAA
The DNA here is from genome assembly GCF_003048835.2 of Campylobacter concisus. Taxonomy (NCBI): domain Bacteria; kingdom Pseudomonadati; phylum Campylobacterota; class Epsilonproteobacteria; order Campylobacterales; family Campylobacteraceae; genus Campylobacter; species Campylobacter concisus. Next base: position 392,603 of record NZ_CP060705.1, on the reverse strand, counting down.
ATGATAATCTAAAAAGCTTCGAACGCCTGCAATTAGGCACAGAAAATCAAGCTGTTTCAATATCATTTAACACAAAAAATGTTCTTGACATAATAGACTCTAGAACAACAAGAATAACAGAGGGCGAATACTCAACCCTAACAACCGTATCTGGCACTGAAAGCATAAATACTGTTTTAAAGATACTAGGAGATAGCAACGATATCGTAAAACTAATAAACGATGGCACAAATAAATTTGAATTAGCAACAAACGAAGAGGTCACTTTGCTAAACTGGAAGCACAGCAAAGCCATAGGTGGTAGCTATAATAAAGTAGAAACTGATGGTAACGGACATGTAAGAGAATTCCAGCCAGATCCAACGCATAACCCAGATGTATGGAAAACATATAAAGATGCAAACGGTAAGCCAATTATCGACTCCTACGACACTCCAGTAAATCACGTCTACAAAGGCACATACACCGATGGAACTAGCACAAAAACATTTTTCGTTGAGATAGATAAAAATATCAAGATCACTCACGAGGGAGATGATCAAAACAATACCTTTACCTATGAAGGCAACAAGATAGACGCAAAAGATGGCGCTGATACGCTCATCTTTACTGAAAATATCGATCTTAGCAGAGTGGCTGACCTAAAAAACGATAAATTAAAGAGCTTTGAAGCTTTACAGCTTGGTAGCAAGAGCACTCAGGCGGTCTCGATAGGACTGGATGCTAAAAGCGTGCTTGATATCATAGACTCACAAGTAACAGATGGTGGTCTAAAAAGCGTAAATACCGTGCTAAAGATCAAAGGCGACAATAACGACAAAGTGGCGCTGGAGGGCAAAGGCACTATCTTCACGCAAGCTACAGACAGCGAAGTGGCAGCACTAAATTTAAAGCATAGCACTTTAGACGATACGTACAACCAAGTGGCGATTGATGCTAGTGGACATGCAATAAATCAAGTCTATAAAGGCACATACGGCAGCGGAGCAAGTATGCAAACATTTTTTATCGAAATAGACAAAGATGTAAGTGTAGTAAATTTGGTGCATTAAATTTAACTCTGTCAGGCAAAATTTATAGTTTTAGATTTAAATTTCTTAAAAACAAAAGCTTCTTGTATATTTTTAAACTTAGTTTAAATATTTAAAATGTATAATCCAATTTCTTTTATCAAGGTGGTTGGATAGCTCAGTCGGTAGAGCAGCAGACTGAAAATCTGCGTGTCGGCAGTTCGATTCTGCCTCTAACCACCATTTATTTTTAATAAAATTTTTCATAAACATGGACAGATGGGTGAGCGGCTGAAACCACACCCCTGCTAAGGGTGCAGCTCTTAATCGGGGCTCGAGGGTTCAAATCCCTCTCTGTCCGCCACAAACCCCAAAAATACGGCATTTAATAACAAATTTATAAAATAAAAAAATCCCTATGCCGACCCAAATCAATAAATTGAAATATCTCGTTTAAAATCTTTTAAGTTTGAATTAAGATAATTAACATAGACATCATAAATCATCTTAGGCGTGGAGTGACCTAATAATTTTGATAATTCTACTGGGGTAACAAAGTTTTGATAAAGCATAGAAGTAGCATAAGTATGTCGCATATTATAAAGTCGCCTATATGGTAAATTTAACTCGTCTAAAATAGGCTTCCAAAAGTCAGAAGTAAAAACGCCAGTATCTCGGTAAGGTTCATTATATTGAGTTTGCAAAAGATAAATATTACCTGAATATTTTTCAATATAAGTTTTTAATCTTATATATAAATTATCTAAAATAGGTATTGATCTAATCGAATAAATAGTCTTTGGTGTATTCTCGCCAAACCTAGAGCGAGTTGAATTTATATTTATAACCCTATTTTCTAAATCAACATCTTTCATCTTTAAAGATAATATCTCGCCAGTCCGCATGCCTGTAAAAAAGCCAATATATAAAAAAATTTGAAATCTATCATTATATCTAGTAGATAATCTAAGAATATCATTTACCTGCTGGCTAGTAAAAGGCTCTATTCTTGGTGTTTTATGGACTATACTTTTAATATGAATAATGGGATTTTTATCAATTATCTCATCTTCTAGGGCAAGCTTTAAGATCATAGATAGAGAATTCAAATAATGCTTCTTGCTTTTATTAGAAACGTCTTGAATTGAATTTAACCACAAACGAATAACGCTAGGCTTTATTTCATCAATATCCATGCCAAAAAAAACATTTAGCCTATTTTTTACAATGCCCTTATTCTTGCAATACGTCGATAATTTCCATTCAGACTTACCGAGCTTGAGATATAAATCAGCATAATATTTAAATTTAACATTTTGCATAGTTAAAACTCATTGCAAACCATTAAATTAGCTTAAAACAATCATAATCAAATTTTTTAGCAAAAGCATCAAGAAGATCATCAAAACTAGAAAAATCACATAAACCATATTTAGAAAAAGAATAATAAGTTTTAAAAAAGGTAGTATCAAATTCTTCATAATTATATAAATCAAATTCTTCAACATTAATGCCTAAGTCTAATTGTGGAAAAAAACAAAACGGATAACGAGAAAGATCAACTAATAAATTTTTCATAATATACTCCTTAAAACTCATTACAAATCAAACATCTATCTACAAAACTATCAATATCAGGGGCATTTAAATCGTGCTTTTCGTGATAATGTGTAAAATTATCTAAATTTCTATCAAGCATTAAATTTTCAACATAAGCCAAATGTTGAGTATTGACATCACCGCCCAAGCTTTGATAGTAATTTACTAGCTCGTAATCTCGCATTTTACTTACTGGCTTAACTCTTTTTTCGGTATTAAACAATTCATCGCAAATTTTTAAAATTTGCCTTTGTTTTAAAGTGCTACCAAAATTCTTTATTTCATCGCTTGCATCTTCATATCGTTTAATAGTATTGCTATCTTTAATAATCCTAGTTTTTTGCCAAAGATCGCCAAATTCATCAAATATTTTTAAAGGCTTCCTAGTGTCAGGATCAACGACAACAGTAACCAAGCCTTTATTATAGTTTTTAGTAAGAGATATTAGATCAATACTGCCGTTTAGTTTTCTATAAATTTCAAGACTTACAAATGTTTTTGACATTGTAAAACGTCTAATTTTATGCTTTAAATACCAATAGCTAATATCGGTTAAGTTATCCAAATCAGGATTTTGGCGTAAATCATCAAGAGTTTTAAAAATATATTTCATAACATACGAAGTAGCATTTTTAATATCAGTTTCAACCCTGCTATGAGTATCTAAAAAACGACTTTTAATAGCAGAAACGCACTTATCCAAATTTTCTTTAGGGACAAAAACAAGTAAATTTAAATGACAAGTTCCATCTAAGTGCGGTTCTTTAGTAGTTATATAGCACCTTTGATTTTGTGATAAGCTTCTAAAATGCAATGAATTCATAATGCTTCTAACTAAAGCTTGAAGCTTACTAGCACCTGCGCTAACGCTATGCTTATCATCATCGATATACTTTTTATTATAAACAAGCTTTTTCTTGCCACTCTTAAGAGTTATAAGCTTTTGTCTATGATACTCGCTTGGCAAGGTAAAAACTGCAAAAATAGGGCAAAGACCTTGACTTAGAGCATAATCATTAAGACTAGCTACTCGGTTATTAAGTTCAGCAATGTATCTATTTGAGTTATGCCAGCTAGAAAAATAAAAATTTGAGTAAGGAACATACTCGCCATTTATCATAAAGAAATTGCTATCAAGAAATTTCTTTTGATTTTCTAGCTTAGTTTTTAAAAAGATTTTATCGGTTTCGGTAATTCCATACATCTTATTCCTTTAGGTTACACACTTATATTATATATAGCCAAGAGCGCACGCTCATTCCCCACTTCGTGGGGCCCCTTTTGCGTTGCGCGATGCGCTCGTTAAGTAACGTTCTAAAGCAAGGTGTTTATCTGCTGGATCATAATAAAACTCTGAAAAAATATCTTTCTCAGATGGTAGCATAGTGATAAATATACTAAAGCTATAATCGTTTGTTTTTTCGCTTTTATACGTCGTTATATCGCCAAGAATAGGAATATTTTCAATAAATGGAATAGTCTTTGTTGATTTAATTGTTTCTTTGCTATTAATACCGCCAATAAGAAATGAATTTGTATCAGTAAGATAAACATTTGTTTTTAGATGCCTACTTGAAATTCTAGGAGTTAATGTATCATCAAGCAAATTTTCAATATATAGATCCAAAGTAAAACTAACACTATCATTAGTAATCAAGACACTTGAAATATAAAGCTTTAAACCAACATCTTGATATTCAACTTGGTTGGTAGTAATGCTTTGACTATTTTGAATATCGATTGATGATTTTTGAATAGGGGTTTTTATAACGCTCTCAATTACGCTATCTTTATTATCAATAACAGTAACTCTAGGATTATAGATCAGATCAGAAACGCCCTTTTCTTTAAGTAAATTTATAAGACTGGTGACAGAATCTTTATTAACTTTGGTGCTATCGACTGTAAGAACGTTGGTAATAATTTTAAAGTAGAAATGATCTAAAGGACTTAAGATAGATTCTATACGTGGTCCAATCTCTTTAAGCTTTGTGTTATCTGTGCTAATAATAGTAAAGCTAAGCTGTCGTAATTGATAGCTAGTATCAAGCCCATTAATAAGATTATCAATAATCTTATACTGGCTTTCAGTGGTAATAAGCAATATCCTATCACTATAAACAGTGTATTTTATATTTTCACTAAACAAAGATAAGGCAGATACAACATCTTCTTTTGATATGTGCTTAAATTTTATTATATAGTCTTTCAAAACTGGCTTATCTTCAACTTTTGGATTATATATCAACAAAACGCTATCTTGAATCAAATAATCAAGACCATTCACGTTTAAAATATCTTTAAGCAACTTAGAAAAAGTATCAGTATTGCTTAAATCAAGCGTAGGTAAAAACACGTCAAAGTTAGTATCAACATTGCCACTAATGACAATATTTTTACCAGTTATAGAACTAATCTCGCCTAAGAAATCGTTAAAGGCAATATTACGATATTCTAAGGCAGATAAACTACTTGAGAGTAGGAAGCATAGGACTAGAATCAGTTTTTGGAGATTTTTCATTTGCAAACCCTTGTGATGAATTTTCTAAGCTTTTTAAAACCCTTTCAAAATCTGCATGGCAAGAAACAAAGTAATCAATGTAGTTGCCTGACTTCTTATCTTGTAAGAATATATGGCAGTTTGAGAAAGAAAGGAGTTCTAAGAAGCTATCTAAAGATAAATCAATGGCGTAATTTCTAAATTTACAACCGCTTGGAAAGCAAGTTACCCTTAGATAGATTCTATTATTATTAAAAATAGTGGTGTTTATATCTGAATTATCTACACTATTTGAAATTGTTTTAGGCTCTTTAGAATCAGAAGTATTTAAATCAACAAACCTAGTATCTTGAATAGTTGATTGAGCTGGCTCATGTTTAGGCTCTAAGAATTTATATATAGCGTAAGAAGCTACAATAAAAATTATTAAAAATAAAATCTTTTTAGTTGCATAGCTTTTATAAATTTCTTTTGAACCACTACTATATAAATCTGAAACTTTTTGATTAAATTTTAGATTTTCAGAACGAATAAGATTGTAATTAAAATTAGATGAAGTGCTATAGACTTTATATTTAAAAAGACTACTAAAGAGCCTTTTTCCGCTAGGCTGAGCCATATACATGAGCTCGGTATGAACTAAATATTCTCTATTTGTCTGACGTTTAGACTGGAAAAGAAAGATAATATCTATCCCAAAGTGTCCATGATAGCTTAGAAATCTACCCAAGCTCTCATTAAAGTTTTTAGTAAAGGTGTTGTAAGCTTCATCAAGAACTATCAAGCAATGATGATAATTTTCGTAAATTCCATTTTTCAAGGCATATTCATCATAATTATCTACATTCTCTAAAAAGCCATTTTCATATTGAGAACTAAGGGTATATTCTTGACTAACGGCAGTAAGAAAATCATTTTTATCATATTGCTTTACAAAGCCGTTAAAATGATCAAATTTTAAGCCATTGATATTAGTATAAATAAACCTATACTTTGATTCGCCTTTTAAGTGCAATTCATACTCATCATTTATTAAATGAACCGCTTTATAAGTTTTTCCAGAACGTGGCGGACCAATAATTAAACTAAGCATGCTATCTACTCATTAAAGTTAATAGATCAGTTATGATCTTTGTCATATTAGCCCTAACATACAAGATAACCCTATAAAGCTGGAGAGCAAAGAACAAGCTAAGAATAGATATAAACAAGGTCATTGCAGTTGAAAAAGCAGAAGCTAAACCGCTTTGATGTAAAAACTCCATAGCAGAATTTAAAACAGTCTGATTAGGCAAACCGCCAAAAGAACCACTAACGCTAGAGCCATAATCAAACATTTTAGGGATATACTCCCTAAGTAAATTCCAAATTTTCATAATAAATAAAATGGCATAGCCAGCAAAAGCAATAAGAAAAGCCACAAAAGAAGCATAAATAGGCACAACAAAGGCTAAAATAGTATTTCTTATGCCAATTTTCTTTACTAGAAATTCAATAAAATTAACTATAAAACCACCAACCGCACCGATTAACCATTTCATGATTCACCACCCACCCTAAAGAGATATTTCAAAGAAAACATAATGATCTCGAAGCTAAACCAAATCGTGAAAAACAAAGTAAGAATAGACCTATAAGGAGTAACAAAACGACAAGGATCGATATTAAATAAATTATTTTTACCGCTACCAGGAGTTGGACCACTAATAGTAAAAGGACAAGTTCCTTTTGGAATATCAGGAGCATCAATACCTTTATTAAAAACGTCAAGCGACTCGTTAAAGTTATTCATTAAGTTGTCAATATCGCTCTTAAAGTTGTTCAAAAAATTAAAAGCATCATTAACGGACACATCAAATTTAGCAAGCTCGCTTTGCAGTGCAGAAAAAGAAGTAGCAGTATTAACATTAGGCTCATAATTCCATTGTTCTAACTGTTGATTTTTGATAGAAGTTAAAGTATCGTTTATAGTATCAAGCTTGGCACTATTTCTATTTAAAGCCTGCTCTAAAGAGCTTAAATCAATAGACTGGGTAGGCTGGCTAGGAGTAGTTGTTGATGATGAACCGCCACTACCTGAATTAGATGAGCTACCAGATGAATTTGTTGATGTGCTATCTTTTGGAATAGAATTAGTAACTTTATTATCAGAAGTAATAGTATTAACGTAACCAGTAGAAAACTTATTACTACCGCTTGGGGTCTTATAAATATAAGAATAAGTTACATCTTGAACCTTAGAGCCAGTAGATGTAGTAGTTTCAACAACTTCAACATCAATAACACTTTTATCAGGGGTAACAATATTACCTTTGTAAGTTGCTTTATTGCCTGCATTGCTAGTTTGCTTAATTGTCATGGGCAAATTTGGAGTAGGTTTATCAGAAGCTTTAAACATAGTATTTAAATCATAATCAAGGTTTATGTTTTTAACTTCATTAGGAACAGTTATATCTTTTGTGGGGATAGGTTTAGACATATCCTTAAGCTTTGCAGTAACAATTGTATTGTTTTCAATTTTAGAAACTGAAGCATCTTTTGGCAAATCAAATTTTCTTAAATTTGGAGAAACATCGGCAGTTGCTTGGGGTGACTTAACTATATTTGATGAAGCTGAAGCAGTGGAATCAAGCTTGCCAGTTTCTTTAAAAACGCTGTTAAAAACAATTGCATTATCATCAACTGGATTAAGGTTAAAAACTGGCTCAGGACCAGCCTTAGTAGCTTTTATATCAACTATTTGGGGGCGATATTCTAATAAATTTACCTTAGGCACTTTCGAGCCACTAGCAAACAAACCTTTAAAAAAATTAGTTAAAGAACTAAGACCATTTTTAAAAGCATTTATAGGAAGTGGGATCATAAAACCACCCATAATAAAAAGATCATTATCAAGCTTTATTTCAGCCTTAAAATGCTCGATAGTTTCAGGGGCATAACAACCGCTAGGAATACTCATACAAGTTGAGAGTTCATAACCACTAACACTATCATCGCAACCATGAAATTTCATATTTCTTTTTTTGCAATCACTTTCAGATATGTTAGGATCAGGAAGACACTCTTCGACAGTTTTTGTTCGAAGAAGAAGCTCTACCTTTCTTTCATTGTAGATCATAGGCTTAGGACACCAAGCAGGGCGTTTATCAAGCTCACACTGTCCAGTTTCTTGATTTAGAAAATGATCTTTAGGGCAAGTTTGGCACTCTTTAGTTTTTAAATTTAAAACTTGATCAGCAGAACAATTATAAGAATAATACCTAGAGTAAGAAACAGTATTAGCATTAACAAAATAATCTTTAGGATAACCAGGGTAATAATTATCAACACCAGTTATATTAAATATAAAATTAGAAACAATAAAATGATCACCGCCTGAAACTAAGCCACAAGTAAGAGTAGAACTTTGAACAATCTCTGAATCAACAATATAATAAAGAGAGTTATTAATTTTAAAAACTTTATAACCATTTTCCTCATAAATAAAAGAAATTGCCCTAGTAAAATTCGATAAAGAATGGCAATCGGCGTAAGCAGATGAAAAAGAAAAAAATATAAAGAACAAAAGAAAAAATGATTTTATTTTCTTCATGAATTTAACCCTTTTTAAAATTTAATACCTGACGCCCTGCGGTTGTCGCTTATTTTTTATCCTGAGGAAAAAAATAAGTTTAAAGCTTCGCAAGGAAAAATTTATATCTAAAAAACTATTTCACAAAAGAGAGAGCTATAACGTATATAAAAATAGGCACAAAAAAGAGAGAGAAAACATTTAAAAAATAATTAAATACATAATTATCAAATACTTCAATCATCGTGTAGCTCCGACTATAATTAACCCAATAAGAAAAGAAAATGCTATAAGTATCGCAGAAAGACCCATTAAAAAATTAAATTGATATTCATATATACCTAAATTTGGAAGTAAATCATTTTTTTGAATGTAGCAAATATTAGTTTCAGTGTTAAAAAGATAGTTTGTTTGAAAATTAGAAAATGAATAATCAGAAGTAGAAACGCTATCATCAAAATTTACAAAAAATACTTTTTTATCTTTTATGTAGAAATCTTTAACACAGATATTTAGATTAGGAACGTATATAGCATTTTCTTTCATTATTTTAACCTTACAAGGGAGCAAAAAGCCCCCTATAAAAAACTACTTTATGAAAGACTTGACTCTGCCAGCAATCATAAAGATAAAAGCGACAGCAATAACGCCAGCAAACACGTAATCGAACAAAGCATAATCAGCTTTTAATGGCGTAGCCGGAACAGTTGGAGCATCTGCCGCAAAAAGAGCTGGAGCAGTTAGCAACATAGAGCTAGCAACAGCAACTTTACCCTTAGTAGATTTTAGAAAATTTTTAGTTTTTTCCATATCTAACTCCTTTTTAAAATTTTAGAGATCAATCTCTACAAAATTTAAAAAATAAACTTTGTAGAAATTGATATGAGCGGGAGAGTGGTTTGCTACTCACATTAAGGCATAGCCCCCGCTTTTAACTATTTAGATGATTTAGTTTCTTTCAAAAAAGGATTTTCATTGAAAACTTGGAAACTTAAAGTTTCATCAGGGAACATATATGCACCATTGCGAGTATTTAAAAAGCGATATGGAACAGCGATATATTTGCCTTTTACAGAATCAAATTTTGGCTTAAGAGAAAAGTCATAATTGATAGTTTCAGTTGATTTAACAAGATAGCCGTGTTGATCGCGACTTTCAAAAGTGATAGTTACGTCGATAGACGATGAAACTTCGCCAGTTTTCTTGTCGATGCGAGAAATCGGACGAACTTCGTCACAAAGGCCTAAAAGATAAGTGTACATGTGTAGCTCCTTAAAAAATATTTGTTTTGTAGCTAAGTATTTTAGGGGCAGAGCTACACCACCCCCAACAGTTTTACAACGTATTAAGGTTGTAACAAACAAGCCCCTAAACATCTCTACTCTGTTGCGGGCAGTTCATTAGGTTCAAAATAGTTTAAAGCCATATTAAGGGCAAAATTTACATACCTTCGATAAAATCGGAAATATGAAATCATTTCATACGAACAATGAAATTATTTCATAATGTAACTTAAATAAAAATTAAAAATGAAAGAATTTCAAAGAATATGGAAAAAAAAGAGATAGCAAATTTACTAGACATAGAACTAAGAACACTCTATAACTGGGAAAAATCAAGACCAAAACTATATAATTTCATTATAGAAAATATTAAAGATAAACAAGAAAATAATTCAAAAACGGATGAATTAAAAAAATATTTTGAAAAATTATCAGAGATAGAACAAGAATATTTTTTATCTAGCTTAAAAGTAAAAGTATTAGAAAAAGAAATAAAACAAACAGAAACATACAAATGACAAATGCAGAAATCGCAAAAAAGCTAAAAATAGCTGAAAAAACAATATATAACTGGCGTAAAAATAGAAAAGAGCTTTTTGAAGTTATAGAAAATGGACTAAATTTAAAAGAAAACAAAAGAAAGCCTATATGTAAATGATGCATATAAAAATTAATACAGCTCTTTGAAAAAAACTATCAGAACAAGAAAATTCAATACTATATCCTAGATATAAAAAAACAAAGAAATTTTTAAAAAGAAATAGATAAATGAACAAAAAGAGAAGTAGCCAAATTTATCGGAAAAGATATAAGCACTATCTATAACTGGAAAAATAACCCAAACTTATACAAAAATACTAAGAATTTTTATTTTCAAAAAGAAAGTGAAATAAATCCAACGCATAAAGAGCTAATAGAGCTATTTGATAAGTTAAGTGAAATGGAACAACAATTTTTATTTATCAGACATAAAAGCAAGAATACTTAAAAAGAGATAGATAAATGAAAAATCTAATAAAATACAAAAATAATTTGTCAAAAAAAGTATAAAAAAATGACTAGACAAGAATTAGCAGAAAAAAATTAAATATTACAAGAAATACACTAACAAACTGGGAAAAAAAGAAAAAAACCAGAATTAATCAGATTAATAAACCAAGGTCTAGCACTAGACGATCAAATTTCGGAAACTCAAAAATTCTTAGAAAAAAATTAGAAAAAAATAAAAAGAAAAAAAGCAAACAATGGAAAACTAAATATAAAAAGAAAAAAATAGGTAGAGATAGATAAATGAATAAAAGAGAAGTAGCCAAATTCATCGGAAAAGATATAAAAAAACTATCTATAACTGGGAAAAATAACCCAAACTTATACAAAATACTAGAATTTTATTTTCAAAAAGAAAGTGAAATAAATCCAACGCATAAAGAGCTAATAGAGCTATTTGATAAGTTAAGTGAAATGGAACAACAATTTTATTTATCAGACATAAGAGCAAGAATACTAAAAAAAGAAATAGGTTAATAGAGTGAGAATACTAAAAACTTTATTATTGCTTTGCATTTTTTTAATTGCTGATCCAATAGAAATACACGTAGAGAAAAACAAAAACCAAAACAAATACATAAAAGATTTAAATTTAGTAGGCGACTGGAACATACAAACGGAGAGATACTTTATAGATTTTATACTAACAGCAGGCAGTAGCTGGGATATAAGTTTTAAAAAAAATCACGAAATTTTACTTGATAATCAACCAAGAGAAATGTTTTGGAAATACGACAACGAAAAAGGGGAAATAAGCATATACAACAAAAAAGAAATAACCATATACGGCGGAGATGAAATAATTTTAAAAGAATACATAGGAAATAAATGCTTTAAAGCAGAACTAAACAAAAACCACCAAATAAAAATGTGTAAAACAAAAGGAACAATAGTAAATAACGTAAAAGAATTAATAAAAATAGATATGAAATAAAATGTATAGTATTCAAATCCCTCTCTGTCCGCCACAAACACAGTATTTTTCTTTCCAACTTCCCTAAATTTCGGTGTTTTAACTGCATTTATTAGCAGATATTTTTGTCTTAAATTTCAGACAAATCAGCTTTGTTACAGAAAATTTGCACTTTTGTTACAGAAACTAGGATCATTCTATGAGCTCTAGATTGATTACCAAGGTTCCTAATAGACCAAATTTCTATTTTTTTGATACTGCTCTTAAAGATGGTAAAAAGCTAACTGTTAAATTTTGCCTTTTCACAAAAGATATAGATGAGGCGGTAAGACTGGCAAATTCTATAAAAGCCGCAGCCAACGAAGCTCTTGCTAAAAAGATAACCACGACGCATGCAAATTCTAAAAGCCTAAGGACCTTAATAAACATTAAAAGACAAAATGAGCGGTGTATTAAACAAAATGGCATATTTTTAGATGTTAGCGAATATAAAGAGCTCTCACAAGAGGTGATAGCTAAATTTTATAATCTAGTAGCTCCAGAAGAAAAGCTTGAAAAAGAGTTCAAAACATTATTGGACGCATCTTTAAGCCCAAAAGAAACCTCGCCGCTATCTTTTGAAGCAGTAGCTAAAAGATATGTACAAACAGAGTGCTTAAAGCTAAAGTCCAGTGATAAGACCAAGGGCTATTACATTAAAACTGGCAAGCTCTTGGATGAGTTTTTTAAAGATCGTCAAGGTAAAGAGTTTAGCTACAGTGATGCTGAAAATTTTCAAACAACTCTAGCAAGCAAAAAGCTTAACAAAAAGACCATCAACAACTACACATCTTACTCAAAAAGGCTCTTTGACTATGCCATAAAGATGGGCAAGCTCACAACCAATCCTTTTAAAATGCTTACATCTTTTAAAATTTCAGCTGATGAGAAGTCTCCGAAAGATAACTTTAGTCTAGATGAATTAAAGATAGTTTTTGACACTCAAAGAAAAGATTTGAGAGATTATATGATGTTTGCACTTCATACGGGATTAAGACTAAATGAAATTTGGCAACTTGATAGCAAAAGCGTAGGCGAAGAAGATGGCATAAAATTTATAAATGTTAGAACTGCAAAACAAAGAGGGGGAGTGAAAAAGTATAGACAGATACCTTTGCATGAAAATATTGAGTATTTAAGCGATCTAAAGTGGCTAGAAAATATTAAGAGCAGTAAGGTTAATAGCGATTACTTTAGTAAGCGATTAAATAGACACATCCATAAATGTATCCCACTAGCAAACGTTACATTTCATAGGCTTAGGGGAAATTTTGCTAAGGCTATAAAGGATTACTGTTTGGAGAATTCCTTGACCGATCTAACATCTGTTTTGCTAGGACATAGTGCCGATCTTGCAACTGATACGTACGCAAAGGAAATATCTTTAAAAGCTAAGCAAAATTCTATGATTGGACTAAAAATTTTTAAATTTTTACATAACCAGTGATTTTTGAAAGCAATCGGTATAATTAATAATAAACATAAAAAGGATTTTCGATGGAAAACAATAAAAAATCTATGGATGTGACAATGCAAAAGCTGCTTTGTGTAGAAAAATATGAGGATGTTCATCATGGGCGGGTAAGGGCGTATTATGATACTGATATAAAGTTATTGATGCAAGATGCAATATATTGCCTCAATAAGGGATATTCTAGGTGTAGTGGCGAGAAAAAAAGACAATATTGGCTTAAGATATTTTTAAACCTAGCAAGTTTGTATCCGTGTATTTTATCACTAGATAAAAAAGGCATAGTTAGTAGTACGATTACTAATTTTTTTAACAACTTAGCCGAAAAAGAGTCTCGAAAAAAAAGAATCATTAATCAAGATCAAGTCGTAAGTCAAAATAAACTACCGCCAGAACTTCATATAGATCAAAAAAAGTGGGATAATTTTCTTCAACTGTATTATGGACAGATAGACTTTAATAATTATTACAACACTCCAGTGAGTAAAAAAATATCTGATGGAGTGTATAAAGTAAGAGATGGCTTTCTCGTAAGGGGTCAATTTATACCGAGTTATATTTTTTTAGAAATTAGAGAGTGTATTATAAAACAAGAAAAGACAAAAATAGTACCTGTAAAGCATCAATATGGTGTTAAACTAGAAAACTTTGAAGATATAGAAAAAGATTTTATGGAGCATGTTGCAAGGAAGCGAAATTTTAGTGATAGTACAAAAAAAGAGTACCATCATGCACTTAAGCTGCTTAAGGAATTTCTTAATGATAGAGACATCAGCATAAGCGATATAAATGTAAAAGTAGCTGAGGACTTTCATGAAGGTCTTATTAAAGAAGAAGGTGTGAGAGCAAGAAACAAAAAGAGAGCAAATAATATAGTAGGCTTTTTATCAAATGTATTTAATAGACTTGCGCATTTAGGAGTAGTTGGTAATAACTTTTTTAAAAAAGAAGCGATAGATCGATTTGGTATTAAAGAGAAAACGACAAAGAGAAATTTCTCTATGAGCGAGTTAATGCTGTTATTTTCTGGAGAACATAATATAGAAAAAGAGATACTAGACTATTTTCGCTTTAAACTACATGTTGGACTTCGTATGGAAGAATTCTTTAGATTAAATGAAAATAGTTTCATAACAGAGACAATAGATGGGCAAACATATAATTGTGTCATTATAGATACAGCAAAAGGCAAATGCAGTAGCGAATCCAAAAGAGTAATTGTCCTACATGAAAATATCAAAGACTTACATAATTATAAATGGGTTAAAGCCATAAAAGAACAATACCCTACAATAAAGTCTTTTAATAAAAAAGCCAATGGCTGCATAAGAAAAGTTATAAGTGATAAAAAAGTTAGTGATCATCGCTTGAGAGGCAACTTTGCTAAGAAATTAGTAGAATACGATCATATAAACAACATAAGTGACTCCATTGTAAATGTTGCAGATGAATTAGGCCACAATACAAATAAAAACAATAGAAAGAATCTTGAAGAATATAATGACCTAGTTAGGGGAATGATGGGTTATAATCTCTCCGACGCTCTTGACATATACGCCCAATCTCAACTTTTGAAACCTAAATTAAGAGACATAAAAGCATTTGATGAATATTCAGGTATTTTCAAATACTTAGATATACCAAGTAATAAAATACCACACATTAAATCAAATAAAAATAATAAAAATAATAAAAAGGACAAAAAATGATAATAATTCATAACAATGAACTTTTGTTCAGACCTGCTTACTCAGACGAACTTTATATATTTGATGATCCGTTTGAGACTATTAATGATTGGCTTGATGCGACGATCATGGGCTTAAAACAAGAATGCCCTTTTGTTTTAAGCGGTTCATCTCTTGGCGAATTTACTACAGAAACGAGTGATTTCACAATAGGTGGCGAACAAGGCGAGGCATTGACTTACCAAAATGTATTAGATTTTTGTAAAGAGCTATACGATGAAGTCTTTAAGATCAGGAGCAAGCTAGTTGGGCTCTTTTGTCAGTCCATAGGCTGCACAGACAAAGAGGAATTTGACGAAATTTATCAAAAATTCAATAAAAAACTTAATGAGTTTAAAAAAATTCTAGACAAGTTTAAAATACCACAAGGCTTAGATATGCAATATGGCTTCAAGCAGTCCATGCCTTCTTATATTTATTAAAGCTATGCTTATTTTTAAGAATGAGCTTAGTAAAAGTTAAATAGAATTATTCACTTTGAATAGTTCTATTCTTTAAAAATAAAAAAGGAATGTAGTATGGAGACTAAATTTTGTCCATTTTGTGGTGAGACAATTAACAAAGATGCTATTAAATGCAGATTTTGTGGTAGCTTCTTAAATGAGGAAGCCAAAAATCAAGCAAGAGAACAAATGAATAGCCAAAAAAATATGGCGAATAATTTCCCATATCAAAACCAAGCAAATAGTAATGAAATCCCGCTTGGTTTTATAAGAACATGGGATGGAGAAGTAATCCTAAAGCCACAAGGCTTCAACTTTTGGGCATTTATATTTGGGCCTCTATACTATACTGGATATGATAACCTGCTATATATATCTCTAGCAACTATATCAACAGTTTTATTATACTTCTTGATTAGTATAGGCATAAAAAATGATAGTATGGAAATGATTAATATTGTTTATGTGGTTTATTCAATCGGTTTGACCGTGGCACAAATCATAGCGGGTGCAATAGCAAATAAGGTTCTTCCAGTAAAAACAGTTAAATTTAATTATGGCTGGGCAATTGGTGCATTTTTAGTATTGCTTATTGCACAATTGATATCTCTAAGACTATTTTTTTAGTAGGATTTGGGCATGAATAACAATCTAGTCAAATGTCCTTTTTGTGCTGAAGAAATAGAAAAGGACTTGGAATTTTGTCCAATCTGCGATACACAACTAAAAACGCAGTGCCCTTTTTGTAAAGAAGAAGTAAAGACAAATGCCACCAAGTGCAGATTTTGTGGTGAAACCTTGCACTTTATGCCAAAAACCAAAAAAGAGATCATTAAAGAGCAAGAAGAGAGTGAAAGAAAAAGGCTGCAAAAGTTAGAAGAAGAAGCAAGAGATGAGCAGCTAAGAAAAGAAAAAGAAGAAGAGGCAATTCGCTTGAGAGAGCAAAGACAACGTGAGCTAGAAGAAGCTAGACTTGCCGAAGAAGCCAAAAAAAGAGAAAACAAAGAGCAACTAAAAAAGCACATAAAAAAATATAAATTTATATATGCTATATCTATTTTTATACTTGCTGTAGCTGCAGCCTCTGCGTTTATATTCTTGGGAAATCCAAGCAGATATGAAATTTATAGTCTAGGAAATGAATGCGAAAATCAAAATGGCGATAGTTGTATGAAGTTGGCATACTTTTATGAAAAGAAGCATGACACTGCAGCAAAGCTGTATGCAGACAAAGCAATAAGTCTTCTCAAAGAGAAGTGCAAATCTGACTCTAAAGCCTGCTATCAACTAGGTATGCTTTATGAACATGGCAACTATCAAACTAGTAGTTTTACTTTAGAGAAGATAAAAAATGTAGATTATAAAGAGGCTTATGAATACTACAAAACATCTTGCAAATCAGATAATACGCAAGCTTGCGATAGGCAAAAAGCACTTGAAGACGATGCAAAAATCGCTTGCGAGATAGGGATAAGCGATGGCTGCATAAAACTGGCTAAAGATTATGAACAAAAAAACGACCTAGAGCATGCAAACGAGATCTATACAAAGCTTTGTAACAATAACGACAAAGAAGCTTGCAAGGCTTTAGCTGGTAATCTACTAAAAGGTAATCCCTCTGAAAAAAATATAAAAGTAGCTTATGAGATATATAAAAAAGTTGATGTCTCTAAAGCAAATACAGTTTTTAACGGCGAACATGGATGCCTTCTAAACAATAGTCTTGCTTGCTTTGAATTGGGATTAGAATATAGCAACAAGGGTGATTACAAGAAAGCAAATGAATATTATGCGATGGGGTGTAATTTAGGAGATGGCGGATCTTGTAATAATTTGGGCATTAATTACAAAAATGGAGATGGGGTCTTAGCGGATACAAACAAAGCAAAAGAGTTTTTTCAAAGAGCTTGTGATCTTAATATTGGTATTGCTTGCCAAAATCTAGCCAATCTATATTGGCTTGAAAAAAAGATAGATAGTGCTGCCATAAATTATGAAAAAGCTTGTAATCTTGGTATGGCTAAATCTTGTGGGTATGCAAGCGAACTTTTTAAGGATGACGCAAATATCTTTAAGGATCTAAAAAAAGCTATCGAATTTGCTAAAAAAGGGTGCGATCTAAAAGATGACAAGAGCTGCTTTATCCTTAGTGCTGGATACGGGGAAGGTGATGGTATAAAAAAGGATATTAAAGAAGCTAATAAATACTATCAAAAAGCTTGCGATCTAAATAACGATGCTGATGGATGTGCAAGTCTTGGCTATAACTATAAATATGGCTATGGAATAACTAAAGATCTAACTTTGGCTAATAAATATAATAAAAAAGCTTGTGACGCAGGAAGTGGTAAAGGTTGTAACTACCTTGGTGTAAATTATAGAGATGGCGCTGGCTTTGAAAAAAATATACAAAACGCATACTCTTACTTCAAAAAATCTTGTTATGACTACAACTATGCTAGGGGATGCACAAATTTAGGCGAAATATTATGCATATATGGCAATTATACCAATGCAAAACAAGAGGCAAAAGACGCGCTAAATAAAGCATACTATAAACTAGGCGACAAGAAAGCACTAGATATACTTAATCAATATTTTAGCAACTAAACACTCATGGGAAGCTCTCCCATGAGTAAATTTACATCTTATAAAAACTGCCAGAGCTCTTTATCTTCGTCATTTGCTTCATTTGCTTCATTTGCTTCTTGAACTAAAGCATTTAGCTTTTTAAGCAGCGCATCAAGTTTTTGATTTAGCACTGGCACTTCAGACTTCTTTTTTGTCACTATGTCTTGTTTGATGAGCAAAGAGCGCCTTTTAAATAGCTGCTCGTTATATACCAAAATTTCATTATCTCCAAGAGCTACATTAGTAAAACTACTACCGATGCCAAGCTCTTTTTGATAGCTTAGCTCAGCCTTTAATAGGTCATTTTCATCTATAAATATAGGCGAGGCTTTATAAATTTTACCATCGTGGTAATACTCAAATTTTTTTAACTTGCTAAAGTCCTTATCCTCTCCGCTGGCGTATTGTCTGACCGAGTTTTTAAAGAAGTATTGATTGGTTAAATTTCCTACCAGCTCTTTATATCTTGAGTCGCTACCAAGGCTACTTTTTAGCACATCTTCGTTTTGAAAAGCAAGTATTAGCTCAACTCTAGCCTCTCTTAGCACGTCAGCGTGTAGGTCGGTTGATGGATTTAGCACACGCTGCGCCTCGTCTATAAAGATACTAACTGGCACCTTCTCTTCGTTTGCTATGCGTTGCGCCATATTTGAAAGGGTGGAATTTAGCATAAGCTCAACCGCACTATCTTTTAGCCCCTGAGAATTTACAACGACTATCTTTCCTTCATTTAGTAGCTTGCTTATGCTATTGCCATGATAGTTTAGCATCTCATCGTCAGCTATGCTTTGCAAGGCAAAAAGCATAAATGTGTAGTTTGAGAAAAGCCTTGCTTTTTGTGACTCTTCATCATTTCTTACACCTTCATACTCCTTAAAAGCTTGTATGAAATTTTCAGATTTTTCATTAAACTCGCCTAATGCCCAAATTTTCTCATTTAAAGAGTTAGCCAAGTGTCTTCTTTTGCTTATACCTTTTGCAAATGCTGTGTCGCTTTTTACATGGTCATCTACCAGCTTAACTAAGGCATAAAATTTTTTAAAGTCACCTAGCTGCTGGGTTGATTTGCATAAATTTGCAAAGCTTGGCTTTATATCTTTTGCTCTATTTTCTATATATGGGGTGCAAAAACCTTGCTCTGTAAGGTCACATATCGCCTTCATCGTTGAAAGGGACTTTGTAGCGATATTTGCCGCTAAATTTCCCCAAAAAGGATCACGTTTTGTGCCAAATGTCTTTTGAAAGAAATTCATCAATAAACTCTCACTTGCGTCATCCATTATATTTATTTTGTTTCCCCATGGCACATTTATCATTACGACATCTTTTAGTCTGCCATGCTTATTGGCTAGAAATTTAACCTTTTTATGCTCAACTCCTTTGTAGTCAAAGACAAGCATCCCATGCCCTACTTTTATACGCTCATCCATCGCTGGCAGGATCGCTGAAGTGGTCTTACCGCAACCTGTTTGCCCTGTTATCATCGCATGCGTAAAGCTAATAGGTATGCTAAGAGCGTTTGAAGCAGCAGAGAGGGCTGCACCTTTTGTATTATTAATTAGTGAAAAAACTGACATATTATTCTCCTTTATTAGTTGATATTATTTCATTGGCTAGGCCATAAGCGATGGCTGATGATGCGTCTATATAGCAGTCTCTATCGGTGAGCTGTTCTATCTTTGCTATTTTTAGGTTGCTGTTAGCCTTTATCATCTCATTGACTTTTGATTTGATTTTTAAAATTTGATTTGCGATTAGTTCGATGTCGCTTGCCTGACCTGATGCACCACCAAGAGGCTGATGAAGCATGAGGCTTGAGTTTGGCAGCATATAGCGCTTATCTCCGTTTAAAAATATAAGTGCGGACATAGAGGCAGCTAGCCCCACGCAAAATGTATTGATTGGTGATTTTATGGTCTTCATAAAGTCGATTAGTCCAAAGCCATCATATATCGAGCCTCCAGGGCCACTTATATATATGTTTATGTCGCTTTGATCTACGCTGTCAAGATACAAAAGCGTTTTTTGTGTAGTTAGGCAAATTTCTTGATCGATCTGCCCATATAAAAAGATGTTTCTATCAGCTAGTAAGCTCATGTGAATGTCGGCGAAATTTAACTTGTCAAACTCTGCCATCTTCTCTCCTTGTTTTGATTTTTGTGAGAGAAGTTTAAGATAGTAGATGAGCCTTTAAATTCCACCTATTGCTTCTAGAGCCGGTGGCTTGGTAGTTTATAAAAGCTCTAGATCGTTTATGTGATGTCCTAAAGCAGGAGTTCTTTTTTCATCGATGAATAAATTTAAGCTCTTACCTAGAAGATCCTCGAAGTAAATTTTAGCTAGCTCTTTAGAGTTTTTGTATCTAAAAGGAGTATGCACGGCAAGATATAGTCCGTAGATATCATCTATAAGCCACTGCCTTGCGTATCTATCTTTGTTTAATTCAAAATTTTTGTAAGAAAGATCATTTTTTAGATTTTCTAGCTCCTTTTTAAATTTGCTTAATACAAAGATATTTTCATCTTTAAGGGATTTATATATAAGCTCAGGATCTAAAAGTAAGCTATCATCTAAAGATCTTAAGCACTTTTTAGTAGGAGTAGTTTTTATTTTTATCACATTTTGCTTTATCTTCCAAATTTCATCATAAATTTGATCAAAGTTACCAAAAAATGCGGGTGAAAATATAACCAAAGCATCATCTTCTCTAAAGCTTATATATCTATCTTTAAAAATTTCAAGCTCAAAAATTTCTGATCCCATATTGCTAAAAACTAGCGCTTGGTTATCTCTATCTAGCCCCATCACAAAGCCTCTTTTTATGATCAAAACATTCATGGATTTTAAAAATCTCTGAACTTTTGCCTCGTCATAAACATAGCTTAAAAGATAACGCGTCATATCATCTGGCTGACTAATTGAAAAGTCTTTGTATTCGCCCTTCCAAAAGTACTCCCCTAGGTTTAAACACATCATTATAAAAGCAGCGTCTTGCATATATGCAAATTTTTTATCATCGCCTATTGATCTACTTTTTAGAGATTTTACATGCTTTTCTAGGTCATCATTTGGAGCTAGGATATAACTATTTTTATCGTTTATATGCTGTTTTTGGCTCGGTGCTAAATTTCGATCTAGCTTTATAAGCGCAAAAAACTCTTCACATATCTTCTCTAGTTTTATATTTATTTGCTTTCTTTTACTCTTTATTTGTTCATCAAAATTTTTGATGTAGCCACGAAGTCTTGGCACATTTACTATTAGATCTTCGTCTTTACCACAAACTTTGCAAACTTTATCCATAAATTTTTCAGTCTGCTTATCTCTTTCTTTATCAACCAACTTTTTAAGTATAGGTAGATCATTTTCTTTACTAAAATCATAAAATTTACCAACAAAAAGAGAGAGCGCATATGTATTTACAATAGAGTTTAAAATAGGTGTTTGATTTATTTTAAGGTTTTTATCTGGTTGCTTTTTGTTTCTGCCATTAAAAATTTTATATTCAAGCTCAAATGGCATGTTTTCTCCTTGTAGTTTTTTTGATATTGCCTGTAGTGTTTTGACAGACTGCATCCACCAAAATTCTATCTATATTTTTATTAGTTTTCCAAAAAACAAAGCAAAAATATTGCTGAAATGATAAGTCATAGCCGTCTGTTCTATTTTGAAGCACATAGATTGATTGAACACCTGTATCTATAATGTATTTGAAATTGCTAGTAGCACCTCTTTCTAATCCATACACCATACTAGCCAAAAAGCATACAACAAATAATGCCTTTTTCATCGAGAACTACTTTTTCTATAAGTAAAAATTTGCAAGTATATTATTCATTACGAACTTTATTTAATATAAAATTTATTCTAACTACATATTTTCTAGGTAGGGCATCTTTATAGTGAGTAGAAGGTGGTTATAAAAGAGAAATATCTCTCATATGTCTTAGCGTTTGCTCTTTGTTTTTCTCTAGAATTTCTATTAGCCTTGATAAGAGTGGCTCTGAAGCATATTGACAAAGATCTATGATGCGACTTATGTTTTGTAAATTTTCATATTCTTTGTCATTGTAATTACATTTATTGACCATATCTTTTAAAAAGCTTGAGATATTAAGGTCGTCTATAAAAAGTTCTTGTTCGCTTACTCCAAGGGCTTTTGCTATATAAGGTATGAGCTCAGCCTTGATCTCTCTATTTCCATTGAGGTAGTTATATATAGATGGCAAAGACGGCACTTCACCTGTGCTTTTTAGCCTAGGTTCAAGATCTATAAATTTTTGGACAAAGTCTTTTTTCTTTAACTTTTTACTTCTTAGGATCGCATTTATTCTTTCATAAATTTGCATTTTACACTCTTTGAAATTGCTCTAAATTTAAGAAGTATAATTGATAAAAAAATACTATATGAATTAAGTATTCAATAAGAATAATTCTAATAAGATTATCCGTATAGTAAATTTTTTCTTAATAGTGATAGTTTTTATAAACCAACATACGTCATCAGGTTAATAGGTCTAATTTCAAGCAAAACAAGAAAGGATAAAGATGAAAAAGATAGCTTTTATGTTTGCGCTTTTGCTGTGTTGCGGCTCTGCGTTTGCGTTTGATCAAATTGTGGGCGATATAACTACCGGATTTAGCAGAGATAACCGATTGGAAGTCGTTAGAGACAATATATATAAGCTGATGTGGCAAGATGGTGATTTGCCACCATTTCGTATGTATTATGACAAAGCAGTCCAATACTGCGAAAATTTAAATTTTGCTGGCTTTGATGACTGGCGGCTACCTACAGTAAACGAGCTTTTAAGCATCATTGACTACAGCAAGTATAGTTCTGCTATGAATTTAGCTTTTAAGTATGCCGACATACCTAGCGGCAAGTACTGGAGCTCTACAAAGAGCGCCGACGACTCGTCTGATGTGTGGGTCGTGGATTTCGATAACGGCGAAGATTTCCGCTACAGCGTTTCATCTCATAAAGGCTTAGTGCGGTGCGTCCGGCAGTATTGATTTTAAAATTTAAGAAAGGATAAAAGATGAAAAGACATATAGCCGTTTTTTTGCTGCTTTGCGGTTTGCTTCACGCAGAAGCTCTAAGACCTACGTGCTACCGAGATAACGATAAAAACGTAGTGATATGTAGCGAAAAAAAGCTGGGAAGACTAATGTGGCAGGATGAAAAGCAAATTTTTGAAGGAACGTTGGAGCAGGCGCAGGAGTACTGCAAAACATTAAGTCTAGCCGGATACAAAGACTGGAGGCTACCAACCAGAACGGAGCTACTAAGCATAGAGGATAAGAGTAGATATAACCCCGCTCTAAATACCGCTTTTAGATACATAGCAGACTCCGGCCATATATGGTACTGGAGCCAAACTAAAGACGCCAACGGCTCGCCTAATGCGTGGTACGTGGATTTCCGGAACGGCGGCGGTTCCTGGAACAGCGGTCCTCTCTTCGTGCGGTGCGTCCGACAGTATTAATTTTTGAAAGGATTTGAAAGAGTTGCGATATAAAAATTTGTCTATATTTAGAGCTTCTATGAGATTTTGCGTCTATTTAGAAAACAGTGTGGTGAAAAACTTATAAATTTAAAAAAGCTTCGTTTCTAACTCATATAAAATGGGCTAAGTAAAAGGTGGCTTTGATAAATGAAAGCCTGGAAAATATCCAAGCGATATATAACTTTAAAAAGTAAAGGAAGATGGATGAAAAAATGCATAACTATATCTTTGTTGCTTTGCGGACTGCTTCACGCAGAGGCGCTAAGCACTGCGTGCTACCGAGATAATGATAAAAACGTAGTGATATGTAGTGAAAAGAATCTAGGAAGACTAATGTGGCAGGATGAAAAACAAATTTTTGAAGGAACGTGGGAGCAGGCGCAAGAATACTGCAAGATAGTAAACCTAGCCGGATACAAAGACTGGAGGCTACCGACCGGAACAGAGCTGCTAAGTATAACGGATGAAGTAAGATCCAACCTCGCTCTAAATACCGCTTTTAAATACATAGCAGACTCCGAATTACCATGGTACTGGAGCTCTACCAAACATAACATCTACTCGTCTAATGCGATGATCATGCGTTTCAATAGCGGCCGCGCTGGCTGGGACGACATTTCTCATCGCTACTTCGTGCGGTGCGTCCGACAGGATTGATTTTTGAAATTTCTTTTTTTGAGAAATTCGGACTTAATGGAGGCGCTTTGAAAAGCCTTTTGCTCCCATTACGGGAGCTTTTTAAATTTTGGAGAATAAAATGACAAATTTTACGGCAGAACAGATAATAAAAATAAACGAAATTTTTAGCAGAGTTGTCGACTGCAAGGGAAATTTGAAAGTGTTTAGGGGGTTTGATTGGAGTTTAACTGAAACAGGCGGTAAATTTAACAATCAAATTTTTCCTATTGTATATACAAGAGAATACGTGGATAGCGCAAACAATACTAAATACAAAGACACGTTTGATAGAAATGAAGCCAACCAAAAACAAAGCGATGAACAAAAATTTAATAAAATTCATGAAAACGGTTTAAATACTTTTTATTTAAATCCAAAAACTATGCTTAAAATAGGTGACGCCGACATAAAAACTCTTGGTATAACCGCATCGAATTTTAAGATAGGCGATATAAAAAATAACCAAAATATAGATCAATACTTTTCGATTCTGCTAAATAAATTTCCAAACGAGATCAAAAAAGACGACCTTGTAATTTTATATACAGCGTTTTATGAGCTTTTACAAGTTTGCGATTTTAAATTCGATAGCGATAAAAAGGTCTTGTATATAAATATTTTTCAAAAGCTAATAGAATATTTTAAAGATGGTAAAAATAGCTTTTATGTTTATACACAAAAGGGTGGCACTGAAGAAATGCGAGGAGAAAACTGGGCTTTAAATATGTGCTTTAAAATTCATCAAATACTTTGCTTGTTGCTGTCCAAGATTAATTGGAGTAACGATGGAAGCGGAGAGCAACTAACAGATGATGAGCTAAGAGAAATTTTAGGCGATCTCTTTGGAATTTTTGCGGATTTTAGAAAAGCTATTTGGGAAGCTATAGGCATAATTATTAAAAATAAAGTTCTAAGAGAGCTTACTAAGGGTTCTAAAAACATCATCTACTATGGTGCGCCTGGAACCGGCAAGACGAAATTCGTAAAAGACTGCCTTGATATTTTAGACACAAACCGCGCTAGAACCGAGTGGGTACAGTTTCATAGTGGTTTTGAATACGAGGATTTTATAGACGGCATAAAACCAAACGGCATACAAAACGGAAATTTAAATTTAGCTTTGACAAACGGCATATTTAAAGAATTTTGCTTAAAAGCGGCGCAAAACGAAAAAGAAAATTTCTTTTTTATAGTCGATGAGATAAATAGAGCCGACATAGCAGCGGTATTTGGCGAGACGTTATCGCTTTTAGAAGAGAATTACCGCGGAGAAAGCATAAAGAACAAAAACTTTCCGTTAAGCAATCAAGAATTTTTTATACCTGCAAATATCTATTTCATCGGTATGATGAACGATGTGGATAAGAGCATAGACTGCTTTGATTTGGCTCTTAGAAGGCGCTTTGCGTGGGTCTTGATGGAATGTAATTATGAGGTTGTAGAAAATGTGACAGATGAAGACTATACGGCAAAATGCAAAAATTTAAACCAATATATTACTGGCAAAACGTATGAGTTAAATGGCAAACAAGAACAAGACGGCTTAAATTTAGGTAGAGCTTATGAGATAGGGCATTCGTATTTTTTAAGAAAAGAGGTATTAAACGAAGAAGAGATATGGAACAGACATATAGAGCCTATCTTGAGAGAGTATATAAGAACTCAGTTTGGTGACCGTGACGCGGAAGATAAGCTAAATATAGCTAGGGAAATTTTCATAGGCTAATGCGATGTTTGAAGATAACAGCTGCTACAAGTGTGCCGAGCATCAAAAAGAAATAACCTTTGATGAGCTGATAAAAGGTAAGACGGATGTAATTTTTTTAAATGGACGGCACGATAAATTTGATCCAAAGAAAAAAGACGGCAAAGATGCGCACTATATCCTTAAAAGATGCAAAGACGATAACTATGTATTTGACAATTACATAGGCCGTTTTACCTTTGAAGGACAAGAATATATCATAAACTCGCGTTTTGGCAAAGAACTAGAAGCCGAGCTTTTTAAAACTATCGACTCGTCGTTTTTTAGCTCTGGCAGTAGCGTCGCCGAGATAAATGGCGAGATCCCTATGGACCACATCCTTTACGCCTCGTTTATCAGCCGCTTAAAGCTAGCCAAGTTAAGCGGCTTTCCAAGCGTTTATAAGAAAATTCCTTTTAGAGACTACGCCCTGCACGGAAGCCTTGACGTTAAAAATTTTATCAAAAAAGATCAGCCCTTTATGGGTAAAATTTCAAGTCGAAAAAGCTCGCGAGTGCCTGACGAAGTAGTCGCAAGGGTGCTTTTAAAAGCTTACGATATCTTGGTTAGAAAAAACACTAAATTCGCACTTTATGACAAAGAAATAAAGAATTTTTTGCTAGCCAATGCTAACGGCGAGATGAAAAGCATCAGAGATATAGATGCGGCTTTGAACTCAAAATCCGTGATGAACGAGCTTTACAAAGACTACAAAATTGCCCTTCAAATCGCTAGGATTATCATTTTGCAAGATTCTAGATATACGAACGAAAGCGCCGTCAAAAATCTAAATTTTGGTTATTTACTGTATGCGCCCAACCTTTTTGAACTTTATGTCGAGAGGCTCATAAGAAGTGTATTAGGCGAATTTGGCGGTAAATTTAGCCTAGAGACTCAGTATAAAATTCCAGGCTTGGATTTGAGACCTGATTTTGCGATAAAAGATGAAGAAGGGAAAATTTTAGCTGTTTTGGATGCTAAATATAGGCATTTTTATAATGCCTATATAGGTGAAACTGATTGCAAGAATTTGCTACAAATAAAACAATACGTGGAGAAAGCCGGTTCAAACACTGGAATTCTAATCTATGCCAAAAGTAACGTCTTTAATGAGCCAAAAAACATAAGACATAGTTCTGAAAACAAAATTTTTATACTCAGTGTATTAAAAAATGATAATAAAACATCTGCTGACAAATTTAAAAAGTATCTTAAGAAGATTTTAGAAACTATAAAAGAAAAAAGATAATGTGAAAACATTATAAAGGTTGCAGCGTTTATGGCCATAAGATTGTTGGATACAAAAGCTGTTTTATCCATAGAAGGATATATGGTAAAGATGTTCTTTTAAAAGAAAAAAGATAGTATCGCTGTCTATGTGGATATAAGATAAAAGGCACTATATCATCAAGTGATCCGCTAGTAGTCGAAGTGCTAAGCTGAGAAACATACTGTAAAGATATGCTTTAAAGATAAAAAATAAAATACGTAAAATATGCGATTAGAAAAATGCCTATGTAGCAGATGATGCACAAACAAGTTAGCAGGGGTAGGCATAAAGGACTTATTTAGTCTAGCTCTAGAATATGACTTATATTTTAAAAGAATGTAGGTCAAATCTCTCTTTTACATTAAAAAGCCTCGCAGAGCCCAAAGGTTTAGAGCTCTCTAAACCAATTTGGGCAATAAAATGGTTTAGACGAATGATCTTTGCCCAAACACATATAATTACTATAAATAGATATTAAATTTAAAGAGGCAATATGTTTAAAAACCAACAAGCAAACATAACATTTGAGCTAGCTAGTGACCGCACAAATGCTCACAATAGCAGAGAAGAAAAACCTGGCTACCTAATGCCAGGATACTATCTAAACGAAAAATATGGCATCTTGAAAAAGCCTGTGAGGCACGTAAGATTAAATAAGCTTAGCTTTGATGACTTATGGCAAAAAAGAAGAGATGAGATGAAGTATGAAGTATCACATCTTGGCAAGATAAAGCTGATAGATAAGCATAAGGGCAAAAAACCACTAAAACAAAACTGTCACTATGAATGCGTCATAGGGCTAAACGAGCATACGCAACTATCAAGCTTACTAAAATCCATAAAAGCTGTAAGCAAAATTTTAAATATTGAACCCATAAATTTATACATTCATAGTGATGAGGGGCACCTTTTGAGAAAGAGCGATAACAAGGAGATATTTCCACTATTTCATGATGAAAATGGCAAACTAGGTGGCACATACATTACAGATAAGGATGGCAGGGCTTATTACATACATATAAAAGAGAGCATAAATGGTAAGCAGTACTATGAAAAAGGGGCTGAACTCGAATATGAAAAATTTGAACCAATATTTCAAAAGCATGCTCATGTAGAATGGAATAGCCTAGTAAATGGCAGAAACCAAATGCAAAGATTTAAGAAGAATACAACTGATCCGAATTTGGACTATAAAACCGTTTTTAAAACTGTATATAACACAAACGCTGAAATTCTGGGAATGATAAAAGGAGATGGTGGCAGTAAGCATAAGAAACTAAAAGCTTTTAGAGTAGCTAGTGAAAATGATAAGCTTATGAAAAAACTAGAAGAGCTAGAGGCTATCATCGAAAAAGATGAGACATATATAGGGATCATTACTGGATATAGTGAAGAGCAAAAAGTAAAGGTAGAAGAGCTAGAGCATGAAAATCAAACACTAAGAACAAGGCTTAGCGATCAAGAAAGCTTATATAGAGCTCAAGAGATTGAGCTACAAACTACTAAAAATGAGCTTTGTAAAGCCAATGAAGAGATTATTGAAAAGAATAGTGAAATAGAGTTTGCAAGAGAAGAGATAAGGCAAGTAAAAGAAGAAATTTATAATCTAGTCATAACTCATGCAAATACAAATATCAAGCTAAAAAGAGAGCTTGAACACTTTGGTATAGCCTTTCCTGTGGAGATTAAGATGCAAGAGCTAAATAGTAATTTAGAGCTACAGTCTTTATAAATTTAAGCTAATAGCGTATTTCTATGAGTAAGGAGTAAGATTGTGCTTATATATTGCAAGTATTTTTATCTGATCTTGTTCTATACGAAAGACTACCACATATCCTTTAAAGATAAGATCTCTCGTGTCTTCTCTATTGATTGTTTTATTTTTTCTAAATCTATAAGGCATATAAGAGATGCTTTTTAGCCTTTCTAATAGCTCGCAATAAAAAGTCCAAGCAGCTTCAACGCTATCCTTAGAGTAAAAATCTAAAATGGCATCAAGTTGGCTTAGAAATTCCTTGCTTAAATAAGGAATTTGCTGCATTTAGGCACCGTATTTTTTAAAAAGAGAATTTACATGAGCATTCATTTCGTCCATTGAGACATACTCTAGCTCTCCTTTATCATCCATATCAGAAATCCTCTTTAGATGCTCTTCGTCCTCTTTACTAAGATAGTTTTGCTGCTCACTATAGGTTTCAAAAATAGCAGCTGGATCTATTTTAAAAAGTAGAGCCTTTATCGCTTCAAGAGTGGTATTATCTGCAGTTGTTTGAATGTTTATCATGGTAGTCATAAAAGTCCTTTTAAATTTGGGTAGATTATAGCACTTTAGAGTCTTTGATTTTATTAAAACAAAAATTTCTATAGCTAAAAATTTTAGAAAAAGTTGTCCTGATAATCGGACAAGTTTTTTATTAAAAATGCTCTAAAGCTTCCTTAAAATCATAGAATACTTGTTACAGAAAATTTGAGACTTTGTTACAGAAAATCAGCAAAAATAAAGCTTTAAAATATATAATCTCCATATCAATAAAAAGCCGCATATATCGGGCTTTTGAAAGGTTAAAAAGTGATAAAAGTCATAAACTTGGCGGAGTGTCCCTCTCTGTCCGCCACCAATTACAAACAATCACAAACTTTTATCAACTTTTGCAAACATTAAGCCACAATTTTAACGTTATTTTAAAACCTTTATTTAAAAAGTTACAAACAATAGCAAACTATTATTATCATAACTTTTTAGCTGGCTGTTTGGCTGACTAGCTCAAAAAATAGCCAAAACATTTGCCTTAGTCAGCTAAAAGAAAAACAATACCTATACTCTCACGCCAATTAGTGATCACAGAATTTAAAAGTTAAAGCCAACAAAGCTTTTACGCATACAAGCTTTAAAAGTCTAAGAGCCTTGATAGATGTAAAAAATAGAGATAGCACTTCATAGTAATTTTAAAAAATAGCCCTTTCTTACTATGAAATTTCATCTAAAACAATAGGAAATTTTAGTTAATAAAAGTTGATTTACTATTAAAATTTGAATTAAAAAATCAAGGGCATTGCGCCCTTGAAATTATGATCTAACAGGTGAAAGATAAGGTTTTTCAGAGTGCATAGACATCTCGTTTTGTTGTCTAAATGCTATATACTCGTCTTCGCTTAACCTTTTTATGTTAGCTATAGTGATCTTAAGAGGTGTGATACCTGAGAGCGGATCGTGGTCTTGTGCATTTGCGAGCTCATTGCCATCAGCCTCACTATAGTGGAAAGTCGTAAATATCGTACTCTCCCTAAGGTCAGGATTTACGCGAAGTTTAGCTGCGATCCTGCCGCGTTTGTTCTCTACCATTGCGTAGCAGCCATCTTCTAGCTCTCTTTCTCTTGCGATATCAGGGCTTACTTCGATTAGCGGACCTTCGATGCCAGCACCATACTCTAGCGGTGGGCACTCTCTAGTCATCGTTCCTGTGTGGTAGTGATAAACTTTTCTACCTGTTGTAAATAGGCAAGGATAGACCTCATCAGGCACTTCGCTCATTGCGCCTGAACCTACTGGATAGCCATCAGGTATATGCATTTTGGCTTTAAATTCAGCCTCCATGCTTGCACGCTTATCTTTATCGTCAGCGTAAAGTACTGGAGCTAGGCGGAATTTACCATCAGGTAGCATTGATTTGTGATCAGTATAAAGATCAGGTGTGCCTGGATGATCTTCATCAGGGCATGGCCAGCTGATGCCACCTAGTTTTTCAAGTCTATAGTAGCTGATACCGCCAAAGAATTTAGGCATTAGTTTTCTAAGCTCATCCCAAACCTCTTCTGCACTTAAGAAGTCAAATCCCTCAAGACCCATAGCTTTTGCGATGTTACAAACTACTTTCCAGTCAGGCTCTACACCGCCTACTGGCTCGCTTGCTTTTCTAGTTCTTTGAACGCGGCGAGATGTGTTGATAAATGTTCCATCTTTCTCACCCCAACCAGCTGCAGGTAAGACGACATCGGCTTTTTGAGCACTTTCAGTAAAGAATAGATCTTGTACGATAAAGCAGTCTAGGTGGTGTGTAGCATGCACAAAGTGCTCTGTCCAAGGGTCACTCATAACAGGGTTTTCGCCATAAACGTAAAGCACTTTTAGCTCGCCGCTATCCATCTTATCAGGTGCGTATGTTAGTTTAAAGCCAGGCACTGGGTTTAGCTCAAAGTGCCAAACTTTGCGAGCTTGCTCTTGTGCATAAGCGCTATTTACTGCACCTGCTGGGATGACGTTAGGTAGTGCGCCCATATCGCATGAGCCTTGAACGTTGTTTTGTCCACGAAGTGGATTTACTCCAGCGCCTTTTTTACCTAAATTTCCTGTTAGGATCGCTAAATTTGAAAGTGAGAAGACATTTGATGTGCCGTCGCTAAACTGAGTGATACCCATAGTGTAGCAAATAGCAGCACTGCCAGCTTTTGCATACATCCTAGCAGCCTCAGTGATAAGCTCTTTTTTGATGCCAGTCTCACGCTCAAATCTCTCAGGAGTGAAGTCTTTTACCGCTTCTTTTAGGTACTCAAAACCCTCTGCATATTTTTCGATAAATTCACTATCTTGTAAATTTTCAGAGATGATGACGTTCATCATTGTGTTTAGTGTTTTGATGTTTGAGCCAACTGGAATTTGCAAGAATATATCGGCTTTTTTAGCCATATCTGTGCGTTTTGGATCCACGACGATCATTTTTGCACCACGCTCTAAGCCTCTTTGCATCTGCATAGCGATGATTGGGTGGCATTCGCTTGTATTTGTGCCTATTAGTAAAAATACATCTGTATCAGTCGCAAACTCAACAAGATCGTTTGTCATTGTTCCGTTTCCAAGGGTGCTGGCAAGACCTGCCACTGTTGGAGCGTGTCAAAGACGAGCGCAGTGATCTACGTTGTTACTTCCTAAAGCACGAAAGAATTTTTGAAATACATAGTTGTCTTCGTTGTTTGAACGAGCTGAACTAAAGCCCATGATAGAACTTGGACCATATTTTTCTACGCTATTTTTAAAAGTCTTTCCTAAAAATTCATAAACCTCTTCAAAGCTAACCTCTTCGAGTTTGCCCTCTTTGTTAAACTCTCCGTTTAGTTTTCTCATCATTGGTTTTGTTAAACGTTTTGGAGAATTTACAAATTCCCAACCAAACATACCTTTTAAGCACAACTCGCCATCATTTACATGGTGGTTATCAGTCGGCTTTGCATCGACTATCCTACCGTTTTCTACGATAAGGTCTATGCCGCAACCAGTTCCGCAATACGGACAGGTTGTTTGAACAATCTTTTGCATAGATTTCCTTTCAAGTAATATTTCTAATAGTTCGGTTATTATATACCTTATAAAATAAAAGTAGTTTTAAAATTAATTATTTTATTTAAAAAAAATTTAAGTAATATGCAAAATTTGCATATTACTTTGACGCTGAATTTACGGAGCTTTTTACCATTTTTTGTCTTATTTTAAATTTGGTTTTTAGCTTAAGTGATTAAAAATAAATTTAAAGATTATGAAAATTTATAAAAAATGGGCGATTGCTCGCCCTTTGAATTAGTTCTTGCGTGTGTTTGCGTCTGGAGTGAAAAGTGGCTTGTCAAGAAGTTTGAAGTCGCCTATAAATTTCTGACCCTCTTCGCTTGTCGCCCATTTTATAAATTTCTCTGCATTTTCGATGTCAGTTTTAGGGCAGTGTTTTGGATTTACTGCGATTAGAGAGTAGAAGTTTTTAAGGTCGTTGTCGCCCTCATTGATGATGACCATCTCAGGATGACCTTTTTGGTTTGCTTCATATTTAATGTAAGTACCGCGGTCAGTAAATGTAACGCCTTTTTGCTCAGCAGCAGCATTTATCGTAGCTAGCATGCCTTGACCTGTTTGCATATACCAGCTATCTTTTTCAGGGACTTCGCCAGCGATCTTTTTCCAGATGCCTTTTTCTTTATTGTCTGTGCCTGATTTGTCGCCACGTGAGAAGAATTTGATACCATCTTTTTTGATAAGCTCAAAGCTTTGTTTGATATCTTTACCTTTAAATTTATCAGCGATTGATTTATCAGCGATAACAACGAAATCATTGTACATTACGGCATTTCTTTTTAAGCCAAAGCCTTTTTCTACAAATTCTTTCTCAACTTTTGGTGAGTGAACGAAAAGTACGTCAGCGTTGCAGTCTTCGCCAAGCTTTAAAGCTGCACCTGTACCAACAGCTGTCCATTTTATATCAACACCTGTTTTTGCCTTATAAACTGGGTAGATCGCGTCAAGCAAGCCAGTGTTATCTGTACTTGTTGTAGTCGCCATGATTAGTTCATTGTCAGCACCAAACGCCAAAACTGCGGCTGCTAGTGAGCCTAAAATAATCTTTTTCATTTTTCTCCTTTTTAGAAAATGTGGTATTATAGCATATTAAAATAATATGAATAAAAAAATTAGGAATAATATTTGGATTTTTTACTTAATGGCTTTACAGAAGCCTTTAATCTACTTTTAAACGGCAATCTTGAAACATATTCAGCCATCAAGGCTACCCTTTACACATCAAGCGTGTCGATACTTTTTGCTGTTATTATGGGCTTTCCGCTTGGTTTTTCGCTTGGCTTTTATGACTTTAAAGGTCGCAAAATTTTACGCCTTCTAAGTGACACAGCTCTAGCCATGCCAACGGTTGCCATTGGTCTTATTTTATACGCTTTTATCACGAGAAACGGCCCGCTTGGCAGCCTAAATTTACTATTTACGCTAAAAGCGGTCATGTTAGGCCAGTTTGTGCTAGCCCTTCCTATCATCATCTCGCTTACTGCAAGTGTGGTTGAAAATATGGAGAAAAAGCACTATCTAACTATCCTAAATTTACGCCTCGCGCCAGCAAAGCTAGTTTTTTGCGTGCTTTATGAGCTACGCTACGCTCTCATGGTAGTCATCGCCACAGCCTACGGCAGGATCGTGGCTGAAGTGGGCGTTGCGATGATGATAGGCGGCAACATCAAGTACTTTACCAGAACGATCACCACAGCCGTTTCGCTAGAAACAAACAAGGGCGAATTTGCCATGGGTATAGCGCTCGCGATGGTTTTGATATTTATCGCATTTTTAGTAAATTTAGCGATCTTTGCGCTAAGAAAACTCGACAAATAGGAGCAAATTTTGATAAAGATAAGAAATTTACACCTAAACTACGGCAAAAGCGAGATCCTAAATATCCCAAGCCTTGATATAAATACTAAAAAGATAACCGCCCTAATGGGCAGCAACGGCAGCGGCAAAAGCACGCTAATAAGAGTGCTCTCATGCCTGCAAAGCCCAAATAGCGGCGAAATTTCACTCTGGGGAGAGAGCAAGCCAAGCCTTGAAATGCTGCGTAAAATTTCAGTTTTATTGCCTGAGCCTGCCCTTTTAAAAAGAAGTGTGAGAGAAAATTTCAAAGCCATCTTAAAAAGTAGAAATTTACTAAGCGAATTTGAGGAGCGAACTAGCGAAGCTCTGGCACTTGTAGGACTTGATGAGAAGTTTTTAAACAAGCGCCACTTTGAGCTAAGCTCAGGGCAGACGCAGCGCATCGCATTTGCACTTGCACTTTCTTTAAGAGCGCCATTTTATCTGCTTGATGAGCCGACAAATAGCGTTGATATTGGCACTTCAAAGCTCTTTAGCAAGGCTATAAATTTGATGCACGAGAAATATGGCTGCGGCTTTGTCATCGCAAGTCACGACGAGAAGTGGCTTAGTATGCTAGCAAACGAGTGCGTTTTCTTACACAAGGGCAGAGTCTGCGAATTTGAATACAAAAATATCTTTGAGATAGAAGGTGGCGTGCTAAGCTTTGGCGATGATTCGAAGCTAAATTTACCTTCAAATTTTAAAGGTAAAAGCAAGATCACGATCAACCCAAGTAAGATAAAAATTTCTAAAACAGGTGGTGAGGGTCAAATTTCAGGGATTTTGCACTCGGCCTCGCTCTACATGGGCAATGAAAAGCTTTTGAAGGTCAAAGTTGGTGACTTTTTGATCAAAATTTTTAGCCACGATGATGAAATTACAAAGATCGGCGAGCGAGTATTTTTAAAATTTGAAGATGGCTCGATGCTAGCTTTAGAGTAAAATTTACTCCCACTTTTTAAATTTAGCCCAAAAATAAAAATGGATATCAAAAAAGAGCTAAATTTTAATAATCATGCTAAAAAATCATATCTTATATAACTCCCAAAAAATGGTCTTTTTAAATATGCAATCAAGGCATATTTAAGCTTTTTTTAACTTTTCTAATTTATTTTATTTTAAGCCACATTAATAAGGCAATTAATTGTATAGTTTCAGTGTCGTTAAAAAACTATTTAAGGAAAAAGGTGAGCACAAAAGAGGAATTTGCAGCTGGCAGAAAACTTTACTACGCTACTTTCTCTAAATTCTTCGTATTTAGTGAAGATGAAAAGAGATTTGATGGCCTTAGTAAAATGCTTGATCTTATCAAAGAATATAGCCTAAACGATGAAGTATCGCGAGCTGCTACTAATATAAAAAGTAAATTTAATGAAAAAAATCCAGAGAATTTGATCACAGAATTTGATGACATTTTTCACACTCCGCCAAGTCCGCTTCGAAACTCGCTCTCTTTTTACGATGAGGGATATGAAGTGGGTCATGCTTGCGCTAATGTGCGTAAAATTTTAGCTAAGACAAACATCAGAAGAGATGAGAGTAAATTTAAAGAGAATGAAGATAACGTGGGCTTTGTCTTTACGCTTATGAACGAGTTTATCGGTAAATTTGACGAGTGCGAAGAGGAGCTTTTTAAAAATATTATAAATCCAAACATTGATGAGTTTATAGAGAATTTATATGAGCATAAAAATAGTGAAATTTACAAGGATGTAGCCGTTTTGCTAAACGAATTTATCGCGTTTGAGCGCGTGGCACTAAACTCACCAAAACCAGTCAAGATAGACCACAAAAAGAGCGATGGTCTTTCAAGATCTGAAAGCATAAGAAGAGAAAAAAACAGGATAAGAAAACTAAGAACGGAGGGTACATATGCAAAATAGACGCGAATTTCTAAAAAAAGTCGGTCTAGTTGGTGCTGTAGCAGCAAGCGGTGCTGTAGCAGCAAATGCTGATGAAAATTTAAAATCAGGAAAGAGTAAAAAAACCGAAGTGCTTTACAAAAGAAGCAAAAACTGGGAACTTTACTATAAACAAGCAAAATAAAATTTGATAGAAATTTAAGAAAGGATGAAAATGTCTGAAGCTATATTAAACGCTACGCCAAACAACATCGGCCGTAGATCGTTTTTAAAAATGGCTGCATTAGCGGGCGCTAGTGGAGCGGCCGGCTTTGCAGCAAGCAATGTCACAAGAGAAGCAACAGCTCAAGAGATGGCAAACCCATTTCCAGACTCAAAAATAGTAAAAACTGTCTGCACAGTTTGCTCTGTAGGATGCGGAGTGCTAGCAGAAGTAGAAAACGGTGTTTGGGTGCGTCAAGAAGTAGCACAAGATCACCCAGTAAGTGCTGGTGGTCACTGCTGTAAAGGAGCAGACGTTATCGATATGGTGCGCTCACACTGCCGTGTAAAATATCCAATGAAAAAAGTTGGTGGTAAGTGGCAACGCATCTCTATGACGCAAGCACTTGACGAGATCGGTGCAAAACTAAAAGCTTACCGCGAGAAAAATCCAGAGCAGGTTATGTTTTTGGGTTCAGCAAAAGATAGCAACGAGCAATGCTATTATATAAGCAAATTCGTTGCGATGTTTGGGACGAACAACCTAGATCACCAAGCGCGTCTTTGACACAGCTCTACAGTCGCCGGTGTGGCGAATACTTGGGGTTATGGAGCTATGACAAATCACCTTGGAGATATCCAAAACGCGAAGTCTATTTTTATAATCGGCGCAAACCCAGCGGTAAATCACCCAGTTGGTTTTAGACACTTTTTAAAAGCAAAAGAAAATAATGGCGCAAAGCTGATCGTTGTCGATCCAAGATATACAAGAACGGCTGCAAAGGCTGATTATTTCGCACAAATTCGCCCAGGCACAGACATACCATTCATGTATGGCATGATGAATCTCATCTTTGAAAATGGCTGGGAAGATAAGAAATTTATAGATGAGCGCACATACGGCATCGATGAGATCCGTAAAGAGGCTGCAAAATGGACACCTGAAGTCGTTGAAGATGTGACTGGAGTCCCAGCTGCAACTCTTAAAGAGATCACAGAAGTCTATGCCAAAAACCGCCCTGGCTCAGTCGTTTGGGCGATGGGTCTAACTCAGCACACAATAGGTAGCTCAAACACTCGTATAGCTCCGATCTTGCAACTAGTGCTTGGCAACATGGGCGTAAGTGGCGGCGGATGTAACATCCTAAGAGGCCACGATAACGTTCAAGGTGCAACTGATATGGCAAACGCACCTGATAGCTTGCCTGGATACTACGCTAAAAACGAAGGAAGCTGGAAATATTTTGCAAAAATGTGGAAGGTTGATTTCGAGTGGTTGCAAAAGAATTTTATCAAGCCTGAGTGGATGTTTAAGCCAGGATTTTCACTTGCACGCTGGTGGGCTGGTACGCTAAATGGTAAAGATGGTAATGATGCGATCGATAATGCAGGAGATAGCCTAAAAGCTCTTGTAGTTATAGGTAACGGCATAACATCTACTGCACAACAAGTAAAGGTTCAAGAAGGTCTTGATGCACTTGAGTTACTTGTTTGTGTAGATCCGTTTGTAAATGACGCTGCCGTTATAACAAATAAAAAAGATAATGTATATATCATCCCTGCTTCAACTCAGTATGAAACTAGCGGCACAGTCGTAGCTACAAACAGAAGTGGTCAATGGAGAAGCCAAGTATGCAAACCACTTTATGAGAGCATACCTGATCATGAATTGTTATTTGAACTAGCTAAACGTATAGGCTTCTATGACGAGCTAACTCGCACTATAAGGGATGCTGACGGCAAGATAGAGTGGCCAGAAGCTGCTACTCACGAGATAGCAAATATTATAAAAACTATCGGTATGACTGGCTGGACACCTGAGCGCTTAAAACGCCACCAAGAGAACTGGGATAAATTCGATGAAGTAACATCTCTTGGCAAGCCTGGCACTCCTGTTGAAGGCGAATACTACGGACTTCCATGGCCATGCTGGACAGAAAATCACCCAGGTAGCCCAATACTTTATGATACACATAAATCAGTTCGCGAAGGCGGAATGGGCTTTAGAAACCGCTTTGGTTTAGAGCACAACGGTGTTAGCCAGCTAGCAGCTGAAGGCTCAGCGCCAGTTGGTTCATCTATAAATGGCGGATATCCTGAGATCAAAAAAGACAATATCGAGAAAATTTTAGGCATCACACTAACTGATGATGAAAAAGCAAGGATCGGAGCTAGCTGGTCAACTGATGATAGTAATATCATAGCAACAAAATGCTTGGAGAAAAACATCGCTCCATATGGCAATGCACGTGCTAGAGCGATAGTTTGGACATTTGTTGATCAGATCCCTCAACACAGAGAGCCGATCCACTCACAGCGTCAGGATCTTGCGCAAAAATATCCAAGTTTTGAGGATAAACCAAATCACTACCGCGTTTATACGAAGTATAAGAGCTTGCAGCAAAGTAAGGACTTCTCAAAAGAATTCCCTATCAACCTCATTACAGCTCGTCTCGTAAATTTCAGTGGTGCTGGTATGGAGACGCGTGCTAGCAAGTATCTATCGCGCATTACACCTGAGATGTTTGCCGACATCCACCCAGAGCTAGCTGCCAAACATGGCATTAAAAATTGGGATTTTGTTTGGGTTCATTCACCTGAGGGCACTAAGATCAAGGTTCGCGCAAGGATCGTGCCATCAGTTAAGCCTAATATGATATTCTTGCCATTCCACTGGGCTGGATATATGCAAGGTGTTGATATGA
Source organism: Campylobacter concisus (assembly GCF_003048835.2). Taxonomy (NCBI): domain Bacteria; kingdom Pseudomonadati; phylum Campylobacterota; class Epsilonproteobacteria; order Campylobacterales; family Campylobacteraceae; genus Campylobacter; species Campylobacter concisus. The sequence goes on along the minus strand of NZ_CP060705.1, from coordinate 353,204 downwards.
CTGGAAATTTCCCTGAGGGAACAAGACCTTTTGCAGTTGGTGAGAGCGCAAATACCGTAACAAACTACGGATATGACATAGTCACTCAAATTCCAGAAACAAAAGGCGGTCTTTGCCGCATAGAAAGGGCATAATATGAGCGCATTTAACGATAACAATAGACTTAAATTTTACTGCGACACAGATAGATGCATTGATTGCAACGGTTGCGCGGTAGCGTGCGATGAAGCTCATGAGTTGCCTATCGGTGTTAGAAGACGCCGCGTCGTCACACTAAATGAAGGTATGCCTGGTAAAGAAATTTCAACATCAATCGCATGTATGCACTGCGAAGATGCACCTTGTTCGCTTGTTTGCCCAGTTGATTGTTTCTACATCAGAGCTGATGGCATCGTGCTTCACGATAAAGATATCTGCATAGGCTGTGGATACTGCTTGTATGCTTGCCCATTTGGCGCACCGCAATTCCCTAAGGATGGTGCTTTTGGCGCAAGAGGCGTAATGGATAAATGCACCATGTGCGCAGGCGGTCCGCTACCAACTAATAGCGAAGAAGAGCGCGAAGTATATGGACAAGATAGAATTTCTGAAGGCAAAGTGCCAGTTTGTGCTGCGATGTGCTCTACAAAGGCTTTATTAGTTGGCGAGTCAGATATGATCGAAAAAATCTACAATGACAGAGTTGCTGCAAGAGGTTATGGCGAAAAAGACCTAAAACAAACTACTGTTTGGAAGATCGCTTACTACGCTGGCGACAGACTAAAACTAAAAGCGTAAATTTATAGGTGCTTTTTGCACCTATAAAATTTGTTATTTTCTCTAATTTTATACTTTAAGAAATATGCCTATCTTGCATATCAAATTTTAATCACAATAACGTTTATTTCGTATCAAAATGCGTTTAAGCTTTTTGCTTTGTTTAAGCAAGTTTTTACTACAATCCAAAATTAAATTTAGCTTTTTGGGCTATCATTTGTGAAAACTTCAAGGAGCAAGATGGAACCGATTTATAAAACGCAGATCATCAAATATAAAGGCGAGCAAAAAGCGCAGGTTGATGATATTTTGGTGCGTGAGATCAAGCTTGAAATTTACATAAATGACAAAAAATTTGGTGCCGTTATGGCAACGCCTACCGATCAAAAGGCGCTTGCTGTGGGCTATTTGATCAGCGAAAATGTCATCACAAAGCCAGAAGACATAGCTGAAGTTAGGCTCTCAACCGACGAGCTAAGCGTCTATGTAAGCGCCAAAGTGAATGAAAAACGCCTAGAGCAGTTTGACGAAGAGAAGGTCATAATAAGTGGCTGTGGCAGAAGCTCAACGGCAAATATCGACCCACAGGCGATGGCAGCAAGAGCCGTAAAAAGCGGGGCTAAATTTAACAAAGATATGATCCTTGCACAAATGAAGGAGTTTTACACGCAGTGCGAGCTTTATGAGATGACTGGCTGCGTGCATACGGCAAAGCTTTTTGTGAGCGAAGATAAATTTTATATAGGCGAGGATATCGCTCAGCACAATACGATCGATAAAGCCGTTGGTAAGGCTGTTTTAGACGGAGCTAACTTAGCAAATTCATTTTTGATGGTGAGTGGCAGGCTTAGTTCAGAGATGGTTGCAAAGGCCGTTATGCACGGCATCCCAGCGCTTATCTCAAGGACAGCACCGACTAGCCTTGGCGTGGTGATCGCTCGTAAATTTGAGCTCACGCTTTGCGGCTTTGCAAGGGGCGAAAATATCAACGTTTATAGCGGCGAAGAGAGAATTTATGAGTAAAAATTTAGAAGAGTTAATAAAACAAACGCTAAATAAAAGCGGCAAACTTGACTGCGGCACGGCTTTTAAGATCGCAAATAAGCTTGGCATAGAAGTTGGCGAAGTGAGCGATGAGGCGACCAGACTTGGCATCAAGATAGACAACTGCGAGCTTGGCCAGTTTGGCGCTCTTGATAAAGACCGCGGTAAATTTACATTGTCACTAAAACTAAAAGAAGTAAGCGACGAAAAGGGCAGAGTTTTTTGCAAAGATGCAAGGGATATGGCGGCAGCTAGCGGTGGCCTAAAGACCATGCGCTCGACGCTTAGAGACTACGGCTTTGACGTGAAGTACTGTCAGCTAGGCTGTTTTAAGGAAAAGAAAGGCAAAAAGATGAGAGTAAAGACAAAGACTTGGATAGAAAACGACGAGGGCGAGCTTATATTTGGCAAGGGTAAAACCGAAGTTTTAGACGTTATAGCCGAGGTTGGCTCGATATCAAAGGCAGCTGAAATTTTAGGTATGAACTATAAAAAATGCTGGTCGCATCTACAAATTTTGCAAAAAAATTTAAAAGAAGATCTCTTTACGACCAAGCAAGGTGGCGGAGATAGTGCTGGCACTACGCTAAATGATAGAGCTCATGAGCTCATAAACGCCTATAAACAGCTTCAAAACGACATCGAAGACTATGCAAATAAGCGCTTTAAAGAGCTATTTTTAAAACAAGACGAAAAGAAAAACGATAAAAAATAAACCAAATTTTTAAAAGGAGAAAACATGTATGTAAAACTAAACGACAGGACTTATCTAAACAAAGATAAGATCACTAGAATCAAGATCGATAGCGTTCAAGACGGCATTCGTATCCGTTTTTATGAGGGTGCAAACCAAGTTGCTAAGAGCCAAAGATTTGAGAGTGAAGCAAAAGCTAACGAGTGGTTAGAAAAAAACTTCTTAAACAAATAATCACGCGAGTGGGCGCCCTGCCCGCTTGTAACCTCACTTTATACAAAATTTCATTATAATCACGCTTTTAACCAAAAGGAAAATCGTGCCAACCATAGATGAAGTAAGAAAAAATATCATTTTAAAAGATGGAATTTACTATTTTGACTACACGGCCTCAGGCCTTGCCTATGCACCTATCGAAGATGAAATTTCAAAATTTTTAAAAACCTACGCAAACACTCACTCAGACAGCAGTTCAAGCGCCGTGCTAACGCAAAAACGCTACGAAAACGCAAGGACTGAGTTAAAGGAGCTTTTGGGGCTTGATGATAGCTTTTATCTCATTGCAACTGGTCAAGGCGCAACGGCTGCGATAAAGAAATTTCAGGAGATAATAGGAATTTATCTGCCGCCAACGACAAGAGCCTTGATAGGCGAAGCAAATTTAAGAAGCGTAAATTTACCACTAGTGCTTGTTGGCCCATATGAGCACCACTCAAACGAGATCAGCTTTCGCGAGGGGCTTTGCGACTGCGAGCGCATAACACTTGATGAAAACGGCGAGATAGACTATGTGATGCTTGAGAGGACGCTAAAACTAAACGCAAAAAGAAAGATCATCGCCTGCTTTAGCGCCGCCTCAAACGTCACGGGCGTAAAAACCGACTACAAGAGAATTTACTCGCTCGTTAAAAAATTTGGCGGGGTGGTGGCATTTGACTGCGCAGCAACCAGCTCGCATGAAATTTTAGACGCCGCATACTTTGACGCAGCCTTTTTCTCTCCTCACAAGCTACTTGGCGGAGTTGGGAGTTGTGGGCTTTTAGCGATCAAAAAAGAGCTTTACACAAGCGACATACCAAGCTTTGCAGGTGGCGGTACCATCGCACTTGCGACGCCCTCAAAACACCTTTTTATAAAAAATGCCGAGCAGCTTGAGGAGGCTGGCACGCCATCTATCTTGGGGCTGGTGCGAGCAAGCCTAGCCTACAACTTGCAAGCAAGTGTAGGAGTAGAAAACGTCAAAGCTCGCGAAGATGAGCTAGCAAATTTCTTTGTAAAAGAGCTTAGCAGCATCGAAGATATCACCATTTATGGCCCTAAAAATGCAGAAAAACTGCCTATTTTTTCATTTAATGCGCGCGACATTTCGCCTTATGACTTTGCGGCAACACTTAGTAACAACCACGGCATACAAAGCCGCGCTGGCGTGATGTGTGCTGGGCCTTATGCTTTTGATCTGCTTGGACTTAAAGAGAATAAGATCTTAGAGAAAAAGCCAGGTTTTGTAAGGGTGAGCATGCACTACACGCATACAAAAGAGGATGTGCTCTATCTCATAAACGCTATCAAATCATCTATCAAAAAGCACCGCGAGCTTTGGGGCGAGGAAAAAGCGATGTATGAGATGTTTGGCGGGAAAATTTAGGTTAAATTTGTTGTTTTGGGTTGAATTTAACTATCAAGAAAAGTTAAAAATTTAAAATGCAAAAACAATTATTATTTTTTGATCTGAATTTGCTCGTTATTTCCATTTAAATTTTAACTGTATCAAATAAAATTTACCATTTTGGATCAAATTTTACCAGCATAATTTAAAGCAAATTTGCTGTTTTTATACAAAGTTATATCTGCTCGGTCTTAAGAAACTCTAACAAAACACGCCGCCATTGTGAGTGGACAAAAAAATATTAAGCATTTTATCTTGCTTTTACATCTAGTTAAATAGAAATTTCTCAAGATCTTTTATGCGGCAGCCGTTTAAAATTGGCAACAACTAGTTTTTATGTTGATTAAAAAAGAGTTAAAAATAATTTTCAATCACTTCTTCAACCACCAACCATAATTTAAATATACTTTAGGAATTTCATCATTATCAATATCTATTCCTAATTTTTCCATTTTGTCAAACCATTTATCTCGTTTTGATTTTGGTAATTTTGTACCACAAAAAGGGCAAAATTTAATTGAAATGCTACTTGTGCCACCATCGTGAATTATAATTCCATATTCATCAAATTTAGAATAATACGAGATAAGTACATCTGGACAATCATAAATATTGTTATGAATCTTGCAATTTAATTTCGTTGCCTCTTTCATTTGAGAACAACAATGTTTTACCTTAACCATTTTTCCTTTATTTGTGCTATTTGCTTTTTTTCAAATTTTTACTTTGAAATTTCATCTTTTATCTTTTGATAAAGCTCCAAAATTTCATCTTTTTTGATGATAAAACTATTTTTATTTGCGATCAAGTAAGCTGAGCTTTGCATGATATCACCAGCTACTTTTAGCCCATTTTGCTTCATAGTTGAGCCAGTTTCGACCACATCGACGATCGCGTCGCTTAGCCCAACAAGCGGTGCTAGCTCGATCGAGCCATAAAGCTTTATGATCTTGACGCCAACGGCAAGCTTGGCAAAGTAATTTCTAGTGATATTTGGCATTTTTGTAGCGATCTTTAGCTCAGACCTTGAAAAATCAAGCTCATCTTCGTTTTTTATGCCGATGCAGACCTTGCACTTGCCTATTTGCAGATCAAGCAGCCTCACCACATTTGGCTTATGCTCTTCAAGGACGTCAAGGCCGACCACGCCGATATCTGCAGCGCCTTCGGTGACGTATGTTGGTATATCTTGGTTGCGAACCATTAAAAATCTAAAATTTCCCTCTTCAAGGATGAGTTTTCTATCCTCAAACAAAAAACTCGAGCCAAAAATCTTTCTAAAAATTTCTAGTGTATCTTCCGCTATCCTGCCCTTTGGCAAGGCTACTGTTATCATTTTAAAATTTCCTTTTTCTCATCGATTATTTTTTGCATGGCACGAAAGATCAGCATCTTGTCGCAAATGGCATTTTTAAAAAATTTAGATAAAAAGTCGCCATCTCCACCAGTAAAATATACTTTTTTGCTGCCTGCAAGCTTTGAAATGAGCGTGATAATGGGCTTTATTATGCCGTAACTCACAGCATCGCTCGTTTTTTGCGGCAGTGCGTCGATGTCGATTTGCGAATTTAGCGTCACATCAAGGCGTGGAGAGATGCTTTTATAGGCATTTAACATAGTTGCGATACCAGGCAAGATGTAACCGCCAAGATGAAGTGAGTTTGCCATTATATCAACGGTGATAGCACTTCCAGCATCTACTATAACGCCATCATTTATCATATAACAAACCGCTTTTCTATCTACTCCGAGACCTTGATATATCGTGTCTATCTCAAAGTAAGACTCTAAATTTACAAACATTTCATCCTTATCTACCATGCGTAAAATTTCTTCATTTACACAGATAAAATAGACCTTTTCATCTGGCTTGTAGTTTTTAAATTCGCTAACTTTTATGTGTGTGATCTTGCCATTTTGCAAAAAAGAGGCGTTGGTGTTGCCGATATCACACAAAATCATAACAGATCCAGCCTTGCTCTTTGAAGTAGTTTAGGGATTTTGAGCAAATTTGAGAGTTGTAAAAAATCACACGTTTTTTGATCTTGGTTTGAAATTTCTCCTCAAATTTAGTGCAAATTTCATCTATCTCGCTGGCTTCTTTGACCAAAAGCCTGCTCTTTGCGTTTCTTAAAAAAACGATCTCGTAGAAATTTTTTGTATCGATACCAAAAAACGCCTCAAGCGAGCGTTTCTTGGTAAATTCGCTAAGATCAAGTCTTTTTAGATCCCTTAGCAAGATCTTTTTAGCTTCAAAAAGCTCCCAAATTTTTTGGTTCATTGCCCTAGATTAACATACTCATTATCGTAGTAAAATGCGCCATTTCCCATGAAGCTTTTATCTTTTATCTCGTCGCTAAACTCATAAATTTCAGCTCCGCTAAGGTCTAAATTTGTCTTTATAACATAGCCTGTTTTTTCGATGACATAGAGCTTATTGTTGATGATAGTTGCCGCTGAGAAGATAGCAAATTTGAAATTTACCTTATTTTGCTCTTTTAGCATAAGGTCTGTTCTTACTATCGTGCCATCTTTTTTAAAGATATAAATTTCATCGTTATGAACTAGCACATCTTTGATCTCACCGTCATAATAAACTGTTTGACTTGGGTTGATGACGATTAGTTTTTTGGCTGTTGCTGCGATTAGATTATCGCCTTCAACGCCTAAGAATATGATGTTATTAAAGAAATTTTCAGAGCTTACGACCACGTCGCGTAAAATTCTACCAGTATCTTTTTGCACGATGTAAATTTTGCCATCTAGTGCTGGATAGACGATGAGTGAGCTCATGAAGTAAGGTGCCACAACTCTTGAATCAACCGCTGCGATGTCAGAAGAGCTATACTCCATTAGTGTCGTAGCTGTGTTTATGTCGATTAGATAGATGTGGTTTGATGCACTGATAGCTGCAAGTTGGTTTTGATCAAGTGAGGCTGCTACGATCGCAGTTGGAAATTTACCACTATAAACGCTGTGACCGCTAGGATCAGTAACGTTTAGATCGCCATTTATGCTAGCTGAGATGACAAAGCCGTTGTTTTCATTTAAGAAGTTGAAATTTTCAGGCAAGATAACGCTTTTATTTAGCCCATTTTTAGTGATGATGTTGCCATTATCTAGCGTTGCGCCGTTTGCATTTGCTGATTTGATGTAAGAAGGAAGATCTTTTGACAAAGATATCTCACCAGAAGTTTGCGCAGGCTCAAAATATTGTCTTTTTGTGCCGCATCCGCTTAGAACTAAAGCCAAGGCAAATGCCAAGAATAGTGTAAGTTTTTTCATTATTTTATTCCCTGATAGTGTTTTAGATTTTTAACTAAAGTTTGTAGTTGTGAGTCAAGTGCGATCTTGTCAAATTCCACATTTGCCTCTTTGATTTTATTTTGTTTTAAAAGCTCAAAACCTTTTAAAAGTGCGTTGTATTCACTTAAAATTTGAGTATTTGCATCGCCAGTTTGTGAAAGAATGATATCTTTTACGATCGGATTTACTTTTAAATTTGCAAGCTCACTAATGCCTTTTGTGTCGTTTTTATCGAGCATTTGACCAAGTGAGAAAAGCGCATACATGCTTGGCTCTTTCTCCTTTAAAACATTTAAAGCGTTTGCGTCATTTGGATTTAAAATAAGCTTTGAATAGGCTAAATTTGCCTCTTCGACTCTGTTGTCGTTTAAAACCTTACTAGCGTAAAATCCAATGAGTGCGACGATAGCTGCCACGCATAGCACGATCAGCAAAGTTTTGTATTTCCTAAAAAAACGCTCTCCCTTGATCATACTCTCAAGAAACTGCTCTTGGGCGTCGATCTCTTTTTTTATCTCGGTTAAGTCTTCTTTTATAGCCAACGTTTTTCCTTGCTTTTGAAAAATTTTAATTCGCAGATTTTAGCATAATTAAATTAAAAGTAGCCCAAAATTAAAGCTTGAATGTGATATAATGCCTCAAAATCAATTAAAAGGTTGCTTGATAATGCAAATAGACGACACTCTTTTAAATAAATTAGAAAAACTCTCAGCATTACAAATTAATGATGAAAAAAGAGAAGAGATCAAGAAGCAATTAAGTGAAATCGTATCTTTTGTCGATGTTTTAAACGAGCTTGATCTAAGCGGCGATGAGGCCGTAGTTAGCTCTATAAAAGGTGGCACTCCATTAAGAGAAGATGAGCCACATTTAAGTGACGTTGTCGATGAAATTTTAAAGCACGCCCCTTCACGCGAGGGACACTTTTTTGCCGTGCCAAAGATCATAGAGTAAAATATGGATCTAATCGAACAACTAAGAGCGCAAAGCTCGGACGCTCAAGCCAAAGCATCAGAGAGCAATCTCTCTGGTGACATCCAAACGCTTCTAAAAACCGTTGTTTTTAACAAAGCTAGTGACCTCCACCTAGTCTCAAGGTCTGAGCCTCAGATAAGGATAGATGGCACTTTAAGGCCGCTTGAATTTGGCGTGCTAAGCGGCAAAGATATAGAAAATTTATGCTACGCGCTTATCACAGACGCCCAAAAAAGCGAGCTTGAGAACAACAAAGAGCTTGACTTTGCCATAGAGCTTCCAAATATCGGCCGCTTTCGTGGCAACTACTACTACACGATGAATGGCGATCTAGCTGCAGCTTTTCGTATCATACCTATCGATATACCTTCGCTTGATGATCTAAATGCGCCACAAATTTTTAAATATATCATCAAACGCGAAAAGGGCCTTATCCTAGTTACTGGACCAACGGGCAGTGGTAAATCAACAACGCTTGCGGCGATGCTTAATGAGATAAATTTAAATTATAGAAAGCACATCATCACCGTTGAGGACCCAGTTGAGTTTGTACATAACAACAAAAAAGCCCTATTTTCACATAGAAATATAGGCACTGACACGCACTCTTACTCAAAAGCACTAAAATTTGCACTTCGTGAGGACCCAGATATCATACTTGTGGGCGAGATGAGGGATAGAGAGACGATCTCTACGGCCATTACAGCGGCTGAGACTGGACACCTAGTCTTTGGTACGCTTCACACAAACTCAGCCATACAAACTATAAATAGGATCGTTGATAGCTTCGATGGAAGTGAGCAGCTTCAAGTAAGAAATATGCTTAGCGTTTCACTAACTGCCGTCATCTCACAAAGTCTGATACCAAAAATAGGCGGCGGAAGGTGCGCTGTGCATGAAATTTTGATAAATAACATGGCGATATCAAACTTGATACGCGAAAACAAAGTGCATCAAATTTACTCTCAAATGCAGCTAAATCAGCAACAAACTGGCATGAGCACGCAGACTCAAGCGCTGATGAAAGCGCTAAAAGAGGGCTTGATCACAAAAGAAAATGCGCTAGCCTACTCGACTAGCCAGCAAGAACTTCAAAATTTAATAGGAACTGTATGATGGATTTAGTAACTTGGTTTGACATTATCATTATCGCCCTTGTCTTGATGCTGGGCATAAAGGGCATAATAAATGGCCTCATAAAAGAGACTTTTGGGCTCATCGGACTTATCGGCGGTTTAGTTGTTGCTAGCAGGTTTTCAGATGTGGCTGAGGGTTTTATAAGTAAAAATATATATAAATTTGAAAATCCTTCATTTTTACAATTTGTCGCATTTATCGGACTTTGGCTAGTTTTTTGGCTGGTTTGTCTGCTGGTTGGTAAATTTTTATCAAAGATAGTTTCAGTAAGCGGGCTTGGCTTTTTAGATAGGCTTGGTGGATTTGTCATGGGAAGTGGCAAAATTTTTCTCACATTTTCAGCAGTCGTTGCCGTGATGTCAGGCACTTCGCTAAACAAAATGACCGAGCCATATTTCACAAACAGCAAAGTCTATCCGCTTTTACTTGAGACTGGCAGATGGATAACAAATATCGATGTGAAAAATATCAAAAACGAAATAGACGAAATGGTAGCAAGACCAAAGGATACAAACAAAACTGACGCGTTTATATCAATGGATGCAAATGCGAGCACAAATACCGACACAAACGTCACCAAAGGGGAGTGAGATGATAGAAAATTTAGAATACGATGCGTTACTTGAGAAATTTAAAAGAGTTCTTCGCGATAATGGTTTAAAATATACAAAACAACGTGAAATTTTGCTAAAAACGCTTTATAACAACGACGAACACTTTACGCCAGAAAGGCTATATCTTTTTATAAAAGAGACCTACCCTGAGCTAAATATCGGCATCGCAACCGTTTATAGAACGCTAAATTTACTTGAAGAATCAGAGATGGTAACATCTATCAGCTTTGGTTCGCAAGGCAAGAAATTTGAGCTTGCCACAAAGCCACACCACGACCACATGATATGCAGAAAATGCGGCCTTATCATAGAGTTTGAAGATCCTATGATAGAAAAAAGGCAAATAAGCATTGCAAAAGAGCATGGCTTTAAACTAACTGGTCACATGATGCAGCTTTATGGAATTTGCGAAAAATGTTCAAAAAATAATATAAAGGGAAAGTAAGGTGATATTTGACAACCAACATGAAATTCAAAGATTAGAAAGCATAGATGAGCTTAGAAATTTAGGCATAAATCCATATCCACATTTTCTTAGAAGAGATATGAATATCTCTAAATTTAGACTTAAATTTAACTATATAAAAGATACAGAAGAGAAAAAAGCAGAGGGGCAGCTAGTAGGCCTTGCTGGAAGGATAAAGCTGATCCGTGACGCTGGTAAAGCGGTCTTTGCAAACATCGAAGATGAAAATGGAAATTTACAAATTTATTTTAGTAACAAAACGCTTGATCCAGAGTGGTTTAAAATCGTTAAAAAATATGTAGAAATAGGCGATATCGTCTATGTTAGAGGCTACGCTTTTATAACAAAAACTGGCGAATTTTCAATGCATGTAAATGAGCTTAACTTAGCTACAAAATCAATAAGTCCGCTTCCAGAGAAGTACCACGGGCTAGTTGATGTAGAGACAAGATACCGCCAAAGATACCTTGATATGATAATGAACCCTGAAGTTAGGGCTGACTTTAAAAAGCGCTCGGTGATTATAAGCACGATTAGAAGATTTTTTGAAGAAAAGGGCTTTTTAGAGGTTGAAACTCCGATGCTTCACCCAATAGCTGGCGGTGCAAATGCAAAACCATTTGTGACATTTCACAACGCTCTTGGAGTTGAGAGATACCTAAGGATCGCACCTGAGCTATATCTAAAACGTCTTGTAGTTGGTGGCTTTGAGGCTGTTTATGAGATGAATAGAAACTTCAGAAATGAGGGTATGGACCTAACCCACAACCCTGAATTTACAAGTATCGAGTTTTACTGGGCATATCACAACTACCACGATCTAATGGGTATCACAGAGGATCTATTTAATGTCATTTTAGAAAAACTTGGCATGGAGAAAGTAATAAATTTTGATGGCATGGAGATTGATTTTAGCAAGCCATTTAAACGCATAAGCTATAAAAAAGCCTTAGTTGAGATAGGCGGACTTGCCGAAGATGTCGTAAGCGACAAGGCTAAAATTTTAGCAAAACTAAGAGCTGATGGCTTTGAAGCAAACGAGAAGCTTGATCTTGGCCACTTACAGGCTGAACTCTTTGATAACTACGTAGAGAGTAAGCTCATCCACCCAACTTTTGTCATCGACTATCCGATCTCTATAAGCCCACTTTCAAGAAGAAGCGACACAAATCCTGACGTGGCAGAGAGATTTGAGCTATTTATCGCTGGTAGAGAGCTGGCAAATGGTTTTAACGAGCTAAATGATCCGATCGATCAATACAACCGCTTTAAAGCGCAGATCGACGCTAAAAATGCAGGCGATGACGAGGCTCACGAGATGGACGAGGACTATGTAAAAGCCCTAGGATACGGCATGCCACCAGTTGCAGGCGAAGGCATAGGCATCGATAGGCTTGTCATGCTTTTAACAGATAAAAAATCAATACGCGACGTTGTCCTCTTCCCAGCGATGAGGCCACTAAAAACTGAGACAAAGGAGAACGAAAAATGAGTTTGCAAAGCTATGATAAAGATATTTACGACCTAGTAAATTTAGAGTTAAAACGCCAGTGTGACCACCTTGAGATGATCGCTAGCGAAAATTTCACATATCCAGAAGTCATGGAAGTGATGGGTTCAATCCTAACAAACAAATACGCCGAAGGCTACCCTGGAAAGAGATATTATGGTGGCTGCGAATTTGTCGATGAGATCGAGCAAATCGCGATCGATAGATGCAAAGAGCTCTTTGGATGCGAATTTGCAAACGTTCAGCCAAACTCAGGCTCTCAGGCAAACCAAGGCGTTTATGGTGCTTTGCTTAACCCAGGCGATAAAATTTTAGGCATGGATCTAAGCCACGGCGGACACCTAACACACGGCGCAAAGGTAAGCAGCTCTGGCAAGATGTATGAGAGCTTCTTTTACGGCGTCGAGCTTGATGGTCGCATAAACTACGATAGAGTTATGGATATCGCAAAGATAGTAAAACCAAAGATGATCGTTTGTGGCGCGAGCGCATACACAAGAGAGATCGAGTTTAAGAAATTTAGAGAGATAGCTGACGCTGTTGGTGCGATACTATTTGCAGACGTTGCTCACATCGCTGGTCTTGTAGTAGCTGGTGAGCATCAAAATCCTTTCCCACACTGCGACGTCGTAAGCTCAACTACACATAAAACTCTAAGAGGCCCAAGAGGCGGTATAATAATGACAAACAACGAAGAGTACGCTAAAAAGATAAACTCTTCTATCTTCCCAGGCATCCAGGGCGGACCACTAGTTCACGTCATCGCTGCAAAGGCAGTTGGCTTTAAGCACAACCTTAGCCCTGAGTGGAAAATTTACGCTAAACAAGTAAAAGCAAACGCTAAAAAACTTGGCGAAGTGCTAATAAGTAGAGGCTTTGATCTAGTAAGTGGCGGCACTGATAACCACCTAATCCTAATGAGCTTCTTAAACCGCGATTTTAGCGGAAAAGACGCAGATATCGCTCTAGGAAATGCTGGCATAACTGTAAATAAAAATACAGTTCCAGGCGAGACAAGAAGTCCGTTTATCACAAGCGGCATACGTGTAGGTAGCCCAGCTCTAACAGCTCGTGGCATGAAAGAGGCTGAGTTTGAGCTAATAGCAAACAAGATAGCTGACGTGCTAAGCGACATCAACAACGCATCTTTACAAGAGAAGATCAAGGGCGAGTTAAAAGAACTAGCTCATAAATTTATAATCTATGATAAAGCGACATTTTGATGCAAAGTATTGATACATCTCTTATAAAGATAATAACGACCCACTACTACATCAAACGTGACACGATCGTCAATAAGATAGAGTATAAGGGCAAAATTTTCTTTGATAAATTTGAAAAGATCAATGAACCACTAACTTATAGTGTCATGAAAGAGCATGAGGATGGCAAAGCTATAATCGCCCACTCGCTAATCAATGCAAGTGACAAGGTCGAAAACATAGTCTTTGACTACAACGGCAGAACTCCAGATAGGTTTTGGCATAGAGCGCAGCTTCTTTTAAGAGAAGAAGGCTTTATAAATTTCACAGCCTATGAGACTAAGACCCCAGGACATTTGCACCTTTATGTGCATAAAGGTCACACTACGCTAAATGAAGCTTGCACGCTTGCAAATATGCTAAGCGCAAAGCTTTCACAAAAGTTAGCCAAAGAGTGGAGAATGTTCCCAAATCAAGATATGCCAAAAGAATTTAACATCCTAACTTTGCCATATAACCTCTATCAAAAAGAGCGCGGAGCAAGTTGGTCAAAATATATGTAAGGAGAGATAATGGAAAACGAAGAGTTAAAAGATATACTTTTAGAAAAAGATGATGAGGCAAAGGGCGCAAAACTAAAGAAACTTCTTATGTTTATAGCAGCTCTTGTTATACTATTTTTAATCATCATCGTAGCCATGAAGCTTATAAACTCAGGCGACTCAACACAAGCACAAAACGAAGCTGACTCAAGACTAGTTCTGCCTCCAGTGCCAGCAGAGCAGCCAGTCGATACACAGGTGCCTGCACAAGATACAAATTCAGATGTTAAAAAAGGCGATACTCAGCTTTTCGAGCAAGTGCCTATCGTGCCTGAAAATAAGCAGCAAGATGATTTTGAAGATATGATCAAAAAGCTAAAAGATAAAGAAGGTGCAAAATCAGCTCCTAAAACTGAAGAGCCAAAAGAGGTAGTAAAAGCTGTCGAGCATCCAGCTGAAGCACCTAAAAAAGCTGAAACAAAAGTAGAAGCTCCAGCTAAAAAAGCTGAAACAAAAAACGAAGCTAAAGCAGAGAAAAAAACTGAAGCAAAGCCAGCCAAAACTGAGGCAAAAACCGAGAAGAAAGCTGAAACTAAAGCTGAGAAAAAACCTGAAACTAAGGTAGAAAAAAAAGCTGAAGCTCCAGCAAAAGCCGAGAGCGTCGCAAAAGGCTCTTATGTACAAGTATTTGCAACTAGCAAATTTAACCCAAATGCCGACTATATGAAAAAAATAGCAGCCAAAGGATATAGCTATAAGACTATAAAAGCTGGCGAGCTAACTAAAATTTTAGTTGGTCCATTTGATGAAAAAGGGCTACAAAAAGCTGTAAATGACATAAGAAAAGATGTTAATAAAGACGCTTTTGTCTTTAGAGCAAAATGAAAACCTTCGCAGTTTTTGGAGATCCGATAGCTCACTCGGTATCTCCAAGACTACACAACAAAGCCATTGCCGATCTAGCTCTTGATGCCCTATATACTAGGGTTTTGCTAAAAGATGGCAATGAGCTAATCAATAAATTTAGATCCCTAAAACTAAACGGCGCAAATGTCACACTCCCGCATAAAGAATTTGCTCTAAATTTAGCCGACGACGCCTCAGAAGCAGCACGTAAAATAGGCTCTGCAAACACTTTAGTGCTAAAAAATGAGAAAATTTATGCCTACAACACTGACGCACCTGGCTTTTTAAAAGCGATATCAAATTTTAAAGAGGCAAAAAGTGCCATCATCCTTGGAGCTGGAGGCACTGCAAACGCCCTAGCCTACGCACTTAGATCACAAAACATAGATGTTTGCATACTAAATAGAAGCAAGGTAAGACTTGATAAATTTAAAGATCGCTACGAGTGCTTTAGCTGGGATGATTATAAAGAGCATAAATTTGATCTAGTGGTAAATTCGACCTCAGCAGGGCTAAAAGATGATCTTTTGCCAGCACCAAAAGAGATTTTAGATAGCATTTTTAAAAATGCCAAATTTGCATTTGATGTTATTTACGGCAAGCAAACGCCATTTTTAAAAGAGGCAAAAAGGCAAAATTTAGCATGCAAAGACGGAGCTGATATGCTCTTGTATCAAGCGGTCTTGGCGTTAAATTTATTTTACAATGGCAGCCTTGATGAGAAAAAGATAGAAATTTCTATGCGAGAGGCTCTTAGTTTATAAGGCTTGCAAGATTACATCATACATTGCGTAAAA
This sequence comes from Campylobacter concisus, assembly GCF_003048835.2. NCBI lineage: Bacteria > Pseudomonadati > Campylobacterota > Epsilonproteobacteria > Campylobacterales > Campylobacteraceae > Campylobacter > Campylobacter concisus. The sequence continues at coordinate 337,589 of NZ_CP060705.1, read as the reverse complement.
ACTCTCAAGCTTAATAAATAATGCTCTAAAGCTTAGCGATATAAATTTAACTCCTTTAGCCACTCCAAAGCGCCTTAAACTACGACGATACTAACTTGAGCGATGAAACGCTTGAAATAAAACATTTGCACGATAAATTTAAAAAGCTAGGCATCTTGCAAGAGCCAAATGAGCACTTTGATCTTGGTATAAATAATGAAATTTTGCTACCTGCCATCTGCCTTAGGATAGATGCTTTAAAATTTGATGAGATCAAAGATCTAGCCAAACTACTCATGCTCTATACATACTCCTTAAACGAGTGGTGCTTTTTTATCTTTCCAAGCCTAAATTTAGCGCTTTATCCGCATGATGAGAGAGGTTTTGGATGCATCGGGCTAAATGACGATACAAAAAATGGATTAAATTTTTTAGAGTTTTGTAAAAGAGAGAAAAATGCAAAGGTTGTTTTAAAAGAGCAAAATAGCAAATAAATTTTAAAATCAAACAAAACTAAAAGCCTCCCTTGCCGAAGCAAAGGAGGAAAAAATTTACTTTTCAAACGCTTTTTGCAAGCTAAATGGAAACGCTTGATAGCCCATAGCATTTGTCATCTTTATCTCGATGCTAGGCTCTTTTGCGCCCCACTCAAATTCGTTGATATGTGGGCTAGGAAGTCCTACTGGACGACCTTTTGCTATGTCAAACTGCATGCCAGCGACGGCTGAGTAGACCATAACGCTGTCAAGGTCAGTTTGATACTCTGTAAGGCTGGTAACTGAGCTATACCACTCTTTGCCACGCTCTTTGCCGTACTCCCAAACTTGCTCGATAGTCTTTTTGTTCTCATCGATCTTATAAATAACCGCACGAGAGTACTTCATGCCAGCGATGGCTGGTTGCTCCATGCCTCTTGTATCGCCGTTGTCAAAGACACTTAGGTAAATTTCGCCTTTTTTAGACTTGCTATCTATCCTAAATGCTGTGTGTTGCGTCCATTGCCAGTCAAAGCCACCTTTGTCGCTCTCGTATCCTGGGCATTTTGAGTACTCATCTTCGCAGACGATCTTGTTGCCTTTGCTATCGACTGGCTGAAGCAGCTTATCTTTAAATTTATCGCTCCAGCCCTTGTGAGCGCCCATGATCCATTTTACTTGTTTGTCACGGCCGATCTTGATAACTGCGTCTTGGTGACGGCTTGAGATGATGATGCTATCATCGCTTGGATCGTAATCCACGCTATTTACGTGTGCCCAGTTGCGTCCAGGACCAGCGCCAACTATGTCGCCCCATTTATCGTGTGTATCCATAGACTGAAGCTCATCAGAGCTTGCTGTGTGGCCTGCTTTTTTAGCGTCTATGTTTAAGCAAACTGCACCTTGATCAAGCGTTTTTAGCACGATGTCGCGGTAAGGATCGAGAATTTCATATAGTCTAAAGTCATCAACTACGTTGCCGTCGCGGTCAAGCTCAACGATGACGTCGCGCACTGTTCTTACGTTTTTGCCATCAGCCCTTTTGTAGTCGGCATTTGCCACGCGCAAGAAGTAGTGTCCGTTTTGTGCTACGTCCATTGAGTGTGAGAAGTCGTTGTAGCTAGCTGGTAGCTCGCGGTTGAAAATTTCTCTACCCATGATGTCGTATTTTGCGTATCTTTGGCCATATCCCCAAGTCATAGCGCCGTCGTCATTTTGCTTAAAGCCCATCATAACGCCAGCGTGAAATGGCTGTTTTAGGTCGTAAATTTTACTTGGCTCAAGATACCATCTAACCTCGCCTTTTGTATCAAGGATGAAGTTATTTGGGCTGTAGTTCCACTCGATCGCACCGCCAGCCGGGTTGTTCCAAACGACTTTTGTGCCCTTGCCTGTTTTATTGACAAAGTTATTTACGTAGTAGAGGCGGTTTGCAAATTTAGCGCTAGCAGGCTTAGTAACCTCGATCTTGTCAAATAGTGCGCCCTTTTGATTTGGCGTGCCAGCGCTCTCTAGGTAGATAGCTGGGGCGTAAATTTTATAGCTCTCTTTTATATGCTCAGTCTTGCCCTTGTAGCTCTTGTCATACTCGACCTCAACGGTGTTTTGATAGTCAGGATACATGCCAAAAACTGGAATGCCACCATGTGTGCGAAGATGCTTGTCAGCCACTTTGTAGCTTATAGTTTGACCGCCTTGTTTTGGCACGATAGTGACCTTAGCGTTGCTTAGTGTGTAGCCGCCATTTTTGATGACTGCTGTAAGTGGGGCAGTATCGTAAGGATTTACCACTACTTCGCCGATCTGCCCAGTGATAGCGTAGTCAAGTTTAGCCCCGCTTGGACCGCCTATCGCAAAAGCGCTCGAGCAAAGCACAGAGGCTAGTGCAACACAACTCAAAGTCTTTCTCATAACATCTCCTTTAAATAAATTTTATAAACTCTACTCATAAAGCTTATAAAATTTAGAAAAAGCCTTGGTTTAGCCAAGGCCTCAATCAGTAAAAGGAATAACAAAAATGATTTGCTTTGTGTGTAATTGTAGTAAATCTTTATAACATAAATTTAACGCTAAGATTAATAATAGCTTAAAATTTAAAAATATATTTAAAATTTATTAAATGGCGTATCGGGCCTCGTTATCTTCGCCATTTATGAGGTAAAATATAGCAAAGAAATAATGCTAGTAAATTTAACTTACTTTGCCTCTCTTAAAAACCTATGCTCTTTAAAAAATTTGCGGAGTGATTTTTGCTCTTTTGGGCCTATTTTGTAGCTTATAAATTTAAGATACCACTTGATATCTTGCTCGCTTATGCTGCGACTTTTAGAATACTTGGCCAAGATATAGTTTGGGATTTTGACATTTTTTTGCAAAAAGTTTGCAACCAGCCTTTTGTAAAACGAGCCGTTTTTTACGTAAGAAAATCTACCAAAAACAAATGGCAAATTTGTCTTTTCGTGCCAAATTTGACCAAGGTCGTAAAAGCACTCTTTGCCCTCGCTTAGATAGGCTTTTAGCGCGCGGTCACCTATGATCACCTCGCCATTTAGATTAAGCACCTTGGCTAAGGCATTTGAGCTGGCTGAGGCTGGGTCAAATTTCATATCTGAGTTTTTGCGAACAAGCACGCTTTTTACATCTTTTTTGGCGACTATTCCAAAATTTAGTTTCTTTAAATTTGCCTTTTTACTAGCTATGCTTGAGATCACCGCAGCGTCGATCTTTCTGGCATCTAGGGCTCTATTTAGCTTGCTTGGCACACCCTTTTTAAACTCGATCGCCTTTTTTATCTGAGAGCTTAGTGGGGCTGATTTTAAAAAAACGTGAAATGGGAGTAAATTTAGATAATCAATCTTTCCAAATATCATTTTTTATCTTTTACAAGCTCAAATTTAACCATTTCATTTTCCGAACAAACGTCCAAAAATAGCGCTACCAAGCTCTCTTTTAGCCCCGCTTCTAGGGCATCTTCGTTTTTTAGCTTTATAAGCGTTGTCTCATTTATCTCGCAAAGACAGTCAAAGAGCGCGTCTAAATTTCTGCCGTAGTACTCTGGCAGGTCAAATTTCTTTGCAAAATACTCATGCATCTTCTCTTTTTCGAGCATTTTTTTAGCATCCAAGATCACGATTTTCATTGCATCCTCTTCTCATAAAGCAGGTAAAAATGCTCGTAGTGATCAGGCGTATAGTAGATAAGTCCGTCGTTTGAATATAAAATTCTCTCAGCGCCACGCCTGCCGCCATTATAATTCACATCGCACTCAAACCACTTTCTACCATCAGCCTCAGGCAGCCTCTTTTCTCGGTTTGAAAATCTATCTCCACCGATGCTTTTGCCGCCACTTACCTGCCATAAATTTCCGCTTTTTGCGTCCCAGCCAAGTTCAAGTGCCTCTTTTTTAGTTATGAAATTCTTTGGCAGCTTGTTAAATTTATAGATATAAAGTGCGACCTCATCTTTTGAGGTGTATGAGCCATTTTCTGCAAGGCTCTGGCTCTTTTGCCCCTCTTTGTTTAGCTGCTCAAGTAAAATTTGAGCGTTTTTGTTTGCCTCGCCGCCCTCTTTTGAAAAAAAGAAGGTGCCCACGATGATGGCAATGACAAAGGCGACTAAGGCTGGAAAAAGTCTTTTGTTCAAATTTTGCCCTTAAAGTGTATTAAAAACTCTATCGCCAGCGTCACCAAGGCCTGGAACGATGTAGTTTTTCTCGTTTAATTTCTCATCGATCGATGCCGTATAGACCTCGACGTCTGGGTAAATTTCGCTAAATCTCTTTAACCCTTCAGGTGCAGCGATGATAGAGATAAATTTGATCTCTTTAACGCCCTTTTCACGCAAGAACTTAACTGCGTCTATCGCCGTGCCACCAGTCGCAAACATAGGGTCGATGATGATAGCCATGCGCTCTTTTGCGTCTTTTGGAAGCTTTGCGTAGAAAAACTCAGCCTGCGCTGTCTCCTCGTTTCGCTGAAAGCCCAAAAAGCCAACGCTCGCATCTGGTATGATGGTAAAGACGCTATCAAGCATGCCAAGAGCAGCCCTTAAAATAGGGCATATCATCACCTTTGTAGTGAGCCTTTTTGCGTCTGCCACCGCAACTGGTGTTTGGACTTTGACATCTTTTACCTTTAAATTTCTAGTCGCCTCAAAGATCATAAGATAGCTGATCTCATCAACTAGCATGCGAAACTGAAAAGGTTGGGTGTTTTTATCACGTAAGATTGTTAATTTATGCTCGATCAATGGGTGTGAGATGAGCTTCACGTTTTGCATTTTTTGTCCTTAAATTTACTGTTTTTACAAGGTTTATATTTTACAAAATGCCAAGAGAAGAATTTAGCCCAAATTTGGGCTAAATTTAATTAAAAACCTTTTGCAAGTTTTGCTTTGTAAGCCTCAACATCAAAATCTTTTACTCTCGCTACGCCATCTTCAACTGCAGCTTTTGCAACTGCTGGAGCGACCGCTGTTAGCACACGCTTATCAAATGGTTTTGGAATGATGTACTCTTTACCAAATTTTAGCTCGCTAACGCCACTTGCTTTTAAAACTTCAGCTGGCACTGGCTCTTTTGCAAGCTGTGCAAGCGCTTTAGCTGCAGCCATTTTCATATTTTCAGTGATCTTTTTAGCTCTAACATCAAGCGCACCTCTAAAGATAAAAGGGAAGCCCAAAACGTTATTTACTTGGTTAGGATAGTCGCTTCTGCCTGTGCCCATCATAACATCATCTCTTACAGCTACGACGTCCTCTGGGAAAATTTCAGGCACTGGGTTTGCCAAAGCAAAGATGATAGGCTCTTTGTTCATTGACGCTACCATCTCTTTTGTCACAACGCCAGGCTTTGAAAGACCTAAAAACATATCAGCACCTTTCATCGCATCAGCTAGTGTCCTATCCTCAGTCTCAAGCGCAAATTCAACCTTCTCTGGAGTTAGGTCTGTTCTTTTTGAGTGGATGACGCCTTTGCTATCTATCATCACGATGTGTTTTGCACCAAGTGCTTTATACATCTTCGCGCATGCTATGCCAGCTGCACCTGCGCCACTAACTACGATCTTTATCTTAGATATATCTTTGCCAGAAATTTCCATCGCATTTATAATGCCAGCACTTGTTATCATCGCTGTGCCGTGTTGATCGTCGTGCATTACAGGGATATCGACTGCTTCTTGTAGTTTGCGCTCGATCTCAAAGCACTTTGGAGCGCGGATATCTTCTAAATTTATACCGCCAAATGTAGGAGCTAGAGCCTTGCAAATTTCAACGATCTTATCAGGATCATGCTCGTCTAGCTCGATGTCAAAGGCATCAACGTTTGCAAATTTCTTAAATAGCACCGCCTTGCCCTCCATAACTGGCTTACCAGCGATAGCGCCGATGTCACCAAGTCCAAGAACAGCCGTGCCATCAGTGATGACAGCTACTAAATTTGCTTTATTTGTATATTTATAAGCTAGCTCAGTGTCTGCATTTATCTCACGGCATGGCTCAGCAACGCCTGGTGTATAGGCCATTGAAAGATCTCTTGAAGTCTCGCAAGGTGTCTTTACCTTGATCTCGATCTTACCGCCGATGTGGTAGTTTAGTGCCTCTTCTTTAGTTACATGTGTCATTTCTCTTCCTTTAATAAATTTTGTATTCTGTTTTTGATCTCGTTACTGCCTACTACTTCAAGCACTTCAAAGATACTTGGGCTCACGCTTGAGCCAGTTAGCGCTATCCTCAAGGCTTGAGCCAGGTCTTTTAGTTTTAAGCCGTTTTGTTCTAAAAATTTATTAGTTAGCTCCTCGTATCCCTTTGCGTCAAGGTCGCGGTCTAAAATTTGAGCAAATTTCGCCAAAATTTCTTTGCTATCTTCATTTATAAATTTAGCCCAAGCTTTCTCGTCATAGCTTTTTGGAGCGTTGATGATCGCATTTGCGCTGTTTGCCATTTCAATTAGTGTCTTTGATCTCTCACGGAGTGAATTTAGCAGTAGCTCGCCCTTTACCAAAGCCTTAAAATCCACGCCAAACTCGAGCATATCGTGCGCTAGTCTCTCGTAAGGCAAGGTCTTGATGTAATGAGAATTTAGCCAGTCAAGCTTTTGGGCGTTGTAGGTGCTTGAGCTTTTGTTGATATCGTTTGGATTAAAGTATTTGAGCATATCCTCAATAGTAAAAATCTCATCATCGCCGTGACTCCAGCCAAGACGAACGAGAAAATTTAAGAGCGCTTCAGGCAAGTAGCCCATCTTTTTATACTCCATAACGTCAGTCGCGCCGTGCCTTTTGCTAAGCTTTTTGCCGTCCTCGCCGTTTATCATAGCGACGTGGTAAAATTTAGGCGTTTTAAAGCCAAGCGCCTCGTAAAGAACGATCTGTTTTGGGGTATTTGAGAGGTGATCATCGCCGCGAATAACGTCTGTTACGCCCATTAGCGCGTCATCTATCACGACTGTGAAGTTATATGTTGGCGTGCCGTCGCTTCTTGCGATGATGAAATCGTCTAAGATATCTTCAACCTTAAATTTAACCTCGCCTTTTATACCATCATGTATGACGATCTCGCCGCTAAGTGGGGCTTTTATACGGATAACTGGCTCGATGCCAGCTGGAGGTGTGCCAGTAAAGTCTCTATATCTATTATCATATTTTGGGCGCTCTTTTCTAGCCTCTTGGCTGGCTCTAAGCTCCTCAAGCTCCTCTTTGCTCATGTAGCATTTGTAGGCTTTGCCCTCATCAAGCAGCTTTTTAACATACTCTTTGTAAAGATCAAACCTCTTTGACTGATATGTCACTTCGCCGTCGTGATCTAGCTTGCACCAGGCAAATGCCTCTTTTATGGCTTGTGTGGCTTCTTCTGAGTTTCGTTTTAAGTCAGTATCTTCGATGCGGAGCAAAAATTTTCCATTGTTAGCTCTTGCGTATAAATAATTATAAAGAGCTGTCCTAAGTCCGCCTATGTGTAGGTATCCAGTAGGCGACGGAGCAAATCTAGTAACTATCATTTTGTGCCTTATTTTTATGTTATAATTGCCCAAAATTATATTTACTAAATACTTAAATAAAGGTTTCATTATGAAAAAATTGCTCTTTTTGGCTGCTGGCGTGTTAAGTGCCTTAAATTTATATTCAGCTCAGATGATAAACGGCATCGCAGCTATCGTGGAGAACGAGCCTATCACGCTTTACGAGGTTTATAGCTTGAAAGAACAGCTAAAGACAACAGAGCAGGACGCTTTAAATTTGCTTATCAGAGATAGGCTTGAAGATGCGCAGATAAAAAACTTAAATTTAAGCGTGACACCTTTTGAGCTAAACGACAGGATCGAGGCGATCGCAAAGCAAAATGGCATGACAAATTCGCAGTTTAGAAGCTCTATCCAAGCTCAAGGCATGGACTTTTTGGACTTTAAAAACAACCTAGAGCACAAGATGCTTCAAGAAAAGCTCTATAAAAGCATAGCTGCTGAGGCTGGCAAAAACATAAACGAGCAAAAAGCAAAGGCGTATTTTGACGCTAATCCAGACAAATTTAAGGTCTTTAGCACCGCTAGAGTCGTAGTTTATAGAGCAAAAGACCCTGATCTGCTTGAAGCTCAAAAGACAAGTCCAAAGCTACTAGACGGTGTGCAAACACAAGAGGTCAGTTTGGACTATCAAAGCATAGATCCAAGACTTGCTGCGATCATCTCAAGCACGAATAACGGCGACTATACACAGCCTTTGCAAGGACCTGATAGCTTTGATATGTTTTTGGTAAAAGAGAAGATCGGCTCATACACACCAAGCTTTGCTGATGTAAAAGATAACGTTATAAACGAGCTTTACCAAGGTGAGCAAGAAAAATTAATGAGTGATTACTTCGAAAAACTCCGCGCAAAAGCAAAAATTCAAATTCTAAGATAACTTCAAATTTAGCCATCTTTGGTGGCTAAATTTCATCCTATAATAATCATGAGTTTAGTTTTTAAACAAAACTATTTTTAGCAATCCTTATTATTTAAATACTCCAAAATTAACCCCATTTTACGCCTTTGGCTTTCATTGCCATTTTTAGATATGTTCTCAAATACACCTAGAATTTTATTTTTAAGCTTTTTGGCTTCTGGATGCCTATCAGGGTGTAAAAATTTCACTGCACTATATACAAAATCTTTATTCGCATAGCAATATTTTTCTAAGTCTTCACTCTTTATTTTAGATGACAATACTTCTGGTATTGGGCTCTTACTCATGAGAATATTTTCTATTATGCCTTCTGCAGTATATATTTTAAAAAACTCTTTTTCATACATAAGCTCATTGTATAAATCTTTAATTTGGTCATCAAAGCCATTCATTTTATTGATAATCTCTGTATCAAAATATTCATATTGTTTATTATCAAATATAGATTTTAAATGTTTTAATAATACTTCGATAGCAAATTTACGATATTTTTCTTTATGCTTTTTGTCAAATTCTCCTAGTTTCTCTATATACAATAAAAAAGAATCAAATTCTACTATATCTAATATTCTTTTCTTATTTTTTTCTAGATAACCAAAAAGGTTATTTGTAAAGTCAGAATTTTTATATTGCAAATCATATATACCATTAAAGTATTCATTTATAATGCTATTTTTTACTTCTTCAAATTGCTCCCTCTCTATTAGCCTTCCAACTATCTTCTTAAATTCATTAACATCTATAATCGATCTTCTTACATAAGAAAATATATTTAAACTTAATTGATGGTAATCTACATCTTTAGAAAATATTAGTGCGTCTATATTACTGAGACATCCTTTATTTTTAAATAAACCGTATATATCTTCCAACTCACCGTAAAAATTTCTTATACCAAAAAATTGTTCAAGTTTACCTAGAGAATTCATGGAGTTTATAACAGATATCCCTAATATAAACATCAAAATACATTCCCTTGTTTTTTTATGATTTTCTTCTACATCCTCCAAATATTTATAATAATCATTTAATGCATTTATAGCTCGCCTCATAACTCTAATATTATTTATGTCGTGTTTTGCGAAATACTGCGATGCTACATCTCGATAAACTTCCTTTAGCTCGCTTGATACGATACTAAAAGATTCTTCGGGAGTTGGATTATAATAAAATTCATAATCCATGATTTTATCTTTATATTCTGATAAAATTTTTTCTAGTTCTATTTTATTCTTATCTTCTTGAATATTACTTTCAGACTCTTGATCTTCAAGATCTTCACCGCACTCATTTTGATTATTTTTGGCAAAAGTGGTCATTTTTGATCTATTTAAGATCATAACTATATGACAGTTTTGTTGCTCTTTATATTCTGAAATCAATCCAAAAATATCTTTTAAATTTAATTTATCAGAGATTCTTTCGAAGTCGTCAAAGCAAATTACAGTATCCTTAAAATCCTCTTTTTTAAAAAATGATATACACCCTATTAATGCTGAACCTAAATTAGGCATTGCCAAATTAAATATTTGATCTGCTTTAGATTTTTCTATTTCTTTAATATATTTATTTCTTTGATAAATTTGTATTCCTATCTCTTGCTTTATTTCTTGGATACTTTCCTTGCCAAATAAAGAGACATAAACAGAATTTTCCTTAAATTTTTCATTAGAAAAATTTTTCCAAAAAGTTGTTTTTCCTACGCCCCATTCACCATCCAAAACAATACATGTGCCAACTTTGCGTTTTAGTATTTCTTCTAGTCTTTTTTCAATATCTACTTTTGAGCTATTCATAGTAAACCTTTGTAGATTTTATTTTTAAAAATTCCAATAGAAATTTAACATAACCGGCTAAAAAACTATCTTAGAAAAATGTTTATGTTTTTATTTTTAGTGTAGTGAAAATTTGCAAATATTATTTTTTGAAATTTTCTATAAGGTCTTTAAAAACTTCATAAAGTTTATTTACTTCATCAAGGCTCACTCGTTCGTTTTTAGCGTGTATGCGGTCGTTTATGACGCCAAATTCTATCGCATCTACGCCAAACTCAGAAAAGTGCCTAGCGTCGCTCGTGCCGCCTTTTGTGTTTAAAAGTGGCACTACGCCGGTGATCTTTGTGACAGAGGCCATTAAATTTCTTACGATCTTGCTATCTTTATTTGTTAAAAATCTCTTTGAGCTTTGCTTTATGCTAAGCTCGTAGTCTAGGCCCTTTAAAACACCTCTAAGATAGCTCTCAACGTTATTTGCGTCAGTTAAATTTGAGTTTCTAACGTTAAACATTATGTTAAGCTCGCTTGGCGTGACGTTGCAAACCTGCATGCCACCACGAATGTCCGTAACCACGATCTTGCTTGGGCTAAAAAACTCGCTCCCTCCGTCCATATCATGGTCAGCTATCTTAGTTAAAAGTGGAGCTATCAAATTTACTGGATTTAGGCACTTTTCTGGGTATGCCACGTGGCCTTGAACGCCCTTTATCACGATCTTGCCATTTATCGAGCCACGTCTGCCGACCTTTATGCTATCGCCAAATTTCTTATCGCAAGTTGGCTCAGCCACGACGCAAAATTTGGGCAGATCCCCTATCTCACGCAGATATTCAAGTGCCAAAGGCGTGCCATAAGTGCCATCGCCCTCTTCATCGCTTGTTAAGATGAGGCTTAGTTTGCCATTAAATTTTGCATCTTTAGCAGCACAAACAAAGGCAGCCACGCCGCTTTTCATATCCTGAGCACCCCTTGCATGGATGTAGCCATCTTTTTCAAGTGGGCTAAATGGCTCGCTATCCCAGCCATCGCCTGGTGGCACGACATCGACGTGTCCTGCAAAAGCTAGATGCTCGCCGTCTCCATAAATTTTAGAAAGTATGAGATTTTTAGTGCCGTTTTTTTCTATAAATTTAGCTTCAAAATCAGGCAAAAATTTGGCGATGAACTCCAAACTGCCTGCATCATCTGGCGTGATAGAGCGAAAGCTTAAAAGCTCTTTTAAAAAGCCAACTACCACTAAAACGCCTTTTTAGAAGGAATTCCCAAGTAAAATCCCTGGAATTCGTCGATGCCTATCTCCTTACAGACGTTAAAGATTTCTTTAGAATGAACATACTCTGCGATCGTTTTTATGCCAAGATCCTTTGCAAATGCCACGATCGCGCTTGCGATGGCGTATGAGTCTTTATTGATATCGATATCTTTGATGATAGAGCCATCGATCTTCACGTAGTCTGGCTTGATCTTTATGATGTAAGAGAAATTTGAGTAGCCAGAGCCAAAGTCATCGATCGCTATCATAGCGCCCATGCTCTTTGCTCGCTCGATAAAGACTGAGACGCGCTCAGCACTCTTTAGCTCCTCGTCTTCAACTATCTCAAAGACTATCCTGCCAGCGACATTGTGCTTATTTAGTAAATTTAAAACAAGTGCGCTAACGTCGCCATCTATCATATCTCGGCTGCTTAAATTTATAGAAAGAACCAAATTTGGATCTTCAGTGAGGTGCTCAAAGCACTTTTTAATGAGCTGTTTTTCAAGGTCTGCATAACGCTTAATACGCTTTGAGATATCCAAAAATACGCTTGGCGAGATGACGTCGTCGCGGTCTAAAATTCTTATCAAGCATTCATACTTTATAGGGATCTTTTTCTCGTCAAATATCGGCTGAAAATACGGCACAATGTTATCATTTATCGTAGCGTTTTGGATCAGCTTTGAGCGCTCGATCTGATTTGCGTATTCATCTTTTTGACTTAGTCCTTTAAAGTAGCAAACATAGTCTTTATCAAGAGTTTTGGCTGATTTTAGCGCGATAGTTGCCTTTCTTAAGGTCTGGTCGCTATCAAGCGCAAAGCCTATAGTGTTGTGAATTTCTATATCATCAACCTCTACGCCATTTTCATCTTTTATGCTAAGCATCCTGCCTTTAAAGATATCTAGTAAATTTTCAGCAAGCTCTTCGTATCTGTCGATAAAGTCGTTATTGTCTTCAACCAAAGCAAACCTGTCTGCCTCGATACAATAAGCCTTCATATTCTCATTTTTTGCAAATTCTTTGATGAGATTTGCCATCTGTTTTAGTATCTGGTCACACACGTATTTGCCGTAGTAGTCGTTCATCTTGCCAAAATCATCGATATCCATAAGTATCACTTTTGGATATTTATACTCGCTCACATCTTTTATGAGTGCTGCCTTGTTAAAAAGTCCAGTCATCGGATCGATGTATAGCCTCTCTTTTAGTTCAGCGATCTTAATAGTGCTCTCTTCTTTTACTTTTAGATAGTCAAATTTGATGTTTAGATACTTAAATACAAACCAAAGACAGACCGCAAGCCCTAAAAATAGACCGATCGAGCTTAAGATCAAAGTAAGAGTCATGTTTTTCATCAGCCACTGAAAATAAAATGGATCGCTAGTGCCAGTTATCCTTTGATCTATATGCGCTTTAAAGCCTAAAATATAGTCGTTCACGGCGACAAACATACATACTTTGGCGCTGTTTTCTGGCAAAATTTCAGCCCAGAAATAATCCTTTTGAAAATCATGCGAATAGATGTCGCCACAGCTCTTGTCTTCGTAGTCTTTATTTACGAGGCTTTTGTCTGAAGAGGCCTCTATCTTAAAGCCGTTTTTGCCATTTTCTTTTAGCAAAAAGACATCGCCAACAGCGTTATCGGTTATATAATTTTGAAAATCTATAATATTAAATTTACTTATATTTTTAAGATAATTTACATATTGATGTGTTAGGTACTCGGTCTTTTTTTTGAGATCAAAGTTGTTTGTAGAAAGTGCGTTGTTGTATTTATACGAGTAGATCGTTAAATTTTCAGTTAAGAAAAATGCAAAAAGCAAAACCACGACCAAAGTGACGGTTTTAACCATACTAAAGTGCTTTTTTTGCGATTCGTCGCCTGGCATAAAGTTTAAACTTCCTTTCTTAAATTTAAATTTTTCTACTGGATTATATCCAAGCTAAATAAAAATTTTCTTTCATTTTTTAATTAAAAATTTAGCTCAAAGCTTAACGATCTTTGCACCGTATCCGCCTTGATTTGCCGGTGCATCGTGAAATTCTTTCACGCTTGGATGCTCTTTTAAGAAATTTTTAACAGCAAAGGCGAGCTTACCAGTGCCGATACCGTGAAATACGCTAACCTCGTCAAATCCCATAACAAGACTATCTGAGATAAATTTATCAAGCTTAGCTATCGCCTCGTCAGCTCTCATGCCGTGCAGATCAAGCGAGAGCGAGGCCGTTTTTGGCTTATCGACACTTAAACTTACGCCGCCTTTTTTAGGCAAGACTACCTCGTTGCCATTTTTTCTTAAAAGCTCAAGTGGTACACGCAAATTTATGCCATTTGACTCGATCATTGCGTCATTTTTAGAGATGCTTAAAACCGTGCCTTTTATATTTTCATATTTCACTCTATCGCCTACTTTTAGGCTCTCGCGCTCAGTTTTTTTAGGCTTAACGATGGCAGCTTTTTTTTCATTTGCCACGTTTAGCGCTCTTTGCTTGTCTTTAATGTCCTTGAAATTTATAACAGCTTTTGCCGCATTTATCGCTTCATAATACTCTTTTTCAAGGCGCGAAATAGTCGCATTTAGCTTGATCTCATTTCTCTCTTTTAGCTCTTTTTGCTCCTCAAGCAAGCGCTCCAGCCGCTCCTCTTTTGCCGTGACCTCTTTTATCCCCTCATCAAGCTTGGTTTGTAAATTTAGCGTCTTAGTGATGATCTCGTTTAAATTCTCTTTATCTTCGCCGTAAATTTTCTTTGCCTGCGCCACTAAATTTTGAGATATACCGTATCTTGCCGCCGTTTCAAAGGCATAAGACTTGCCGATCGTGCCTTTTAAAAACTCAAATTTAGGCCTTTGAGCCGCCTCGTCGTAAAGTGCCGCCACTAGCTCAACCTCTGGATTTTTAGCTAGCAACATCGCAAGGCGCTTGTGGTGGGTCGTGATGATCATTTTGATATCTTGAGTGATGAGGCGCTCTATCATGACGCCATATAAGCTCGCAGCCTCCTCAAAATCGGTGCCAAGCTCGATCTCGTCGATGCCGATGATGATCGATTTTTTAGTAAAAAGCTTTGCAAAATGCACCATCCTGCCAGCAAAGGTCGAGATGTCGTTTTTCACGCTTTGCGGATCTTCTATGATCGCGTCAAATTCTTTAAAAGAGCCGATGCTTGAGCGGTTTGCGTCAATACGCATAGGCAGCAGATACTTTGCAAGCAGCGTGGCTGAGATGATTGATTTTAAAAGCATCGACTTACCGCCAGCATTTACGCCAGTTATTAAAAGCACTTTTTTACTAAAATCCACACTCACGCTCTTTGGGTTTTTTAGCGCTGGATGGGCAAATTTCTCAAGCTTGATAACGTGTGAGCTATTTGGTAAAACAAACTCATAGTCACGTGACCTAGCCAAATTTACACGAGCCTGATATGCGTCAAACTGATCAAAAGCGTTATTTATAAATTTCAAAAAGAGCAGGCTCTTGCTCATCTGCAGGCTAAATTTCTTACAGTGCTCAAAAATGATCTCCTCTTTTCTATCAAGCAGCTCGCTTTGCTCCTTTTTTAGGCGCTCGGTGCTTGCAGGTGCGACGTAGAAGTAGCCACCTGAGCTTCTAGCGATCACGGTGCCTTTTAGGGCGTGATTAAAGCCGCCGCGCACCAAAAGTGCCTCTTGCGAGTTGATATAGTGCGTCTGGGTATCGACTAGATAGGGCGTGATGTGCTTTGAGTAGATGAGCTTTTTAAGCTCGGCGTCGATCTGGCGCTTTTTCTCGCTAAAAGCCTGCTTTATCGCGTAAAATCTCTCGTCCACGCTGTCGCTAAACTCGCCGTTTTCATCAAAGCTGTTTGCCATCTGACTCATCGCTTCAGGAATTTCAACTTTAGCGATCCACTCGCCAAGCCTACCTTCAAATTTTTGCTTTTTTAGATATGAAAAATACTTAATAATCTTTGCAAACTCGTAAATTTCACTGATGTGAAGCACTGCTTGCTTGCTAAGTCTCATAAGCGCGTCATCAAGCTCTTTTATCTCGTCAGGCGCCTTAAAATCATACTTTGAAAGCTCGCTAATGTTTTCAAAGTGAATTTTGCTGTCGCCTTGTAAAAATAGCGGTTTTTGCCTTGCTAAAAAGGAGTTAAATTTATCCAGATACTCGCCTAGATCGAGCTTTGCAAAGATATCGTTCATTGCTCGCAGCTCGTTATAGGCACGATGACGCCTGAAAGATCACTAAATTCTCGCTTTGGTAAAAATGACGCCGTGCCAAATTCGTAGTTAAATTTCTTATTACTGACGTTGTGATCGCCGCATTTTAGCACTTTACCCTGCTTAAAGTCAGTCACTAGCTTTGATATGGCGTCCTCGTTTTTGGATAAATTCTCCTCGTAAAAATAGACGCAAACAAGGATCACTACAAGCACTGCGCTAACGAGCACTTTTATGCTTTTGCTGATCTTTTCATCTTTTATCGCCCAGATCGCTCCAAAAAGCAGCATCACGCCGGCGATTATTATCAAATTTCTTACCATTTTACGCCTTTATACTTTGCGATGAGCTCTTTGTAAAGCTCTGCATGAGGCTTGATCTTTTCTAAAATTTCAGCTCTAACCTCGCTGATATCTTGCTTTTCAACCAGCAAGCAAACGGCCAGATACGGGGCATTTGGCAGCATATCTTTTATCTGAGCGCTATTTAGCTTTTGCGACCTTGCAAGGGCTATCAAGATATCTTTTTTACCTAAATTTATAAGGCTAGAAATTTCATTCTCGCTTAGCTCTTTTTCTTTTATCTCTTTTAAAATTTCATTTTCATCTTGAGGCTTGAAACTACTTAGATCCATTAATATCCGCCTCTTAGTTGCACGCTGATATCGCCCGCTCCAAAGCCAACTACGATGCCGTCACTTAGGCGGTTTTTCACACCAAATTCATCTGTAAATTCTATCCCCTCTTCAACCCTCTCGACCTTATCGGTAAAGATCGGGTTATACTCGCTAAATTCGCTCTTCATATCAACTTCGATCGGATTTTCTCCGGCTGCATAAACTGGCAAGATAACAAGCTCATCAACGCCCTTAAAGCACTCTTTAAAGCCAGGTAAATTTGTGCTAAGCCTTGTGTAGCGGTGTGGCTGAAATATCGCTGTGACGCTATTTATGCCTAAAATTTTTGCGTATTCAAAGACTGATTTTAACGTCGCTTTTATCTCGGTTGGATGGTGTGCGTAGTCGTCAATAAGGACAAAATTTTTGTTTGCACTAAGTATGTCAAAACGCTTTTTGATGCCTTTAAAATTTAGTAAATTTTCTCTTATGTCTTTAAGCGGCGTCTCGTGCATCGCAGCTAGAATAGCCAAAGATGCATCTATGGCGATGTGCTCGCCCATGCCAAAGGCTTCAAATTTGCCTAAATTTTTAAGGTTAAAGCTGGTGTATGGCTGATAGTCTCTTACAACCATCGTAAGCTCGGTGATATCACTGCTTGGGTAAAGTCTGATCGCATCAAGCTTAAGCGTGCTTAAAAACTCGTCCTCAGCGTTTATCACTCTAACCTTTGCGCGCTCCAAAAAGCCCTTGTATGCTGCGTAAAATTTAGCTAGATCATAATCGTAGTGCTCCATATGCTCTGGCTCTGCGTTTGTCACGATGGCTAGATATGGGTTTGAGTTTAGAAAGCTAGAATCGCTCTCATCAGCCTCAAATACGACGTTATCGCTTTTGGCGTAGCGCATATTTGAGCCAAACTGCTTTGAAATGGCGCCGATGATGACTGAGCCTTCAATAAGGCTTGCTAGCATCGCTGAAGTCGTACTTTTGCCGTGTGCGCCAGCCACTGCGAAAACGCACTTATCTTCAAGCACATAAGGCAAAATTTCTTTTCTTGAAAAGCACTTTATGCCCTTGTTTCTGGCCTCCACTAGCTCGATGTTGTCTTCTTTTATCGCGGCTGAATAAACCACGAAGTCTTGGTCTTTTATCGCCTCTTTGCAGTGCGGCGTGATGACCTCGATGCCTTCATCTTTTAGCTCTAGCGTCGTCTTGCTCTCTTTGATGTCGCTACCGCTTATCTTATGGCCTTTTTCGTGTAAAAATCTAGCGATGGCTGAGATGCCGATACCGCCGATGCCTATGAAATGGACTTTTTTGATCTCGTTGTTTAGCTCTTGCAAATTTTATCCTTAAGTTTTTCGTGATTTTAACAAAAACTACTAAATTTAAGGCTGAAAAATGGCTTTTATTTGCTTAAGCTAAAGCTCTCTTCTATCAGGTCAAAAACGGTTTTTTGTGAGATTTTGGAATTTAAATTTACGCTTATCCAGTGTTTTTTATTCATGTGATATGCTTTAAAAATTTGCCGCTCATCAACTAGCACCATCGCTAGATCTGGACTGCATTTTAGATTTAAAACTTCAATCATCTCATCACTTCTAAGACCTAGCTTGCTAGCGCTTATCTGCATAAGTAACGCAAACCACTTCTTGTTTTCCTTGTGACGAAATACACTAAATTTTGGATACTTTGGGAAAATTTGCTCACCTAAAATGTCAAATTTCTCTTTTATATATTTTTCAACGTCACTTCGTTTCAAATTTCACTCCGAAATTCCTTTGCAAAAGCACTCATTTTCGTGATCATCGATGACGCCAACGCCTTGTAAAAATGAGTAGATGATCACAGCGCCTACAAATTTAAAGCCACGCTTTTTCATATCTTTTGAGATGCGCAGCGAGAGCTCGCTACTTGTTGGCATGTCCTTAGCGCTTTTTATGTCATTTATCACGCGCTTGCCATTTGTAAATTTATAGATGTAGTTATAAAACGAGCCAAACTCGGCGCAAAGCCCTAAAAAAGCCTTGGCATTTTTTGGCAAAGAGTAAATTTTGAGGCGGTTTTTGATCGCTCTATCATCGCTTAAAAGGCTTTGAAGCTTTGCCTCGTCATAGCTAGCGATCTTTTTTGCATCAAAGCCGTCTAAAATTTGAGCAAGCCCAGCTCTTTTTCGTAGCACATAGTCCCAGCTAAGGCCTGCTTGAAAGCCCTCTAAAATGAGCATTTCAAAGAATTTCTTATCATCTTTGACCGTCCTGCCCCACTCACAGTCGTGATAGCTCTTGCTAAACTCGCTCTTATCCGCCCAGACGCAGCGTTTCATCTTTTAAATTTAGCCTCTATCTGCATAAAGCCCCAGGTGCTTCTAGCCTCGCTAAGCTCCTTTTTACTAAGCTCATCGATCATCATCTCTTCATTTTTGCCAAGCCTGTTCTTAACCTCACCAAATGGGCTAATAAGCATCGAGTCGCCGTAAAAACTCCACTGCTCATCCTCGCTCTTGTGGCTTCCCACGCGATTTACGCGAAGCACATAGAGGTTGTTTGTAAAGGCTCTAACCTTTAAAAGCTCCTCCCAGCGCGCCTGCGAGAAAAACGTGCAAGCCGTTGGCACAAGCACGATATCGACCTTTTTAGCGCTCATATACGCCCAGCACACATCAAAATGCGCCTCGAAGCCAAACATGACACCAACCTTAAATTTATCGTATGTAAAGATAGGTAAATTTAGCTCCTCGCTTGTATTGCTAAAAAACTTCGCCTCGTTCCAGTGCGCATAAGGCATGAGGATCTGCTGATCATATAGCTTTACTTGAGTTGGACTAAATTTAGCTAGGCTCTTAAAAATCTCCTTGCCTTTTAAATTTATGATAGGTGCGATGATGTTTAGATCATACTTTTTTGCCATCGCAAAGAGTGCCTCTTTTTTGCGCTCACTCTGCTCTTTTATGAGGCTTTTTGGCATGGTGGCAAGCTCTTTAAAGAAGCTATTTAGCACGTATTCGCCAAGGACAACCAGCCTTGCGTTTTCATCAGCGCAAATTTTAAGGTAATAATCAAGCCTCGCCTCGCTTAAAGGCTGCGTTGGTAGCTGAAGGGCGCAAATTTTACTCATCATCCACCTGCTTTATGCTAAGTTTTGCGTTTTCTAAAATTTCTCTTGCTTCATTTAAGAGCTTTTTGCCCTGCTCGTGCAGCTTTATGCTGTTTTCTAAGCTAACATCATCTTTATTTAGATCGTTTAAAATTTTATCAGCAAGGGCTAATTTCTCTTCAAAACTTTGCTCTTTTTGCTCCATTTTCTATCCTTTTAATATATTTTTTATATATCCATCAAATTTTTCTATCTCGACCAAAAAGGCGTCATGGCCGTAGTTGCTATCTATCTCTATAAAATTTGTCTTTGCGCCTCTGCCCATCTCGCAAAGTGCGTCATAAATTTCTCTCATGCAGCTTGGCGGAAAGAGTAGATCACCTTTGAAAGCGATTAGATGCAGATTTGCTTTGATCGGCGCAAGTGCGTCTTTTAGGCTATCGTAGTGCCTTGTGCAGTCAAAGATATTCATCATCTTTACGATATATAGGTAGCTTAGCGGGTCAAACCTCTTTGGGAAGTTGTAGCCGTTATACTCCATGTAGCGATCTACCTGAAAATGTCCAAAAAGATCGTAAAGGCCGTCAGTTTCGACGTAGTTGCGTCCAAATTTTTTATCCATGCTATCAGGGCTTAAGAAGCTGATGTGCCCTGCCATCCTGCCGTAAGCCATGCCTTTTAGCCCATTTTTTCTTATAAATTCCACGTCGTATTCGCCGTTTTTGAAATTTTCATCGTTTAAAATAGCTTCAATGGCGATTTTATTAAACGCTATCGCCCAAGGCTTAGTCTGATAGGTGCTTGCAAGCATTATGATATCTTGCGCAAATTCTGGAAACTCGATAGCGTAGCAAAGGGCTTGCATACCGCCAAGACTGCCGCCTATCACGGCTCTTGCCCTTGTGATGCCAAGCTCGCTAAATAGCCTCATCTGCGCCTTTACCACGTCACTTATGGCAAGGACTGGGAAATTTAGCCTATACTCTTTGCCGCTACTTCTATCAACACTTAGCGGCGAGGTCGAGCCAAAACACGAGCCTAGGATATTTACGCAAATAACGTAAAATTTATCGGTATCGACCGCCTTTTTGCTGCCTATTAGCCCGTCCCACCAGCCAGCTTTCTCATCGCCTGCGTATGTGCCAGCTGCGTGGTGTGAGCCAGTTAGGGCGTGACAGATCACGATAACGTTGCTTTTATCAGCATTTAGCGTGCCGTAAGTCTCATAAATAAGCTTGAAATTTGATAGCATACGGCCACTCTCAAGATAGAGTGGCTCGTTAAATTTAATAGTTCTAGTTTGCAGATTTAACACTAATTAACTTTATAGTTTGGTGCCTCGTGAGTGATAACTACGTCGTGGACGTGGCTCTCTTTTAGTCCTGCGCTTGTTATCTCGACAAATTCGGCTCTTTCTTGAAGAGTTGGGATATCTTTTGCGCCGACATAACCCATAGCACTTCTTAGGCCGCCTATTAGCTGATGTATCACATCTTTTATGCTGCCAGCAAATGGCACACGGCCCTCAATACCTTCAGGCACAAGCTTATCTTGAGCGGTGCCCTCTTGGAAGTAGCGGTCCGAGCTGCCCTTTGTCATAGCGCCGATCGATCCCATACCGCGATATACTTTATACTGGCGACCTTGGAATGTTATAAGCTCGCCTGGGCTCTCTTCGCAACCTGCAAGCAAGCTACCTGCCATAACGCAAGCTGCACCTGCTGCAAGGGCTTTTGCCACGTCGCCTGAGTATTTTAAACCACCATCAGCGATAACTGGGATGCCGTATTTTGCTGCTTCTCTTGCGCAGTCGTCAATCGCTGAAATTTGAGGCACGCCAACACCAGCAACGATCCTTGTGGTACAAATAGATCCTGGTCCGATGCCCACTTTTATGCCGTCTGCGCCTGCTTCTGCTAGGTCTTTTACGGCTGCTGGGTTTGCGATATTGCCAGCTACGACATCGACATTAAAATTTACTTTTACCTCTTTTAAAGTGTCGATGATGCCCTTTGAGTGGCCGTGAGCTGAGTCGATGACGATGACATCTACGCCAGCATCAACTAGCGCTTTAGCGCGGTCTATCTGACCCACGCCAATAGCCGCAGCCACGCGAAGTCTGCCGTAGCTATCTTTGTTTGCGTTTGGATACTCTTTGCGTTTTTTTAGATCTTTTATAGTGATAAGTCCGTCAAGTCTGCCGTCTTTATCGACGATAGGTAACTTCTCAACTCTATTTTGAGAGAAAATTTTCTCCGCATCATCAAGCGTGCAGCCCTTTGGTGCAGTGATAAGCGGTGCTTTTGTCATGCGGTCTTTTACCAAAGTGCTCATATTTGTCTCAAATCTCAAATCGCGGTTTGTTAAAATTCCTATTAGCTTGCGGTCTTTATCGATGACTGGAACGCCTGAAATATGAAGATCTGACATAAGGCTTAGAGCTTCAGCCACGGTTGCTTCTGGATTTATAAAGATAGGATCGATGATGACGCCACTTTCGCTTTTTTTAACGCGTTTGACCTCTTTTGCTTGGCTTTCGACGTCCATATTTTTGTGAATGACACCGATACCGCCGAGCCTTGCCATCATGATAGCAGTTCTATGCTCAGTCACCGTATCCATCGCAGCAGAGACTATCGGGATATTTAGCGTGACATTTTTGCTGATCCTTGTTTTTACATCAACTTGCTTTGGCAAAATTTCAGAGTATTGCGGCACAAGAAGCACATCCTCAAATGTTAAAGCTCTCTTTACTATCTTCATATTTTTATCCTTTTATTAAATTTTCTAGGCTCTTAGCACCATTTATCAAGGTCTGTTCGTCCCACGCTTTTGCGATGAGCTGGGCGCTCACGTTTAAATTTTGATCATCTTTGCCAACTGGCACAGAGATAGCTGGCAGGCCTGCTAAATTTACGCTGATCGTGTAAATGTCGCTTAGGTAGGCTTGAAGCGGATCGCTGTGTGCTCCAAATTTATAAGCTGTGCTTGGAGCAACTGGCATGAAGATGAGATCATTTTCTTCTAAAATTTTCTCATACTGAGCTTTTATATGCGCTCTTGCTTTTTGCGCTTTGATGTAGTAAGCATCGTAGTATCCGCTACTTAGCACAAATGTACCAAGCAAAATTCTTCTTTTTACCTCTTCGCCAAAGCCTTCTGAGCGTGAATTTACATATAGCTCTTTTAAATTTTTAGCATCCGCGCGTCTGCCATATCTCACGCCATCGTAGCGGCTTAAATTTGCGCTTGCCTCTGCGGTTGCGATGATGTAGTAGGCTGCGACGTCATATTTTGAGTCTTCAAAATTTGTGTAAGTTACGCTGTGTCCGTGTGATTTTAGCTTTTCGATAGCTAAATTTAAAGCAGCTTTTGTCTGCTCGCTTGCGTTTTCTACGTAGTTTTTGATGACACAAATTTTTAGCTTTTTGTTGCCATCTATCTTGTCGCTTACGCTAACAAATGGCACATCTGAGCTCGTGCTATCTTTTGGATCGTGTCCAGCGATCGCGTCATATAAAATGGCTGCGTCTTCTACGTTTTGAGCGATAGGTCCTATCTGATCAAGGCTGCTTGAGTAGGCGCCAAGGCCGTATCTGCTCACTCTGCCGTAAGTTGGCTTAAGTCCTACACATCCGCAAAATGCTGCTGGCTGGCGGATCGAGCCACCGGTATCGCTACCAAGTGCTGCGACTGCAAGGCCAGCTGCGACTGCTGCTGCTGAGCCACCGCTACTGCCACCTGGGACGTGAGCGTGATTTAGTGGATTTAGTGTTTTGCCGTAAAATGAGCTCTCAGTCGTGCTTCCCATCGCAAATTCGTCCATATTTGTGCGGCCAA
The DNA here is from genome assembly GCF_003048835.2 of Campylobacter concisus. Lineage (NCBI taxonomy): Bacteria > Pseudomonadati > Campylobacterota > Epsilonproteobacteria > Campylobacterales > Campylobacteraceae > Campylobacter > Campylobacter concisus. Next base: position 314,401 of record NZ_CP060705.1, on the reverse strand, counting down.
ATGGAGCTAAATTTTTACCAAGTAGCTTTTCGATGACAGTTGCGTTATAAGGTGCTACGTAGCCTTGTAAAATTTTTGAGGCACTTGTTACGTTCCAGCCTTTTACTTGGATGTTGTCTTTTATAGCGATAGGCACGCCCTCGCCTAGTTTTGCTATCTCTAAATTTGCTAGCTGCTCGACATAAGCACCAAGCTCTTTTTCTTTTATGATCTTCGCCTCAAGCTCGGCTCTTAAATTTTTTATCTCTTCAGCTGAAAATTTCAAAGCTTCTTTTAAAGTTACCACTATTTTTATCCTTTAAATTTATTAACCAAAAATATGCCAAACAAACTAACAACGACCACCGCAGCGATCGTTGCTATTATGATAGTTGCGCTTACTGGCTCACTTAGCACTTATGACTTCTTCACATCTTGGGCATAGCGCGTCTTCTTTGCTAGCGTTAAATTTCCAGCATCTTGGGCATTTGTGAAGGTTGCTTGCTATGATCTTAAATTTATCGCCCTCTAGCTCAAACTCAGCTAATGGCTCGCTATCATCATAAGGCCTAACTGAGCTTACCATATAAAGATCAGCCACTTCGCGCTCGTCGTAGCCTGTGATGCTGTGGTTTGTGGTCTCTAAGCTTAGCTCTAGAGTTGATTTTATCTTTTTGTCCTTTTTAAGAACATCCACGATCTCGTTAAATTTCTCCCTGCTGGCAAAAAGTATCTCATCTTCAAAGCTAAGGTCAAATTTAATTGGCTCATAGACTAAGTCAAACGCGTCTTTCGCCTCGCCTTTGATGATCTTTGGAGCGTAGTCCATCACCTCATCAACGGTGTAAGTAAGCGTTGGAGCGATGAGTGGGAGCAATGTCTTTGTGATGATCGCCATTGCGCTTTGAGCTGATCTTCTTCTTGGGGCGTCTTTTGCGTCGCAGTAAAGTCTATCTTTGCAAACATCAAGATATACGCCGCTAAGATCGGCTGAAAGGAAATTTAAAAGGATATTAAAGCCCTTTGAAAAGTCGTAGTTTTTAAAGCAAGCGCTCGCCTCGTCAAAGACCTTTTTGGCGCGTGCTAGTATCCATTTATCAAGGATATTAAACTCTGTATTCAGGCTCTCAAGGTCATTTACGTTTGCTAGTAAAAAGCGGATCGTGTTGCGGATTTTGCGGTATTGCTCGCTTATTTGTTTTAATATATCTTCGCTTATTTTTAGATCACTTGAATAATCACTCATACCAACCCAAAGGCGTAAAATTTCGACGCCGTGAGTTTTAGCCACATCTTGTGGAGCGATAACGTTGCCCTTACTTTTACTCATCTTCTCGCCTTTGGCATCGACGGTAAAGCCGTGAGTTAGTATGCTCTCATAAGGTGCGTGAGAATTTACAGCTGTGCTTACTAAAAGCGAGCTTTGAAACCAGCCTCTGTGCTGATCTGAACCCTCTAAATACATACTTGAAGGGTATTTGCCAGCGTCGTACTCATCGCTTTGCAAGACCGCATGCCATGTCGAGCCGCTATCAAACCATACGTCAAGGATATCCATCACTTTTTCTAAATTTTCAGCTTTGTATTTTGAGCCTTTTAGTAAAAGCTCGTCTATGCTTAGCGCCCACCACGCATCAGCGCCTTTTTCTTTAAAGATGCCTGCGATGTGGTCTAAAATTTCACTATCAAATATAACTTCTTTTGTCGCTTTGTCTCTGAAAAACGCGATCGGCACGCCCCAGTCACGCTGACGAGAGATGCACCAGTCTGGGCGATTTTCTATCATCGAGCCTATTCTTTTTATGCCCACGCTTGGGTAGAATTTAACCTTTTCAAGCTCTTTTAGCGCTGTTTGCCTAAGCGTTTTGCCACCTAGTTTAGCCTCGTCCATAGCTATAAACCACTGCTTTGTGGCTCTATAAATGACAGGCTTGTGCGTTCTCCAGCAAAATGGATAAGAGTGTCTAAATTTAGAGACGCTAAGTAAATTTTTGCCAAGTAGCTCTAAAATTTTCTCATTTGCTTTAAAGATGTGCATACCGACAAACTCATCTACCACGTCGCTTCTAAACAGCCCGTGATGTTTTATGCTTTCATCGTAGCAGCCACCATCATCAACTGGCATCAAAATTTCACTAAAACCATATTTCAAACATACGTAGTAGTCGTCCTCGCCGTGACCTGGAGCTGTGTGAACAAGTCCAGTGCCCCCATCCATCATGACGTGGTCGCCTAGTAAAAATTTAGATTGTCTACCATTTAGTGGATTTATCGCGTGAGTGTTTTCAAGCAGACTTGATTTAAACTCTTTTTTGACCTCGCCCTTGCTTAGACCACTCTGCACAACGCTTTCAAGTAGCGGCTTTGCAAAGATTAAATTTTCAGCTGTTAGGACGTAAATTTCATCTGGATTTAGGCTTATGGCTTGATTTGCTGGAAGTGTCCAAGGCGTGGTCGTCCAGATGACAGCACTCGCCTCTTTTACGCCAAGCTTCTCAAGTGCGTCGCTGTCAAGCTCAAAGGCTACGTAAATAGAGTAATCCTCTTTCTCCTCGTACTCGACCTCAGCTTCAGCTAACGCCGATCTAGCTGCCCAGCTCCAATAAACTGGCTTGCTTCTCTCTACTAAAAGCCCCTTTTTAGCGATCTCGCAAAGCGCTTTGTAGATGTCAGCCTCAAACTCAAATTTCATCGTCATGTATGGATTTTCAAAGTCGCCGATGATGCCAAGGCTTTTAAATTCATTTCTTTGAATGTCTATAAATTCTCTCGCGTGCTGCCTGCAAAGCTCCCTGATCTCGACCTTGCTAAGCTCTTTTTTCTTATCGCCAAGCTTTACTTCGACTTGCTGCTCGATCGGCAAGCCGTGGCAGTCCCAGCCTGGCACGTAGCGGACGTTTTCGCCATAAAAATAGTGCGTTTTTGTAATGATATCTTTTAAAATTTTATTTAACGCGTGGCCGATGTGTAGGTGTCCGTTTGCATACGGAGGGCCGTCGTGGATGTTGAAGCTTTTAGCCGCATTTTGGCGGTTTTTCTTCATTTTTTCGTAAACCTTGCGCTCTTCGTACCATGATTTTAGTCTTTGTGGTTCATTTTGTGGGAGATTTCCGCGCATCGGGAAATTTGTCTCTGGGAGTAAAAGTGTCTCTTTGTAGTCCATTTTTTACCTTGATTTTAAAATTTGTTAATTTTACACCTGTGCTGGTTAAATCACACTGAAAAATAGTATAATGAGGCAAAAAAAGGAGCTTAAAAATGAGACAAAGTATCTTGATAATAGGCGAAGATCTTGAGATAAATAGAGAATTTCTAAACTACATTTTTCAAAGCTACGAGGATCATTTTGGCGAGCTTGGAGTGGTTAGTTTTGCTCCCAAAAATAGCAAAGAGCTACCTTTTATAATCGAAAATTTATCAAAAGATTACGACTTTGTAAGCATTTTTGGCTCAGATGAAAATTTTGCCATCGCCGCAAAGATCATGGCGACGCTAACTGGGGGCTCGCTCGAGCTAAAAGATAGCACTACACTTGCACTTAAAGATAGCTTAGACTACTCAAAAAATAGCTTTTTAGCCAGCCTAAATAACGCTCAGATAAATCTCATAAAAGCTAATCCAAATAAAGAGCTAGGCGAGTTTCTCACCGAGTACGAGCCTGATTTTAGCTACTTTCATCTAATAGACATCGACGCAGATAGTGCTAAGATCCTTATGCTACCACTTGCTAAAACTTACGAGGTCGATATCACTCTTGCACAGATCCTGCCAAATTTGATACTAGTAAGGGCAAAAAGCAATAAATTTGGCCAGATCGAGAGCTTTTTACAAGGGGTAAAAACGCTATTTTCGCAAAAATTTATCCCGCAAAAAGATGTGATCAAATTTGTAGCAAAAAAGCTCATGCAAAAGGGACTTAAAATTTCATTTGCTGAGTCTTGCACGGCTGGGCTTGCGGCGGCTAAATTTACAAGATATGGCGGCATATCAGCTAGCTTTGATGGCTCGTTAGTAACTTATGCAAATCACATAAAGCACGAGTGGCTGGGCGTTGAGGATGAGATTTTAGATAGTTACGGAGCTGTGAGCGAGCCTTGCGTAAAAGCGATGGTAAAAGGCACGCTAAGCACGACAAATGCGGATTTTGCGCTTGCTATAAGTGGCATAGCAGGACCAGGTGGGGGCACAGCTAGCAAGCCAGTTGGCACGGTATATGTCGCAGCTGGCGATAGAAACGGCAACATCGAGGTTGAGAGGCTACTTTTAAAAGGGGAGCGCAACTACGTTAGAGAGCAAAGCGTACTAAGCGCCTATCTATGTTTGCTTCGCCTAAAAAGCGAGATATTTTTCGCGTAAAATTTATCTTTTTAAAAATAGCACTAAATTTAACGGCGACATTCGCAATAAAATATCAAGAATAAAAAGCCAAATTTAGGAGGCTAAAGATGTTTAAAAAGATATTGTTTCTAGCTGTTTTTTCGTCATTTGCATTTGGCGCTGAGGCACAGGTGGGCGAGATAAAAGCAAGTGACTCGCCTTTTGGTTACGCTAGCATTGGTGCAGAGCAAAATTTTGGCGGATACGACGGCAAAGAGAGCAAAGAAGTCGCCATCCAAGATAGGCAAGAGCTCGTAAAATACGCCAAAATGGGTGGTTACGTCATCTATGTGGAGGGGCTCATAGACCTTAGCGAAGGCAATATCCCGCAAAATGGCAAGAGCTTGGGGTTGGATAAATTTATAAGCAAGATTAGCAGTGGCGAGTTTAGCTCTTATGTCAAATTTATGCGAGCTTACGGCGCCTCATGCCGTGCATTTTTAGATGGTTCGCAAGATCCAAAGCTAGCAGCGCTTCGCAAAAATTTAGCCAACGAATACAAAAAGCTCATCGTAGTGCCGGTAGCTAGCAACACCACAATAATCGGCTTAGGCGAAAACTCAGGCATAAAAGGCGGCTCACTTTTGTTAAAAAATGTCCAAAATATCGCGATCCGTAATATGAAGATCGAAGATGCTTTTGATCCATTTCCAGATATACAAAAAAATGATGGCTTTAACGCGCAATATGACGGCGTTAGCATAGAGTCAAGCAAAAACATCTGGGTAGATCACTGCCATTTTAAGGACACAGTGGAGCTTAGCCATGTAAATTTAGCAGGCGGAGAGCTTACTAAATGGCAAACTTATGACGGACTATGCGACATCAAGGGGGATAGTGCGGCTATCACGATCTCGCATAACATCTTTGAAAATCACGACAAAACGATGCTAATAGGCTCAAGAGACTCTGACGGCAGCAGCGAAACGAGAACTATAACGGTCGCTCATAACATTTTTGACAACTGCGCGCAACGCCTACCTATGGCACGCAATGCAAAGGTGCACGTCTATAACAACTTTTATGACTCAAAAGATGGCTTTTATGACCAAAAATACGCCATTGGAGTGCGCTTTGGCTCGCTAGTATACGCTCAAAACAACTACTTTACAAATGGCGTCAAGATAAGCTATAAATGTAACAAAGGCACCATTTTTGAAAGCGGCAACATAGACCTTTCTAAAAAAGGCAGCGTTTGCGAAAAGCTAGACAAACCGCCATTTGAGCCTCCATATAAATTTGAGCTCCTCGAAGCTTCAAACGTCCAAAAAGAGGTAAATCAAAACGCTGGCACAGGCAAACTAGCCGTCATAAAATAATATCACCAAAGCCCCAAGCTAGCCAAAACGCTTGGGGCATAAAAACAAAGCTAAATTTTTATATTTTTACAAGCCAAAACGCTAGCACATAGCCCATATATCAGCACGCAAAGGCTAACGCTTAGCCCAAAGACGCTAAGAGCGGCGGTCTGGCTAAAAGAGAGTGTGAAAAAGGAGATAAAACTCGTGATAAATGCGCAAAATATCCCATAAATTCGCTCTTTTTCGCTAAGGCTCGCATTTAGCGCAAATATCATGTAATCAATCCCCACAGCACTTGCAAGTATGAGCCCAAAGACTCCAAAGATGCTTAAATTTACGCCAAAAATGGCAAAGATAAAGAGAGTAAGAAGCACGCCAAAGATGATGACGCCCATCACAAGTGCCGAGATAAGCGCACTAAAATAAAACCAAAGTAGCAAAAACGCGATCACAAGCGCTGCTATTTTTAGCTTTAGTGCAAGCTCTTTTGCCTGCGTCAGACTCTCATTTAGTGAGCTAGCGAAATTTAGACTAAAAGCGTTGTGGCGCTCTAGCAGCTCATCACTTGCCGTCCCTTTTACAAAGTCACTCGCGTAAGCCACACTTGCATTTTCATCAAGCATAAATTTCTTAAAATCTTTCATCGATTTTAGAGCTAAAATTTCACCAACACTAAGCTCTTTTTCGCCCAAAACCTTTAAAATTTCACTTCGCACTTCATCTTTGCTAAAGCCAAATTTCTCATAAATCACATAAATTTGCTCATCATCAAGCGCCTTTTTAAAGGCCTCTTTTAGCTCGCTCTGCTCGCTTTTACTTAAAAACATATCGCTTAGCGAGCTCTTATCTTTTATCAAATTTCTCTTTTTTAGCTCATCTAAAAGGCTCTTTTCATCAGCCAAAATGTCGCCATTAGATCTTGTCACTATCATCGTATTTTGGTTGTTGCCAGTTAGACTTAAGATATAAGAAGAGTCCGCTAGCAGGCTCTTTGGCATATTTGAGTAGTCTTTTACGTTTTCGCTTTTTGATAAATTTTTAAGATCAAAAACAAGAAAAATAGCTAGCAAAATAAGTGAGATAGCTAGAAATTTAACCCCCAAATGCCTAGCAGCCATGTCTGAGAGCTTGCAAAATTTAGTTAAAAACGCATTAAAAACCTTTGATCTATAAAATTTCACCCCTTCAAAGACCAAAGGCATGAAAAAGTAGCTAGCTAAAAACGCAGCAACTAGCGCAAATGCTGAAAATAGCGCCACTTCTTTTAGTAGCCTAAGATCAGAAAAAGTAAAAGCAAGATAGCCACTAAGCGTGATAAGTAGGCCTAGCAAGAAAATTTTTAGCATATTTTTTATGCTACTAGCCCTGATCGCTTCGCCCTCGTTTTTGCTAAGCCAGTGCAAGATGTAGTCAAACATAAGGCCAATTAGGCTTGTGCTTATTAAAATAGTAAGGATATTTAGCTCACCAAGGCAGAGCAAAGTGCCTGCAAATGCCACGCTAAAGCCAAATACAGCGATAAATATCACATAAAAAATACGTAAATTTCTAAAAGCAAGCATCAAAAATATAGCGGTCAAACTAAGTGAGACCACGCTCATATAAAGGCTCTCACTCTCGTTTTTTTGCTTTGAAAATGCCTGATAAAGCGCACTTGAATGCACAAAAAGCTCGTTTTGCCCAACTTTTAGCGCTTCTAGCTCGTTATAAAATTTTATTAGCCCCTCACTCGAAGCTCCCTTTTTTAGCTCGCCTTTTAGCAAGAAAAAGCTCTTTTTTCCGTCCTTTACCTCAAGCATGAGATCTGCTAAATTTAAGCTTACATTGCCATTTTTTGCGCTAAAGCGACTACTTAGCGAGAAAAAATCATCATTTACATTTAAAAGCCTAAAGCTAAAGCTATTAAAAATTTCCTCTGCGCGTTTTTTGAAAAATGCGTTTTTATCGCTTTTTAAAAGCTCTAAATCACCCCTACTCAAAAGCGCGATCTTTGAGCGGTTGATATCCTTTTTTATATCATTTAAATTTACATCGATGTTCGCCTCAAAGCTCTTAAAAAGCGAGCTTTTTAATGCCAAGCTTTGCACGTCATTGGCTAGCTCTTTGGAATTTACAAGTACCAAAAAATTTGATGCCATCTTATCTTGCACTTCTTTTAGCACCTTTGCCTCTTTGGCGTCTTTGAAATTTATCAGTGAAAAGATGTCGGTTTGGACGTTTTTTAGGCTTGCAAGCGAATACCCAAGCGAGGCTAAAAAAACAAAGATAAAAGCCAAGATCGTGGCTAGTTTTTTCATTTTATACTAAACTCATTTAGCGTTTTATCGCCGCTTACCTCATCAAGCTCGATCTTTTTTACCGCTTTATCACCACTTATCTTTATGGATTTAAAAATTTGCTTAAAGAGTAAATTTTTAGGACTTAGCTCTATGCTCCACTCTTTTAGGCTGCCGCTTGTTTTTATATCAAATTCTTTCCTAAGCTCGCTCTCATCGAGGCTAATGATAGCAAGAAAGAGCTTTTCATCAAAATTTGCGCTCGTCTTTTCAAGCTTGCCATTTTCGTTTTTAAAGATGCCATCTTTATTTATAAAAACCTTTGAGACGACTGGCTCTAGCGTGTCCCAGTAAAGACCGCCATTTTCGAGCTTAAACTCGCCCGTGCTTTTTATGCTTTTGTTAAAGCCAGCCAGGCTCTTTGTCTGCGTGAAATTCCCGCTTACTCCATCTGTTTTTACTATATTTTTAAGCTCACCTAGCTCATAGCCAAAGCAAGATATAAAAATGGCTAAAAAAAGAGCTATTTTTCTCATCTTTTCTCCTTTTCATTATAGGCTTTAAGCGCCTTTTTTAGGGCTTCTGGCATCTCAAAGCAAGTTTGCAAGCTATTCATCTCGATGACAGCTTGGGCGGTATTTGCCTCGCTTAGTTTTTCGCCCTTTTCATTTTCTATAAGGTAGTGAAATTTCAAAAACGTTTCGCACTCGCTAAGTGTCGTCGTGACCTTTATGACGTCGTTAAAAAAGGCTGGGCGCACGTACTTTACGTCAAGTTTTACGATAGGAAAGGCGTAACCATCTTTTTTCATGGCGATGTAGTTGTATCCTAGCTTGTCAAGTAGCTCGCAACGCGCCATTTCTAGGTACTTGACGTAGTTGCCATGCCACATCACCTCCATACTATCAACGTCAAAAAACGCCACTTTAAACGTACTAACGTGTGAAATTTTCACTCTCATCTCCAAAAATCAAAAAAGTTAAACCACTGCGACGGGTTCTTGCACGCTCTTGTTTCAAGCTGCCTTACATAGCTTTGCACGTATGGCAAGACGCTTGCCTTGCGGTCTCTGCTAAGCTTTATCTCATCAGCGATATCACTTAGCTCTATATCAAATTTATCGCCCTTTTTTATGCACCAAAGTGCGCTCACTTTTACTCCCAAAATGCCAGCTAACAAGTATGGGCCGTAGTTAAATTTAGCCTCCTTGCCAAGAAAGCTAAGCCTTATAAATTTATCTCCATTAAGCGGCGTCCTATCTCCCATTATGCCGATATTCACGCCATCCTCAACCGCCTCTTTTAGCTGCATCATCGCAGCCGCATCAAGCTTTTCAACGCTTATTAATTTGATCTGCCCCTTACTGATCTGCTCTAAAATTTTATAAAAATTCTCACTACCCTTGCTATAAACCAAGATGATCATGCGAAAATTTGGCGATCTAAGTGAGAGCGCCTTGCAAATTTCTACATTTCCAAGATGGCTTGTAAGCACGATCCTGCCACGCTTTGAAGCTTCAAATTCATCTTTGATACTGTTAAATTTACTAAGCTCTAGCTCGCTTTCAAGCACGCCATTTTGCCAGATGCGAAATTTATCGCATATTGCTATGCCAAAGTCATAAAAGTTGCTAAAAACGCCAGTTGCAGGCTTTTTACCGCTAAATTTCTCTAAATTTAAAAGAAATTCTCTTATATTTTCTCTCTCAACTTTTGAAAAGAGATAGTAAAAGCAAACGACGATGATAACGATAGGTTTTATGAGAAATATAGGCAAATTTCTAGTTAAAAATAGACTAACTCTAAGAAAAAATTCATTCGATCTCTCGCCCTTTTGCCACCATGCGTATTTTTGCCCCCTAAAGGCTTTGCCAAGCAAAAATGGCACTAAAGTAAAAAAATATCTTGCGTGCATGAGGCTTATTAGTGCGTTATCTTTTAGCATTTTAAAGTGCGAAACGCCGCCAGCTTCGTAGCGTACTTTTAGCGCTATCCACTTGATCTCTACGCCATATCTCACCGCATTTACCAAGATCTCCATGTCAAATTCCATCCTATTTGAGCTACTTTGGAGGGTTGCACTCTCAAGCTCTTTTAGAGGATAAATTCTAAAGCCACACATCGCGTCTTTGATGTCAAAATTTAAAGTGTTGATCTTGACCCAAAAATTTGTGATCTTTCTGCCATAAAACCTCGACTTTGGCGCGTCTTCGCCGTAAATTGGATCAGCCATGATTAGGTCACTTGGATATCTTTTGCTAAGCTCTAAAAACTCCGCTACCAAGCTTATGTCGTGCTGAAAGTCAGCGTCGATCTGAAACGCGTGCGTGTAGCCATTTTGCAAGGCGTGCCTAAAACCATCTTTTAGCGCAGCTCCCTTGCCGCCATTTTGGGCTCTTGTTAAAATTTCTACGTCAAATTCGCTCAAATTTTCCAACGCTTTTTTTGAAGCCTCGTTTGAGCCATCATCAACTATCAAAATGTGTAGATTATAGCTTGCAAGCGCTTCACAAAGGGCTTTTATCTTCTCTGGATGGTTGTAAAATGGTATGAGAAAGAGCGTCTTCATAAGCCCAGCTTTATCCTACCGCCAGCACTCTTGGTGCCGTTGCAAAATATCTCAAAGTAAATCTTCTCATCTTTTTGCGAAATTTCTATGCAAAGCTCGTCATTTGGCCTTACAAATTTTAAAAATTTCAAATTCTCCACCACGCATTGATCGCCTATTTCTGCGCCAATCTCTCTTGCAAATTTAAATACAAAATCAAGTTGCACAAAGCCAGGCAAAAGCGGTAAATTTGGAAAATGCTCCATAAAAATGCCAAGGGCTGGGCTAAGCTTTGTCTTAAATTTATAAACGCCCTCTTCGCTACTTTTATCCCAAGAAAGCTCCTCGTTTTTTTCTAAAAGCAGCTTAAAATTTGCCTTTAAAAACTTGCCCTGAGCGTTTTTGCAAAGCGAGCTAACGATCTTAAAATATCTCACGCTATTTTTAAACTCAGGCCTTAAAAGCTCATTTAGCCTTGCTACAACGCCCTTTTTACCGCTATCTCTAAAGAGTTTCACCCCCTCTTGGCTAAGCTCCAAAAGCGCAGCTAGACGCTTAAATTTCGGATGCGTGTCGCAGTAGCAGTCTTTTAAAAGGCCGCTTTCAAACATCTTATTTTCGATACTTATTAGATTGACCCTTTTGTCATTTAGCTTAACGATCCTATCGATCCTGCCTTTTAGCGTCAGCCTGCTGCCGTCTATCTCCGCCCAGTCGCTAGTTTGAAAAAACTCGCACCACGGCGAGCTCACATTTAACGCCTCGTCCTCGTTTAAAGCAGCTTTTACCTTGCTAAAAAGCAAAAGCTCATCGCCTAAATTTCTAGCAACTATGCCAGTTTCGGTGCTGCCATAAATTTCAATTATCCTAGCGCTGCTTAAGCTTTCTATCTTTGCTCTTAGCTCGCTCTTTAGTGCCGAGCCTGCGCAGATGATATTTTTTAGCCCTGAAATTTCAGCTGCTCTTGGGCTAGAAACTAGCGTTTGAAGCAGGACTGGGCTTGTTACAAAGCTTAAATTTGTAAGGTCAAGCTCAAAGATCGCTTCTGGGTAGTTTAGCTCCTTGCTAACGGCATTTGCGCCAGAGATGAGTGGCAAAAAGACTTTAAATGTAAGGCCAAACATATGCTGGTGCGAGACGCTAGCAAAAAATTTATCTCCCTTATTAAATCCAAGCTCATCTTTTAAAAATAGCCCCTCATCTATCATCGCGCCAAGTTTTTTTGGGATATTTTTGCTATTTCCTGTCGAGCCTGAGGTCTGAAGGAAAAATGTAGAATTTTGATCAAATTTTAGCTCCATGCTCTTGCTAAAGTCTAAAAAATCACCAAAATTTTCATCATTAATGACAAATTTATCCCCGCTATATATCGGCTTTGCAAGCAAGATAGGTTTTACGCCAACCCCAAGCGCTCCAAAAAAAGCGGCGCAAAAGTCAAAGCTCTCGTTTAAATAAATTTCTATCTCGCTTAAATTTTTCTCTTTTAAATTTGCCCCAAAGGTAGCCGCGTACTCGTAAAGATCCTTGTTAATGTCCACAAATTTAAATGCCTTCAGGCTCTTTTTAAAATCCATTTTCCCTCTTTAAAATAAAAATTTTACGATATAAAATTTCGCCAAAAAACAAAACTCCCATCAAGATATAAGATACAAATGAGCAGTAAATGCTCCAGTAAATTTTATCCTCAAACTGCGCCAAAACAAAGGCAAAAGCTGCGTTAAAAACGAAAAAACAGCACCAAATTTTAGTTAGTCCTCTTGTGTAGCTAACGACCTTTTCATCTATCTTTTTCTCTTTTAGCCTAGCAAGCCTAGTTATCACCGCCTCGCCCTTTAAGCTGTAAAAAAATACCGCCAAAAAGCCAAGACTTACAATACTTGGATATAAAAGCGCTAAATTTACACTTCTAAAAATAGCGCATACGGCAAAAAATAGCCCAGCTGCTAAGCAAACCTGCCTTGTTTTAGCGCTTTCAAAATACGCCCTCGCCCACCAAAGAGCGCATAGCACGCAAAAGATAAAAGCGGCATTTTCCTGCCAAAAAAATAGCACCAAAGGATAGGCGATGCTTGCTAAAACTAGCGCTACTTTTACTATCTTATGCTTCAAATTTCTTTGCTACGGCTTTTACGATATCATCAAGCGTTTTTACGTTTTTAAAGTCCTCTGGCATCAGTCTATAACCAGTTTGGCGCTTGATGTAGTCAATCATATCAATAGCATCTATACTATCTATCTGCAAGTCCTCATATATCCTAGTTTCAGGCTTTATCTTGCTCTCGTCTATCTCAAAAAGCTCGATCAAAGCCTTCTTTAAAATTTCAAAAATTTCTACTTCGCTCATCGTTATTTCCTATTTTCGTAAATGTATTTTGCAAGAGAAGATACACTAAAGAATATATCTTTTAAATTTGCTGTCTTTGAGTCAAGCACGAGGCCATATCTTTTCTGCACAGCAAGCCCAAGCTCTAGTGCATCGACGCTGTCAAGGCCTAGCCCCTCGCTAAAAAGTGGTGCGTTCTCGTCGATATCGCTTGGCTTCATATCCTCTAAATTTAAGCTTGTAATGATCAGCTCTTTTATCTCATTAACTAGTTCTTTCACTAAATTCCTCCTTATAAATTTTACTTATCTCATCATGCAAGGCTCTCGCTCTTACGGGGCTTGGCCTATCTTTTAAAAACTCACCAACTTCAAATTTCTTTAGCTCTTTGAAGACGTACTTTATCTTTTCATCTGGCGTTTTGTACCATGGCTCATTTTTTCTAAGGCTTCTTGGAGCCATATTTATACCCACGCAAACCACGTTAGACGCGCCTTTTATACCCATATACGCGGCCGCTTTATGAAAGATGATCTCCTCTTTTGTGCGTGTGCCCTCTGGGAAAATGAGCAAATTTTCGCCGCTTTTTAAAATATCTACGCTTTTTTGTAAAAATTCCTCGTTATTTGTGTTTGGTATGTAGTTGCACGCCCTAATAGCCGCAAATAAAAATATATTTTTGCCAAGCTCTCCCTTTACGATGCAGTTTATCCTTTTAAATCTTGAGACCAAAAAGACCACATCAAGCAGCGAAGGGTGGTTTGCGATGACTAAATTTGAGCCGCTATTTAGCTTAGTAAGCTCAAATTTATAGTCTAAATACCCACAAATTTTAGTAACTTTTATAAAAAATCCCCAAGAAACTCTAACAAGATCTCGACATAAATTTTGCACAAATTTAAATTTATTTAGCCCTAAAAGCACGACTGGCACTAGCAAAAGGTCGCCACTTATACAAATGAGCGCAAAAAAGAAAAATAAAAATCCAGTTCTTAAAATTTTAAGGCTCATAGCTAAAATTCCAAGATGAAAAATGGCTACTACTTTGCCACGTTTTTGCCAAATTTGGGTCAAAATTTACGATAAAGCTTTGCAGTAAATTTTCTGAAATTTCTTCTTCTTTTTCCACTCTTTTTAGAGCTAAAACACTCTTATCTTTTGCCTTTGAGACGACGAGCGCTAGCATAAATGATGGCTTTTTCTCATCAAAATAGCTCTGCGATATCGACTCATGATAGGCAAGAATGAGCACTCTTTCATATCCGTCATTTAGCCTTAAAAACGCCGCTTGCAGCGCATCTTCTACTGGGCTAAATGATGAGATGGCTAGAATTTCATTATGATTTTTTGCTTCGATGCCAAGAAGCGACGATATAGCGTTATGCACAGAGAGTGAAAACGACGTTGGCGATACCGGCTCAGCCTTTGCAAGCGCAGTTTCTAGCTCAAAACAGCGATTTATCTCGCCTTCATAGGAGCTAAAAATGACTGGCATGTCGATGCTCTCAAAACTACTAAGCAGGCTAAAAGCGCACTTTGCGGCACTACTTAGCCTCCTTCTTTGCATAGGCGGGATCTTTGCTAGATCAAATTCTTTTTTGTATCTAGCTAGATCCTCGCTGATCTCACCATAAGCTATAGCGTCATAAAAATCTACTTGAAATTTCATTATTTCGCGATGTCGCCTCTTAGCGTGACACCAGACATCAAAGAACCGCTGCCGCACTGAAACTGAGTTTTAGAGTTAAATGGCTGTTTTTTGTAGTATCCAGTCAAATTTACAACCTTCGTGCCGCCCTCTTTTATAGCTCTTTCTTGAAATGTCTTGATAGCAGAGAGAAGCGCGATCTGGCAAGCCTCCTCATCGCCTTTGTTAAAGCCATTTGTCTTTTTATTAGCTGTTAGGTCTTTAACTATTATGTTGCCTGTGTAGCCTGTGCCAAAGCTAACGCTAACGTTTGGTAGCAAAAATTCTTTAGCCTTTGGGCCTTTTAGGAAGTCCAGCGAGTGATACTTCACGTCATCTCTTGCGCTAAGGCTTGAAGCAAATGCCAAAACGGCAACTAATGAAACTAATCTTTTCATTTTCTATCCTTTTTAAAATTTGTTATCTACTCTTTTAAATATCAAAGATGTATTTACACCGCCAAATGCAAAGTTATTACTCATCACAAAGTCCGTCTTTATCGGCGTTGGCTCCTTTAAGTAGTTTAGCTTTGCACACTCAGGGTCAGTTACTTTTAAATTTATAGTTGGGAAAAATAGCTCTTCTCTCATCATCATTATGCTTGCTATCGCCTCCAGCCCGCCACAAGCGCCAAGCGTGTGACCTAGATAGCTTTTAAGTGAGCTAATGGCGATATCCTCCCCAAAAAGCTCGTTTGTAGCGATACTTTCAGCTATATCGCCATGTTTTGTCGCGGTGGCGTGGGCATTTACGTAGCCTATGCTTTTTGACTCTAGTTTTGCCGCGCGAAGTGCTAGGTTCATCGCCGCTTTCATAGTAGCACTTTGTGGTCTAGTGATGTGCGTGCCATCACACGTAGAGCCAAAGCCAACGACCTCAGCGTAAATTTTAGCTCCTCTTTTTAAAGCGCTCTCTTCGCTTTCAAGCACTAAAAATCCAGCCCCCTCGCCAAGCACCAAACCATCTCTATCTTTTTCAAACGGCGTTGGTGTCAAATTTGGCGTGCTGTTTTTCACACTTGTAGCGTAAAGTTTGTCAAAGACGTACGCCTCGCTCACGCAAAGCTCCTCAGCACCACCAGCTAGCATCATATCTATGCTGCCGTTTTTTATGCTCTCGTAAGCGTAGCCAATGGCGTGTGAGCCGCTCGTACATGCCGAAGATGTAGGGATGATGCGCCCTTTTAGCGAGTAAAATAGCGCGATATTTGCCGCTGTGGTGTGAGGCATCATTTTTATGTAGGTATTTGCGTTAAAGCCACTATCCATGTCCAAAACTAGTTTTGCCATGTCAAGGATAGAGTCCGTGCTACCAGTGCTTGAGCCACTCGCCACGCCCATCCTGCCATCTTGCACGCTTGGGTCTAAATTTGCAGCCTGCAAGCCTTCGCCATTTAGCAAACCAGCGTCTTTTAAAGCAAGTCCAGCCGCATGCACGCTATAACATGATACCTTGCCAAGGCTTCTTAGCTGTTTTCTGTCCCACTCCTGCGGGTGTTTGTACTCTATGATAGGTGCTGCAAGGCGTGTGTTTAGCTCCTTATAGCCCTCCCACTCGCTCATATATCTCACGGCGTTTTTGCCCTCAAGAAATTTAGCCCTCATCTCCTCCCAGCTATTGCCAAAAGCACTGACTGCGCCGATACCTGTGACAAATACACGCATTAGCAAAGCCCTCCATTTACGCCGATGACCTGCCTTGTGATGTAGCTAGCCTCATCGCTTAGCAGAAATTTAACAAGTCCTGCCACCTCATCTGCCTTGCCAGCTCTTTTTGCAGGTATGGCCTTTAGCACTTCGTCTAAGAAGTCGCTATTTAAAATTTCTTCGCTCATATCTGTCTTTATAAGCCCTGGTGCTACGCAGTTTACTGTTATGCCCCTGCTGGCAAGCTCTACTGCAAGGGCTTTGCTAGCTCCTATGATGCCTGCCTTGCTAGCTGAGTAATTCACCTGACCTCTGTTGCCAATGACCCCTGAAACAGAGCTTAGTGTCACTATCCTAGCTGGCTTTCTAGCCCTTATCATGGGCATTAGCGCTGGTCTTAGGACGTTGTAAAAGCCATTTAAATTTACATCTATCACGTCAAACCACTCTTCGTCACTTAGCCCCACAAAGGTATTATCCCTTGTTATGCCAGCGTTTAAAATAACGCCGTAATAGACGCCATTTGCCTCCATGTCAGCCTCTATGGCCTCTTTTGCCGCAGCCGTGTCAGCCACGTCAAATGTCATAAATTTAGCCCCAAGCTCACTAGCTATCTTTAAAAGCTCATCGCTCTTGCTTCTTGCATGAAGCACCAATTCGTACTCGCCAGCAAGGCGCCTAGCGATGCTAGCTCCTATGCCTCTACTTGATCCAGTTATCAATACTCTCTTACTCACTAAGTGCCTTTTTTACAAATTCTTCATCAGGGCTCATCACGTTTAAAACCGCCCTTGCGCCAAGCTCACCATTTACAAAAAGCTCGCTGTCATAAACGCCAAATCCGCTCTCATCTTGGATCGAGCACTTTGAAATGATCACTATCTCATCGCCCACTTTAAAATATGGCCTAAAAATTTCAAATTTCCTACTTCCTAGCAAAAAGCCAAATATCGCCTTCTCGCCGCGCAACTCACGCATCTTTGAGTCGTAGATGCCAAGGCTTTGAGCCATCATCTCTATCGCCTTTTGCGTCATAAATTTCCCATCTTCCAAAAAAGGATTTTGCTCATTTATCACGCTTCTTACTTTTATGCTCTCGCAAGGGATAAATTCCAAAATTTCATCGATCAGGGTTATGGCGCTGCTGTGCGGTAAATAGTCACTTATCATCATCTCACTCTTTTAAATATTATAGCGGCATTATCTCCGCCAAAGGCAAAAGATAACGACATCGCTGTTTTTACGTCAAATTTCGTGCCGCTTTTTACTAAATTTACAGCCTCCAAGCTCTCATCATACTCGCCGTCATAAACGTGTGGTGGCAAAGTGCTATTTTCCTCCATGCAAAGCATAGCGCAAATGGCACTCTCTATCGCCCCAGCAGCCCCAAGTGTATGACCAATCTGTGGCTTTAGCGTGCTTGCAAAGGTGGCACCAAGCGTTAAATTTACAGCTTTTGCCTCCATTTTGTCATTTGCCTGCGTGCCGGTACCATGTAAATTTACATAGTCTACGCCGCTCATGCTGGCTCTTTTTAGAGCGTCCTCTATGCAATTTACCGCCATTTTTGCGCTAAAATCTGGCTGCGTCATGTGAAAAGCGTCGCAGTTTGAGGCTGAACCGGCGACTACGACGTTTGAAATTTCATCACGGCTCAGCAAAAATAGCCCAGCTCCCTCGCCGATATTTATCCCCTCTCTGTTTTTAGAAAAGGCCTGACTTGGCGCGCTACTTAGGATACTAAGAGAGTTAAAGCCATTTATCGTAAGCGTATTTAGGCTATCGACGCCGCCACAGATGACCGCGTCACAAAGCTCGCTTTCAATGAGCCTTTTTGCTTCTATGACCGCCTTGACGCCTGAAGTACACGCAGTCGATACGCAGTAGCTTGGGCCACTAAGCTCGTAAAAGTCGCTCACAAACTCGGCCACGTTTGCAAGGCAGTTTCTATTTATGCCAAACCTGCTTTTATCAAAAAATCCAGTTGCGATATAGTCTTTAAATGGCTCGAAATTCTCCTCAACGCCACTTGTAGTAGTGCCAAGAACGACGCCCACACGGCTTTTGCCATATTTTTTGATCGCTCTTTTTATCTCCTCATCAATCTCAAGCATCGTGTTTAAAAGCAAGGCGTTGGTGCGAGTTTTGAAGTGCTCTTTAGTTTTGCTTGAAAAGCTAGGCAAAGTGCCGTTAAATTTACCCACCAAAAACTCATTTTGTGGGTGAAATTCGCAGCTTTTACTTAAAAATCTCTTGCCACTTAAAAGCGAGCTTAAATTTTCATCACTACTGCTACCTGCGGCGCTGATAATGGCTGGCTTGCTAACGTATATCAACGCTTTTTACCTCATAAATTTGATCATCTATCATAAATTTTTGCTCATTTTTTTCATCTTTTATCATCCCAAGCACCTTGATAAAAAGCTCGTTGTAGGCGCTATTTGGCGGCAGGAAGCCCAAATTTGCAAACGTGCCGTCCTTTAAAACTCGCCTAGCTTCTGGTGCTCCAAGTGCATTTACAAGGCTAAATTTATACTCGTTTTCGCTATTTTGCACATAGAGCATTAGCGGCCCTTTTGATGAACTGACCTTAAATGCCTTTAAGCTAAAATCCGCCAGCTTTGGCGCATCAAATTTCTTCGCACAGCCAAGAGCTAGAAGCGATACAGCAAGGATCAGGGCTATCTTTTTTACAAGCACTTTTTACCTTTTTAGTGTTCTAAAATCATAAAAATTTAACAATTATATCTTTGCTATGCTTAAATGCAAGGCAAATGATAAATAGATTATTAATAATCAAGTATCTTCTATTCATCTCATCAAATTTAGCCCTAGCAAGGTCGATAAAGGCTAAATTTTTGGCTTTTATAACAGCCTCTTTTGCGGTGTAAATTTCATAAAATTTTTGTATTTTGTCTTTGGCATTTGCGTAAATTTCGCTCTCTTTTTTGTTAAAGCAAAATTTGATCACTCCGTCAAAATTTCGCTCTTTTAGCTCCTCTACATCAACGCCAACTTTTTCTTTTGAGATAGCCAAAACGGCGATATTTTCTTTGTGAGAGAGGCAAATTTTGCCCCGTTTTTTTGCTTTAAATTTTAAATAGCGAGAGAGTTTAAATGAGTTTTGATTTGCTAAATTTGGATATTTTTTTAGCTTTCTATGCTCTTTTCTATCTAGCATTTTAGGGCTAAAATTTGCACCATCAAAGCCGATAAAAAGATAAATTTCACCCCTTTTTATAGGCATTTTCAACTCTTTTTTTATACTCTTTTGCGCTTTTAAGTGCCTCTTTAAACTCGCCACTAACCGCTCTTAAAGCGTCATTTTTAAGCTCGATCTCATCTTTAAACGATCTAATCCTTGGCGTAAAAGCGACCTCATCCTCTCTATAATCAGCCTCTTTTAGATCAAAATTTAAATTACTTATTTTGCTATTTAAGATATGCAAGGCGCATTTTCTTGGTCCAAAGATGAAATTTCGCTCTTTTAATGCCTTTAAACTCCTTACCAAAATGCCACCATAAAGCACTGGCTCGCTCTTAAAAGAGATGTCAAAACCAAAGTTGTGAAAGTAAATTTCGCCAGCCTCGCACGATCTTTTGTAGGTGTTTGCATCAAAGCAGGTGTAAATTTCAAGCTCGCTAAATTTATACTCCACGCCGCTTACAACGAGGATCTTGCTTTGCATCAGCTCACGCAAAAAGCCCTGAAATTTCGCGTCAAGATACGCCTTAAAACCTGCTATTTTAAGAAGCTCCACTCTTTGGCTCTTATCTAAGCTTTTAAAACCATCTCGCCTAAGTGCTTTAAATTTTTCTTTGTCAAAATGACTTTGCTCTAAAAACCCACTAAGCATTTCCGCTAGATCAAATTTAGCAAAATGGCTTTTAAGTAGCTCGCCTGATAGCATTTTTGCTCCTAATTTTTTGGCATATTTTAAGAAATTTATCTTTTATATGCAAATGCTGGGTCTAAAATCCATAAAACGATCCTTTGTTCTACAAAGAAAAATGGCAAATTTTAAAATTTCGTGAGCGAGTAATTTCGGCTCTAAAATTTGAGCTAAGCGGTAAGCGAAGCCAAATTTCACCAGCTGCCGCTGGCTCCGCCTCCGCCAAAACCACCGCCGCCGCCACTAAAGCCACCTCCTCTGCCACTACTTGAGCGACCGCCACCATTTGAGCCTGAATTATCGCGCCTAAAACCCATTGGCAAAGAGCCACCTTGGCTATTTCTCTTAAAAACGTCTTTTAAAATAAAGAAAAATACAGCGAATATAAAGGCAAAAACGCCAAAAATGATAAGGTAGTTTTGCACGCCAAATCCCTGCTCAAGTGCGGTTGATACAAGCCCAGCAAAGCACGTACTAAAGCCAGTTCGCATAAAAAATTTGCCAAAGATCACAGAGGCAAAACAAGAGAGCATGCCAGCAAAAAAGGCAAACACGCCAAAAGGCAAGTCGCTAAGGCTAGTTTTGCTACTAAATTCCTCGCCGCTAGCCACTTTTATGATCGCTAAAACGCCCTCTTTCACGCCTTCGCTCATCTTGCCATTTTTAAACTGAGGTATCATCACGCTATTTATGATCTGGCTCGAGATGGCATCAGTTAGCATCCCTTCAAGTCCGTATCCAACCTCGATGCGGACCTTTTTCTCATTTGGAGCGACCACCAAAAGCACGCCGTTGCTATCTTTTTTTTGACCTAGTTTGTAGCCTCTAGCTATTTCAAGCGATAGATCTTCGATGCTCTTATTTTCAAGCGAATTTAAAGTCACTATGGCGATTTGTGTGGTGCTGTTTTGCTCGAAATTTTGCACTAAATTTAAAAGCTCATCTCTTTGGCTTTGTGAAAAGATATGGGCCTCATCGTTGATCTGCTCATTGAAATTTAGAGCAAAACAAAAGCTAAATGCAAAGAGCAAAAGACTAATGATTTTTTTCATTATTTCTCAAACGAAACTTTTGGGTTTTTCATATCTTCGCTGCTAACCTCGATGCCTTGTTTTGGCTTCATCTCTGGGTAGAAAATGCCTACTATAAATTTACCTGGAAAGCTTCTAAGGGCTACGTTATACTCTTTTACAGCCTCGATGTAGTCGCGTCTTGCTACGCTTATGCGGTTTTCTGTGCCTTCAAGCTGGCTTTGGAGTGAGAGGAAATTTTGATTTGCTTTTAGCTCTGGATAGCTCTCGCTAACTGCCATTAGCCTACCAAGCGCAGAGCCTAGCTGACCTTGAGCTGCCATAAATTCTTTAACCTTTGCCTCGTCGCTAAGACTGCTTGCATCGATGCTTACTTGCATGCTCTTGCTTCTTGCATTTGCCACGTCTTCAAAGACCTTTTGCTCGTGGGCTGCGTAGCCTTTTACAGTTTCAACTAAATTTGGCACGAGATCGGCTCTTCTTTTGTATTGATTTAGCACCTGAGACCACTTCTCGTTGGTGTTTTCATCAAGCACTACAAATGAATTTGCGTATTTGAAAGCGCCAAAAACAAGTGCGGCGATGACCACAACTATGGCTATTAAATTTTTCATGTCTTCTCCTTTAAAAGGGGTGATATTAGTAAAATAAGGCTTAAAAAATGATGTAAATTTGAAGTTAGGTAAGTGAAGTGAGTGCTTAAAGCGCACTCACTTTCTGGGATTATAGGTCTGTTTGGATCTTATCTTCAATGATAATATGTACTGTTTGACCATTTACAGTATCGTTGCTTGTGTAGCCTTTTGAGCCAAAGTCAGCATTTACTGTTGAATCTTCATGCCACTTACCTTTTATATCTACCTTGCTAGTGCTATCGCCTCTTATCTTAAGGATAGTGTTGATGTTATCAGTCATAGCAAAGATATCTTTTGCGTCAAATTTGATCTCAGAGTTGCCTTTTAGCTCGATCCTTTCGATGCTCTCAACTTTTGTGTTAAGGTCAGTAACGCCGCTAAGATCTACGTGAGAAGTATCTCTAAAGACGATCGTATCAGATGTGCCCTCTCCACCTTTCATCACTTTGCTTGGATCATAATCCATTCTAAAGTCTTCAAGCTCTATGCGAAGCGTATCGCTGTGAGTTTTATTTACAAGACCGCCTGGAGTTTTAAGCGTAGCATCTACTTTTAGATCATAAGCTGATCTTGCGTTGATGTCTAGTAGCTGATCAAATACACCTTTACTCATATCATCTGCTGTTAGCACGTGATTTACTGTCTTTGTTTGAGCGTGATTGTCTGGATCAGTATATTTGATCTCAACTGTATCGCCCGCTCTTGCATCATCGCTAACATAAATTTTAACTGGCGTTGTATCTTGAGTTTTGTTGTTATCGCCAAAGTTTTCATAGCCATATAGATGTCCGTTTCTATCGCCGTCTTCAACAAACTGCATACCTCTTATAGCGTCCATCTCGACTTTTGCATGATCTTCTGCGCTTACAGTAGTTGTTCCATCAGATAGAGTGACTTTTGCTTTTGTCTCTTGTCCTACCGCGATAGCTGCATCAAGCTCAAGTGGTTTGCCATTTTCAAGAGTGAACTGGCTGTGATTAGCTTGATTTTCTAGTACGATATTGCCAAGTGGATCTTTGCTAAGAACTTTAAATTCTTTAGTCACAGGCGTTGTGCTACCAGCATTTGTGATCTCAACTTTTATGCTATCGCCAGCTATTACGCTACCAGGGAGAGATACACTTACTTTTGAAGTATTGCTACTTGCCTCATCTCTTGTGATAGTGCCATTGTCGTTTGCATCAGCAGCTATGCTTACACTTAGACCTTTGCTGCTTAGCTGTGCTAGTTTTGCCTCTGCGTCAGCATGTGCTGTTTGATCATCTTGAGTAGTTATAGTCGCATCTACTTTTGTTTTCTCGCCTGGCTTCATAGGGACACTATCTACTTCTATGGTGTTAGTTTTTGTGATATTTTGTTCTGCTCCACTATTTATATCAGTAGCAGTGATTTTACCATCTGCTGTTTTAGTTATTTTAAATTCTCTACTTCCTGGGGTGCCAGTATTTGGATCAACATACTCAACTTTTACGTGATCGCCTGTTACAACATTGTAAGGCACTTTTACGCTTACTGTTGTAGTTTTTAGGTTATTGTCTGATATAGCCTCATCTCTGCTTAGCTCATTGTTTCTATTAGCATTATCTTCGTTGAAAATTACGCTTAGCTCGTTATTGTCTATAGGCTCTAGTTTCGCCTCTGCTGATTTAGGTGTGACATTAGGTATCTCTACTTCAACCTTAGCAGGATTTGTAACGCTTACAGCGATATGAGGTATCTTTAGTAGGTTGCCTGGTGCTAAAGACACATTGTTTCCAGCTGCATCTTTTATCGTTAGTACGTGGCTATTGTTGCTAGTTACTTCATATGTAGTTGGCACACCATTTACTTTTACAGTAAATGTATCACCTGCATGTAGGTTACCACTTGGTAGAGATACGGTTGCAGATGTCTCTTTAACCTTACCATCTGAGTTTGCCTCATCTCTGCTTAGTTTGCCATTTCTATCTTTGTCCTCATCGATAAGTACATAGAAATTTGTACCACCATTACCATCAGCATCAAGTAAGATATCGCTACCAGCTTTTACCTTATCAACGCCTGTTGCATCGCTAACTGTTGCACTTACCTTGCTTGTTTTATCTTCTTGTAACGGTACTGTATACTCAACAGCTTTATTGCCAACTACATTTAGACCATCTACTGTGATGTTACCCTGAGCGTCTTTGTGGATAGTATGGCTTGTAGTAGTTGGTGCGCCATTTTCTATGCTTGTAGTTATCTTTAACACGTCGCCATCTACAACGTTGCTTGGTAGTTTTATGGTAGCTATTGTTGTATTTACCACATCGCCATTGCTGTCTTTTGTAGCTTCATCTTTATTTAAAATTCCGTTAAAGTCTGCATCCTCTTTAAATATAACAGTCATATCATCGTGAAGCTTTTCAAGGGTAGCATGGTTTGTTACTATAGTTTTAGCATGGTTTTTAGCATCTGTAAATGTTGCTTGAGCCTCAGTATTTTTACCTTCACCTATTACTATGCCTGGTACTGTGATTTTATTATCACTATCAGCTGTTATAGTATCAGTGCCATCTGTTAGAGTAATGCTATTGCCATTTCTTGTGATAGTAAATTCTTTTTCTAAAGTTTTGCTGCCATCAGCTTTAACCTCAAGTATCATCTTGTCGCCAGTTATCACGTTATTTGGCACTTTTACTTTTAGATCAGTCTTATGAAGATCATGATCTTTCATGCTCTCATCTCTTGTGATAGATGTATTAGCATCAACGTCTTCACCAAAGAAAATTCCAGAGTCATCAAGCTCTGTTACGCTTACGCTATTTGTTCCAGTAGCACTTTGAACATCATCTTTATCGATGATAGTAGCTGAAATTTTAGTCTCAGCTCCTGTTAATGTACCAACATGAGAAATTTTAAAGCCGTTGTCGCTTACTGCTACGTCATTGCCATGCTCATCTGTTATCTTAACGCCTGAAGCATCTTTATGAACATTAAATTTAAGCGTTCTATCTTTAGTTGTACCATCAAGTTGTGGCTCAGTGATCTTAACTTCGATCCTATCGCCATCTACTGCATTTTTAGGGATCTTGATAGTTGCAGTTGTATTAAATTCATCACCATCAGCAGCTGAATCTTTTCTGCTCATAGTTTTTGAGTTATGTGCCTCATCAAAGATAACCTCAGGTGCTTTTACATGCTCTAAGCTAGCTGAAACTTCTGGCTCATTTATATATGTATTGTGTCTGCCTGGTGTCATGTTTGTGATACTAGCTTTGATAGTGGTATCTTGTCCGTGCCTTAAATCAAATCCTGGTACTTCAAATGAGTATTGATTAAAGCTCTCTTTCGTCAATGGGAAATTTTGTCCGCCATTGCCAATCTCAGTTATACTTGTTACCTCACCTTTATCATTCATATTTATAGTGAAATTTCTTGTATAAACGCCATTTGTAGGCTCGTTTATAGTAAGTGTAACTATATCACCATTATCTATTTTGTTTGGAAGTCTTATAAGAGCTGTTGTCTCATTTACCTCATGCTCGTCCATACTCTCTTGTCTTGAAATTTCATGAAGAGTATCTTGCTCTATAAATTTTATCTCCATGTTTCTACCGATAGGTATTACATTGTCTTTATTAGACTCTGCACTCTTTTGTGTGTCATCTGCAGCTACGACATGAGCACTTGCATAGTTCCATACGTCAGGGAATACTGGTAAAGATGTATTTACCTTATGGTTATCAACGTCTGCTTGTGTAAGAGGCACTATTTTTGTTGTATCATGTTTTGTTAGTGGATCAGTGTAAGTTATAACAACTTTATCGCCTGCTACAACATCCTTTGGAAGTGTTACTTCGACAGTTGTGCTTCTAAAGTTTCCATCTTTGCTATTTTCCCAGTCATCTATACCGCCATCATTATCGTGGTCTTCAGTAAATGTTAAAGTTAGTCTTACATCTGGAGTAACATCATCAGTTGCTACTTCGCTCTTCCAAGTGTTAGAGTTTGTACTATCAGTAACATAAGCATCTACTTTTGAAACTTTACCCTCAGCAACTGGCATATTATCTATCTTATAGCCATTATTGATTATATCTTGATCGATAGCAACTTCTTTATTTTCAGTTTTACCATCTGGTTTTGTTAGTTTAATGTGAAGTTTATCTCCAATGATAACATCACTTACTTTTATAAGTACTGGCGACTCATTTTGTTTGCTGTCATTGTTGTTTTCTGTATAAGTTAAAAATTTATCGTTATTTCTATCTTCTGTAAATTCAACGCTTACGCTTGATTTTGTAGGAGTTACGTGATCTTCACTACTACCACCAGTGTTACCTTGGAAATTTGTAACACTTGCTTCTACTTTTGAGTTTTTACCTGGCTCTACAGGTGCGTCTATAGGATAGCCATTAGTTATGATAGCTGGAGTGATGGTTATGTTTGTTGTAGTTTCATTACCATTTGGATCAGTTACAGTGACTTTTAGTATATCACCAGCTCTTACTGTGCCGTCATTTGGTACTGTGATAAGAACTTTAGATGTATTTATATTTGTATCATTTCCATGCTCTACTCTGCTTAAAGTGTGGTTTCCATCAAAGTCATAGAGAAATTTAACAGTTGGTGTGCCTGGGATTATATTAGTGTTTGCACCATTATCACCATCGTTGCCATCATTGTAGCCACCTATTGGGCTATCGTATGAAGCAAAAGCTCTGTTCGTATCAGTTAAATTTCTATAAGTTTCATTGATGTTAGAGTAGTGACCACCCTCAGCAAATCTAGCTTCGCCAAGGCTAACGCCATCTCCACCACCAGCAGCAGCGTTACCGCCAGCAGCAGTCTCTTCAAGCTTTGTTAGATCACCGCCATTTAAAATAGCATTTTGCAAAGCGCTTATATCAGCTAAGCCCTCAGCACCTATCGTATTTGGATTTAAAGAAAGCGTGTCACTACCTAGTACAGTTAGCTCTTTGCCGTTATTTGCAACAATAGTTACTTTGTCGGCTGCATCGCTAGTTTTGACACTCTCACCCATATAAACGATGTCGCCAACTTTTAGCTCTCTCTCGTTTCCGTTTTGATCAACTGCGACCGCCTTGCCACTTAGCGATTTTACTACACCCGCTTCTTTAGCCATAAAACTCTCCTTATATAATTTTTTCGGCGATTATATAATAAGAGTAAGGCTGGGGATATTAAGTAAAATTTGGGTAAATTTAAGTTTATTTTTAGTTATTTAATACTCTTTTATCACACTTTAATATTTTTAAAATTCCCCCTAAAAAAGGCATTTTGTGTAACTTTTGTGTAAAAAATTTTAAAAAAAATTTTTATATGGTACATGTACCTTTCGTTTCATAAAAGCGTTATTCTGAACGCCTTAAGAAAGAGCATCTTTTAAGCTAACACGAAAATATTATGCATTTTTAGCTACTTTTGCCAAAAAATTTTCTTGCCAAAACCTAGAGTGTTGCTCGTAAATTTAACCTTTTCAAGGCTTATAGACCAAATTTTTGGATCCATCGCTTTTGCGTAAAAAAATCTTTTAAAGTAAATTTCTCGCTCACTTTCGCTAGCCTCTCTCATCGCTCCTTGAAACTGTACGCCCTCTATCTTGCCAACGATCTTTGTATCAAGAGCGACCGTGCCAGCAACAAGCTTTGAGTTTTTTAAAAATTTAACATGCGAGCTCTCATCGCAGCTAGCTAGCAAAAGGCAAAAATTTAGCTCATCAAAGGCGTAAAACGCGCTAAAAGCGTAAGGCTGACCTCCATCATCAATGGTGCAAACGCTTGCAAGATGCATCTTTTTTAAAAATTTAACTATCCTCTCATCCATCTAAATTCCCCTAAAAATGTCAAGAATGGTTTGAAATTTAAAGATGACTACGGCGATTATAAGCACCCAAAGCGTAAAAATAATGAGCTCTATTAGAGTAAATTTATCTTTTGCAACCTTTTTAAAAGCAAGCATCGTTAAAAATGCTCCAAAAAAGCCACCAATTAGCGAAAAATAGTGGATCGCATTTACCTTTACAAAGCTTGGCAAAAGCCCTTTAAAAAATAGTGAAAACATCAAAATGGCAAGTAAATTTGCAAGTATCAAGTAGTAGCCAACGACTGGCAAAACAGGGCAAAGCCTAGCAAAAACGAAGCTTAAAACAGTGATAAGCATCAGCAAAAAGATCCTAGTCCCAAAACAACACATCGCCCGTCCTTTTTTGACACATTTTACAAAATTTTGCTTTATGAAATTAAAAATTTGCCGATTTAGCCTCAAAAGGATTTAAAAATGCAAACAAATTTTTACTCTCAAGGAAGCTACAACAACATGAGCTTTTCGATGAAGACTAGCTCAGGTGATGAGATAAGCTTTTCTATGTATGATAATAAAAGTTTGGAGTTTTCAAGCCAAAAAAATGGCACTTCAAGCCAAAGAAGTCTAACTCTCACGCACGAATACGGCTATGAGTTTGCCTATAAAGGCAACGGCATAGACGAGCAAGATATGAAAGAGATCGAAGAGGCGATGAAGCAAATTCGCCCACAGGTTGATGAGTTTATGAAAAATGTCAAAGAGGGCGACAAGATCGCAGGTAGCAGCCAAAGCATAAGCGAGCTTTCAAACAAGATCAAGCAGATGTTACCTGACGCAAAAGATCTGGATCATAAAAATTTCATAAATGACAATATGCTAAAGATGTTTGACGAACTTTTAGCTAAAAATGATGCAAATAAAAATCTACTAAGTGCGACAAAAAGGCTATTTGATACCTTGCTTGATGAGAGCAAAAAAGTATCTTACTACGCATAAATTTAGAGCTTTTTGGCTCTAAATTTTAACTAGCGCCTCTCTTTGATAAAAGAGGTGCGACAAGACTATCACAAAATAAAGCTGAAAAAATAGCCCAACAAGCGGCACAAGCGAGATGAGATAAAACAAAAGTGTAAAAACTATAAATTTAACCCCGCCACCTTCAAGCAGCGCTAACTCAAATTTATCGCTATCAAGTGTGTTTGAGCCAACGTCTATTAGTAAAAGCTTATAGTAGATGTAAAAAAACGGCACGTTGATGATGAAAAAATTTACAAATGGCACAAACAAAAGTGGCAAGCAAACGAGCAAGATCCCAAGAAATTTCATGATCTCAACCATCATCACCTTTAGCACTCTAACCGTGCTAGCCTCACTTTTAAGCACGTAGTTGTAGTGCCTTTTGTTTATCTCTTTGGCCACGACTGGCGTTAAAAAGCCAGCTACGACTAGGGCGATCACGATGCTAATGATGATCGTTAAAAAGGTGCTTAGAACGTAAAAAAGTATGCTAACTATCCACTTTGTAGCGCTAAAGCTTAAAATTTTAATAGCTATAAAAGATAGCGTCGAGTTTGTCTCCAAAAAGGCGAAATTTTCGTTTTTAGCGCCATCGCTTAAAAAGTCAAATATCTCGCCACCTCCCCAGATGCTTAGCCAAGCTAGGCAAAGTATGCTAAGACAAAGCGGCAAGATCGATAGTGTTATAAATTTGGCTGTAAAAAAGTCTTTAAAGCCAAGACGCAGAAGATTTATCATTTTACCTTTTTGTACTCACGCTCAAGTGCGGCGTAAATTTCATCTATCTTACTAACGCCATTTGATAAAATTTCGCTCATCACTTCGTTATCTTCACGTCCGTTCCAAATTTTCTTATAGCTTCCCTCTTTGTAGCCGTTATTTTGGCGGAAGCGATTTAACACGTTTTTAGCGATGTAGCACTCATAAAGCGAGTATAAATTTACGCCACATTTTAAAGACATTGAGAAATAAATTTTAAAGATATCAAAGATGTCATAGTCAAAGCCGCTGCACTCATGTATAAGCATCTCAACGTCGTTCATGATCTCATAAATGCTCTCATCTTCGACCTTTAATGGCTCTTTGCAATAGTCGCTAAAGCCGCTTGACTGGCAGATATCATCAGCCAAAGTCTCAACATCGCCAAGCTGTTTTGCCTTATAAATTTGTAGTGCTAGGCTCATTATAAAGTGCCAGATATCGACAACCTCGATGCGTAAATTTTGCTCATCAGTCTTAGCATCTATACTCTTCCAGTGCTTCCACGCAAAGCTGTCGATAAGCTCGGCGCACTCCATATATATGCAACGCCTCCAGCTTATGAGTTTATTTTTATTTGTATAGCCATTTTCCCAACCAAGCCCATTTGTCTCGTCATTTAGGCTTTGTTGCATCTTTAACATCTCTAAAACAATAGTTCTTTCATCCATTTTTAAACCTTTTAAATTTTAAATGATTATAACAAAAAACAATTAATGCTCAAGCGACAAGCTTGACCCAAATCATCTTAATGCAAGCTTACAAGATGTAAAATCACCCAAAATTTCAAAGGAGAAAAGATGAGAGAGAAAGATCTAGTAGTTTGCAACGTTTGCGGACTAAAAAGCAGCGATGATAAAAATGCAGTTTTCATCCACGCTCACAAAAACGGTGAAGAGGTCGATATCTGCACAAGCTGTATCCCAAGCGTGATACATGGCTCAGGCATGGTCGTAAAATCAAACGAAGAGATAAAGGCTGAAATTTAAATATCAGCCACCATATGAGAATTCTGCCTTAAAGAATTCTCAAACTCCTCCGCACTCATCGGACGAGATAAGAAATATCCTTGCATTTCATTACAATTAAGCTCTTTTAAAAGCTCTTTTATCTCGTGGCTTTCCACGCCTTTTGCTGTCACTTTTAGCTTCATTGATTTTGCTATATTTATGATAGCAGCGACTACTTGCATATCTTTTTTGTTGATCACTGACTGAGCGACAAAGTCATTTGCTATCTTTATACGGTCGATCTTATACTTTCTGATATAGACAAATGACGTATATCCAGATCCAAAGTCATCTATACAAACATCTATGCTATTTTTCTCTAAAAGTGAGAAAATTTTATCAAGCGTCTCTTGGTCGTTTTTCCATATATCTTCGCTAAATTCAAGCTCAAACTGCTTTGGATTTAGGTGGTGCGAGTTTAAAGTTAGCATAAATTCATTTACAAATTTTTCAGATGTGCTTTGAATTTGCGCTACGTTTATGCTTATTTTTGGCACTTTTAGCTTTTTGTTTTGCCATCTTACGGCTTGTTCTACTGTTTTTGAGACAGAAAGCGTGCAGATGTCGTTTAAGATGTCGCTATTTAAGCTAGCTATATCCATAAACTCGCCAGCTTCTTTTTGTCCATACTCTTTTGACTGCCATCTAAGTAGCGCTTCTACGCAGATGATCTTTAAATTTTTAATGTCATAAATCGGCTGAAAATATACCTCAAAATCCTCTTGTAAATTTGCTTTTTTAAGAGCTATCTCTATGTTTGAGCTTTGTTGTATTTCGCTATCTATCTCATTATTATAAACCATCGGGTTTTTGGCTGGATTTTGCTTAGCGTAGTACATCGCCATATCAGCTTTTTTGATGATATTTCTAGGATCGCTGATGTTATCTCTTGTGACAACGTGGATACCAACGACACTCTTGATAGCAAAGTGATACTTATCTATTTGCAAAGGTTTTTCTATCGTATCTCTTAGCTCCATACCAAGTTTCATGCGTTTAGTGTGGCTATTTTCTTCCATTTTTGAAAGCACGATGAACTCATCAGCGCCGATCCTTGCGGTGACCTCTTGCCTGTTGCACGCTTCACGTATGCGCTTTGCTATCGCTTTTAAAATTTTATCGCCAACCTCATGTCCATAAGATGTATTTATATTTTTAAAGCGACTTATATTTATATAATAAACTGCGATCTCTTGCTTCTCACCCAAAACACTACACATACCTTTTAGCTCATTTAGCAAAGAGTCTCTGTTGCCAAGAGAGGTTAGATAGTCTTTTTCAGATACACCCTCTAAACTTAAATTTATCATCTCAAGTTCGTTTGTCTTTAGGTGCTTCTCTTTGTTTTTAGCATCATGTAAATTTTGCTCTGCGTTATATATCTCTTCGCTTTGATCAAGCACTTTCATAAAATAGCTAATAACCGCTCCAGCTACAACAACAAAAATTATAAGCAGATCAACATAAGATGATAGGTCAGTTTTTATTAGTATTAGTGCAGCTGAGATAATAGGCACGAGCTTAGATGTTGTTTTTATGCCAACATCTGCTGCGCTTATACGCTTGTTATCACCCCTTAAGTAAAATGCTCCGAGCATCAAGAGGAAAAATGGCACAAGGTAGATAGAGTGCAGAGTAAAATCATGCCCTTTGTTTATAAGCTCATTATAAAAAACATATAAATTTAATAGCGTAAAAATCGCACTTGCGATTATCAAGAAAAAGCCACTATGTCTAATATAAAGATGGTTGCTATTAAAAATTTCACTAAGAGCGATGAATAAAATAGATAAATTTACAAAAATAGCAATGCTAGCAGCAAGCTCACTAGGGCTTTTGGGATGGATCAATATATCAAAATCACCCATATCTCCAACAATACAATAAGCAAGCGTGAAAACTAGCAAAAGAACGTTAAAGCTATCGGCTAGAACTAGGATCTTTTTATCGCTAGCTATAAATTTGACCACAAAAAATATACCAACAGCGGCCAATAGTAAAAACATAGGGAGCAGATCGAAAAAATCAAGATAAGAAATTTGCTCTTTGCTTCTTAAAAGAAAGTCTTCATTGACACTTCTAATGGCATCAATAATAGTCCAAAGAAAGACCCCAAAGCATGCAGCAAGCCAGTGCATAGCTTTAAGCTTTGATCTATTCATAGAGATGTAGATACCAAAAACTACAAGACCAAAACCCAAAAATATCAACAAATTTTCAAAATTTTTATAGTTTAAAATGCCGGCAAACTGAGAAAATATAAAAAGAGCTATAACGGCATAGAAAATTTGTTTTTGTCTTAGGATAAGTGACGAATTTGACGTAAAAAAAATGTTTCTCTCCATTGTTTATTCTGTTTCAAACCTTATTTTTAGTTATAATTTTGCAAATTTTTCTTTAAGGTTAATCATGAAATGTAATATCGTCTTATCTGGAGAAAATTTAATAGACTACCAAGCATTTAATCTATTTTTTTCAAAAAAGGCTAGAAAACAGTATTTTATAAATGTTTTTATGATTTTTACGGAGGCCATTATAGCTGGATTTATCGCTGATATGCTCTTAAAAACCAAAATTTTTACTATTATTGGCACCATTTTTGCTATCTTTTGGATCATTTTTTATCCAATTTTTTTAAAAAATAGACGAAGAGCGGCGCTGAAAAGCTTAGAAATTTCAGACTTTAAAAAAGAGATGATCTTTGAAGTAAATGAGAAAAATTTGGCATTTTATGAAAATGAGCCAAAAGAAAATGAAATTTTTAACATAAAAGATGTAAGTGAAATTTACGAGCTTAAAAATATCTTTATCATCTTTATAAATGAAAAAATTCATCTTGTCTTGCCAAAAAATAAAGAAACCTCAGAGCTAGTAAAAGCACTTATAAAAGAGAGCAAAAAAGAGCTACTGCTTTTTGAAAATTTAGACTACAAAAGCGTTATTGGCTAAGCTTGTAAATTTACAAGCTTAGATGTGATCAAGCGTGCTTCTTATGAGCTCTTCAAAGTCTTTAGCGTTCATCGGCTTACCCCAGAAATAACCTTGTATCTCATCGCAGCCTAGCTCTCTTAAAATTTCAAGCTGAGTCTCGTCCTCGACGCCCTCAGCGATCGTCTTTAGCTCGATATTTTTAGCTAGAGTTATAACGCTTTTTACAACGTCTCTATCGATCTCGTTTATAGCGATGTTATCAACTAGTTCTTTTGCGATCTTTAGCCTATCTAGCGGATACTTTTTGATGTAGTTCATCGATGAAAAGCCAGTGCCAAAGTCATCAATGGAGATGCTCATGCCCTTATCTGAAAATTTCTTTAAGACTGTTTGCATTATCTCTTCGGCATTGACGAGACTTGCCTCTGTAAGCTCGATATCAACGCACTTTGGATCCATGCCAAATTCTTCAACATAGCCAAAGATGTCCGATGCAAAATTTACATTATCAACCTGTTTTGGCGAGATATTGATGCCAACTTTTAGGCTGATACCATACTTTTTGTTCCAGTAGCTCATCTGCCTTATGGCCTCTTTTGCCACCCATATTCCTATTGTATTTATAATTGAGCTTTGCTCGGCTACTGGGATAAATTTGGCCGGACTTACAAAGCCTTTTACCGGAGAGTTCCACCTTATAAGAGCCTCAGCACCTATTATCTTTTTACCATTTAGCAGATACTGCGGCTGGAAATTTAGGCTAAATTCCTCATCAAAATTCATAGAATTTAGCAAAATTTCTATGTAGTTTTTCTCCTGAATGATCTCTTTTATATCATCGTAAAAGACATATTTTGTATTAACATCTCTTTTTGCCGCATCAAGTGCCGCTCCAGCTTGCATGATAAGATCATCAGCTAAAATTTCACTTGTTTGCGTTGAGCTAACGCCAACCTTTGCTCCAAGAGCTATCTTATAATCGCCAACTGAGATTTGCTCGGCTATGATGTTTAGCAGATAGTATAAAAATTCTCTATAATGCCCCTCATTTTTTTGCTTTAAAACTATCATAAAGTCATCGCCGCCAAACCTTGAGACGATAGCGCCCTCTGGCAAGATCGCTTTTATATTTTTAGAAAATTTCAAAAGCACCTCATCACCCACGTAGTGGCCGTATGAGTCATTTATAGCCTTAAAGTGGTTGATGTCGATACAATAAATATCTATCTTTTCGCCAAGCGCTTTGGTCTTTATCATCTCTGATAGTTTGCTTAAAAATGACTGTCTATTTAAAAGCCCAGTGAGTGAGTCAAATTCGCTAAGCTGCCTTAAGCGCTCGTTTTTCTCTTCAAGCTCTTTTAAGCTATCTTGGATCTCTTCGTCAAGTTGAGCGATGATATGCCTTTCAGATCTAGCTAAATCCCTCATAGCAACTGTACTTGAGATACTATAAATTAGCGCTGCATAGGCTAGCAAAACCATAAGCAGAAAAACTATCCAAACTGAGTAAATTTTATCTGTATTAGCAGCTCCTAAAAAGAGTAAAGATACGATAAGCAGGGTGATAAATTTATATATAAGCGCCCTTATATAGTCTTTTCTGTAGCTTCTTATCTTGATATTTGCCTCGTTTTCCTTTAAATGCAAGCAAGCTACAAATATAATAAAAAATGCAACTTTAAAGAAAAACTCATAATGAACATTTGTACCACCGTATGCCAAAAAGGCCTTTGACGAGTAGTATGCATCGCAAATGCAAATGA
Source organism: Campylobacter concisus (assembly GCF_003048835.2). Lineage (NCBI taxonomy): Bacteria > Pseudomonadati > Campylobacterota > Epsilonproteobacteria > Campylobacterales > Campylobacteraceae > Campylobacter > Campylobacter concisus. The sequence goes on along the minus strand of NZ_CP060705.1, from coordinate 279,439 downwards.
TAAGCAAGGCTAACAGATATAAAAGTAGGCTCACTCTTTTATAGCTAAAAATTGGTTTTTTTGATACGAAATTTAGTGAAAATGCGACAACAAAGACAAAGCAAAAGATAAAAATATCCATTATGATATATGAAAGGCTAGTCACAAATTCTTGATTAAGTGCTACCGCTAAACTTTTATCAAAAACTACAAACCAAAAAAAACTAACCGTTATAAGCATCAAAGCAAGCGCATCTACCGCGACTTGTTGCCATATCACTCTTTTTAAAATCCTTGTAAAAAAGGCGACAAAAGAGACGATAAACATAAAAAATGGGATCAAATATAAAATTTGCATAAGCTCCGTACGAGAGATATTTCCGTGCATGAGAAGCGATCTATCATAAAGCAATAAAAGGATATCTGCTAACGCCCAGCTTGCGATAGCTAAAAATATATAGGTCCAGTATGAGTTTAAATTTCTACTACTTTTTAATAAAAAGAACAAAAATATGGCGATCACTACATCGGTACCGACTGATATGGCTGTCAGATAAAGCTGATCTCCCAGATAAATAGCAGAAAAATAAGCAATAATCAGGGCAAATATAAATAAAAAAGAGCCGTTGTGAAAATTTGTCACTCTATCAAGCACGGCTCTTCTCCGCTTCCTGGGCTAGTTTTTGCCACCTTTGCCACTCGCCGCTATCATCGACGTCGTTGCCGATAGCCTCGTACCTAGCGTAAAAATGCTCAACAAATTTCTTGCACTCTTCATCTTTTGGCAGATAGCTTAGCTCATCTTTTTGGCAAAATTTCTCCAAAAACGTGCTCGCATCATCCTTTTTAGCGTATGTTTGCGCTAGCTCGAAGTAGTTTTGCAAGCAAATTTCTTTAAATTTAGCGTAGGCTTGCTCGCTCATATCCACGCTTAGTTTGCCGTCAAATTTAAGCACTCCAGCCCTAAAAAGCAGGCTAAGATGTATGAGCCCCTCGCAGTAATAAGCCCTCACCTCATCGACCTTTCGCCACGCGATAAGCCCAACTGCGCGAGCTATTAACTCATGAAAGACGGCCATTTTATACTCCGCCTCTTCGTGCAAGAAGAAATTTACTAGCCCGCCAGTCGTCGCCTTGTACTCTTCTATAAATTTAAAGACGCCACTTTTATTCATGCTCATCTCAGTATCAAGTCCGATAAAGAGGATGTGCCCAAACTCATGACCGATCGTTGAAATTACATATACTTTTTTCCAAATTTTTGGTTTTAAAAATAAAATTTCCCTACCAAAATCCAAAAATTCCTTGCTAAAAATTTCAGCCCCAAGCTTCATAAAAGGCTTTGCCTTTGCGCCCTCATAGACGTAATTTACAAAGGCAAAAATTTTCTTGCCACATTTTGCGCTCACACTCTCGTCATTTGGCACGACCTGAGCGCTAAAAAGTCCGTTTAGCTCCGCGCCGTAATAGATCATCGGCACGCTTATATAAAGCTGCGTTCTAGCGATATTTTCACTAACTGCCTTGTTTGTCACGGCGTTATCAAATTTGATCTTTTCACAAACACTTTCGTAAGTTTTTGTCACTTTTTCTTTAAATTTAAGCTCATCAATGCCCTCGCTATCCACCAGCCTTATGTCCCACTCAAGCGCAACTGCGTGCGTGTAGGCATCCTCGTAGTACTCCAGCGGATGACCTGGCTGAAGCGCTCCTTTTACCTCCATCCACGCTATCTCAGCCTCTTGCCAGGCGTTTATCACCTTTGCATTGTCCTCTTCGCAAAAGGCGTTTTGCAGCTTTTCAAGGTATTTTACGTAGGATTTTTGCTCGTCATTTTGAGCTAAATTTCTTAAATTTTCAAGGTTTTTAGTAAAGACTTTTTTAAGTTCTCCAACCTCATCTTTAAAAGCAAGCGCGTAAGGCAAAAAGCTAAATTTCTCGCCCTCTTTGCAAACTGCGCCGTAAGTTCTATCGGCTCTTACGCCATTACTATCACACTGAAACAAAGCGTTTTTAGTGATAAACTCATTTGCCTGGCTTAAATCTTTAAATTTAGCTTCAAACTCTTTATTTGTGGTGTCTATTATCTTATCTTGCCATGAAATTTGCCACGCATTTAGACTAAGCCCAAGCTCGTGCATAGCCTCAACAAAAGCTTGATAAAACTGGTCTAAAATTTGCTCATCACGTGCCTTTTTTATAAGCTTTAAGTGGAGATCTTCATATAAATTTCTAACATAGCCATAGATCAAATTTAGCACACGTTTTTGCTCGTCCTCGCCTAAATTTAGCTTTTTTAGCTCATTTTGAAGTGGATCAACTTTAAGATCAACTATCCTTCTAGCAAGAGCTAGTTTTTGGCTCGGCGTGCCATCAAGGGCACAAATCTTCAGAGCATCAGTTATGATCTTGTCATCTAAATTTTTATAAATCGCGTTTAGCTTGGATTTTTGCTCTTTTGTAAGTTCGTTTAGTCTTTTAAAATCATTCATCTTTTCATCCCTTAAAGTTGCAGGATTTTAGCATAAAGCCATTAAAATTTGCTACAATTTACCAAAAATTTAAAATCTAAAAGGCAAAAAATGGACATTTTAAAGGACTTTGGCGAGCCGCGCATCAAGCAAGTGATGCTACCAAAAGATACAAACTCAGCTGGCAATATCTTTGGCGGCTGGATAATGAGTCAGATAGACCTTGCAGGTGCTCAGGCGGCAAGAGAAATTTCGCCTGAGCGAGTTGTGACAATTTCAATGAAAGAGATCATATTTAAGCAACCAGTCTTTGTTGGCGACGTGCTAAGCTGCTACGCAAAGATTATCGCAGTTGGCAAAACATCGATAACAACGCAGATAGAAGTGACTGCACTTAGACTAAATGATGGCGGTTTTAGAGAGACTATACACGTCACAAGCGCCATCGCAACCTATGTTAGTGTGACAAAAGACGGACACAAAAAACCGATAGATGAGAAGCTAAAAGAGCTTCATGGCTTTTAAATTTGGTTGCAATTTATGCAGCCAAAACCCCCGAATTTATCACTATTTTTAAAAAAATTTGAAAAAAAGTAACACCAAAAAAGAGAAATTTCAACTTATTTAAATGCTTTATAAAGTAAAATCTGCCCTTACACTTTTTTGGGAGAAAGATGAAAAAATCACGCTTAGGGCTTTTACAAACACATATTTTAGATATCTTAACACAAGATGAGCTGGAGAAATTTGAGTTTAAAGAGCTGCCAAAAACAAGCACGATCTACACCGAAGATATCGAGATCATCATCTTAAAAACCGGCTCAGCAAAGCTCTCATTTTTTGAAGATGGCGAGGAATTTATACTTTATCATTTAGAAAAAAACAACATCGCCATACTCGATGACAACTGCGCCTTTGAAGTACTTGAAGATGCCCAAATTTACGTCATTAGACTAGACGAGATAGGTGAAATTTTACATAATCCAAAAGCCGCAAGCGAGATCCTAACAACCACGCTAAACACCATCATCGTGCAGCGCCAGATCACAAAGTCGATACTTTTTGAGGACGCAAAGGGCAGGATTGCAAATTTCTTAATCGAGCTTGCAAATGAACAAGACCTAAAACAAAACGGCTACCGATACGTATTTTTACCATTTTCTCTAAAGGTGCTATCAAGCTTTGTTGGCCTTAAACGCCAAAGCGCCTCAACAGCCTTTAATGAGCTTATCAAAGACGACATCATCAGAAAGATCACACCGCACGAATTTCTCATCATCGACCACGAAAAACTTGAAAGTTATACGAATTAATATCATTCAGGGTCCTCAGAGAATTCATTATCTCTAAAAATTGCATAAAAATTTATGAGCCAAAAGATAAAAGCAAGTGCTATCAAAGTGGCTGGTAAATGAATATAAAATCCACTCCAAAAATAAGCCAAAATGCCTCTACTAACGCCAGCTAAAATGACTAAAATAAATGCAATTTTGCTAAGGCGTAAAAACTCAAGCTCTTGTCCGCTGTGACGAAGTCCCGCGATATTAAAAATAAGCATAACACTAAAAATAACGGCATTTACGGCTATTAAGTGCATAAAATTTACTTCAAGCCCTAGACTTAAAAGCCCACTTGCTCCGATGCCTAAAAATCCAACCGCTAAAAATATCTGCATAAAGTAATAGTAAATCACAAAATTATGCCTCAAAAGTTGCTTATAGTGCCACTCTTTAAGCTTTGCAAGCACCGCACATCCGCAAGCAATGGCTACATAGTAGGTGCCGATACTCTTTTCAAAAAATATATTAAAAAGTAAAAACGCACAAGTCATGCAAATAGCAATATTTTTATAGATAAAATTTGGCACAAAAATAGCCTCATCCATATCTTTTTCTCGCTTTAGCGCTTCTTTGCCAAGTACAACGCTAACGCGATATGAAATAAGCAAGATAGCGATGATATGAAGATAAATTTGCAAATTTAAAAATTTTTCGTTGCCACTTATTAGATAATAAATTTCAAAGCCTAAAATACCAAACAAAAAGCCAAGTACGCCAAATTGATCAAGGTTTTTATCTCGCCAGATCATATAAAGACAAAGCATCACTAGATATGCCCAAAAAAGCGTAATAAAAAAATGTGCTAAAAATAAGCTAAAAAGTGCTGCTATAAAGCTAGTTGCAAAGAGTGAAAATAAAATGTAAGCGTGGGCTTTTAGTGAGGAGCTGAAATTTGTCCAGTCGGTTAGTCCAGTGAGTAAAAAACCAGCATAAGCAAGTGCCAAAAAAAGGTGTAAAAATATAAATTTATGCAAACTCACAAAATCAGTTGGTGTAAAAAATATAGCAGCCCCCAGCACAGCACAGGCGGCACTGGTAAGAAAAAATATTCTCATAGGATAGGTAAAAAAGTTGTTAATCATAATAAATTTGCCCTTTAAAATTTTCATCTATTGTTTTGCTGATAAATGTAAAATCACGGTCTTTAAAAGCCTCGTCTAAAACAAGCTCTTTTTGTATGATCGCACCTTTATTTGCGAGAAAATAAATTCTATTTGACATCTTTACGGCCTCCATTCTGTCGTGTGTGACTAATATTATGCTCATGCCCTCGCTCACCCTTTGGCTAACGATATCGATCAAAATTTCTTTCATATCATAATCAAGCCCCGAAAATGGCTCATCCATTAAAAGCAGATCAGGTTTTGTCACAACTGCTCTTACAAAAGCAACCCTTTGCCTCATGCCACCACTTAGTTCATTTGGGTATTTCAGCGCGTCTTTTTGACTAAGACCGACTTTAGAAAAAAGCTTTAAAACGCTGTTTTGATCAGCTTTATCCATAACCAAAAGCACATTTTCAAGAGCATTTTTCCACGTAAGCAGACGATTTTCTTGAAAAAAATATGTCATTTTTTTAAATTTATTAAAAATTTCCCCTTTTCTAGGCTCATTTAGTCCGCTAATAAGGTGCAAAATGGTAGTTTTCCCACAACCTGATGGTCCAAAAAGCGTCACCACTTCGCCTTTTTCTACCTTTAAATTAAAATTTCTTACAACCTTATCTCTTAAAATTTCATACTCTACATTTTTAAGCTCAAGCATCATCTTCTCCAAGGCATCAGAGCTATTTTTAAAGGCTCGATGATGAGGTACTCAAAAAGCATGATAAGAGTGATGCTTAAAAGAACATACGCCATCACTTCAGTTGTTTCAAGCATTGCCCTTGCATTTGCTATCTTTGCTCCCATGCCGTTATTTGCACCTAGTAGTTCGGCCATTATGACTATTTTTACACCCATTGCAACAGCTACGCTAACAGAGCTTATGATATAGCTCGTAAGATGTGGGATATAGAGGTGTTTTATCTTTTTTAAAAAGCCTAAATGATAGGCATCAAACATCTCTTTTAGCTCCTCATCTACACTACTCATAGCAACTGCCGAGCTTGCAAAAGTAAGCGGTAAAACGGTTATAAAGATAGTAAAAATGGTGCTAAAATTTCCAAATCCAAACCAAAAAATAGCAAGCACTATCCAAATAATTGGTGGCATCGATAAAAGCAAGGTAATAACAGGCTTTAAAAAGGCCGCAAAGCTTTTAAAGCTACCTGCTATTAGCCCTAAAAATATACCAAAAAATGTTGCCGTGCTAACCCCAACTAGTGATCTACAAAGCGTTATATTTATCTCGCTATTTTTGTAATCTTTTAAAATTTCACAGACTTTAAAAAATACATCTTTTGGCGAAGGGAGCAGGAGTGGGGAGCTAAACTCGCTTCCCACTTGCCAAATAGCTAAGATCAAAAAAACTACGGCAAATCCGCTAAATCCGCCCCAAAAATAGTCAATCATTTTTAAAAAGGCTGAGCGATCTTTTTTGACACCGTCGATTAGTATCATAAAAATAGACCTTTATCTGGCATCTTGCCGCCTAGAAATTTTGGATTGAACTGATAAATTTCTTCAAAAAATGCCATGATTTCATTTTGTAGTTCATTTGCTTTTGTCACTGTTAAATTTGCCTTATCAAAGGCATTTGCAAGTGCCACTTCTGGAGCTGGTAAGTAGCTCGAGCCAATCTTTGCCGCACTTTGCTTGTTCTCAAGTATCCAAGAAAGAGCATTTTTAAGGTCGCTATGGAGCGTATCAAATAGATTTAAGCTCTTCTCATAAAAGCCTCTTTCTACGATAATGCCAGCCATTGGGACTATCGGTTTTGTATTAAAGCTCTCGCCCCAAATTTTTGGAAAATCAACTGAGTAATGTACGCTAACGCCTGCTTTTTTACCACGCAAAATAGTCGCTTCGCCAAGAGGTTGTGGGACTAATAAAATGTCAAAATCTTTTTGTAAAAATAAAAGTAGAGCTTCAGGAGGTGTTGCTGTATAGGTGATATCTATTTTGCTAGCGTCTATGCCTCGCTTCTTGCAAAGTGCCCTTAGGACAAGATCAGGCATGTCGCCACGAAATGGCATGATTAGTTTTTTTCCCACAAAATCTTCTAAATTTTTGATCTTTTCGTCCTTGACCATAGCGTTCATTACGCCAAGGGTCAGTAAATTTAACATAGCAAAATCAAGCCCTTGGTTTCTTAAATTTGCAGCGACATTTGATGGTGACATCGTGACTTTAATATCCCCACTAGCTACGCCTGCACGAAGCTGATCTGGTGTTTTCCAGATATTTAAGCTTACATCATAAGTTTTATTTAACTCCCCTTGCAGTGCAGCAACTGCCATTATGACACTTGGGATCGCTGGTGCGCCCCACATATTAAAGCTCTCTTTTGCAAATAAATTTGGTGCAAACGCGCTAACGCCTAAAGCTGTGCTAAGTCCTAAAAATTTTCTTCTATCTAACATCTTTTTCTCCTTTAAAAACTGCTGTGAAAGCTAATAAAAAATGTTCTGCCAGGGGCATGAACGACTACTGGATCAAGTGCTGCTACGTGATCACCGCTAATAAATTCCGCATAATCTTTGTCAAATAAATTTGCTACGCCAAATCTTATGCCAACTTTGTTTTTAAACTCTACGCCACCATAAAGATCGAGCAAGCCAAACCCCTTTGCGGCCTCTTTTTTGTCGATACCTAGACCAGTTTGCTTGCTAAAATCGCCCCTAGTTTGCTTTGAAACAAGTCTTAGTGCAGTGCCAAGGTTGTAGCTACCAAAGCTTGCATAGTCTTTGTAGTCAAATGCAAAATTTGCCTCAAAAGGCCTTATTTGATAAAGTGGCCTGCCATCGGTTTTGTTTTGTCCGTAGTTGTAGTAAAGTGAGCTTTTTAATCCAAAGTGCCTTGCAAAGCTATATTCTGTATTGAAATTTACACTATAAAGCGTTGCATCAACGTTTCTTGAGATGACAGCATTTTTGTTTAGTGGCATGGCGGCTTTTGAGTGGCGTCTATCAAAAATGATCAAATTTTTTACGCTATCAGCGATGAAATGCCCGCTAAAGCTAAAAGCATCTTTGTTTTGCAAAGAGTTTAGGTATTCTTTATAAAACTGGCTGCCAAATTTAAAGCCAACAACTGCTCTATTGTGCCTTTCTGGCTCTAAATTTGGATTTGATATCCAGCCAGAGTCATTTTGTCCATAAAGTGCGTTAAAACGCTCCATATTACTTGGAAAGCGAGATAAACTCTCAAGTTTTGCAAAGTAGCTATCCTTATCGTTTGGTGTAAATTTATATTTTAAGCTTGCACTAAAAGCGTCTTTTTTGATCTTATCACTTACGTCTTCACCGTAAATTTGACGAAGTAGCCCGCGAGTGGTGCTAATGGCTGGATTTGGTGCGAAATATTTAGTATCAAGCCCATTAAGCTTACTTCTTTGCTCTTCATATTTTAAGGCAAGAGAAGCTTCGTTTGCTTCATTAAATTTATAAGCAAGTGTGTCAAAAAGCATAAATTTATCACTTCTAACATCAGCAAATCTGTATCCGTTAAATACCCAGTTACTGCCTTGCTTTATGTATCTTTTGCCACCATGTTTATCTTTTTCAAAGCCAGCGCCTATTTGATTATGAAAGCTTGTGAAATCAACATCATATTTTAAATTTGTCTCAAGCACATCTCTTTTTATCTCAACTTTTACATTTGGAGTAGAATTTCTTAGATGAAAGTTATCAGCTTTTCGCTCAACCTTTTTTAGGATAAATTCAAAATTTAGCGTATTTGAAAGATCTTCTTCGCCCAGCCTGATATTTAGCTTGCCGACTTTTCTAGTTGTTTTAAAGGCGTCCATTGCGTGTTCTGGCTGCTTATCTTTATCGATATTATCCCTTAAAAACGTAAGTCTAAGCTCGCTAAGCTCATTTGGCACGAAACCTAAAATAGCGCTTTGGCCCTGCCTGTTGTAGCCATAGTCCCATTTTTTGCCACTTCCGTCTTTATAGCTATTTGCCTTGGTGAAATTTGCGTTTAAAATGGTATAAAAATTTGTACCACGATATTTAAAAAGCGATGAGTTGTAAAAGCTTTTGCCATACATTCCAGCTGAGATATGAAACATATCAGCTGAGCTATCAAGTAAATTTGTCACAAATGGATATTCGCTTCTTTGAGTGCGGTCAAATTGATTTTCCACAAAGGCACTTTGTGCAACATTTGGTGTGATGATCGGCGGTGGCGCAAATTCTTTAACAGGCTTTATAGTGTCTAAATTTACTTCATTTGCTAAAAGCAGTGACGAAAAAACTATTAAGCTTAAAACTTGCCTCATAAAAAACTCCTTTTAAAATACAATTATGATTTTTCTTATCGAAATTATAAATAAAAATCTCTTATAAGATATTGATATAAGTCATCATATATTTTTATAAAAATTTATTGAATACAGAATTAATCAGTAGGCAAAAATAATGTAAAATTTTGCTATATATTTTGATAATTATTATATAAAAATTTAAATTATAAATAATTAGGCAAAGGGTAAAAAAATAATTAATTTTTTGCCTAACTAAGCCCTATCTTTAAATTTAGCGAGCCTATCTCGAAGCTCTTTTGAGAGTGTAAATTGCGAGAGCTCGTATCTATCAAAAATAACGATCATGTCATCGCCAAGTGCCTGAACTAGTCCAAAACATGCATCTCTATCTAGGCGATTTTTTCTAAATTTAACACTTAGCGCATCGACTTTTTTCTTATCGCCAAAGCTTTTAATGGCGATCTCATCGATATCTTTGAAGAAAAATTTGATATTTTTTGAGCCTTTTGTGATGACAAATCCATCATCATCTATCTCAAAAAAGTTATTTTGCAAAATTTTTCTCACGCAAAAAAAGGCCGAAATAGCGCCAACGATGATGCCAAAAAGAGACGGCGTGCCAAGATCAAGATAAAAGTAGCTAGCGACGCTAAAGACAAAGAGCCCAAGCCCAAAGGCTAGCGCCCAGTAAACATCTTTTTTACTCTCTTTGGTTATCATTTTTGCCCTTTTTATGCCAAAAGTCCGGCGCCATTTATCGCTTGGCTGCGTTCTTTGGCGTAAATTCTCTCGCCACTTATCACATCGTATTTCCAGATCGGCGCATTTGCCTTAAAGTCCTCAACAAACTCGTTTATAAGCCTTAGCGCGACCTTTCTTTGAGGACTAACTACACCTGCTACATAAGAGCTCGTATGAACCGGCACATCGCCTTTTGAGTGAGCAAAGAGCACGTAGGCATTTTCTTTTTTGGCTCGCTCCTGCCAAGCATCTAGCCATTTTTTAAGGATCGGCTCATAGATATCAAAGCTAAGCGCCGAAATCCCGCCCTCTTCGCGCACTATGCCCACAAAAGTGATGAGCGCACCGCAGTTTTTATCCTTAAACCTATCATACCACTCGTTTGTGATGCTTTGAACGTCCAAGCTTCCATTATAAATTTGCATTTTAGCCTCCACAAACTGGTGGCAAGATAGAAATTTTATCGCCTGATTTAAGAGCGAAATTTATATCGCTCACGATCTCGTCATTTACAGCCACAGCGCAGATATTTAGCCACTTTTTAAGCTCCTCTTTCTCGCTTAAAGCCGCTTTTACCTCGCCTAAATTTTTTGCTTCTACTTTTATACTCTCAAGCCCGATAGGCCCAAGAAATTCGATCTCTACCACATTTTATCCTTTGAAATTTTTGCTGATTTTACTTAAAAATAAATTTAGATATACTTATTTGAAAATTTACAAAAGAGAAAGAAAATGAACGAAATTTTAAAAAGCATAAAAACCCCAGCCTACGTCTGCGAAGAGGCCAAAGTACGTAAAAATTTGGAGCTTTTAAAGTATGTAAAAGAGCAAAGTGGAGCTAAAATTTTAGTAGCTCTTAAGGGTTTTGCATTTAGCGGAGTGATGGATATGGTGGGCTCATATCTTGATGGAGCGACTTGCAGTGGGCTTCACGAGGCTAAATTTGCCAGCGAATACGTAAAAGGCGAGATCCACACGTATAGTCCAGCCTTTAAAGATGAGGATTTTGATGAAATTTTAAAAATTTCAAAACACATCACATTTAACTCTTTTGCGCAGTGGCAAAAGTTTAAAGACAAAGCCTTGCAAAATGGCGTCATCTGCGGTCTGCGGGTCAATCCAGAGGTCTCACTTGCACCAACTGATAGCTACAACCCATGCGGTAAATTTAGCAGACTTGGCATTACAAGGGCAAATTTTAAGCCTGAGCTTCTTGAAGGCATCACAGGGCTTCATTTTCACGCGCTTTGCGAGGAGAGTGCTAGCAGCTTGCAGGTCGTGCTGGAGGCGTTTGAGGAGAAATTTGGCGAGTTTATACCAAAGATGAAGTGGATAAATATGGGCGGCGGCCACCACATCACGAGGGCTGATTACGACGTGGAGCTGCTTATAAAGATAATTAAGCGTTTCCGCGAGAAGTACGGCGTGGAGGTCTATCTGGAGCCTGGCGAGGCTGTGGGCTGGCAGACTGGCTTTTTGATAAGTAGCGTGCTTGACATCGTGCATAACGAGAAAGATATCGCCATACTTGACACTTCAGCCGAGGCACACATGCCAGATACTGTGCTAATGCCCTACCGACCAGCCGTTAGGGGCGAGAGCGAAAATGGCAAATTCGCTTATAGATTTGGCGGCAATACCTGCCTAGCTGGCGATATAGTGGGGCTTGAAGCGGGCGATGCGGAGTATAAATTTGATAGCGAGCTAAAAATCGGCGACCGAGTCATCTTTGAAGATCAAATTCACTACACGATCGTGAAAAATACGACATTTAACGGCATAAAACTACCTGATCTTCTGCTTCTAAAAGAAAATGGCAAGGTTAAAATGATCCGCGAGCTAGACTACGAAGAGTATAGGCGTAGAAACTAGAATTTTGCTTTTTGAAGGTAAATTTGGCTTTTTAAATTTAGGTCAAATTTATCTGCCTTGCAAATTTTGCCAAAATGCATTTGAACTGCCACCTAAATTTAAGCTCTAAAACTTTTTGGATTTGTATTTAATATGAAAAGATGGGCTAAATTTAATTTATACAAATTTATCTTAGTGGCATTTTTGGCAAAGATATTTTTATTTTAAAATTTAAACTCGCCGAATTTGGCGAATTTCTAGCTAGTTCTGTGAGCTATAAACTACTTTAAATTTAAAGCTACATCACTAAATTTAATTTACTAAAAACCGCAAACCGCTTTAAATTTAATACCCATAAATTTTGGCAAATTTATCTATCTTTGAGCTTTTTTGCCAGTTGTATTCAGTCTCGTTTGCGATATTTTGGGCTAGCTCCTTGCCAAAATGATCGCTGATAAAACCAAGCGCCATATCCATGCCAGCAGCCACGCCTGAAGCTGTGTAAAACTTACCTGCCCTCACCCACCTAGCGCGCTCTTGCCATTTTACCGCCTTGCCGCAACTTTTTACCCACTCAAGCGATCTTTTATTTGATGTGGCTTTTAGTCCGTCAAGCTCTCCAGTGCGAGCGATGAGCGCCGAGCCAGTGCATACACTTAGGCAAAATTTAGATGCCAAAACACACTCTTTAAGTCTCAAAATAAACCCACTATCATTTACAAGCGCCCTTGTGCCCTGACCTCCAGGAAGCAGGAAGACGCCATCTTTTGGCATTTTGGCAAGCTTTTTTGTCTTTATTTCAAAGCCTTGCTTGCTTCTTTTTGCTCCGCCTTCAAATGAAACAAAATTTAAATTTAGCTCACCAACTCTAGTTAAAAACTCCACCGGCCCCATAAGATCAAGCGCCTCGTAGTCATCAAAGATAATAGCGTAAATGTCCATTGCTTCGCCTTTTAATAGAGATCTAAAATGCTTTTGATATTTTAATTCAATTTTTAGAAAATATAAATTTAATAAGGTATTTTGAGCTAAAAAGCTAAATTTATAAAGCATTAGCTTTTGATAAAAATATTCAAATTTATCTAGCACCATTTCTAAACTTTGAATTTAACCACGTTTTTAGGTAAAAAATTGAGATTTTTACTGCTCAAAATTTATATCAGCGTTTATCAAAATTAACAAAACTTAAATATTTTTTATAAAAATTTTAGTAATCTTTTTTGCTAAGGTTTGCTTGTGATTAGCTCTGATATAATAGCCACAAAACGGCATAGCTGTGTGATTTTAGCATATTTAACCAAAGCTTAAATCATTTAAGCTTTAGCAAATAAAGGAATAAAATGACGAGAATTCTTACTCTACTTTTTACATTGTCCGTTGCGGCAATGGCCATTGAAGGACCAACTGGCGTCAATCAATTTGACAGCACCATTTGGGCAGCACAGAGGATAGAAAATATCAAGCCTTATGAGCATGGCTGGGGCCCGATATTTACTTTTATACAAGGAAACGACTACTTCGCGATAGCTGCACTTTCTATCATTTTAGCTGTTATCGGCGCGTTCGTGCTACACTTCTTGATCATCGGACCAAAACACTTTAGTCACGATGGCAAAAAAGTATTTGCGTTTTCACTGATCGAACGTATAGCTCACGGCTTAGCTGCGATCTCTTGGATCATCTTAGTGCCAACTGGCATCATCATCATGTGGGGTGCAGAGCTTGGTGGTGGCACATTTGTGCGTTTCTGTAGATACTTGCACGATATAGCGACTATTATATTTGCTATTTCTGTGCTTCCTATGTTATTTGCTTGGACTATCAGAATGCTTCCAGCTGTTTATGACATCAGATGGATGATGATAGTTGGTGGTTATCTATCAAAGAAGAAAAAACCAGTCCCAGCTGGCAAATTTAACGCTGGTCAAAAGGCATGGTACTGGATCGCTATCCCTGGTGGTATCGTGATGATCATCACTGGTGCGATCATGTATTTCATGGATATTAAAGAGCCAGCAGTTGCTAGTTGGTTTGGTATCTCTCAAATCGATCTTTTAAGATATAGCGTAGTTATCCACAACTGCCTTGGCATCGTCTGTGCGGTATTTTTCTTAGTTCATATCTATATGGCTGCGATCGCTATACATGGCGCTATCTGGTCAATGGTCACTGGATACAAAGAAGAAGAAGAGGTTTATGTACTTCACCACTACTGGTATCAAGAGCTTGTTAAGGAAAACAAAATCCCAGTATCTGACTACGAAAAATCTTACACAAATTTAAAATAACTAGCCTTGACCTTGCGACTTACGCAGGGTCAAACTCTCTTTTATAGCAAATTTCACAGCACAAATCCTTTTAAAAAATTAATATTTTTTAGCTATAATCCAAAATCAGTTTCAAGGTTTGAAATACTAATCACAAAGGAAAAACAATGACAAGAACAATTGATTGCAGAAATTTAGAGTGCCCAAAACCAGTCATCATGACTAAAAACGCGCTTGAGGGTTTAAATGAGGGAGAGAGCCTAGAGATCATCGTAAATGCCCTAGCTCCAAAAGAAAATATCTCAAGATTTTTAAAAAATCAAAATATAGAATTTAGCCTAGAAAGCAGCAGCAATGAGACTAAAATTTTAGCCATCAAGGGCAAAAGCGCACTTGAGCTTACAAATTTTGACGAATTTGTCTGCGATATAACACCAAAAAACGAAAAAGTGCTCTATCTAAACGAAGAGCGCGCAGGTAGCGGCGAAGTTGGCATAAATTTGCTATCAAAATTTCTAGGCGCACTTCTTCAAGTAGAGAAAAAACCAAAGATAATCATCTGCGTAAATAACGCCGTTAAGATGACCACAAACCGCGCACATCCAAGCTTTAAGCCACTTAAAGATCTTGAAGCTACTGGCGTTCAAATTTTAAGCTGCGGAAGCTGCTTGGAGGCTTATAAACTAGTGAGCGATCTTGCAGTTGGCGAAATTTCAAACGCTTATGAGATCATCGACATACTCTCAACTCACGAGCAAATCAAACTATGATCTATCACGACAAAAAGCTTACGCAGTTCGTTAAAGCCGCTGGTTGAGCTGCTAAGCTTGACCCGTCGGGTCTTCACAAAACGATTAGTAGTTTAAATTTATCTCATCCAAACCTGCTCTCAAGCATCGGCTCAAACGAAGATGCGAGCGTTTTCAAGCTCTCGGACGATCTTGCACTAGTTCAGACGCTTGACTTTATCACGCCAGTAGTCAATGACCCATTTATCTACGGTCAGATCGCTGCTGCAAATAGCCTAAGCGACGTCTTTGCAATGGGTGGCGAGGTGATAAACGCTCTAAATATCGTGGGCTTTGATAGCTGCAACCTTGCACCTGAAATTTTAGGTGAAATTTTGCAAGGTGGAGCCGATAAAGTAAGAGAGTGTGGCGGCGTCATCGTTGGCGGACACACGATAGAGACGCAGCAGATGTATTATGGACTAAGCGCGACTGGCAAGGTAGATCCTAAAAATTTCTGGGCAAACAACACAGCAGAAGTTGGTAACGTTTTGATCCTTACAAAGCCTCTTGGCAGTGGCATCTTAAGCACAGCGATCAAGGCTGATCTACTGAGCATGGAGCAGATAAATGAGGTCGCAGGCATCATGGCTCAGCTAAATTTCTACGCTCTAAAAGCACTAAGTGGCATCAAAGTTTATGCGGCAACCGATGTGACTGGATTTGGATTTTTAGGGCATTTAAGCGAGATGTTAAACGATAAGATCAGCTTTAATGTCTTTGAAAAAGATGTGCCAGTGATCGCAAGCGCGAAAGAGTTTGCCGATATGGGCATCATCCCAGAGGGAAGCTACAAAAACCGCGAATTTGCAAAGCATTTTGTGAGCAAAGAGGCTGATATCGTGCTCTTTGACGCGCAAACTTCTGGCGGACTTTTGCTAGCTGTTAGCGAGAACGATGCGAGCCTAGCTCTAAAGCGCCTAAAAGAGGTTGGTTATGAGCGCTCAGCCATCATCGCACAAACGGTCCAAAAAGGCGAGTTTGATATATTTTTAAACTAACTCTAGGCTAAATTTAGCCTATTTTAAGGCCAGCTAAAGCCTGGCTAAATTTCTTTTAATTTACCTAGTCGCTTTATAATGTCAAGAAATTTAACAAAGGAGATATGATGAACTATCTTGAAATTTTAAAATTTCGTCACGCTTGCAAAATTTTTGATGAGAGCAAAAAGATCAGCGCTGGCGAGTTTGACTTTATACTAGAGGCTGGCAGACTAAGCCCAAGCTCGACTGGCCTTGAGCAGTGGGACTTTTTGGTCGTGCAAAATAAAGAGCTTAGAGAGAAGATAAAAGCTGTTTCGTGGAACCAAGTGCAAATCACCTCTTGCTCGCATTTGGTTGTCATTTTAGCAAAGATCAAAGAGGTAAAAGTTGGTAGTAGCTATATCGATAAAATGATCGCTAGAAGAGCCGACAAAAATATTGAAGCTATCGCTGCGAGGCAGAAATTTTTTCTACTATCAAATTTCAAAAATGACGACGAGCTAACCTTTCAGTGGTCGCACGAGCAGTGCATGATAGCTGCGACAAATATGATGAACGCAGCCGCTAGCCTTGGCATAGATAGCTGCCCGATGGAAGGCTTTGACAGACACGCTTTAAATGAAATTTTAGGTCTTGATGAGAGCGAGCAAAGAGTGGCTATCGTAGTGCCATTTGGCTACCGCTTAAACCCACAGCCTGAAAAATACCGCAGACAAAGATCTGAAGTAGTTACTTGGATCTACTAACTCACGGGGCAAAACGCCCTGTGTCTATTTAAATTTAAACAAAAAGGCATTTTATAAGCTAAAAAAAGTAAATTTGCGTTAAAATCATGGCTAGTTTTAAAAAGCGAGGCTTAAATTTAATGCAAAAAAATAGCGCTAAACCAATTTTGCAGATTTTTAAGAGGTTCTATGTAAAGATAGCACTACTTCTTTTTGCCTTCATCTTTCTTGCACTCTTTGTCATATTTGCTGGCATAAACGACATAAAATATGAAATTTCAACGCTAAATTTAATCACTAAAAACAATATCACCAACGCATTTTCAGATGTAAAAGATAACATCTCCACAAAGGCAAGACTCATTGCAAACGGCATAGAGCCGTTTTATGAAAATACTATTATAAGTAAATTCTACGCCGCTTTTTACGTGATAGCAAAAGATAACTCTTTGCTTTACGAGCGTAAATTTGACAGTGCTTTAGAACTACACGACTACGATATCGCATGGTTTTCAGATATCAAAGAGGGCGAGTTTAGGCTCTCTGATAGATTTTATAAAAATAGACGCTTTAAAGATATCTACATAGCTTATGGGCTAAAAAATGGCAATAAAATTCTTGTTCAACTAAGTCACAATCTTTTAAAAAACAGAGTCGATACAAGTTATAACAAAAATTTTGGCGCATACGTCTTTTTGGTTGATAAAGACGGCAACCTCTCAAGAGATGAGTTTTATAAAAAATTTATAAAAGAGGACTTTAATAAATACATCTCACAAGGTGGCGAGTTTAAAAGTGACAAGATCATTTTTATGCTAAAGGATATGAATTTTTACAAAATCAGCTACCTAGAAGAGCAAAAGCTATTTGTCATAACAGGCTCTAGCAGGCAGCTTCAGATCTTTATCCAGCTAGTTCTAGTCGTGCTTTCGTTCTTCTGCTTTGTAGCATTTAGCATACTTTGGCTACGCGACAACTCATATATAAAAGACAAAATTCTCTCTCCATTTACCAGGATCGCTCTTTTTGCGACAGATAAAAGCAAGCCAACTGATGAGGACTTTGACGTAAAAGAATTTATCATGCTAAATAACAGCATCAAAAAACTCTACGAAGATAGAGATAAAGCTTACGAGACAGCACAAAGCTACGAGAGTAGATTTGGCTATGTCTTTGAAAAGAGCTTTTTAAAGATCGTGGTCTTTGACGCTTATACTGGCGTCATCACAGACATTAGCAACGCTCTTTTAGAAAAACTAGGCTACAAAAAAAATGACGTAGCGGATCTAAATATAAAAGAACTTCTTGAAGATGAGTCTAAGAATTTAACAGAAGATAGAAAAAACGCTATCAATAATAATCTATCATACGAGGCTAAGCTAAGGCGTAAAAACGGTGAAATAATCGATGTTTTAGTAACCCAAAGTAGCTTTGAGCTAGAAAACACAAGGCTAAATTTCATACTTATAAAGGATATCACTCAAGAAAAGATGACGCAAAGAAATGACGATATCATCAAAAGCTACATCTTTTTATCGCCAAATGTTATCGCTATCGCTTCAGCAAAAGAGCCATTTTTGATCATCCAAAGCACAAACAATGTCGAGAGAATTTTTAATATCCAAAGCCAAAGTCTCATAAATTTAGAAGATATCATCGCAAGCGAAGACTTTGATAGCTTTAAAGCTGCCGTGCTAGCAAGCAAAAAAGCCTTTTTGCAAGCAAGCTTTAAAAATGAAGAGCTAAATTTCATAGCAAATATGACAAACGCTTATGGCAAGAAAATTCCATTTAAGATAAAGGCTAAATTTATCGATGCAGACGAGCAAAAGGTCATCTACTCATTTACCGATCTTAGCGATATGCTAAAGCTTCAAGAGAGATTTGAAAAACAAAGCAAAGAGAACAAGGCGCTGCTTTGGGCGAGTGAAGCAAATGTCTTTACTTGGGATAAAAGAAGCGACATGCTTAATATCTCAGACGAGCTAAGCAAGGTTCTTGGCACGCAAAGCACTCTAAATTTCGAGCAGGCAAAGTCGGTCTTTGTCGATGAATTTGATAGTTTTTATAGCTTTTTTGAGAGTATAAGAGACACTCAAACATACATTAAAGATATCAAACTTTATAGCATAGATAAAGAAATTCTACACTTTAGACTAAGAGCAAAAGCACTTGAATACGATGAATTTGGCGAAGTAAGCTTGATAAAAGGCACACTAAAAGACCTTAGCCTAGAAGATAGCTTCTTTGTCTGTCAAGACCTGCTTGCAAAAATTTTCTCATTTAGCAAAGAAGAAGTCATCTTGCTTGATGAGGAGCTAAAGGTCATTGATGCAAATGATACATTTTTTGAAAGTGCTGGCTCAAAAGATAGTGTATATCTAAAAGATATCACCTTTATAAAGCAAGGCTTAAGCGATATAAAGCACCAGATCATAGATACTATAAACAGCGGTGGCTCATGGAGTGGTAAGGTTTGGAGTGAAAATAATAAAAATAAGAGCAAGCTTGAAGTCATAGAAATTTTACCACTTATCGATGCGAGCGAGAAAAGAACTGGCTACATCATGCTCGCAATGCTTGCAAATAACGAAGCTCAAAATGAGAAATATCTAGAATTTATCGCATATCACGATCCGCTCACAAAGCTACCAAATAGATTTTTACTCTACAACAAGCTAAATTCTCTCATACAAAAAAATGAACAAAAAATAGCCGTTATCTACCTTGATATAGATGATTTTAAGGGTATAAATGACAACTTTGGTCACCAAATAGGCGATAAATTTTTAGTAGCTATCTCTGAAAAGATAGGCGCTATGTTTAATGGCAAAAATATCTTTGCAAGAATAGGCGGAGATGAGTTTGTAGGCGTTATAAACTACGAAAATTTAGGTGAAGTCTATGAGATAGCGCAAAATATGCTAAGGCTAGCTTCAGATGAAGTAAAGATAGATGAGCTAAAACTAAAAGCAAGCGCTAGCATAGGCATAGCCTTGGCTGATAGTGAGCTTGGGGCCGATGATGTGCTACAAAGAGCCGACTGGGCGATGTATCAAGCCAAGATAAGTGGCAAAAACAGAAGCTATACATTTGATGCGAAAAAAGATGTCTATTTTAAGAGCCAATACGAAGATGGCTCAAAAATTTTAAAAGCGCTTGACGCTGGCGAGATGTTTTTAGAATTTCAGCCAGAGATCAGCTTTAGCACGGGCGAGACTTTAAGTTTTGAAGCGCTGATTAGATGGAGAAAAGATGGCGAGATCATCTACCCAAGCGACTTTTTACCACTTATAAGGACAAGTAGCGCATCTAGCAATATCGCTTTATTTACGATAAAAGAGGCGCTTTTAGCTAGAAAGATGTGGCTAGAAAATGGCATAAGCGCAAAGGTTCGCGTAAATTTAAGCGTTAAAAAGCTCTTTACGCAGGAGTTTTGGCATAAATTTAAAGCGATATTTGATGAGGATAAAAGCCTTGATCCAACTGGGCTTATCATCGACGTTATCGACGCTGCAACGGCTACAAATTTAGAAGTTTTAGAAATTTATGTTAGAAAGTATAAAGAGCTTGGCATATACTTCTCGCTTGATGACTTTGCATCATACTCAAGCTCGATCGAAGCTCTTGGCATGCTAAAAACAAATCGCTTCAACATAGATAATAAATTTTGCAAACATATCTTCAGCTCAAAAGAGGCGCTTGAGAGCATAAATATGATAAGGTTTGTGGCTGATAAATTTGGACTAAATGCGACTATAAAAAATATCGATGATAAAAGAACGCTTGAGTTTTTGCTTGGTCTTGGATTTGATAAATTTCAAGGCAACATTTTCTCATTGGCACTTTTGGCAAAAGATGCTGCTTCATTTAAATTTGAAAGACCTAATCTACACATAAAAGACTATAAAAATAGTGAAAATTTCGAGCTTTTTAAAGGCTTAGTCGTGCTAAAAGAGCTTGCAAATGAAGTGATAGCAAATTTAAATCAAGACGACAAACTAGCACAAAGCCTAAAGCAAAAAATAGAAGATGAGATAAAAAATATAGGTAAATATAATCAAGAAATTTTCATAAATTTAAGCAAACTAGCAAGCAGTGGTGACAGCGGCGAACTCTATAATCTAGCCGTGTCCATCATCAAAGAGTGCGATATAAATTTAGGTTTTAGTAAGGAGATAAGAGTTGAGTGATGTAAATGTTTATGAGCACGAGATCCCAAACGGAAGCAAACTTTACTTTGCAAAAAGTGCAAAACTAAAGAGAAAAATCGAGCAAAAAGCGAGTGAAATTTTAGAAGATGAAGGTTTTAGCGAGATCGTAACGCCGTTTTTTTCGTATCATCAACATCTAAGCGTGGATGCGACAAACCTTCTTCGCTTTAGCGACAGTCTAAACCACGAAATAAGCCTAAGGGCTGATAGCACGGTTGATACCGTTAGGATCGTGCTTAGAAGGCTTAAAGCAAATGAGCCAAGGAGATGGTTTTACATCCAACCAGTCTTTCGCTACCCAAGCCAAGAAATTTATCAAATAGGCGCTGAGCTTATCGGCGAAAACGACATTTTAAAGAGTATAAATATTGTCGCAAAGCTTTTTAGCGAGCTTGAGATCGGCGCTTGTTTGCAGCTTAGCAATATGCAAATCCCAAGGATAATTTGCGAAATTTTAAACTTAGAGATAGAAATTTTTGAAAATTCATGGCTAGAAAAGATCTTAGCCCAAAACGTGCCGTGGCTTAGCAAACTAGCCCTTTTAAAGGACGCTAGAGAGCTTGATGAGATAGTAAGTTTAGTCCCTGATAAGCTAAAAGAGGCGCTAAGAAATTTACAAAGTGTAGCCAAATCACTAGAATATAAAAATTTAAGAATAGTTCCGCTATATTACTCAAAAATGAGATATTATGATAGTTTATTTTTTAGATTTTTAAAAGATAACACCATCTTAGCAAGTGGTGGAAACTATGAAATAGACGGGATTTCAAGCAGCGGGTTCGCTGTTTATACTGATGCATTAATAGAAGAAAAAATTAATTTAAGGAAGTAAGAATGAGAAAGGCTGATTTAGTAGTTGGTGTTCAATGGGGTGATGAGGGCAAAGGCAAGATAGTTGATATGCTAGGACTAAACTATGACATGATTTGTCGCTCTCAAGGTGGCCACAACGCTGGTCATACGATCTGGGTCGATGGCGTAAGATACGCGCTCCACCTTGTCCCAAGCGGAATTTTGCACAAAAATATCATAAATATCATCGGCAACGGCGTCGTTGTCTCTCCAGAGGTGCTCATCACTGAGATGGCGCAATTTGACAACTTAGAGGGCAGACTTTATATAAGCGACAAAGCACACTTAAATTTAAGCTACCACAGCCAAGTCGATCAAGCAAAAGAGCGCTTAAAAGGCGAAAAAGCGATCGGAACGACTGGCAAAGGCATCGGACCAACATACGCAGACAAGATAAGCAGAAGCGGCCACAGAGTTGGCGAGCTACTTGAGCCAGAGCGCTTGTGTGATGCTTTGATGCATGACTTTGAAACAAATAAATGCGTATTTGACGCTCTTGGCGTAAAGATACCCGAAGAAAATGAGCTACTTGAAGAGCTAAAAAGATATAAAGAGGTGCTTGCTCCATTTATCGCAAACACTACAAATTTAGTTTGGAAAGCGCTTGATGAAGATAAAAAAGTCCTACTTGAAGGCGCTCAGGGCACACTTTTAGACATCGATCACGGCACATACCCTTATGTAACTAGCTCAAATACCATAAGTGCTGGTGCTTGCACAGGCCTTGGACTAAATCCAAAAGAGATAGGCAAAGTAATAGGCGTCATCAAAGCATATACAACTCGCGTAGGCCACGGACCTTTCCCAACTGAAGACAAGGGCACAAATGGCGATAAGATGTGCGAGATAGGTAAAGAATTTGGCACAACAACAGGCCGCCGCAGACGTTGTGGCTGGTTTGACGCAGTAAGCGTAAAATACGCTTCAAGGCTTGACGGCGTCGATACTTATGCACTTATGAAGCTTGACGTGCTTGATGGCTTTGAAGTGGTAAAAATTTGTAAAGCATATCAATATAACGGCGAAACTATCGACTACGTGCCAACAGATCTTGAAAATGCAACGCCTATTTATGAGGAGCTTGCAGGCTGGGATAGCGTAAAAGGCATCAGCCGATATGACGACCTGCCAGCAAACGCAAGAGCATATATCGAGCGTATCGAGGAGCTAACTGGCGTGAAGGTCGGCTATATCTCAACAAGCCCTGAAAGAAGCGATACGATCATTAGATGAAAAGTAAATTTACCTCCGTCGTCCGCGTCAAAAAGCAGGAGATGGATAAGGTAGAGGCTAAGCTCGTCGTTGCTAGGCTAAATGTAAGAAGTGCCGAAGAAAAAATAGCACTCTTAAGAGCCAAACTCAACGAGTTTAGCCTGCCAAAAAGTGGCAACATAGGCGAGCTAAGAGAAAATTTAGAGCTCATAAATATAGCAAGAGCCGAGCTAAGTGCCTGCAAAGAGAGCTTAGAGATAGCAAAAAAAGAGGTCTTGCACTACGAGCACAAATATAAAAATGCGAATTTAGAGTATGAAAAGATGAAATATCTAGAAAAAGAAGAATTTAAAAAAGAGATAAAACGCATACAAAAGGCTGAAGCGCTGGCTCTTGATGAGTTTGCAGTTATGAAATTTGCAGCCAAAAGCGAGGCGTGATGAGAGCTGTTTTACTCTTTTTTATAGTTATAAATTTTGCATTTTGCTTTGAAGTGCCGGTTGATTGCACTCAGATCTTTGAAGCTAGAAAAGAGGAAATTTCAAAGGAGCTTGAGGTCATCGACGAGCAGCGCCAAGCCCTAGAGGTCTTTCGAGCAAGCTCGGCTGCAGCTTATGAAGAAAACAACAAAAAGCTCGCCAAAAAAGAGGCTGATCTAAATGCGACGATGAAAGTGATCGAGCAAAAACGCAAAGAGATTGACGAAGTTGTCGCTAAAAATGAAAAAATTTTAAAAGAGCTTCGTACGATGACTACCGATAAAGTCAATGAATCCTATGCCAAAATGAAAGATGGTGCAGCAGCCGAAGTGCTCTCGCAAATGCCAAGATCAAATGCAGCCACCATACTTTATGCCCTTGATGCCAAAAAGATCTCAACCATAATGGCTAAGATGGATCCAAAGGTTGCCTCTGAGATCACAGCCCTACTTCAAAAAGGCCCTCCATTTGTAGATGAAAAAGGCGATATGCCCGCTCCAGCTGGAAGCATAAATATGCAGTAAATTTAACTTACTGCTGCTCTATAAAAGCCAAATTTAACTGACAAATTCAACCTATTTGCTCACCCTTTCTCAAATTTTTACTCCTGCTCTTGTTGTATAAATTTAGTGGCGATGTGCTTTTTACGCACAGAGGTATAAGTGGTCCAGTGATACTAAATGCCTCACTCTTTTGGCAGAAGGGTCGAATTTGCATAAATTTTTTGCCTAAATTTAGTGAGAAAAATTTAGTAAATGGCAAAAAGCAACTTAGCTCGGTTTTGCCTTTGCCAAAGAGATTTGTGCTGGAGTTTTTAAGAAATTTTGGCTTAAAAGATAGAGCGTTTTACGAATTTAGCGACGATGAAAAGAGCATCATAAAAAGGCTTTTTGCTTATGAATTTGCCCCAGCTGGGACATTTGGCTTTGAAAGGGCAGAAGTTACAAAAGGCGGTATAAAAACAGAGTTTTTAGATAAAAATTTAGAGTGCAAAAGCGTAAAGGGGCTTTATTTTATAGGAGAAGTCTTAGATATCACTGGTATGCTTGGTGGATACAACCTGCATCTAGCCTTTGCAAGTGCTTTAAAGGTAGCTAGCGCTTTAAAAAATAGCTAATCAAATTCAGAGGAATTTAGCTAGTGGCAGCCAAAACTGCCACTAGATTTATTATTTCTCGCCTAGATACTCTTGTAGGCTTTTTACTTCAAGTGCTTTGCCAGTTTGAACTGTGCTTAGAGACTTAGCAGCTGCGAGTGCTGCGCGGATAGTTGTGAAGTATGGAATTTTAAATCTAGCCAAATTTTAAGCTCTCAAGCATTTTTATATCACTAAATTTATCTCTAAATTTTATAAAATTTGCTTCAAGCTCAGCCTTTCGCTTAAGTGCGATATCTATAAATTCTTGCTCTTTTTTGATACCAACAAAATCTCTATCTAACAAATTCTAACACAAGCATTTTAATTGCATATTTTGTTAGAAAATTTACCAAAAACAACAAATATTACTAAAAGCAAGAATTATTTAGATTAATAAAATAGTAGCAGACATTTTTGATATGAAATTAGAAAATTCTTTTTGATCCATCTAAAGCATTTTGTAATAAGTAAAAACAAAAAAATTTATGAATAAATTTATGTTTAAATAGTGTCAGACCCAAGTGCTTTAATAAACTTTCACTATTAAGCTTCTTTGATAAAGCTAACAGCCTCATGTGGATTTGCAAATATATGCTCGCTAAACTGCCTTAAATCAGACTCTTTACCATATCCGCACGTAAGGCCAACGCCCGTTATAAGAGCAGCTTTGGCGGCCTTTAAATCCATGATGGTATCGCCAATCATAAAGGTATTATCTTTTTCTTTGTCTAGTCTCTTTAAAGCCAAATTTATAGGTTCTGGATCTGGTTTTGGATTAACAACATCATCTCGTCCGACAACCGTTTTTATAAATTTCATAACACATAAATGCTCTAACAAAATGATAGAAAATTTTGATGTCTTTGTCGTAACAACACCAACATCAGCAAATGTGCTAGCTTCTTTTAAAGCATCCATAGCATGCGGTAAAAGCACGGTCTCATCTAAATAGATCTTCTCGTAGCAAGCTTTATACTCTTTTACATATTCACCTATTAAATTCTTCTTGGCACCAAGTTTTTCAAACATTATTTCAAGCGGATATCCTACTAGAGATTTTAGTGCATCATGATCAGGCTCTTTCTTGTCGTGAGCTAAAAACGCCGCATCAAAACCTTTTAAAATAGCAGAAGTAGAGTCTATAAGTGTGCCGTCTAAGTCAAAAAGTATAGTTTTTTTCATGATATTCTCCGCAGAAATAAAAAAGGGCTTAGCCGAAGCCAAGCCCTAAAGAAGTAATTTTAAATAGTAAAATTATTTGTTGAAAGTAGCTTCAACACGTCTGTTTTGAGCGCGACCTTCTTTAGTTTTGTTTGTAGCGATTGGTTTAAGTTCGCCGTAACCAACTGTAGAAATTTTAGCTTTTTCTACGCCGTAACCAGCAAGAACCTCAGCCACTGCTTTTGCTCTTTTCTCAGATAGTTTTTGGTTGTAAGCTTCTGCACCTACGCTATCAGTGTGACCAGCAAGTATAACTTTATAATCTGGGTGTTCGCCCATAAAGTCAGCTACTTTTTTGATCTCAGCTGCATAGCTTGGTCCGACTTTGTAGCTATCAAATGCGAAGTTAACATCTAGATCTCTAAGAACGATAACTTTCTCGCATCCTCTTTCGTCAACGACTACACCAGCTGGAGTATTAGGGCATTGATCGATATCATTTGGCACGCCATCGTTGTCATCGTCAAGAACTGGAGCTGGAGCTGCTGGAGCTGCTGCTACTGGAGCTGCTGCTACAACTGGAGCTGCTTTTGAGTCAAGACCGATGCCAAAGCCTAGTGAATAGAATACATTGTGGTCAGCGTGCTCAAATTTGATAGCGTCTCTTGCCTCTGCTTTAAGAGCAAATCTATCAGTTACTTGGTATCTTAAACCAAGACCATATTGACCAAAGCCACCATCTTCATTTTTAACAAAGATAGCTGGAACATCTTCATAACCAGCACCTATTAAACCATATAGGCTAACTGGTCCAAAGTCAACGATATTTTTTACAAGGTTTGCGTGGTATCTAAGAGCTCTACCATCTCTTACAACGTTACCTGTTCTCTCTTTTAATTTTTGAGAGTAATCAACACCAAGCTCAACTTGATCAAAGAAGAAATCTTCAAGGTTTCTAGCCGCTCTAATACCAACAAAATTGTGGTCTTTTACACGTAGATTTCCTTCTGGATGAACACCACCGATAGTTGGAGTGATCTCATAGTTGTATGCTGCGTTAGACGCGAAAACCGCTGTTGCGGCAACCATAGCTAAAGCAATCTTTTTCATAATAGAATTCCTTTCAAATAGGGTTTATTTTAAAGTGGTTTCATTTTACCTAAATAAAAATAAATCAACTTTAAATTATAACCAAATTCTTAATGTAAATCTGAAATTTACATAACCTAAATTTTGCAAATGCAAAAGCACTTGCAAAAACCATTAACGTTTAGAGAATTGCGGGCTTCTTCTAGCCTTTCTTCTACCAAATTTCTTACGTTCAACAACACGAGAATCTCTAGTTAGCAAGCCTTTTGGTTTAAGAGCTGCTCTAAAATCAGCATCCATGTCAGCTAAAGCACGTGAAATGCCATGTCTTAAAGCCTCAGCTTGTGCTGAATAACCGCCACCTAAAGTTGTAGCCACTACGTCTATTAAACTCTCTTGTTTTGTTACTAAAAGTGGTTGAATAACTTTAAGCTTGATAGCCTCGTGACCGCCAAGCCAAGTGTTAAGATCCATACCATTTACTACGATTTTACCGCTTCCAGCTTTTATCCAAACCTTTGCTACGGCAGTTTTTCTTTTACCAGTTGCATAAACTTTTGCCATAATTATTTTCCTTCTTTTTTAGCTATTTGTGCCGTATGAGGATGCTCACTGCCAGCATAAACTTTTAGTTTTTTTATCATCTCTCTTCCAAGTTTTGTCTTTGGAAGCATGCCACGAACAGCTAGCTTGAAAAGTTTTTCTGGCTTATTTGCTATCAAATCGCCGAATTTCTCGCTCTTTACGCTGCCAAAATATCCTGAGTGTCTGTGATAAAGTTTATCTTCAGCTTTGTTATTACCAGTAAATTCTACTTTAGAAGCATTTATGATGATAACATAGTCGCCACAATCTACGTTTGGCGTGAAGCATGGTTTGTTTTTGCCACGAAGTATAGTTGCTACCTCAGTTAGCAATCTACCAAAGCGCTTACCAGCTGCATCGACTACGATCCAGTCTCGCTTAACTTCGTTTGGCTTTGTTATTTTTGTCATTTTCTTACCTTTGCCAAGTTAATTTTTGAGTTGTGATTGTATTTAAACAATGCTTTAATAAAGCTTAAATTAAGTAGCGTTTAAACTTCAATATATGAAATTTTGCCTTCAAGTGCATAGAAGATGACGGCGATTATACTATGTTTTTCATAAAATTTAGCGAGCGCATCTTTATACTCTTCTACCTGTTTTTTGTTCTCTTCTATATTTTTATCTGTCGTTTTATAATCAATCACGCAAATTTCACGATCATTAAAGCAAAAAAGATCCATCTGTTTTAGCTCATTTTTTACTTTGAATGGCTGCTCTTTGTAAATTTCTTTGCCCTTTATGCACTCTATAAATTTTTGCTCTCCTATAAGCATTTTTGCCCTAGTAAGGGCATCTTCAAGGACTTCAAGTGTCAAAAATTTATGAAATTTATTTAGCATCAAATTTTTAGCTTTTTCTAGTGAAATTTCATCAAATTTTTCGCTCATCTCAAGCAGATAGTGAAACGCAAGGCCAAAATATATCGCGCTTAAATTTTTACCACTCGTCTTTTGCTCTTTTGCCTCAATCTCTTGCCTCTCTATCTTTAAAATTTCAGGCATTTTTTCATCTTTTTTTAGCTCTTTTTGCTCGCTCTTGCTAGGCAAAATTTTGCCGAAGCTAAACTCTTTTAGATCAAGATAGTCGTTTGCTTCGCTCTTGTCGCTTTTTGTGTAAAATGAAAAAAAGCTTGGGCTACTTCCGCTTGGGACGGCTTGTTTGATGATTATGAGCGACTTTGTGGCTCTTGTGAATGCGACGTAAATTTTATTGATATTTTCTTGCTTTTCAAGCTCTTTCATCTGCTCTAAAACGCTTGCATAGTCGCTATCAAAATTCTCTCTACCTGAAATTTTACTCTTTACGATCCATTCGCCCTTTTCGCTGTATTCGGTTATGAAATTTGAGTCATCACCCCTGCCCTTGCCCATCATATCGCAAACTATGACGTGAGCGAATTCTAGCCCCTTTGACTTATGCACGGTCATCACTCTCACGCCGTCGCTACTTTTTGGACTGATCTTTGAGCTAAAGTTTTCAAGGTTAAATATAAAATCACTTAAATTTTTATACCCCACGCTTAGCTCAAACAGCCTCAAGATATCAACGTCTGCCATGCTTATGCCTAAATTTTTAGCTAAGTAAAATAGGCTATTTGTAGCGCTCTCTTCAGGCTTTATATTTAGTTTTTTGACATTTGCATTTACTAGCACTTTTACATTTTTTTCATAAATTTCTTCTTTAAATAGGCAAAATTTCGCATACTCGATGATCGCTGCGACAAGTGGCGTTCTTTTTAGCTCCAAAGTGCCTTCATTGACGCTTTTTATCCCTTCACTGCTAAGCACTTCTGAGATGAGACTGATGTCGCTATTTTTCCAGCAAAGCACGGTTATATCGCTTGCATTTACGCCAGCTTTTAAAAGCTCTTTTGCCTGCGAAACGACCGCACCTGCGATATCTTCACCACTTAGCACACGCAAGTAGCCGTAGTCGTCTTTTTCTACTTCAAAGTATGCACACTCGTCGCTTACCTCGTAGCTTAGCGTCTCATCTTTTTTGGCTGGCTCTTGCGGCTCAAAACTAAGCCCATATCTATGATAAATTTCTTCAAAAACAGCGTTATTAAATTTCACCAAAGCCTTTAAACTGCGGTAGTTGCTTGGTAAATTTTCTATATCTATCTGGCTAAAATCATCTCCAAGCTTATCAAAAAGCTCCTTTTTGCCGCCTCTAAATTTATAGATGCTCTGCTTCGTATCGCCGACGTAAAAGAAGCTCCCAAGCCCGTTTTGTCCGTATCCAGAGACGATTTCAGCGATGAGCGGTAAGATGATCTCATACTGGATTACGTTTGTATCTTGAAACTCATCAACCAAGAGGTGATTTATCCTGCCATCAAGCCTAAAATAAAGTGCCTCTTTGTCTAAGCTTTGCACCAAAAGCTTAAAAACCAGCTTGTTTATATCAGCAAAACTTAGCGCATTTATCTCCTTGTTTAGCTCTAAATTTGAAGCCTTATAAAGCTTTAATAGCTTACTAAAACCACTTAGCCTATACTTTTCAACCTCTAAGATGTAGTTTTTCGCTGCCTCTTTTAGCTCACAAAAAAGCCTATCAAGCTCAGGGGTGTAAATTTTGCTAAAAGTGCGGTAGTCTAGGCTTTGCCTAGCAAAAACCTTATTCTTAAATAGCTCAAATAAATTCTGCTCGCCAAATGTCTTTTTAGCCGTATCGCTAGCGCCATTTTGCAAGGCTATATGCTCATTTAACGCCCTTTGCGCCGCCCTTACCTTGCTATCATCTGGATAGCTTGCGCCACTATCTTTTAGCTCTCCACCAAAACTCTCATAAAATTTCGCCAGAGTCTGCGAAAAGCTAGCCTCCTTTTGGCTTGAGATGATCATCATTAAGGCCAGCTCGCTAAGAAGCTTTTTATCCTTGCTCGCCTCTTTTACAAATTTTTTCCACGCCAGATCTTGCAAGCTATCTTGCACGCTGTAATCAGGGCTAAGCCCTAAATTTTGGCTAAATTTCTTTAGTATCCCAGAGAAAAACGCATCAAATGTATAAATTTTTAGCTCGCTTTGCAAAAAGACGCCAAGCCTCTCATCTCGCCTTTTTATCGCCTCATCTTGGCTTATATCAAGCTCCGCGCACACCGCTTCAAGCTCGCCTTTTTTGTTTTGCAAGTCCAAAAAAGTAGCGATTATGCGCTCTTTCATCTCGTTTGCTGCTTTTTTTGTAAAAGTTAGAGCGACGATCTCGTTTATATTTTCACCTCGAAGCACCAAAGCGATGTAGCGAACGCTTAGTGCAAAGGTTTTACCGCTTCCAGCACTTGCTTTTAGGGCTAAAAAATTTTTCATAACTCTCTCCTGCAAAGTGTAGCGTATTCGCAAAATGCGCAAGCACCGCTCTTTCTTTCAAAATTTATCTTGGTTTTGTTTATGCCTTTTAGCTTTTCTATCTCGCCGTTTAGATCCTCTACGCTTTTTTTCGAGCTAACTAAGCTAGGCTCGTTTTTTAGGGCATAGTAAGCACTTCGC
This sequence comes from Campylobacter concisus, assembly GCF_003048835.2. Classification (NCBI taxonomy): domain Bacteria; kingdom Pseudomonadati; phylum Campylobacterota; class Epsilonproteobacteria; order Campylobacterales; family Campylobacteraceae; genus Campylobacter; species Campylobacter concisus. Next base: position 248,704 of record NZ_CP060705.1, on the reverse strand, counting down.
ACCTCTCTGCCGTAAAGCGCCTCGTAAAAGGCAAGCTGGAGCGAATTTACATTTGCTTCGCCCGTTTTATAATCAAGTATAAGCACGTCGCCGCTTGCGTCCGCATCGATCCTATCGATAAATCCCTTTATCTGCACGCCGCAAAACTCGCTTTGCACCTCTTTTTCGCACTCAAGCACCCTAAAACCAGCCCTTAAACGCTCGTTTTCATAAATTTCATACTCTTTAAATTTATGCGTCCAAATTTCAAACTCAAGTGGCGTAAGATTTTGCTTTGTTAGCATCTCTTTAAAAACGGCTAGATCAAAGGTGTTATTTTGCTTATAAAATTCACTCGTGTAATACTCAAAAAGTGCGCTATGAACGCTATTTCCTTGTTTTGTACCAAGCTCTTTTGCTACGCCTTTTGCAGGCTTTATGCCAGCTATCTTTGTGTAGTAGTATTTTCTTGGGCAGGTTAGAAATAAATTTAGCGTCGAAAACGAGAGTGGGTTTGTGAAAAAATCATGTTCTAAAATAACCTCATCATCCTTTAAATTTAAGCTCGCCTCTCCCTTTAAAAATAGCTTCAAATAGGCCTCGTCGCTAAATTTCTCATCTTTTATCGTTTTGAAATTTTTTAAAAATCTTGAAGGTATGCTCTCTTCATTTACACAGCAGCTTATCGCCACTTTTTTGGCGTTATTTATGAGGCTTTCGTAGTAAAATCTCTGCAAATTTTCACGCTCCACATAGCTTATAAGCCCCGCTTTTTGCCTCACTTTTGAGTTTAAAAACATCTCGTTTGCGCTTCTTGCGGGGATGAAGTTGTCATTAAAATCAACTATGATGACGCCATCAAATTTCATCCCACGGCTCTCTAGCATGCCCATGACGCTGATCTTTCCGCCGCCCACGTCGTCGATGCTTAGGCGCGAGATATTTAGCAAGAAAATTTCACTTAGCTGCTTTAAGCTAAAGCTAAAATACCTGCATAAATTCTCCATCCTAAAAAGCTCAAGCGCGAGCTTCTCTTCGCATTTTGGCTCATTTTCAAGCGCCAAAAGCTCGTCTATTAGCTCTTTAAATTTAGTAAATTCGCACAGCTCAAAATAGCCAGCCTTAAATTTCTCAAAAAACTGCTCACTCACGCCAAATTCGCTTAAAATAAAGCCAAGCTCCTCGTAGCTCTCACACTTGCTTTGATCAAAAACTGGGCTTGCCTCTTCGTTGATCGCTCTTGTGATGTAGTAAAGTGCTTCATAAAATTTTGTATTTTTAAAGCTCTCGCCCATGGCGTAGTTGAAAATTTTAGCGCTATCATGAAGCCTTAAAATCTCGCTAAAGCCCTCATCTGGCAATATGACAGCGATATTTTCAGGCTTTATGCCCTCACGCACAAACTCACTCGCCTTTGCCATAGCGTAAGCGCACTGCAAGCTTCTTGTGGCAAATTCTCTTACTAAAACTGGCTCAAATTTTGTGATATTTTCTAGGCAAGTTAGCTCGTTTGTATTTAAATTTAGCTCATATTTTTTATAGTTTTCAAACTCGCTAATGGCTGAAATTTGCCTTATCTTTTCGATTAGTTTTTTATTAAAAACGCTAGTTTGAAAGATGATCTTTAGCGTTGTTAGTTTTGATATTTTTTCTAAAATTTCCCACTCAAACTCGCTTAAAATGCCATCAATGTGCAGTGAAATTTCACTAAAACTTCTTATGTAAGCTTCATTGATGGAGTAAATTTTTGGCAAGGTTATATCATCATAAAGATCTTCTTTATCAAGCAAGCTCTCATACTCTTTTAAAACCGCTTCAAGTATGCTTAGATGCTCCTCAAAATCAGCATAAATATCGTTAAATTTAATATCAGCAATGCTCTTTTTGCTGATAGCAAGCTCTTTAAAAAACGAAAAAAGATAGTTGTTATTTTTCAAAAACTCAAAAAACTCAGTTGGTATTTTTAGCACCGAGTTTGCCTCTTTGACGCTGGCACAGGCTCTGTTCATAAGCACCAAAGCGTAGGTGCTATCGCACTCAAAGCGGCCATTTACAAAAACGACCTTTTTATAAAACTCTGCGATACTTAGGCTTTTTGGTATTAGCTCGTCATTAAAACCAGCGTTAAATTCCCTGATCTTACGCGAGTTTGTAAAGACGAAAAGTTGATTTAAATTGCGCATTTTTCTCTCTTAAATTTTTAAAAAATGATAGCCAAAAGCTGATAAAAGAGCGCTTTTTCTCACTTAAGGCAAGCTTTGAAAATTTTTCTAAATTCATTAAAATTTTAAGCCTTAAAGTGCTAGGGGATACAATTTAAAAAAGGAGCAAAAATGCATAAAGAGTTAAATAGATCTGGCTTTTACTACGGCTTTCCTATCCTGCTTGCCACCACAAAAGATCAAAAAGGGCGAGATGATACCGAGCACCCCCAGCGGCACGCGAATGCGGCATGGCAAATTTTAGCGACGCGTCTACTAAATTTACCTTTAAATTTGACTTGATTATAGCCAAATTCGCCCGAATTTTATGCGAGCGTAAAAATAAGCTATAATCGCCAAAATTTATAAAAAGGAAGCAAAATGGACGGAATAAAAGAGTTTTTAAAACACGAAGCCAGCGGCGGGATTTTGCTGATGATCGCTACGGTCGCGGCGCTACTGTGTCAAAATACGTTTTTGAGCGATTTTTACAACGAATTTTTAAATACCAAATTTACCATGAGCTTCGGCGAATACGGACTAAGCAAACCCCTGATCTTGTGGGTGAACGACGGGTTGATGGCGGTATTTTTCTTTCTCATCGGACTTGAGCTAAAGCGCGAGGTGCTGGAGGGCGAGCTAAAAAATCCGTCGCAAATCGCGCTGCCAGCGATCGGCGCGGCAGGCGGCCTGATAGTGCCCGCGGTTATCTTCTATCTTTTTACGAAGCACGACTCCTTCATGCTTGGCGGCTGGGCGATACCGACGGCGACGGATATCGCGTTTGCTCTGGGGATTTTGAGCCTACTCGGGCCTCGCGTACCGACTAGTTTAAAAATTTTCCTCATGACGCTAGCGATCGTCGACGACCTTTGCGCGATCGTGATTATCGCGCTATTTTACACGAGCGAGCTTAGCGCCCAAATGCTTGCGGTCGCGAGCGTTTGTCTAGCCGCGCTTTTCGTGCTAAACAGACTCGGCATAAAGAGCAAGGCGGCGTATCTGATCGTAGGCGCGGTGATGTGGGTAGCGGTGCTAAAATCAGGCGTTCACGCCACGCTTGCCGGCGTCGTGGCGGCCTTTTTCATACCGCTTAGCTTTAAAGACGAGCCGGGCAAATCTATGCTAAAAAGCATCGAGCACGACCTGCACGGCTGGGTAGCGTTTGGCGTGCTGCCGATATTTGCCTTCGTAAACGCAGGCATCTCACTGCGAGGCGTCGGACTGGACGAGATTTTGTCTCCGGTCGCGCTAGGCACGGCGCTGGGGCTTTTCGTCGGCAAGCAAATCGGAGTATTTGGATTTAGCTTTTTAGCGATCAAATTTAAGCTAGCCAAGCTGCCCGAGGGGTCAAATTTCATCCAGCTTTACGGCATCGCCGTGCTTTGCGGCGTAGGATTTACGATGAGCCTTTTCGTTAACGGCCTAGCCTACAACGACACGGACGCCTTTGCCTACACCGACAAGCTCGCTATCTTGCTAGGTTCGGTAGTTTCGGGTGCCGCGGGGTTTATATTGCTTAAATTTAGCGCCAAAAACTAAAGCGCGCGCATAAAAGAGTGCAAGATACAGATAAAAACGATCGTAGAAAAGTGCGAGATAAAGGAGTGGTTTTGCATCGTCACTTGCAAGATAGTTGGCATATTTGTGGATGAAAATTTGTTAAAAGACGAAAAGCTAGATACTAAAAAATACTCGCCTCTAATCTATAAATTTAAAGAGTATGTTAAAACTGGCAAGCGTTTGGGATTAAATTTTGGTTTTAAAGAGGTTTGATCTAGCGTTTAGTAAAATTTATTTGTTTTTAACTTTGGCAAAAGAGATTTTGGATGCAAATTTAACTTACTTTGTAGCATTAAAATCAAATTTATAATATCTCGTATCTTGCTTGTCGCTAAGCCTTAAAAGTAGCTGCCACCTGCCCTCTTTTAGGCCAACACTCTCGCTTACAAGCTCGTTTTCTTGCCATGAGGCGCTTAATGTTTTGTTATCTTTGTTTGTTTGTGGGCGAGTGAGTAAGATTTCATAGCTAAGGCTTGAAATTTCGCTGCTTTTTGGCGTTAAAAGAAATTTAAACTTACCCTGCAAGCCTTTAAATTCTGGCTCGAATTTAAGCTCAAATTTTTCATCAAACCTAGCCTCACTCTCTTTTATAAAAGTGATGTTTTCATCGACGCTTTGGTGACTTTGCATATAAGCACTATCCATCTCGACTGGGTTGTTGATCGCAACAACGATGGTTGCTACGCAAGCTAAGATGATAGCCACTATACTAAGTACGATGCCGTAAGGCCAAAAGCTCTTTTTAGCCATTTTTTACCTTTTTATAAAAGATGATGAGAACGAAAAATGCGATCAAGCCGTAGATAAAAATTCGCAAGAAATTTAAGGTCGTTTTGTTTGAGCTGCCGATGCCACTTTCTAGCTTTAAATTTAAGCTCCCAGCGATCTGCTCGGCGATATCAGCGTAGCCGTTTAAGATGGCGGCATTATAGACATCTTTGCCATTTTTTGAGACTAAAATGGGGATGATGGTGCCTGATTCTGGACTTACGCTTAAAATTTGCTCCTTGTTAAAGAGCTTTGAAGTGTTTGTATCGCTAAAAATTTCAACCTTTTGCTTATCTTTTATGAGAGCTAAGAAGACAAAAGGCGAGCTTAAATTTTGCTCTTTAAAAAGCATGCCAAGCTCGCCATCTTTATATACGCCAGCTACTAAATTTATGCCGCTTTTTTGATAAAGCTCGTCTCCTATCTCATTTAGTTTTTGGCTTACTTTTTGGCTTAAAATTCCATCATCATTGATAACGAAATTTGCACCCCAAGCCAAATTTTGCCAGAGCAAAATGATAAAAATGAGTGCAAATTTCTTCAAATTTAGCCTACAAAGAGGTGATTTGGTGTAAGCACTGACCACGCACAAATGGCGCCTACGACGATTATTAGCAGGATAATGGCTTTTTCTATTATGCCTAGCATCACTTCTCCTTTACAATGACATGTTTAGCGTTATCTACGCTCTTCATCTCGATGCTAGCTGCATCTTTTAGTGAGTAAGGCTTGGTTGCGACCTCTTTTTGCAGGCCGATGCCAACGTATGTAAGCACCGCTAGGATAGAGAGCAAAAGCACCACCGCTATTAAAAACCCGCTAATGCCGTTTAAGGCAAAGATGTTTCTATTTTTATTTTCCATTATTCGCCCTTTGATAGCGATATGACGTACTCGCCAACTGCGCTTTGCTGGATCTCGTTTAGCCTGCCATCATTAAATTTAGGCATAGTGCCGATCGCTCCTTTTTTGCCACGATTTAGCACCTCAGCCACAAAACCGGCCGAGCCATATTTGCTAAGATCAACCGACATACCATCCATGCCCTTACCATCTTCGCCGTGGCATGAGGCACATGCAGCATAAAGCTCTTTGCCAGTTGCTACTAAATTTTCATTTTTAGTGCTTTTTATCGCGCTTATCTCTTTAGCTACGTATGCTGCGATCGCCTTTGCGCCATCAGCGTCAGCTAAACCTGCTGGCATCTCACCCATAGGATAATCAAGCCCTTTTGAGCCATTAAGTATAGTCTCAACTATGCCTTTTTCGCTGCCCCAAATTTGTAAATTTGCAGCCTTGCCACCTATGCCATCGCCTGTGATGCCGTGACATGCTGAGCACTGCACGAGATATATGCTCTCACCCATAGCGTGAAGCGTCTCTTTGCTTGGATTTGCATACTCTTTTTCAAATTTGGCATTTGCTTCTTTGACCTCTTTGTTATACTCGCCGATTTGTGAGTAAGAATTTAAAGGATAGCCTAGCAAATAGTACCAAACCGCCCAAACTAGCGCTAGCAAAAAGACGACCGCCCAGCCAAGTGGGACAGGATTTTTGTACTCACCTATGCCGTCCCAGTTGTGCTCGCTAAGCTCAACGCTCTCATCTTTTTTAACCTTCATCTGCCCCACGTACCTACCAGCCACAACGATGGTAAGCACGATGATTAGAGCCGCTCCTATAAGAGCTAGTAAATTTACATTATCTTCTAAATTTAGCCATTGCATACGCTCTCCTTTGTAGTCTTACGCTCTAAAATTTCGCCACCGATCTCATCGTTAAGCGCTAGTTTTGAGTACTTTTCGTAGTTTCTTCTGCCAGTTTTTTCGCTCTTATAAAGATGAAAAAAGTAGGCATACAAAGTGATCGCCAAAAATGCTGTCAAGAAAAAATAGCCATAAGCTTGAAACTCTCTAATGTTCTCCATCTCTCGCTCCTACTTTAGGCTATTTAGATAAGCGATGAGTGCTACGATCTGGCGAATTTCACCTTTTTCAAATGCACTTTTTACCTGCTCATCTTTCATATTTTCAACGATAGCTGCAGCCTCAGCCTTGACGTTAGCATTTGTCTGCTCTAGCGTGCCAAGTGCTGGCATATCTTTTTCGTCATAAGGCGTGTTAAAGACCTTTTTAACCGTTAGCGCTTCAGCGTAAGCAGTCTCTATATCAGCATTTTTCTTAAACAAAAATGGATATGCTGGCATGATCGAGCCTGGCACTACTGAGGCTGGATTTAGCATGTGATTTTCATGCCAGTCAGTCGTTCTATAGTTGCCCACACGCATAAGATCAGGTCCCGTTCTTTTTGAGCCCCAAAGGTGCGGACGATCGTATGCAAACTCGCCACTTAGCGAGTACATGCCGTATCTATCAGTCTCAGCTTTAAACGGACGGATCATTTGAGAGTGGCAAGTGTTGCAACCATTTTGCATATAGATGTTTTTACCAGCTAGCTCTAAAACGGTGTAAGGCTTTGTGCCTTCAAGCGGTCTAGCTCTGTTTGCAAAGTCTGGCAAAATCTCAACTATACCAGCGTAAGCGATGACTATAAAGACACAAACTGCAAAAAAGAATGGATTTTTTTCTAACCAAGCAAACATCACATCACCTCCGCGCTAGCTTTTGCCCCGCCGCCCATTGGCGAAGCGTTTTTTGGCTCTGCTAAGATAGCTTTAGCAGAAGTTGATTTGTAGATGTTATAAGCAAACATCAAGAAGCCAACTAGATAAAGAAGTCCGCCAATAGCCCTTATATAGTAGTATGGGATAAGCACAACTACCGTGTCTATGAACGAGTAGAGTAAATTTCCGTAGCTATCAGTCGCTCTCCACATCATACCTTGTGTGATACCAGCGATCCACATAGATGCAAAGTATAAAACGATACCTGTTGTTTGTATCCAAAACTGAGCTTCCATTAGTGACTTTGAGTAAATTTCACGCTTAAATACGCGCGGCGTCATGTGATAAAGTGCTGCCATGATCATAAAGCCAACCCAGCCAAGCGCGCCGTCATGAACGTGTCCTGGTACCCAGTCGGTAAAGTGTGCTAGGGCATTTACAGACTTGATAGAAAGTATCGGACCTTCAAGTGTCGAGAACATATAAAATGTCGAAGCTAGAACCATAAATTTAATAAGCGGACTCTCTCTAAGCTGCGCCCACTCGCCCTTCATCGTAAGAAGTATGTTTATGGCTGAACCCCATGAAGGCAGGATCAAAACGATAGAAAAGACTGAGCCCATAGTCTGCATCCAATCAGGCGTAGCAGAGTATATTAGGTGGTGTCCGCCAGCCCAAAGGTAGATAAACATAAGACCCCAGAATGAAAATAGCGATAGTTTATATGAAAATATCGGCTGACCGCTCTCTTTTGGCAAGAAATAATAAATTTGAGCGATGATAGCCACTGTAAAGACGAATGCAACTGCATTGTGGCCGTACCACCACTGAACCAAAGCGTCGTTTGAGCCAGCATACATAGAGACAGAGTGTAGCCATGAGCCATATCCGCTAACAAGTCTTGTTGGAACTTCCATATTATTAAAAAGATATAGCATCGCAACGCCTAAAAATGTAGCGATGTAGTACCAAACTGAGATATAAAGCGTCTTTTCGCGGCGGATACCGATGAGGCCAAATATACTAACGCCCCAAAGCACCCAAACCAAGACCACTGCGATATCTAGTGGCCACTCAAGCTCGGCATACTCTTTCGCTGTGCTCTCGCCCATAAAAAGCGTAACAACAGCCAAAACCATAACAAGCATATATAGCCAAAAATGAAGCTTGCCGATAAGCATCAAAAATGGCGACTCACTCATCGAGACCTTTAAAACACGCTGTCCGATGTAGTACCAAGTGGCAAATATGCCAGATAGCATGAAGCCAAAGATGATGCCATTAGTATGAAGAGGACGCAACCTCCCAAACGCCGAATATTCGCCGGCTATGTAGTTAAGCTCTGGACAGGCCATTTGAAAAGCTATAACTACGCCAACAACCATGCCTATGATACCAAAGAGTATCGTGGCAAACATAAATAGCTTTGCTACACTATAATCATAGTGTAGTAGCTGAGATGGTCGCATAAAATATCCTCCTAGTTAAATTTATATTAATGATTTGTTATTTTAGGGTATAAAGACTATAAAAAAACTTAATTAATATAAATTCTCATTAACTAGGAAAGTCTTCTGTCTATTTTGTAACCAAGTCCTGGGACATTTTTTATAAAGTTGTTACCAACCTTATCTCTAACACGTTTAACAAAGGTTCTAATAGCTGCCTCAGTAACGCTCTCACCAACCCAAACGACGCTTTTGATCTCATCGTGAAGCACAAGCGTACCAAGTCTTTTTATCAAAAGTGAGATAAATGCAAGCTCTTTTTTAGTAAGCGAAATTTCAACGCCATCTCTAATAAGTACGCGCTTTATCTTATTAAAGCTATATCCGTTTGCAACTTGGATGATATTTGCAGTTTCTATCTTGCTTTTTGCGACATTTTCTATCGTTTTTAAAAGATCGTCTGCCATGATAGGTTTTATAAGATACTTATCAACACCAACATCGATCGCCTTTAACAAAGTCTCTTTTTCGCTATGCGCACTTAGGACGATGACAGGTGTGTCTTTAGAAATTTCTTTGATATATCTTGTCATATCAAGTCCATCACTAATTGGCATAAATACATCTGTAATTACCATATTTGGGTTGTATTTTTTAAATTTTTTCAAACCTTCATCGCCATTTTGAGCAGTAAAAACTTTCTCAAAATTGTCACTTAGTACATCGTGCATGATCTTTTTGCTGTCGCTATCATCTTCGACAAGCAAAACCGTTAGGTTCTTTAAAATTTTATTCATCTATCTCTCCTTTGTGTGGTAACTTTATTAAAAAACAGGCCCCATTGTCGCTGTTGCCCGCTGTTATTTCTGCGTTAAATTGATCGATTATTTGCTTTGACATATAAAGTCCTAAGCCAGTGCCTTTGGCATTTTCTTTGGTGGTAAAATATGGCTTAAATATCTCATCTATCACATTTTTATCTATGCCACCGCCATTATCTTCTATGCTTAGGTAAGCAAATTTTTCGTCATTATCAATCTTTATTTTTATATTTTTATCTTCTATCTTTTTTAAATTTAGTGCGTCTTTTGCGTTATTTAGTAAATTTATAATGACTTGCATAAGTCTGTTTTTGTGGCCATAAATTTTAGAATCGCCTAGCACTTCAAGCTCTATACGAATGCCATCTTTTTTCATCACGCCTTTTACGATCTGTATCGATGCTCTAGCTGCATCTGCTAGGCTAAATTCTTGCGAAAGTGTGTTTGGGTTTAAAAACGAGCTAAACTCATCAGTAGTTTCTGACATATACTTTATGATCTGCATAGCCCTCTCATAAGAGCCAATAAATTCGCCGTCTTCGCTGCCTGCAAGCTTTTTCATCTTATATAAAACTAAGCTTAGCTCATTTAGCGGCTGCTTCCACTGGTGAGTTATATTTGCCATCATCTCGCCCATCATCGCAAGTTTAGCAATCCTCATACCCTCGCTACTTGATAGAAAATTTTCATCTAAATTTAAACTAGGCATTTGCTCTATATCCTAAAAATGATAGATAAAGTCCGTTTAAGATCATTATGCAAGCTGAGAGCTTAAACATGATCTCTTTAAATTTCTCTCTTAGCAAACCAAAAACAAAGCTAGCTAAAAGCATCGCTGGCAAGGTACAAAGCCCAAAAATAAGCATTATTAGCGACGCATCGGCTGCATTTGCGCTTAAAACCCCAAGCGCTAAGAAATAATAGACCACTCCACAAGGCAAAAGCCCATTTAAAAAGCCAAGTAGCAAGAAATTTGCTAAATTTCTCTTTTGCACACTTGTTTTTGCCATTTTTACTATAAATTTAAGTGCTTTTTCGCTCTCTATAAATTTTAAAAGCTCGCCCCTAAAAAGCAATGCAATGCCAATAAATGCGATCACTAGGCCAACTATGAAAAATATAATACCTCTTGCTTGCATACCAAAACTAATGGCTGCTCCAAAGGCGCCAAATAAAGCTCCCAAAGTCACATAAGCAAAAATTCTAGCTAGGTTATAAAGCGTGCTTAGCATTAAAATTTTACTCTTACTTTTGCCTTTAAAAAATAGAGCTTGCAAGCCCAAAAACCCGCTACACATGCCAACACAATGACTAAAGCTGCTCAAAAGCGCAACTGAGATAATCATGTAAAGGCTTATGTTTTGCATATTATAAAATTTCTAAAAACTGCTTAAATATATATTTGCTCTCGTTAGGGCCACTGCTTGCTTCTGGGTGATGTTGCACCGAGAAGATCGGATAGTCCTTGTATCTTACGCCCTCGATCGTGTTGTCAAACAAATTTCTATGTGTCACAACCGCTACTTCAGCGATGCTCTCTGGCACGTTGTAGTTGTGATTTTGTGTTGTTATCTCGATCGCTTTTGTCTCTAAATTTAAGACTGGATGGTTTGCTCCATGCTGACCAAATTTAAGTTTATATGTCTCGTATCCAAAGGCATTTGAAAGCAGCTGATGTCCAAGGCAGATGCCAAATATCGGGATTTTTGCCTCTATCATTTTTTTGATCTCAGCGATTTCAGCCTTTAAATTTTTTGGCTCGCCTGGACCATTTGATAAAAATACCCCATTTATCTCGCCATTTTTAAATTTATCTATCAAAACTTCAGCCTTAGTATCGTGTGGCACGACGATGACCTCAAGACCAGTTTCACATAGCTCGTTTAGGATGTTTCTCTTTACGCCAAAGTCAAAAACAGCTATCTTTTTACCGATACTTTTTAGCGGTTTATATGATTTTAAATTTCTATCCCAAGCGCCTTTTTTATGCTCGTACTCATCCATTGCGCTAACTGTTTTTACATAGTTTATATTTTCTATACGTCCGCTACTTTCGAGCCTGCGCTTTAGCTCATCTTTGTCGCTTATCTGCGTTGAGATGTATGCCATCAAAGCACCCTCATCTCGTAGCATCTTTGTTAGATATCTAGTATCAACGTCGTAAACGCCAAATTTGCCCTGCTCTTCGAAAAATTTGCCTAAAGACTTTTGCGAGCGGTAGTTTGACGGAGTCTCGTTGTAGCTTCTCATTATTACGCCGCTTGCGTGAATTCTAAGACTCTCCATATCATCTTCGTTTATGCCAACGATGCCGATCTCTGGCATAGTAAAGACGATAAACTGACCAGCATAGCTTGGATCGCTCATGATCTCTTCATAGCCAGTCATAGAGGTATTAAAAACGAGCTCGCCTGCACACTCGCCGTGAGCACCAAAGGCCTTTGCCTCTAAAAAAACGCCGTTTTCAATGTAGATATAAGCTTTCATTAAAGCATTCCTCTTTTTTTAAGCTCATCTTGATATAAACGCTCAAAAATTAGGTCGTATTCATCAGTTCCTGGGATAAGTTTGCGTTTGTAGTTTTGCATCATCTCATAGACGCTATCTTCTATCTTCTCATAGCTCTTTAGATACTCATCTATCGAGCCATATATTACGTTTTTTACGCGGTTTTCAGATACGCTATAATCAACCAACCCGCTCTTCCAAATAGTCTCAAGTATCTTGTGAGCGACATTGCTAAATCTATCTTCATGAGTTAAAATGACGTCAAATTCGCCAGCAAGTTTCTTTTTAACGAGCCAAAACATATTTTTGCGGTCGATTTGCATCGTTTGCATCTCGTCCTCGTTTTTCTCTAAAAGCTCATTTACTCGCTCGTCTAGCGCTCTTTCTTTTTGAACGTCAGTAGTTAAAATTTCACTTGCTTTTGCTACGATTGGCTCAATACCTTTGTTTAACTTTACAAAACCACAGTTTAAAAGATCTATTGCTATTTTATGTGAGACATAAGGTACGTGTGGAAGTTTTATACGCATTTTAAACCTTTAAATTTTTATGCCATTGTAACTAAATAAAGGTAAAACTTTACTTTGAAATTTTAACGACTTTATCATTGTCACTTCTTAGAAAATAAATTTCTCTTCGTCCGTCATAAAGGACTTTGCCGCTTGTTTTCTGCTCGTTTTGTAAATTTGAAGATAGATCCATCTCAAGTGGCTTACTCATAAAATAAGCCTCGCCCAAGCTTCGTCCAAAATCAGGATACCAACTAAGTGCGCAAAGCACGAGCAAGAGCAGATAAAAGGCTCTAAAAATTTTTCTAAATGGCGCATAAAAGAAACAATATCCAAATATAAAAAACACAGGTAAAAGCCACAAAAAAGGCACATTATCCACAAAAATCACATTGAAATACTCATTTATGCCATAAAATGAAAAGTAGTTGTTGTAAATTCCAACAAATAGCGTAAAAATAGGAGCAAGAACAAATATAATGCCAGTAAAAAATGCATTGAAAAATTTCATAGACTCTCCTTTTTTCGTGGGATTATATTAAATTTTAGCTTTATTATTGCTCTAAATTTATTAGCCAAGATGTTTTAAACTCCAAAATGTCACAAATTTTCAAATAAGGGGGAGTTAAAACAATAAATTTAAGATAAGTGTGACATTTTTTAGATAAAAAATAAGAGATTTTTTTGAAACTTTTAAGGTAAGAAAGAGAGAAATTTAAAATTTAGCCTTTGCCATAAAAGCAAAGACTAAAAGTTAGTTTTAAGCTTTTTTCTTCATATCAAATTTATTAGCCATGAAGCCAACAAGACCAACAAAGAAAAGACCACCACAAATGTTGCCAAGTGTAACTGGAAGCAAGTTTTTGCTTAAGAAATTTGTCCAATTGATGACATCTAGTTTATCAGCTGTAGTGTGGAGTAAAGCTGCTGCAGCGTTGATATCGCCACCGCTTGCTGCTATATAGTGAGCTTTAGAGATGATAGCTTCAGTGATGATGAACATATTTGCAACGCAGTGTTCCATTGAGCAAGCAACGAATGCGCCGATCATCCACATAATGGCAAAGAATTTACCAGATAGGTTGCTCTCGCTTGTCGCAGTCCAGATAGACATACAAACAAAGACGTTACAAAAGATACCACGAAGAAATAGCTCATGAAATGGTGCTGTGATCTTGCCAATAGCTGCTGGTACGAAGTGTTGCAAGATGTAGCCGTCGTATTTTAGTGGCAAACCAGAGTAGTAGTACATATAAGCGATCAATGCGCCACCAACGAAGTTAAATATCCAAACAATCACCCAATAGCTTATGGTTTTGCCAAGTGGTAATTTGCCATCATATGCACTAACACCGCTTAAAACAGAGCTAGTAAATAGGTGACCACCATAAAATACAACCATCATGAGGCCGCAGCTAAATGTGATACCACCGATGAAGTTTGAAAGACCGATAGACTGTTTTTCAGCCATACCAACTGTTGAGTGAGCCCAAAAAATATCACCCATTGCAATAGCAGCTCCAGCCATGATAGCAAGGAAAATAATGCTTACAAGTGGCGTATGAGCTTTATGCTCCATAGAACTTGACACCGCTTGAGCGGTTTCTGCCGGATTTAACATCACGTCTCCTTTTTATTTGACCTTCTTTGGTCTATAACAAATATAAAGCAAAGAAGTAGTGCCAAAGATAGAGATTTTAGCGTCAAAATTTAATGTTTAAAAATTAGTTTTACACTAAATTTCAAATCCAAAATGATCAAATTTATCTTTAGCAAACCCCAGATTAAATTTAGCTCTTACCAAATTTAACCAACTAAATTTTTATCAATCTCTACAATTCTTAAAAAAGCTTTTCTGGCACTTTTTTTAGCCTGCTCGCTTAGCCCCTCCTCAAAATCAAGGACATTTTCAAGCAAGACACTAATGCCAAGAAAAAGCGTCTTTGGACAAATTTTACGCAAATAGCTTAAAAGCACTGGCGTTGGGAGGTTGTGGGTTGAGTAGATGTAGTCTCTATCATCACTTAGATCAAAAAACTCTATCTTGTCCTCATCAAAGCCGCTCATCGCATCGACTACTATCAAAATGTCAGGCGCAAATTCTCTAATAGCTGAAAATTCATTCTCAGGCACATCTTGCCCAAAAAAGACCTTCCACTCTTTTAGCTCAGTTTCTACGATGCGGCCGACTTCATTGCCAACATCATCGTCGCCACGCATAGGATTACCGATGCAAAGGATGGCCTTTTTCATCAAAAGTCCTTCCTAAGCACGATATATCCCTCTTTTAAATTTGCCAAAATTTCTTTAAGCTTACACTCACAAAGCTGTGGCAAGAGTCTAGCGATATGCTCAGCAAAAATTTCAACTTCAAAATACTTGCTTAAATTTCCGATCTTAAATTTCACATATTCGCCTGAGTTTTTGATCATCTCATCAAATTCCTCATCGCTTAGCTCTAAGATCTTCTCGCTAAAGTCAATCGTACCAACGCCGTGTCCCACGCAAGTGGAGAAAATTTTTATCTCCTTTAGCTCGCGTGGAAGCTTTTCGTTGTCGTCCATATGCCTTTTTGTAAGCTTATAAACTTGTATCATCTTTTACTCCAAACCTCACTATCAACATCAATCGCAAAATTTTTACCAGCTTTTGCATATTTTAGATAGACATCGTTGTGTAAAAGTGCCATGCACTCAGCATATCTAGGATCATCTTCTTTTTTGATAGCTGCTATAACCGCTTCACGTGCAAGCTCTGGGTTGTGGATATCGCTTGAGGCTTTGATAGCGTCCATATATTTTTCAAATAGTGTTCTACCAAAGATATAGCTCATCAGTCTTTTACTTTCAGCATGCAAGTCACGTTCAAACAAGATATCGCCCATTACTGACTTTTTAACTGGAGGAGGCGTAGTGCTATCATTTTCATAGCTTTTTTTGTGTAGCTTTTGATCAATGATGCCAAGAGCCATACCTAGACCATAAATAACACTTGCTGGGTGTGGAGGGCAGCCTGGGATATAGACATCAACTGGTATGATCTTATCTATACCGCCCCAAACACTATAAGCGTCATGGAAAATTCCACCAGTACTTCCACAAGCACCAAAAGCAACTACGATCTTAGGATCTGGAGCTGCTTCATAAGCACGAAGTAGTGGGTAGTACATCTGTCTTGTGACTGGACCTGAGCAGATCAAGATATCAGCGTGTCTTGGGTTTGCTACAAGTTTAAATCCAAAGCGCTCAGGGTCCCACATCGGCGTAATAGCAGCGAAAATTTCGATCTCGCAACCATTGCAGCTTCCGCAGTCGATCCTATAAACACTAAAGCTTCTTTTGATATTTTTTAAATGCTCTAGCTTTGCAGTTAGGTCATTTGCTGTTTTTATGTCCTCTGGGACTTGATATAGACTCATTTTATAGCCTCCTCAACGCCTTTTGTTAGCCTCTCAGCAGATTGATTTTTCTTGCACTCTGGGCAGATGAAAAGATACTCTTTTGCCTCTTCAAGTCTGCCTGGGAGTAAATTTGCTGTGCCAAGCTTTTCAAGGGTGAAATTTATAAGCCTTTTTGGCGTAAATGGCTTGCCGCAGCATTTGCATGTTTGCATCTCAAGCTCGCCCCTTTGGATAAGAGCGCTCTTGTCAAATTTAACCGCAAGCTCGAAGCTATCGCTTAGGCGAACAGCTCCTGTTGGGCAAACCTCATCGCAGCGACCGCAGAATATGCAGCGACCGCAGTCAAATTGCCAAACAAGTCTTGACTGATCACCATTCATCTTTAGCTCGATAGCATTACTAGGACAAGCAACACCGCAGGCTGCACAACCTATACAAAGATCGTATGTATAGTCTGGCTGACCGCGGAAATTCTCAGGCACAATATATGGCTCAAATGGATAGGCGTATGTCGCCTTTCCATATTTTTCTGTGATGTCAAATAACTTCATCATCTTAAATCCTTCTTACTAACCCCGCCATCTTGACAGAATTTTTTAAGGTCTTTTTCTGTTAAAATTTTACTTTTTTTAGTCCTTACATCAACCAAAGTAACACGCTCGGTGCATGAGTAGCAAGGGTCAAGTGAGCAAACGATAAGTGCAGCGTCACTTATGTTGTTTCCTCTAAATTGATACCTTAGGCTTGGCCAGTTGTTATATGTCGCAGCCCTACATCTCCAGCGATATACTTTTTGAGCGCTACCTTGCATGATCCAGTGAACATTTTCGCCACGTGGTGCTTCGTCGTGACCAAGTGCGAAATTCTCAGGCTTGATCATGGTTACAGGATCGATCATGATCGGAGTTTGAGGCATCATCTCAAAGCATTGGCGGATGATGTGGATAGAGCTTTTTAGCTCTTTATATCTAACCATCTCACGAGCAAAAACGTCGCAACCATGCTCAACTGCTACTTCAAATTCGATTTGTTTGAAGAAGTCGTATGGATGATCGTAGCGGTTATCACGTTTAAAGCCAGAGCCTCTCATGTTTGGACCAACTGGGCTAAAGTCGCGTGCGATTTGGCGGTCCAAGATACCTACACCTTTCCAGCGTCCGATTTGGCGTTTATCTTCCAAAACTGCATCCCAAATTTCTGAAATTTGAATGTCAAGTTTGTTGATGATCTCTAAGCCTTTTTTGATCTCATGGTTTGTCATATCACGTCTTAAGCCACCCATAACAACGTTGCCGTATGTTTTACGTCCGCCAGTTACAAGTTGAGCTAGCTCCATAGAGTACTCACGAACCCTAAAGATATGCATGAAAGCGTTGTAGTTACCAGTAACCTCACATGCTAGACCGATATTTAAAAGGTGGCTGTGAAGACGCTCGATCTCAAGGCAGATGACACGTATAGCTTGAGCTCTTAGTGGAATTTCAAGCTTTATAGCTTTTTCTGCTGCTTCTATACAAGCTATAGCGTGAGCATAACCGCAAATTCCGCAAACACGCTCTGCAAGATAGCCCATTTGATCATAGTTCATTCTGTTTTCAGCTAGCTTCTCCATACCGCGGTGTTGATAGAACAAGCGGTAGTCAGCGTCAATAATCTCATCGCCGTCGCAGAAAAGTCTAAAGTGACCTGGCTCATCAGATGTAACGTGTAGTGGTCCAAGTGGTACATCGACTACTGCGTCACCTGTTGGGAATAAAAACTCCGCATCAGGCTCATCTCTGTGATCTACTGGATCAGGGCGGTAGCGGTAGTCCATAGCATCTTTTCTAAGTGGGTGAAGTCCATCTGGCCAATCATCACTTAAAACTAGACGTCTTTTATCAGGTAGTCCTTCAGCTACTAGACCAAACATATCATAAGCTTCTCTTTCATACCAGACACAAGCTGGTACAAGTGGAGTAACTGATGGAAATGTCGGATCGTTTCCTGGGATAAGGGTTTTAACTGTGATAAAGCACTTATCATCAGCTGCAAAGTCGTCCGCCTCAGTCATCTTGCTACCTTCCATTGAGATAGCATAGTAAAGCGCATAGCAGCCATTTATCTGGCGCTCGTCGTTTGGTATCATAGTGCTTATAAAGCCACCGATATCATAATAAAGTGTCTTAACAGCTAGTGGAAGATCGTTTCTATCAACCAAAACTGTGATCTGATCGTCTGCTTGACGAGTTACTTCTAAAATTTTTACCTTTGTTTTTAGGATTTCAACAAATTTATCGCCTCTCATTTTAAAGCTCCCATCATTATATTAACACCGTTATTTACTAGCGTATAAAAGCTATCTACGTGCCATACGCCAAAGATTATGATAAGGGCACAGAGTGCTATAAGAGGTAAATTTTCAAACAAACTCATCTCTTTATTATGAACAACCACACCTTTTGGCTCGCCAAAGCTTGCCATATTAAAGTGCGCAAAGTCAGCTATGAAAATAACTGCAAGTGCAATAGCAAATAGCGCAACTGCGATATATTGACCACTTGTGATAGCTCCAACGAAGACGTTATATTCGCTAACAAATATAGCAAATGCTGGAACACCAACTAGTGAGCATACAGCTGCACCAAACAAAATAGTTGTAATAGGTGCGATCTTAATCATGCCACCCATCTTACTCATATCTTTGTGACCGTAAATTCTTGCTATGTTGCCTGTTGTGCAGAAAGCCAAAGCTTTTGTGAAGCTGTGAGCTAAGCAGTGGAATATCGCTGCAAATAGACCAAATTTACCGCCAACACCAAGTGCAAATGCGATAACACCCATGTGAACGATTGAGTGGTATGCAAACATTCTTTTTACGTTGTGTTGTCTTATTAGGAAAAATCCCGCTACAAAAAGTGTGATAGTTCCTGATACGATCATTATGCCTTCAACAAAGCTAAATCCAACTGCTTGAGCTGCGATAGCGTAGTATCTTAAAAGTGCAAGCATCGCACATTTTAAAAGCACACCTGATAGCAATGCTGAGATAGGTGCTGGACCTTCAGCGTGAACGTCTGGCAACCAAGTGTGAGTTGGAGCAAGACCAGCTTTTGTACCAAAACCAATTAGCGCAAATACAAAGATAAGTTTTGCTGCATCTGGATTTAGATTTTTAGCATTTTCCATTATGCTTGAAAACTGCATAGAAGCCTCACCATCTCCTAATGTGCTATATGTAGCTGAGTATAGAAGAACAGTTGCATAAAGAGCAAATGCTAGGCCGATTGAGCAAAGAACGATGTATTTATAACCACTCTCTGTTGATTTTTGATCTTTATGAATAGCAACCAAAAATACAGAAGCTAGTGTAGTAGCCTCGATAGCTGCCCACATAAACGCAACGTTGTTGCAAATAACGCTTAAAGTCATTGTAAAGATAAATACATGGCTTAGTGCGTAGTATTTTTTAAGATCACTTAAGTGAATGTGTCCATCTTCAAGCTCCCATCTCATATAGTGGATAGAGTAGAAATTTACTATAAATCCAGTTACGGCGATAAGCACCAAGAAAACACAGCCTAAGCTATCTAAGAATAAAAATTTATCAAAACTATAAAAAGTTCCGCCACTTAAAACTTTAAGAACATTGTTAAGTAAAGCCACTGATGTCGCAGCAGAAAACAAGACATGAAGTCCGCTAAGTACTGCATAGTTTTTAGGACTTAAAAACAAGATCAAAGCACCAAGGAGCGGTATGATAAGTATTAAAGCTAAACTATCCATCTCTAACCCCTTAAATTTGAAGCTTTAGAAGTATCTAAGCTATCATAAGCTTTATAAAATCTAATCGCTAGAACGCTCATGATAATAACAGCAAATATCGCATCTGTTAAAATTCCAAGCTCAACTAGCTCATGTGAGTTATAAGCCATTAGAGCAAGGCTTAGGTGGATACCGTTTTCAAACAAGCAGTAAGCTAGAATTTGTTTTACAAATGAGTTTCTTAACATAAAGCCAAAAATTCCCATCATAAAGACTGTTCCAGCAGCGATTAACATGATCTCTTCTTTGATAAGAGAGAATTTTAAAAATATAGGGTGGATACTCATTGAAAGAGCTAGAGAAAATCCCATAGCAATAACAGGGCTTACAAAAAATCCACCAACTGGCTCATCTTCGCTAACTACGCCAAGTTTTTTGATAAGCCAGAACAAAATTCCTGGCACGAAAAGAACTTTGGTAAAAAACGCAACGATCGCCCAAGTTTTTAGCTGCTCAGCGTTAAATTTCTCAGATAGCAAGAAAAATATACTAACTAAAAGTAGTGTCTCTATCGCATAAGCGATGATTGAGAGTTTCAAGCTTCTAAGACCAAAAACCGCAAGCGAAGTTACGATCATGCAAATGGCTAATATATCTAGTGTTTGCATCTCACGCTCCTACTACATAAAGTGTTAGTGCAACAAACGAAATAGCAAGTGCACCAAGAGCATTTTTGCGTAAAGATGAAGTCATTTTAAAGCGTGGTCCAAAGTTGTCTATAAATACAGCTGCGACGTAAAATACTCCAGTTTTTATCACAAAAACGATAATAGCTAAGAAAGGATTGCTAAAATTCCATGGCTCAAATATGCTTAGGAAAAGTCCGATCATAGCAAACTGTTTTAATATAAGTGATGCTTGAACTAAGCCAAGGTCGCTACCAGCGTACTCACCAAGAACACCCTCTTGAAGCTCTTGTTCTGCTTCAGCTAAGTCAAATGGCTTTCTACCAGTCTCAACATACATACACCACAAAAATGCGATAGAAGCAACGGCAAAACTTGGAATTTGATATCCGATAACGCCAGTTCTTACCATCTCTTGGATCTCAACTAAATTTGATGTTTTAGCTGCAAGCATAACTACGATTAAGCACATAATCATAACTGGCTCAACATAAACACCAAGCATTTGCTCCCTGCCGCCACCTGTTGCTGCAAATGGGTTGCCACTATCCATTGAAGCTGCACCAAATACAAATCTAAGTAGCGCACCAAGATAGAGGATAACAAATATATCTGAATATGCTCCAAATACAGTGTCTTTGCTATAAGTGATAGGTATAGCAGCTAGCACTGCAGCTGAAGTTGCAAAAAGGAAAAATGGAGCCCATCTAAATACCCAGTGAGAGCACTCAGGGACGGTTCTTCCTCTTCTAAAAAGCTTTATAATGTCGCGATATGTTTGAAAGAAATCGCTACCTTGTTTTGATTGAAGTTTAGCTCTAAGTTTTCTTGCCATACCATCAAACAAAGGAGCTACCAAAACGATAACGACTACTTGAAATATCATTAAAAGTATAGTTTGCATTTTCGTCTCCTAAACTAAAAAGTAGCCCACAGCAAGTATGACACAAAGATATAGCAAGATATAAAGTGCATATACATTTGTATAACCACTTTGAACGATACCTAACTTATCAGCAAATTTCACACACCATTTAATGACTGGCTCATAAAACATTCCCCACCAAATATCTTTTGGATGGTTGTGATACTCAACCGCGTCAAAATAATTTCTAGTAACTACTTTTTTATCAGCTCTAAATAGCCATTGCATAATTTTTCTAAGGTCGCCAGTGAATGGACCACCTGTCATTTGCATACGTGAGCTATATTTAAAGCCACAAGCCCAAGGATCAGTTTCGCGTGGTTTATCTCTGTTTGCTTTCATGACAGCAAGGATGATAAATGGCAAAATCATAGTCGCACATAGGACTAAAGCGATAAGTGGAGTTGAGATCATACTGCCCATAGGTGAAGTTACATTTATAGCACCAAGGCTAGCTTTATAGTCACTTATAGCGATAGAATTTACAGCTTGCATAATGTAATCAACTATGTAGTTTGCGCCAAGACCAAAGCCAACGCAGCCTATCATTAGGATGATCATACCAAGAACCATACCTATCGGACTCTCTTTAGCATTTTCCCAAATTTTTTGATCTCTTGGAGTACCTGCAAAGATAACAGCGTAAAGTTTAAGGTGCATGCCAACCAAAACGCCTGTTAGCGCAAGAGCTACAACACCAAGTGTAAATGCATATCTAACTAACGTTCCTTCTCCCATCGCGCCTTGAAGCATACCTTGATATGTAAACCACTCTGAAACAAAGCCATTTACTGGAGGCAAAGCTGCGATACCCATGATACCTATAAACATACCAAGGCTTGTCCATGGCATTTTTTTGGCAAGACCACCAAGGATGTCCATATTTTGTGTATGAGTAGCGTGGATAACTGAACCAGCGCAAAGGAAAAGCAGACCTTTAAATATAGCGTGATTGACTACGTGGTAGCAACCTGCTAGAAAACCTACTGCTGCAAGTGTTAAATTTCCAGCTGCAACACCGTAAATACCAGTGCCAAGACCTAGTAAGATGATGCCTATGTTCTCAACTGAGTGGTAAGCAAGCAAGGCTTTGAAGTCGTGTTGGCAAAGAGCGTATAAAACACCAAATAGTGAGCTAGCTGCACCAAGAGCGAGTATTGTAAGACCAAAATATGTACTAAGTGGTAGGTAAAGTGTAAATTTAACTAGTGTAAATAGAGCAACTTTAATCATAACGCCTGACATAAGGGCTGAAACGTTTGATGGTGCTGCTGGGTGAGCTTGTGGAAGCCAAACGTGGAATGGCCACATACCAGCCTTACTACCAAAGCCGACCAAGAATAGTACAAATACAGCAGCAGAAGCGCCAAATGGCATCTTAACACCCATAAATGCGCTAAATTCAAAGCTTCCTGCATAGTAAGCTGTGATAAGCAAGCCACAGGTTATACAAAATGCACCGATTTGTGCGATACCAAGATATACCATAACCGCTTTAAGTGTATTTTTACCGTCATTGACGATGATAAGAAATGATGATACAAGAGTCATAAGCTCCCATAAAACAACAAAGCAAAATACATTATCAGCGCTAATTACTAGAAGCATTGAAAGGATAAATGTGTTAAACAAACATGCAAACACACCAACATTTGCTTTTTTTATGTACTCTTCTGCATAGCTCATACCATAAACACTACTTGCAAATCCGATGAAAACAACGACAAAGCTGAAGAAATTTCCAAGTGGATTTAGTGCAAATTTTGGCGAATACAAAAAGCCATCCATAAGAGCAAAGCTATCACTTACTCCCATATTTGCAACGAAGTGACACATCGCATAAAAGCAGCTTATAGCACTTAGTCCAAAACCAACTTTAACAGCGGCTTTTGGAGCGCAGTAGAGCAAGATACTAACGACGGCACTTACAAGAAATAGCATATAAACCGTAGTCATCTTATGCTCCTTGTCCGTTTAAAATTTTAGTAGCAAATTTATTCGCTGCTTCGTAGTCTATCCTCTTGCCAAGCTTATGTTTGCCCTCTTCTGGATCTACCATTATAAGAGCACTTGTTGGGCATACATCAACGCAAGCTGGTCCATTTTCACGGCCAAAGCACATATCACATTTAACTGCGATGTTTTTTGCGCCTGATTGTGACTCTACTTCAAGATAGTATTTTGGCTCGACAGCGTAATTTACTGAAGGCATAAGCTCTGCACTTGAGCTTATCGCACCATAAGGGCAAGCGATCGTGCACATCTTGCAACCTATACAAATTTCCTCGTGAAGCTCGATGCAATTATCGTTAAATCGCAACGCTCCAGTTGGGCATACATTTGCGCAAGGGCCATCGTCGCATTGTCTGCACTGAGTCGGCATAACACCGCTAGCTTCTCTTAAGACGCTTAGCCTTGCACGTGATAGTTTGCCGCGTTCATAAGCACTTTTAAAACATGCAGCCATACAGGTCGCACATCCTATGCAGCGTTTAGAATCGGCAATCACAAATTTATGTTTTTTCATAAATTCCTCCTAAAAAACAAGGCAAGACCGCCCTGCTCACTAATAGAGTGATTGTTAATCACATGAATAGAGATAGTTAAATTTTTATTTAACATCTCAAACGCTCCTTCCTGAAATTTTTGAAACAATTCTATAACTTCTGGCGATTAAATTCCGTCAGCTATCTGACAAATTTTGTATTTTTGAAATTAAATTTTTATTTTATATTAGTTTAAGATATACTATTAAAAGGCGTTATTTTCGTGTAATTAATCAAAAAAGATTAATATTTCATAACAGATAATTACTAAAAAGAGTAAAATTATCTTAATTAAGTTTAAACTTAAAAATTAATTCTTTAAGCTTGGGTTAATTAAATGAAATTGAAATTTAAAAATCTAAAATATAATCCAACCTTTAAATTTAAAAAGGTTATTGATGGAAATTTTTATAGTCATAGTTTTATTTATTGCTTCAGTTTTTGCATTTATGAAATTTGCCCCAGTTTTTGGTGGCATGCCAGATGTTAAGAGCCAAAAGCTCATAGATGCTTCGCCAAATTTTAATGGCAAAGTTTTTATAAATTTAGAGCCAACGATCGATCTAGTAAAGAAAAGTCCGCAAGCATCTATGCTAAATTTCACCCTTCAAGCGCTCTTTCCACCAAAGAGCAAGCTACCAAAGCGCCCTTTGCCAAATTTAAAATTTAACGCAAATGCCCTCAAAAACGGCGAGTTTATCTGGCTTGGGCACGTTAGCCTCATCTGCAAGCTTGATGACAAAACGATCGTCACGGACCCAGTTTTGCACCGAGCATTTCCGCTGCCAGTTGGCGGCAAGCCCTTTGCCTACGAGCACGCCATCACCGCCAGCGACTACCCAGAGGTGATCGACATCGCCCTCATCTCGCACGATCACTACGACCATCTTGACTATAAAACGATCCTTGAGCTAAAAGATAGAATTTGCAAGTTTCTAGTGCCACTTGGCGTAAAAGCCCACCTCGTAAAATGGGGCGTTAACGCAGATAAAATTTACGAGTTTAACTGGTTTAATGATCAAAAAATAGGAAATTTAAACTTCACTTTTTGCCCTTCAAGACACTTTAGCGGGCGCACATTTAAAAGAAATGGCACGCTTTGGGGCGGCTGGGCGGTAGAGGAGGCTGACTTTAGCTTTTATTTTAGCGGTGACGGCGGATACGGCGAGCATTTTAAGATGATAAGTGAGAAATTTGGCGGATTTGATCTAGTTTTCATAGAAAATGGCGCTTACAGCGACGGCTGGCCCTACGTGCATATGAAGCCAGAAGAGTCGGCGCAAGCGCTAAAAGATCTTGACGCAAAGCTTGGCGTGCCGGTGCACTGGGGCAAATTTGATCTTTCTTATCACGCTTGGGACGAGCCGATTAGGCGATTTATAAATGCGGTGGAGAAGCTTGAGCTAAATTTCGCCACGCCGATGATCGGAGAGATTTTCACCGCGCAAAATCCACCTAGCAAAAAGTGGTGGGAGGAAATTTAGGAATAAAATTTGCTCTAAATTTTAAAATCCAAAAGGAAGTGCAGATGAAAATTTCTGAAAATTTATCAAATTTAAAAAATGCCATCGACAAGGCGGCAAAAAACGACCTTGATGCAAGCGCAACTGGGAGCTTTTTGCAAAATTTAGAAAAAGCCAACGAAGAGACAGAGAAGATCTACGAAAAGCTTGAAAAAGAGCTAAAGAGCGATGCGCAGATGTTTAAGCAGTTTGACTTCATGCAGATGATGACAAAGCTTCAATACGGCAACCTAAAATCAAGCGAGCGCGAAGAGCTGATAAACAAAATGAGCAAGATCGCTAAGGAAATTTAGTCTAAATTTAGCTTGATAGTGAGACTAAATTTGGCTGTTTTGTCTGAAATTTGGTAGCTTTTAGCGTATAAATTTGATAGATAGTGCAAATTTAGTTGCTTTATGAATACTATACTTCGATGTTATGCCATTTTTGCCAAAATTCCTGCACTTTTAAAACATATCCTATCGCACGGGCACACCGCATTGGTTAGCGTCTAGCAAATTTTTAAATTAGAACTGGCATATCACGCTTCTAAATTTAGTGGCGAGCTTTTACGAGACCTAAATTTAGTAGTCTGCTAAGACGAGTGAGTAAATTTTAAAATTTGCAATAATAGCTTAATTAAATTCGCAAATTTCTTTTTATTTAAAAGGAAGACAAGGGGACTTGAATTACGTTCTGCTTGCAGTTGCGAGCTTGCGAAGCAAAGCCGTCCCCTTATCCCCCTTTTTAAATACCCTAAACCCCTCGCACGTTAGAGGGGCATGCAATGGTGCTAAAGCACCGCATGCGGTTAAAAACTCTACCAAATTTTAAAATTTATAAGCGAGCATATCACGGCTCTAAATTTAGTGGCGAGTAGCTACGAGACCTAAATTTAGTAGTCTGCTAAGGCGAGTGAATAAAGTTTTAAAATTTGCAAAACAGCAAAATAGCTTGATTAAATTTGCAAAAGAATAAGTTTAAAGATATACCTATTTATATATGTAAATTTACTAGAGAGAATTTAAGAGCCAAAAAGGCTCTTAAATTTTAGTGGAGTTCGCTCCAGACTTTGCGTTTCCAAAGCCAAGCAAAAATTCCTAAGATAAAGAAGTAGATCATCACGTAAATGCCTGTACTCTCGCGCTCAGCCTTTTTACTGTCGCCTACTTTTTGGATGTAAGATACTATGTCGTCTTCAGCGGCTTTATTTAAGCCAACTCTAGGCATCGCAGTGCCTGGAAGCATCTTTTGAGTATCGTTTATAAATTTATGCAAGTAGTCTGCACCTTTTGAGCGGATCATCATAGATAGATCAGGTGGGTTTGAACCCATATAAGCTGCGAGGCTTACTTTGTTGCCAAGAGTATATTTTTTATCATACTTCATATCGTGGCATCTTTGACATGCATCAGCGAAAACCTTTTCTTCAGTGATCTTGCTCTTTGCATCTGCGTCAGCTGATACTTTTTTAAGATAAGCAACTATGTCAGCGATCTCAGCGTTTATATCGCCGCCAGCACCCATAAATGCAGTCATCGGATAAGGATGCTCGTCGTTAAATTTATGAGATAGTTTTACAGCCATAGTTGGATTTTTGATGAGTGCAGCCAAAAATCTCTCATCATAAATTTTACCAGCTGTGCTAAGATCTGGTGGCACTACGCCAAAGCTTTGGCTAGCTGTCTCAGCGTCCATGCTAGCTGGAGTGCCAGCTGCTTCGATGCCGTGGCATCCTGTGCATCCAGCTGCGCCAAATGTCTCAGCGCCTTTTGCAGCGTCACCTTTTGCAAGGTCGATAGAGTTTATATCAGCCCAAAAAGCTGTGTAGTCATCAAGAATTTTTTGTGCTGTCTCAACATCTTTTGTGGCCGCTTCTATGCTAGCCTTATTGCCGCTAGCTTTTGCAGCCTCAAGCGCCTCTTTTTTCTGCTCTAAAAAGTGCTTTGCGTAGTCAGTATCTTCTTTTGAGAAGTTATACTCAGCATTTGCAGTGTGCGGATGAAGCTTTGTGTGAGCGTAAGGCTCGATGCCCCAGTATAAAATACCTGAAAGGATAACAACGATGGCAAAAATTTTAAGCTCTTTCATGATTAGCCCCTTTTTCTTTCAAGTATTGTGATAACTGGAAGTGCGACTATAAATAGCACTAAAAATAGCAGTGACGCATAAAATCCTATCCAGTCGTTGATGCCGCCTGTTGGAAGCTTGCCATATATAGATAATACGATAAGATCTGCAACTAGAACCCAAAACCATACGAAAAATAGTGGTCTTTTGTGAGCTGGTGCTACAAGGTCGCTTCTATCAAAGAGTGGTATAAGCATAAATGCCACACCCGCAAAGGCAAACGCGATAAGACCGATGTTATAAGCTGAAATTCCTGCTATATCAAAGAAAAAGCCACGTAAAATTTCATACTGCCACAAGAAATACCACTCTGGATAGATGTGTGGTGGAGTTTTTAGTGGATTTGCTGGCTCAAAGTTGATAGGATCCATCGCAAAGCCAAAATGATAGCAAACGAGATACATAACAAATATCATAAAAAATGATACATACATGAAGTCTTTTGCCAAAAATCCTGGCCAAAATGGTATAACTTTAGCTTTTGCTCTGTCACCGTGTAGATAGACCTCAGCCTCTACGTCAAAGTCGATATCTTCGCTTGTTAGGTTATTTACGTGTGGAACTCTTAGTGAGTAGAAGTGGATAACCAAAACAACGATAGTTACAAGTGGTAGCAAGCATACGTGAAGCATGAAAAATCTTGTAAGTGTCGAGTCGCCAACTGCGTAATCGCCCCTGATCCACTCAACCAAAGCATCGCCGATAACTGGCACGCCACCAAAGAGCTGAGTGATAACAGTAGCCGCCCAGTAGCTCATCTGACCCCATGGTAGCATATAGCCGCTAAATGCCTCTGCTGAAAAGCAGATAAATAGCACCATGCCGCTTACCCAAATGACCTCTCTGCCTCTTTTGTATGAACCATAGTAAAGTCCAGTAAGCAAGTGGATATACATGATAAGAAAGATCGTCGATGCTGAAATCGCGTGGATATGACGCCAAAGCCAGCCGTACTCGACCTCTTGCATGATAGTGTAATTTACGCTATCAAAGGCTAAATGTATGTCTGGTTTGTAATACATCATAAGCAAAAAGCCAGTGATGATCAAAAGTAAGAAAAGTGTCGTTAGTATAACGCCCATAGCCCAAAGGAAATTTATATTTTTTGGGATCCAGTATTCGCTAACTAGAACCTTCATAAGTTTTGTAAAAGCTAGGCGCTGGTCAAGCCAGTCAATAACGCCAGTTGATTTATGAGATAAAGACATCGCTAACCTCCTAAGCTTTAGCTACTAATTTTTCATATTCTGGGCTCGTTTCGCCTAGAACTAGCTTGGTTCCATCTATTTTAAATGGTGGGATATCAAGCGGTCTTGGTGGAGGTCCGTATGTCTGTATGCCATCGACGTTAAATTCGCCGCCATGACAGGCGCAGACAAAAATTTGCTTGCTAGACTTGTACTCAGGGATACATCCTAGGTGTGTGCAAAGTCCGATAAGAACTACATATCTCG
Organism: Campylobacter concisus; assembly: GCF_003048835.2. Classification (NCBI taxonomy): domain Bacteria; kingdom Pseudomonadati; phylum Campylobacterota; class Epsilonproteobacteria; order Campylobacterales; family Campylobacteraceae; genus Campylobacter; species Campylobacter concisus. The sequence continues at coordinate 219,898 of NZ_CP060705.1, read as the reverse complement.
CATCTCCAACGACTACATCTCTCTTGTCGTTTTTAGCCATATCTGGACTTTTTTTGAGGATGAAGATAGGCTTTTTACGCCACTCAACCTGTCTCATCTCGCCATCTTTGATCGGACTTAGATCGACAGTTGTAAAACCAGCAGCTTTTACGCTAGGGAGCGGATCCCAGGTCTTTTTCATGGCAACTAGTGACATCGCGCCACCCACAGCTGCCACTGCACCAAACGCAAGGCCGATAAAGCTTCGTCTTTCTTGCTTTACTGACATTAATTTCCTTTCTATAAATAAAATTTAAACGATTATACTCCCAAAAAATTAAAAAACTATAATCTCATAATATAGTTTGTAAAAATAAAGTGAATTTAAGCTTTTTTTACACTAAAATTTGAAATAAATTTATCCAAAAATGCCTGTATATTGTGACTTTTAAGCTTTTTATAAAAGAGAAATTTGATCTAATGCCCAAACGTTAAGATAAAAAAATTTTCTATTTTAACATTTGTAAAATAGAAAATTTTAATAATAAAATTTATTAAACTTAAAAAATTATAAATAGCAACTATTAAAAATGAGGAGCTTTGTTTTAAATTTTAAATGCTAGTTAAACTTTAAAACCATAAAAGGCTTAAATTTAAGCCTTTTTCTCGCTCATCTTTATGTAGATATGTAAAATGTCAATCGCTGCTGGCGTGATACCTGAAATTTCACTCGCCGCAAAGAGCGTTGGCGGGGCAAATTTCTCAAGCTTTTCTACCACTTCGTTGCTAAGTCCGCTTATGCTTCTAAAGTCGAAATTTTCAGGAATTTTCACATCCATCATATCTTTCATTTTTTCGATCTGATTTTTTTGCTCGCCGATGTAGTGCTGATATTTGCACTCGGTTAAAATTTGATCCATGCTCGCATCGTCTAAATTTACAAATCTCTCATCAAGCTTTCTTAGTTTTTCAGCCGTAAAGCTCTTGCGTGCAACTATCTTTTGAAGGCTCACATTTTGGCTGATCGGCTCTTCATCAAGACTTGCTAAAAGCTCTAAATTTGCCTTATTTGGCGTGATCTGAGTATCATTTAAAAACTCTAGCCCCTCTTTTAAATTTTTTCTTATATTTTCGATCTCGTTAAAAGTCTCATCATCAAGCAGCCCAAGCTCATGCCCATATCCGCCAAGCCTTAAAATGGCATTTTCCTCACGCAAAAGCAAGCGATACTCCGCCCTGCTCGTAAACATCCTATATGGCTCTTTTGTCCCTTTTGTCACAAGGTCATCGATCAAAACGCCGATATACGCCTCATCACGGCGCAAGATAAGCGGCTCTTTGTTATCCAGCGAAAGCGCTGCATTTATACCAGCCATTAGCCCCTGAGCGCCGGCCTCCTCGTATCCTGTCGTGCCGTTTATCTGCCCAGCCAAGTATAGCCCTTTTACCTTTTTAGTCTCCAAGCTATGTTTTAGCTGTGTTGGCTCGACGTAGTCGTATTCAATGGCGTATCCGTGCCTTACGATTTTGGCGTTTTCAAAACCCTTTACAGAGCGGAGCATCTGCACTTGCACCTCATAAGGCAGGCTCGTTGAAAAGCCGTTTATGTAGTACTCTGTCGCTTCAAGGGTCTGAGGCTCGATGAAAAGGTGATGTCTGTCGCGGTCGCCAAAGCGGTTTATCTTATCCTCGATACTAGGGCAATATCTTGGTCCGATACCCTCGATCTGGCCTGTAAAAAGTGGTGCTTTGTCAAAATTTGAGCGGATTATCTCATGAGTGGTTTCGTTTGTGTATGCGATGTAACATGGCAGCTGCGTTGGGGAGAAATTTTTAGTTCTAAAGCTAAACGCAACTGGCTTTGCATCGCCATCTTGCTTCTCTAAAATTTCAAAATTTATCGTTTTTGCATCGATCCTTGGGCATGTTCCAGTCTTTAGCCTGCCTAAATTTAGCCCAAGCTCCCTTAGGCTAGAGCTTAGATCCTTTGCGCTTAGCTCGCCTACACGGCCAGCTTCAAGTTTGTTAAATCCAACGTGGATTAGCCCGTTTAAAAATGTGCCAGTCGTAATTATCACTTTTTTTGCGTTATATGTGTTGTTTAGGTGGGTTTTAACGCCTGTTATCTCGCCATTTTCGCTTAAAATTTCAGTAGCGATCTCTTGAGAAATTTCTAAATTTGGAGTGTTTAAAAGCAAATTTCTCATATAAACTCGGTATCTATCCATATCGATCTGAGCGCGACTACCACGTACTGCTGGGCCTTTGCTCTCATTTAGCACGCGAAACTGGATACCAACGGCGTCAGTTGTAAGTCCCATTTGGCCGCCAAGCGCATCGATCTCTTTTACAAGATGCCCCTTTGCAAGGCCTCCAATGGCTGGATTACAGCTTGCAGCACCTATTTGCTCGGCTAAGATAGTGATGAGTAGAGTTTTTTTGCCCATTCTAGCAGCCGCAAGACTTGCCTCAATGCCAGCATGTCCGCCGCCAACGACGATGATTTCATAATTCATGATAATTTTTTCCTTATTTTTGATGGGCAGATTTTATCAAAAAGCATATAAAATTTAAATTTTTTAAAAGAAATTTTTACCACAAAATTTATGGCTAGAGTTTTTTATTAATGATATTTTAAATATTTTGCTGTTAGATTTACAAAATTTTAAATCCAAAAAGGCTTTATTCATGAGGAATTTACTAAAAGTCACTGGCTTTTTGCCCTACCTTGCGATCGCATTTTTAAACGCAAGTGTCGATCTAGCGCACAAAATAACCATCCAAAACGTCCTTTTAAAGACCTACTCAGGCGACACGCTTTTCATTCTAACAGCCGTTATAAATGCGATGATCTTGCTTCCATTTATATTTTTATTTTCGCCTTCAAGCTTTATAAATGACAAATTTGCAAAGACAAAGGTTATTAGAATTTGCGCCGTCTTTGGCGTTGTTATCAGCGTTGCGGTGCTTATTAGCTACCTTTTGGGCGCTTTTGGCGTGGCATTTGCACTCACTCTCATACTAGCTGCTCAAAGCGCGATCTACTCGCCTGCAAAATATGGCATCATCAAAGCCCTCGTCGGCACTGAGCGACTTGGCACAGCAAACGGCGTCATCCAAGCACTCACCATCATTGCGATACTTGTTAGCTCATTTTTATTTTCATTTATATTTGAAAATTTATACATCCAAGGCGAAAACTCGGAAGAAATTTTAAAAAGCGTCTATCCTATCGGCATCTTTTTGGTTGTATTTAGCGCGCTTGAAGCATTTTTTGCCTACAAGCTACCATATATCAGCGAAACAAACGAACAAAGCGGAGAATTTGAGCTTAAAAAATACATCAGCCTTAGCTACTTAAGAGAGAATTTAAAAGAGGTAAGGTCAGATAAAAACATCTGGCTAAGTATCGCTGGGCTAAGCATATTTTGGGGAATTTCTCAGATCATCATCGCAGCTTTTCCAGCTCACTACAAGGCCGTTTTTAATGACGATAGCTCGCTAGCGGTGCAGGCCATACTAGCAGCAAGCGCCATAGGCATCGCATTTGGCTCATACGTGGCTGGCTCTATGTCAAAGCTACACATCGAGCTTGGTATCGTACCGATGGGTGCTATGGGTATATTTTTCTCGCTTTTATTTTTCGCATTTGGCTCAAATATCGGCGTAGTTAGCCTTAGCTCATTTGCATTTGGCTTTTTTGGCGGAATTTTCATAGTGCCACTAAATGCGATGATCCAGTACTTTGCCCCGCAAAAAACGACCGGCAAGATAATGGCAGCAAACAACTTCTTGCAAAACGTCTCAATGCTACTATTTTTGGCTATTGGCATAGGCTTAGTATATTTTGAAATTTCAACCACTGGCCTCTTTGTCTTTACAGCGCTTGTTTGCCTAATCGGCAGTTTTTACGCCATTTTACAACTTCCACACCTTTTTACAAGGCTACTTTTACTGCCATTTTTAAAGACAAAGTACCGCTTTTTCGTTGAAGGTCTTCAAAATTTACCGCAAAGTGGTGGCGCGCTGCTTCTTGGCAATCACATCAGCTGGATCGACTGGCTCGTGCTTCAAGCTGCAAGCCCTAGGGGCATAAGATTTGTCATGTATAGAACGATCTATAATAAATGGTATCTAAAGCAAATTTTTAAATTTTTTAAGGTGATCCCAATAGGTGCAGGGGCCAGCAAGGAGTCGATCGAGCTTGTGCGTGAGTGCCTAAAAAATGGCGAAGTAGTCGCACTTTTCCCAGAAGGGCACATCAGCTACAACGGCCAGATAAATGAGTTTCAAAAGGGCTTTGAGCTTATCATCAGAGATCTAGAAGAAATTTGCATTGTGCCATTTTATCTTCGTGGCCTTTGGGGATCTAGCTTTTCAAGAGCTAGTAAATTTTACAAAGACCTCACTTCTAAAAACGGCAGACGCGACATCATCGTCGCCTTTGGCAAGCCAATAACTACATTTATAAACGCTGCAAAGATGAAGCAAAAGGTGCTTGAGCTTAGCTTTTCATCGTGGGAGAGCTTTATCTCAAGGCAAAAACCACTAACAAGCGAATGGCTAAATAACGCAAAAGAGGATAAATTTAAAGAGTGCGTGAGCGACAGCACTGGACTAAATTTAAGCAACTTGAAATTTATAACAGCTGTTTTAGTCTTTATCAAAATTTTCAAACGAGAGCTAAAAGATGAGAAAAATATAGGCATCTTGCTACCTAGCTCAAGCATCGCAGCTATCGTCAATATGGCGCTTCTTGCCATGGGCAAAGTAAGCGTAAATTTAAACTATACGCTTAATGCTACCTCGCTAAATCACGCCCTAAGAAAGGCAAATATAAACACGGTGATCACATCTAGCAAATTTCTTGAAAAGCTCGCACTTAAGGGCTTTGATCTAAAAGATGCGATGAGTGGCAAGGCTAAATTTGCAGAAGATCTCTCAGCTAGCGTCTCAAAAAAGGAGAAAATTTTAGCGCTTTTAACTGCCTTTTTTGCTCCAACTTGGCTTATTAAGCTTTGCTATTTTAAGCCAGTAAACTTAGAGGATACGGCAACCATTTTATTTAGTAGCGGCAGCGAGGGCGAGCCAAAGGGCATCGAGCTAAGCCATAAAAATTTACTTGCAAACATTAAGCAAATAAGCGAACTTCTAAATTTCAAAAAAGATGACGTGATCTTAAATTCACTCCCAGTATTTCACTCATTTGGACTAACAGTGACCACGCTAATGCCGCTTTGCGAGGGCATAAAAATGGTAAGCGTGCCTGACCCAACAGATGGAGCGACTATCGGCAAAATGGCCGCAAGACACAGTGCTAGCATCATCTTTGGCACCTCAACGTTTTTTAGGCTCTACACCAGAAACAAAAAGCTTCATCCGCTGATGTTTCAAAGTGCCAGAATGGTCGTAGCTGGGGCTGAAAAGCTAAAACCTGAGATAAAAGACGAGTTTAGGCTCAAATTTGGCATAGAAATTTATGAAGGATATGGCGCGACCGAAACGGCGCCGGTAGCTGCTGTAAATATGCCAAATATCCTAGAAAAAGAGAGCCTAAAAGAGCTTACATTTAATAGACCTGGCAGCGTTGGCATGCCTCTACCTGGCACCATCATAAAAATAATCGACCCAGAGACGCTTGAAGAGCTAGAAACTGGCACAGACGGACTCATCGTCATCGGCGGATCGCAGGTGATGAAGGGCTATCTAAACGACGAAGCCAAAACAAGCGAGGTCATCACGCACATTGATGGCGTAAGATACTATAAAACTGGCGATAAAGGCCACATCGACGAAAACGGCTTTTTGTTTATCGTAGATAGATACTCAAGATTTGCTAAAATTGGCGGCGAGATGATAAGCCTTGGAAGCGTCGAAGAAGAGCTTGCAAAGGTACTTGGGGGCGACGTAGTCTTTAGCAGCGCAAACGTGCCAGATAGCAAAAAAGGCGAAGCGATCGCACTTTTAGTAAAAAGTGGCACAGAGCCTGATAATATAGAGCAAATTTTAAAAGAGAGTAGCCTAGCTCCTATAATGATGCCAAGCTATATATTCATCGTTGATGATATACCAACGCTAGCAAGTGGCAAGGTTGATTTTAAGGGCGTTAAAGCTCTAGCGGTCTCACTTTTAGCGGAGTGAGGCGCCGCTATTTTATTTTTGTGATAAAATAGCGCCAAAATATCACATAGATCGCAGTTGCGACTAACATTTGCATAAATCTTAAAAAATTTTCTTTTTTTGCAAATTCCATTATTGATTTTATTTTTCTTAATAAGGAGTTTTGTATGAAATTTTCTAGTGCTTTTAAATTTGGTGCAACCTTCGTAGTTGCCTGCTTGCTCTCTTTAAATTCTGCCTTAGCAAATTCTTACGAGCAGATCAAGAAAGATGGTGTCATAAGGATAGCGACCGAGGGTGTTTATTCGCCATTTTCATTTCACAATGAAAAAGATGAGTTAATGGGCTATGACGTAGAGATAGCAAGAGCTGTGGCTAAAAAACTAGGCGTAAAGCCAAAATTTATCGAAGCTTCATGGGATGCGATGCTTGCGGCATTTGATGCTGGCAAGGCTGACGTGGTATTTAACCAAGTTAGCATAACCGATGAGCGAAAGAAAAAGTATGACTACAGCGTGCCATATATGCTCTCTTATTCAGCCATCGTCGTGCATAAAGACAATAGCGACATCAAAAGCTTTGCTGATCTAAAAGGTAAAAGAAGCGTGCATTCAGTAAATAGCATGTGGATACCAACCGTTGAAAAGTATGGCGCCAAGCTAGTTGTGGCCGATAGTTTGAGCGATCAGATAAATTTGATCATCACAAAAAGAGCAGATGATACGATAGATGATGCGGTAATGTTTTACGACTACATCAAACAACACCCAAACGCCCCTATAAAGATCATCGAAGCTGGCGACGAGCCGATGTATACGGCTGCGATTGTTAAAAAAGGTAACAAAGAGCTACTAAATAAGATAAATAATGCCCTAAATGAGCTTAGCAAAGAAGGAGTTTTAAGCGAAATTTCGCTTAAATACTTCGGCAAAGACATTTCTAAATAAGGAGAATCAATGAATTTTAAGCCCATTTTTGGCTTTATCGCAGGTGCTTTTTTAGCTTTAAATTTAAATGCTTCAACTATCAAAAAAGGCGAGCTTATAGTTGCAACTGAAGGCACTTACTCACCTTACTCATTTTATGACGAAAAGGGCGAGCTAGTAGGATATGACGTAGATATCGCAAAAGCAGTAGCGCAAAAACTAAATTTAAAAGTTGAGTTTCTAACAGCTCCATGGGACGCGATGCTAGCAGCATTTGACGCTGGTAAAGCGGACGTGGTGTTTAACCAAGTCAGCATAAACGAGGATAGAAAGAAAAAGTATGACATGAGCGTGCCTTACACCATGCCATATCCTGTAATAGTCGTGCATAAAGATAATAACGACATCAAAAGTTTTGCTGATCTAAAGGGCAAAAAAAGCGTGCACTCTGCAACTAGCAACTGGGCAGCGATAGCTGAGAAAAACGGCGCAACAGTGGTTGTGGCTGATGGCTTTAGCAAAGGCGTGGAGCTTATCATCTCAAAAAGAGCCGATGATACGATAAATGACAATGTCACATTTTTTGACTACATCAAACAACGCCCAAATGCACCGCTCAAGATCGCATACACCAGCAACGAGCCGATGCCAACAGCTGCACTTCTTAAAAAAGGCAACACCGAGCTACTAGAAGCGATAAACAAAGCGCTTGATGAGCTAAAAGCCGAGGGCAAGATAAGCGAAATTTCAATGAAATATTTTGGAAAAGATATTTCAAAATAAAGGATAAAAATGAAATTTACAAATTTATTAAAAGTAGTAGCAGTGCTTGCAATGGCTCTAAATTTGCAAGCAAAAACTATAAAAGATGGCGTGCTAACAGTAGCAACAGAAGGCACTTACGCTCCTTTTACATTTTATAATGACAAAAATGAGTTAGTGGGATACGACGTAGATATCGCAAGAGCAGTAGCGCAAAAGCTAAATTTAAAAGTTGAGTTTCTAACAGCTCCATGGGATGCGATGTTAGCAGCATTTGACGCTGGCAAGGCAGACGTTGTTTTTAATCAAGTAAGTATAACTGATGAGAGAAAGAAAAAGTATGCTTTTTCAGTGCCTTATACTGTGACATTTGGCGCTATCATCACTAGAAAAGATAATAACGATATAAAAAGTTTTGCTGATCTAAAAGGTAAAAAAGATGCCGACTCAGCGACTAGCAACTGGGCAAAAGTAGCTGTAAAATACGGTGCTGAGCACGTCGTAACAGACAGTTTTGCTAAAAGCATGGAACTTCTTATATCAAGGCGTGTAGATGCTGTTGTAAGAGATAACATCGTATTTTACGACTTTATAAAAGAGCGTCCAAATGCACCTGTGAAGATAGCTGCCTCACTTGATGAAAAAGACTACACAGCAGCAGCTGTTAAGAAAGACAACGCCGAACTTGCAGAGCAAATTTCAAATGCACTAAACGAACTTTCAAAAGAAGGAAAACTAGAAGCCATCTCAAAAAGCTACTTTGGCAAAGACGTCTCAAAATAAATTTATAAACCAACAAGGCAAAAATGGAAAATTTAGATAGAGTGATCGAGCTTGTTTCAAGCTCGACGCTACCGATGATCATCGCACTTTTAAAAGTGACGATCCCACTTACTTTGCTCTCGTTTTCGCTAGGGCTTGTCATCGCCATTATCACAGCAGTAGCAAGGCTTTCAAATATAAAAATTTTAAAATTTATATTTGCCACCTATGTTTGGATATTTCGTGGCACGCCGCTTCTTGTGCAGCTTTTCATTGTATTTTACGGACTTCCTAGCATCGGTATCACGCTTGATACTTGGAGTGCGGCCACTATCGCATTTAGCCTAAATGTGGGCGCTTATGCGTCTGAGTCTGTAAGGGCTGCCATACTTTCTGTGCCAAAAGGTCAGTGGGAGGCTGCCATATCGCTTGGCATGACGCACTATCAAATTTTAAAGCGCATCATTGCACCTCAAGCAGTGAGGATCTCACTCCCTCCGCTTTCAAACACATTTATAGGCCTTGTTAAAGACACTTCACTGGCAGCTTCTATAACGATGGTAGATATGTTTATGGTCGCTCAAAGGATCGCAGCAAGAACCTTTGAGCCACTCATCCTCTACATCCTAGCAGCACTCATCTATCTAGTGGTTTGCACACTTTTAACCTATCTTCAATCAAGGCTTGAAAAAGCTGTCTCAAGGTATGTCTAATGGCTATAAATTTTAAAAATATAAGCAAATCTTACGGCGATCATTTGGTGCTAGATAACATAAACACAAGCTTTAAAGAGGGGCAAACGACCGTGATAGTTGGCTCATCTGGTTGTGGCAAATCAACGCTTCTTAGATGCATAAATTTACTTGAGATCCCACAAAGTGGCACTTTAGAGGTAGATGATAGGAGTGTAAATTTTAAAGAGAAGCTTAGCTCAAAAGAGCTTTTAGAAATTCGCAAAAAAACAGGCATGGTCTTTCAAAGCTTCAATCTCTTCCCGCACCTAACAGCGCTTCAAAATGTCACCGAAGCTCCGATCTACGTTCAAAAAAAGGATAAAAACGAGGCGATAAAAGAGGCAAAAGAGCTTTTAGCCAAAGTTGGTCTTAGCCACAAAGAAGACACCTTTCCAAACAGGCTCTCAGGCGGACAAGCACAACGTGTAGCCATCGCTAGAGCGCTAGCTGTAAATCCATACTTTTTGCTACTTGATGAGCCTACAAGTGCGCTAGATCCAGAGCTAGAGGCTGAAGTTTTAAAGGTCATCTTATCTCTTGCAAAAGAGAAAAAGTCTATGATCATCGTCACTCACAATATGAATTTTGCTAGAAAGATAGCTGATAGAATTTTGTTTTTAGATAAAGGTGTGATCGCCTTTGATGGCTTAGTAGATGAGTTTTTTAACAGCCAAAATGAGAGGATAAAAAGCTTTATCTCGGCTATGGATATATAAATTTAGCTAGAAGATCTAGCTAAATTTAGATTAAATAAAGTGTGGTTTTATCTGCTCTATCCAAGCTGAAATTCTACCCTCAGTCTTGTCACTTTGGTTATCAGCATCAAGTGCTAGACCTACAAATTTACCATTTCTTACGGCATCAGAGCCATCAAATGTATATCCATCAGTGCTAACCTCGCCCACTACCTTTGCACCAGCTTTTACGACCTCATCGTAAAGCTTTGCCATGCCGTTACAGTACTCATCTGAGTAGCTCTCGCTATCGCCCATGCCAAAAACAGCGACCGTTTTACCGCTTAAATTTAACGCTTTAAAGTCAAATGCGTCCCAGTCGTCTTGCAAGTCGCCGCTACCCCAGGTCGATGTGCCAAGGATGAGCTTATCAAAGCTATTTATCTTTGCCCCATCCACGTCAGAGACGTTTAAAAGCTCGTTTTCAAGCCCCAAACCCTCGCTTATAAGCTTTGCTGCATCTTCGGTATTTCCCATGCTACTTCCATAAACTATACCTATCATTTTTATCCTTTTTAAAAAATTTTACTAATAATCGTATAAGGCACGAGCTTTATGCACCCTCTTGCAAAGCAGTGCCTAACCTCAACATGCCGCCTAAATTCCTCATTTCTAGGACAAACGATATAAACCATCTCGCACTCGCGACCAAGCGCGCAAACGGCTGCATCGATGTCGTCGTTTAAATTTCTCATATCATCAAAGCTCACCCTTTTAAAGCTTGGCATGACGCTGAGTAAATTTTTGCCATCTTTTTTGACCGAGATGACACCGCCATTTAGCACAACCTCTTTGTCCTGATGGCGGAGGCGTATTTTATCATAAACAAACTGGCAAAACATCTGCGCTGCGTCAATGAAAAACTCAAATTTCCCGCTTTTATAAAGCATCTTTATCATCTTTGCAGCTGCCATCTTTGGCTCTTTTGCTACAAATTTCAACGCTTTAAAGTCATTTTTCAAATAAGCATTTATGATGATGTTTGAAGGCATGCAAAAGCTATCAACTGGTTTAAAATTTAAAAATTTATCACGCAGTAAGAAATTTATCCTAGCCTCAAAAATATCTTTGAAATTTAGAAATTTAGCGTAAGAAAGCGGGATCTTTAGCTCGCTCTCTACGCCAACATTATAAAGTGCGATGAAAATTTTCGCACGTGAAAGCTTGTCAAGCTTTGCAAAAATACTTGGAGTTATTTCGCCAATATCTGATAAAAACCCGAACTTCATCGATTATTCTTTGCATCCAAATTCCTTATCTAGGCCAAAGACCTTACAATACTCGCAAAATACGCAACTAACGCTTCTTTTAGCACAAACGATAGGGATATTTCTCTTTTTTGCTTGAGTTTTAATGGTCTTCATCGTGTTGTGATTTAAAAAGCTAGTTAGCATCACCACGCACTCAGTATCTTGTGGGATAGGCTTGCGATTTACACGGTTTTCATTTCTAGCGTCCCAGTGCTCTATCTTTTCAGCTCCCAAATCATGCAAAACAGCCTTAATAGGCGTGATCTCATCTGCTCCGATAACTAAAACTGACATAACAAGCTCCTAAAATTTATTCGTTTGCTGATAACGATTATAAAAAAGCTTAGCTAAAATTATTCTTAGTTATGATATTTATTATCACTTATTTGTAGAAATTTGTAACGTTTTTGGTTGTTTAAAAAGGCTAAATTTACTCAGCCTTTTTAAATTTAACTGCTGCAACGAGAAATATGACAAGTCCAACCGCTGCAAAAAGGCTGCCAACATTGCCGATATTTTGCTCACCAAGATGAACTATCGTTTGATGACCTATTAGCGCGCCAGCTCCTATGCCGATGTTATAAATGGCTGAATATATCGCCATCGCAGCGTCCGTGGCGTTTGAGGCTAAGCTTAGCACCTTTATCTGAAAGCTCATATTTATCCCAGCTATGCCAAGCCCCCAGATAAAGGCAAGCGCAAGCATCAAGCTCTCATTTGTAGCGATCAAATTTAGCACAAGCAAGCAGACTAAAATGATAGCTATTGAGATAGCTGTAAAAGCAGTTGGTATAAGCTTATAAAATTTAGAGAAAAGCCAGCTTGCTACGATGCCAGCGACGCCAAACAAAAGCAAAAATATGGTGATAAATTTACCATCAAAGCCGCTTATGTCTTTAGCAAATGGCTCGATGTAGCTATAGGTGCTAAAATGCGCACTGATAACGATAGCAGTTAGCAAAAATATCACCATCAAAAAGCCATTTCTTGCAAGCTCTGGCAAACTCTTTAATGAACCTGAGTTCTTACTAGGCAAAAGTGGCAAAATTTTATATAGCCAAGCCCCAACGCCCACAGCAAATATCCCTATGAGCCCAAATGTGACACGCCAGCCCAAGCTATCACCCAAAATTCTGCCAAGTGGCAAGCCAAGTATCATAGCCATCGATGTGCCAAGAGCCAGCAGTCCAAGAGCTTGCGAGCTTTTATTGATAGGTGCCACCCTAACAGCAAGCGAGGCGGTGATCGACCAAAATATGGCGTGTGAGATGGCGACAAGCACACGGCCAACAACTAAAACCGTGAAATTCCAAGCAACCGCGCAAAGTGCGTGAGAAGCGACAAAAATGATAAAAACCTTTAAAAGTAGTGACCTTCTCTCTAAATTTGCAGTTAAAAGCATAAATGGTAGCGAAAGTATCGTCACACTCCACGCATATATCGTGATGATGAGCCCAGTATCAGCCGTACTCATGCCAAAATCCTTTGCTATGTCGCTTAAAAGCGGCACTGGCACGAACTCAGTTGTATTAAATATAAAAGCTGCAAAAGCTAATGCGATAACCCTTAGATAGGCTATTTTATGAATATTTATCAAAATTTCATCCTTTTTACTTTGCCTCTACAATATTAAAATTTGACTTACATCTTAGTTATTTATAAATTTTAATTTTTTAATGATAGAGATTAATGACAAATTTTGGATTATTTCCTTATAATAAAGCCATTTTTAAGATAATTTTAAGGCGGAAATATGTCAAAAATAATGAAAACTATGGACGGAAACGAGGCCGCAGCTTACGCGTCATACGCATTTACCGAAGTAGCTGGAATTTACCCTATCACTCCTAGCTCGCCTATGGCTGACTACACTGACCTTTGGGCAGCGCAGGGCAAGAAAAATTTATTTGGTATGCCAGTAAAAGTGGTCGAAATGCAAAGCGAAGGCGGCGCAGCTGGCACGGTGCATGGCTCGCTACAAGTTGGCGCGCTAACTACGACCTACACAGCTTCTCAAGGCCTACTTTTAAAAATTCCAAATATGTATAAAATAGCAGGCCAGCTCCTCCCTGGCGTCATCCACGTCTCAGCTCGCTCTCTGGCAGCGCAGGCTCTTTCAATATTTGGCGACCACCAAGACATCTATGCCTGTCGCCAAACCGGCTTTGCTATGCTAGCAAGCGGCTCAGTGCAAGAGGTGATGGATATCGCTGGCGTGGCGCATTTAGCAGCGATAAAAGGTAGAGTGCCGTTTTTACACTTCTTTGATGGCTTTAGAACGAGCCATGAAATTCAAAAGGTCGAGATGCTTGACTACGCACACTTTGACAGACTTCTTGACCGCGAGGCTCTGCAAAAATTTAGAGACGAAGCGCTAAGCCCAGAGAGCCCAAAAACTCGTGGCACAGCGCAAAATGACGATATATATTTTCAAACACGAGAGCTAAGCAACCGCTTTTATGACGCGGTGCCAGATATCGTGGCAAACTACCTAGCTGAAATTTCAAAGATCACTGGTCGTGACTACAAGCCGTTTAACTACTACGGCAACCCAGAAGCGACTCGCGTCATCGTAGCTATGGGCTCAGTGACGCAAACTCTTGAAGAGGTCGTGGATTATCTAAACGCAAAAGGCGAAAAGGTGGGCATTATCAAGGTGCATTTATACCGCCCATTTAGCACGAAGTATCTATTTGACGTGATGCCAAAGAGCGTGAAAAAAATAGCCGTTCTTGACCGCACAAAAGAGCCTGGCAGCCTTGGCGAGCCGCTATATCTTGATATAAAAGCAGCGTTTTACGGCCAAAAGGACGCTCCAGTGATCGTTGGCGGCAGATACGGCCTAAGCTCAAAAGACGTCGATCCTGCGCAAATGCTAGCTGTATTTGAAAATTTAAACCAAAACGAGCCAAAAGACGGCTTTACGGTGGGTATCGTTGATGACGTGACCTTTACGTCGCTGCCAACTGGAGAGAAAATTTCACTAAGCGATGAGAGCGTTAAAGAGTGCTTATTTTACGGCCTTGGAGCTGACGGCACCGTGGGCGCGAACAAAAACTCGATAAAGATCATCGGCGACAAAACCGACCTTTACGCGCAGGCATATTTTGCCTACGATAGTAAAAAATCAGGCGGTTACACACGCTCGCACCTTCGCTTTGGCAAAAAGCCGATCCGCTCGACCTATCTCGTCTCAAACCCGCACTTTGTGGCTTGCTCGGTCGCTGCATATCTTGAAATTTACGATGTGATTGACGGCATCAGAGAAAACGGCACGTTTTTGCTAAACTCTATCTGGGACGCAGAGCAGACCATAGCGAAGCTGCCAAATAAAGTTAAGAAAATTTTAGCTAGCAAAAATATAAATTTCTACATCATAAACGCAACCAAACTAGCGCACGATATCGGCCTTAAAAACCGCACAAATACCATTATGCAGTCGGCATTTTTCAAGCTTGCTGACATCATACCATTTGAAGATGCGCAAAAATATATGAAAGAGTACGCTCACAAAGCCTATGCTAAAAAAGGCGAAGCGATCGTACAGATGAACTACAATGCTATCGACGTTGGCGCAAACGGCCTTATAAAAGTGCCGGTTGATCCTGCGTGGGCAAATTTAGCAGATAATGAGCAAAAAGAGGAAAAATACATCGGCAACAGCTTCATCGAAAACGTCGTAAAACCGATAAATGCAGCTCGTGGCGACAGCCTGCCAGTCTCAGCCTTCATAGGCTACGAGGACGGTCACTTTGAAGCTGGCACGACGGCTTACGAGAAGCGTGGCGTTGGCGTCATGGTGCCAAAATGGATCGAGCAAAACTGCATCCAGTGCAACCAGTGCGCATTTGTCTGCCCACACGCCGTCATCAGGCCATTTTTGATAGACGAGAACGAGCTTAACGCAGCCCCTGATGGCGTAAAAGAGCACAATTTAGAAGCCAAAGGCAAAGAGGTCAAGGGGCTAAAATACAAAATCCAAGTAAGCCCGCTAGACTGCACTGGCTGCGAGCTATGCGCGCAAAACTGCCCAAGCAAAGAAAAATCACTCGTCATGGTGCCGCTTGAAGAAGAGCTAGGCAAAAACGAGCAAGAAAACGCTGATTATCTATTTAAAAAGGTTGCTTACAAAGACGATCTCATGAACAAAGAGAGCGTTAAGGGCGTTGGCTTTGCTAAGCCGCTCTTTGAATTCCACGGCGCTTGCCCGGGATGTGGCGAAACTCCGTATATCACGCTTATTACAAGGCTCTTTGGAGAGCGCATGATCGTGGCAAACGCAACTGGTTGTAGCTCGATATATGGCGGCTCAGCCCCATCTACTCCGTACACCACAAATGACGAAGGCAAGGGCGTTGCGTGGGCAAATTCGCTATTTGAAGATAACGCCGAGTTTGGCATGGGTATGAACGTAGCGATCGAGACTATGCGCCACCGCATCGAAGACATAATGAGAAACAACATAGATAGCGTGCCAAACGCACTTTCAGCGCTTTACAACGACTGGATAAATTTTAAAAATGATGGCGTTAAAACGCAAGAGATCACGAAAAATTTATTGCCTATTTTAGAGCAAAATTTAAGCGCACCAGGCGTAAAAGAAATTTTAGAGCTTAAGAAATTTCTCGTCAAAAAGTCGCAATGGATCATCGGTGGCGACGGCTGGGCGTATGACATCGGCTTTGGCGGACTTGACCACGTGCTAGCAAGCGGAGAGAACATAAACGTGCTGGTGCTTGACACCGAGGTCTACTCAAACACCGGCGGTCAAAGCTCAAAATCAAGCCGCACTGGCTCGATAGCGCAGTTTACGGCTAGCGGCAAACCGGCTCAGAAAAAGGACCTTGGCTACATCGCGATGACCTATGGAAACATATTTGTAGCGCAGATCAACTCAAACGCAAGCCAAGCAAACGTGATAAAAGCGATCGCAGCAGCTGAAGCGTATGACGGCCCAAGCCTTATAATCGCCTACTCTCCGTGCATCGCTCACGGCATCAAAGGCGGTTTATCGCAATCAGGCGGCCAAGGCGAGCTCGCCACAAAATGCGGATACTGGCCGACATATCTATACGATCCGCGCCTTTTAAAAGAGGGACAAAATCCGCTTAAAATCACCTCAAAAGAGCCTGACTGGTCGCTTTATGAAGAGTTTTTGCTAAACGAGGTTCGCTACAACTCGCTTAAGAAAACCAACCCTGAGCATGCAGACGAGCTACTAGCTAAAAACAAGGCCGACGCACAAAGACGCTACCGCCAGCTAAAACGCCTTAGCCTAGCAGACTTTAGCGACGAGGTCGAAACTAGTGCGGAGACTACTCAAAGCGCTGAGTAAATTTAAATTTCTCTTGCCAAATTTAAACGGCAAGAGAAAATTTCATTAAATTTAAAAGGCAAAATATGAGCCAAACGCACCCTTTTAAGCCCATTTTTGATAATAACTCTAAAATTTTGATCCTAGGCTCATTTCCATCTGTCATCTCTCGTAAATTTGGCTTTTATTATACAAATCCACAAAACCGCTTTTGGCGGGTGTTAGCTGGGATCTTAAACACTGCTGTGCCAGAAAGCACGGATGAAAAGATAAATTTTCTGCTCGCTCACCGCATCGCAATATACGACGCTGCGATCTCGTGTGAGATAGAGGGCTCGAGCGACGCAAAAATGAGCAAGATCGTGCCTGTAAATTTAAAGCCTTTATTTAAAGAGGCAAATATCACGCAAGTTTATGCAAACGGTGGCAAAGCTTATGAAATTTGTAAAAAATACTTAGAAGATGAGATCATAAAAGCAACAAAAAATGAAGTGATAAAACTACCATCAACTAGCCCTGCAAATGCTAAATTTGGCCTTGAAAAGCTCAAATGCGAATGGAAAGTAGTAGCCAAAGCAGTAACAGAAAGTTAAATTTAGCTAATTTGCTTGTCTGTTATTACAAATGCCAAAATATAAAACTAGAATATCGCTCCCTACTCAACCTCTAGCTTTACCTCTTTGCTATCTAGTCCAACTCTTTGTTTTACTTCGTTAAATTTTTGGATAAATCTGTTTTTATTCTCACTATTTATCAAATTTATTCCGCTTTTTATAGATGATGCTCTTTGTATATTGCTATCTATTGCATAAATTTTACATGGCTCTATATATGATCTATCTTTACCATCTATGCTTTGGTAGCATGTCTCACTTAGCTTATCATCTTCAAATATATCTATATCCCCACCGCTTAAATTTGAGTTTATATAGTACGTTCCTTTAGGCATATGCTCTGCTTTCTCATCTTTGCTCTCTTTATCAAAGATACCGCCAGACAAGCTTGTATCAAAGCACATAGTGGCATCAGTATGCCCAAACTCATATATACAAAGCTTGCCATTAGAGTATTTTAAATAGATAGGTGCTTTTATATCTACTCTAATATGTGTCTTTCCAAATTTAGTCTTAAACGCAGGTAATCTCAGATAGGCAAAAAACATTATGATATGGTTGCCATGATTTAGTCTTTTTAGTAGCTCTTTATCTTTTATATCATCTTTTGGGCTAAAGGTGATCTTTTTACCTTTAAATTTCTCTTCGCTTAAATTTATCGCCCCTGCTACCTTATCTACCATAACCTCACTATTATATTTATCCTCTCTTATCACCTTATAAGCCCAGCTTATCTCTTTGTAGTCATCATCTCCCTTGTTTGGCAGATAAACAGCCTCTAAATTTAAAGTATCCTTTATGCTTAGATTTGTAGCGTCACTACTTTCTGAAGTATTTAGCCTTATCTCAGTTATATTTTTTTGATAAACGACCGTAGATACTTTGATGTTAAACTCAGCACCCCCATCTTTTTTATCTTTACTAGCCAAAGTTACAACAGCGGTGTCTTCTTTAGCATGTATCTCGCCAGTGTCATACCTTTTGCTTAGATCAAATGTAGCTATGATAAATTTTGAAGTCTTTTTAAAGCCTGAAGAGTTTTTGTCTAAATTTATATTTATTCTAAATTTAGCCGTGTATGAGTTTTCAGAGCTACTATTACTATCTACATCTTTATCATCGTTTTTCTTTAGGTAGTAAGAGGGATAGACCCTTTTATCTTCACTATTATGAAGATACACCTTTTTTATATCGTAGCTTTTACCCTCTTCATCTTCTATGATTAGATTAGTGACCACTAAGTGGAAATTTCCTTCGCTTTTAGTTGAGATACTATCAGTAGCATCTGGTAGCCTTAGCTTTATATCAAACATACTTGAAGCCTTGTCGCTTCTTATACTATAGCTGTTTTCTTTGGCGAAATTTAAGAGATTAAAGCTCATTTTCTCAAAGAAGTTAAGAGTTATTACATTGCCACTATTAAAGGCATATCTATCATCTTGCGATATAAAAATGTCGTTAGCATTTTTATAGATGATAGTTTCACCATTTGTAGAAGGCTTTATAAAGCTTATCTCATCATCTCTTGAGTTTTTATTAGGCTCTCTTACATCTTGCTTATAGTTCATAAGCACTATCTCACTCTCATTGCTATTTCCATTTGGATTTAAATTTGAACAATCAAGCGATGTATTATCTGCTAAGACGATAGTAAAGGTTGTGTTTTTTGGTTGGATAGGCATTACAGGAAGGGCTGAAGCTGTTGGGTATATAAGCAAGATATCTCTCTTAACTTCAGGCCTAAACTCACCATTTTCTGCTCTTATCTTTAAAAGCTTATTTATCCTTGAGATATTATGGCTATTATCATCTTTTGTGGTGATCACATAGATATCTTCTAGCTTAAAGCTCTTTGATGTGACATCTTTTAAAAGGACATTTATCTTATCTGCAAAAAATTGCAAGATAGTGTTGTATTTTCTGTAGTGTTCATTAAAGTTTATAGCATTCTTTGGCGTTGCCAAGTACCCTGGGATAGTTCTATTGCCTTTAAATTCCTTAGTAGTCTCATAAGCTATAGCGTTTTGTAGATAGGTTATAGATGGCTCATCTTTATCTTTTATCTTTGCCACATTTAAAAGAGAAAATAGATCCAAACACTCTTCAAAGGATATTGCGTTTATGCTTATGTTTGTTAGAGTGTTTTGCTTAACCGCATTATTGTTAGTATTACTTTCAAAAAGCCCAAATTCATTTGACTCTGCAAATCTACGTTTAGCTATGCCTATCTCATTATCTGCGTTACTCTTATACCTTATCTCATACCAAGCTCCAAAGCGGTTTTTAGCTCTTAAGTGAGCTTTTAGGCCATTTCCTACAAGGCTTGGATTATTATATGTCATGCTCATTAGAGCTATATATTCTCTGCTACCTATACTATTTTCATCTATCTTTTTCTCTTGTGGACTTATAGAGGTATAAGCTAGTTTTTTATTTAGACCATCTCTAAAATTTTCAATCACCTCTGGCAATATATCACCGATTTGCTTATCGTCTAACTTAAATTCGCCAAATTTCGCACTTTTTCCGTCTTCTGTTTTTATGCCGTCAAGATACTCTGATACCTTAGATATTAAATTTTCATTAGTTTTTGCCCCTATCCCGTTAATAGTATTAAGTAGTCCAGTAAATTCTTCTTCGCTCATCTTAGGATCAGAATATTTTTTATCACAAACTTCTTTTAGTATCTCTTTTAAAGTCACATTAAAACCACAACCTATAGTTGCTATTTTATTAGTATCGTAATATAGTTCATATATAAATTTTTCAGCATCTTTTAATGTATCTCTTAGTTCATCTTTAAAATCACTAGTATTTCTCTCATTAATTGGCATTAAAACTCCTTAAACTGATCAAGATACTCTCTTATAAGCTTAGTATCATTTCTATCTTTAAACCTGCTTTGAATAGGCATTCTACAAACTAAACGATTTCCACTACCTTCTGCAGCATAAACCCTAAAGAAAAATTTATCAGCTACCATAAAAGTTAGCACATTAGGAAAATTACTTGAATCTATATACACTCCAAATTTATCTTTTGATTTTTCCCACTCTAAATTTGAAGCATAAAGTATTCTTACCATACCATCTGAAAGTATATTTGCATCATAGCTTTTATCGGTACTATATATTGCATTACTAAAACTATCTGCATCATTCTTTATTGCTTTTTTATAGACCTCTGTTGAAAAGTTATCATCCTTTTTATAGTCTAAGCCTCTTCTTTTAAACTCTTCCTTGGTCTCTTCTACCTCTTTAAATTTAAGTCCAAATTGTGGTTTCTGACCATATCTTATATAATCCCCATTTAAAAAATCCTCGAACTGCATGCTAGTATCTCTACAATATGGCTTATATGTCTTGCTTCTTAGATTATATATATCTTTTTCTTCTCCGCCTATACCTACGCACATGATATAACTTCCAACTGGAGCACCGTCAAGCTGCGTATAGTAATAGTTTGTAGTGGCATTTAATTCCCTCTCCGCAATGTCTTTACCAAGAGCATTAATTAGAAATTTCTCATAAAACTCTTTATCTTCCCCATAAGGTGGGTTATCTTTATTTACAGGTTTTGGAGAGTCCATCCAGAATTTTTGAGTAAAGTAGTTATAGCATAGATCATTTGTGCTATTTTTATCGTTTATTGAAAAACCTGTTCTCCAGTCGTATCTTGGCACTATGGATTTTATTCTATTAACATATCTACTAAAGACACAGCTATTAAATTCTTTTTCATCTTTTTTTGTATTGCAATACTTATCTCTATACTTAACCCAGTCAATCTGACTTTGTTTTAACTTTTCTAAATATGGTTTTATCTCCTCTTTAGCCTCTTCATTCATATAAGCAAGGTCATATTTGCCCATCATTAGATCATATGCTTTTTGCATATCTCTATCTACTCTTGATATATCTTCATCAGAACATACTAGTTTTTCTACTCTTGTTTTAGCTTTAGAACAATCAAAGCTAGGCTGAATTTTTTCACTTGAGTAAAGATGTGATGTGATTAGTAGTGTGGTTATAACAATAAGTTTTAAATTTTTCATTAGAGTTCCTTTTATTCTGATAATAAAATCTTGTTATTGTATCTATTGTGAGATTTATTAATCATAATTTAAAAGCTTATTTTAACGCAAATCATCTACTATTTCGTATTTGT
Organism: Campylobacter concisus; assembly: GCF_003048835.2. Taxonomy (NCBI): domain Bacteria; kingdom Pseudomonadati; phylum Campylobacterota; class Epsilonproteobacteria; order Campylobacterales; family Campylobacteraceae; genus Campylobacter; species Campylobacter concisus. The sequence goes on along the minus strand of NZ_CP060705.1, from coordinate 198,536 downwards.
CGCCACATTTTTTATAATTCATTTAAATGGCTTAGCTACAGCTTTTATCTAACTTTCCATGCAAACAAGGATTTGTTGAGCCCGGCCTATAAATTTAAATTCTATCTTTCTAAATATTTATGGCCACTTATGGTCTATATCCACATACTGCACCATCTTTTTCATGGTCTTGACATATATATTCTTTTTCAGCGCAAGCCGTAAAAACAAATGCCAACAAAGCAAACATGATTAATTTTTTTATTTCCATTTTATCTCCTTTGATTTTGTATCAAATAATAACCTATGCTGACGCATCTTTTGTCTATCTATATATGTATGAGCTATTTTTATCAAATTCTTTGTATATAGTTTGTAATTGCAATTTTATCTAAAACTGAGCTTTATATGGTTTATCAAACAAAAGCCCTTCTTTCCTCATCTTTTCTCTATCCATGCCAAGTTTTATGGTAGAAAATATTGCTTGTATGTCTTGCCTAAATATATTGTGTATATCATTTAAGACTTCCTGCTCTGTTTTGTTGCTATCCGTAAATGCTTTTGATTTGCGATTAAAGCTATATTCATGTTGTAGTCTAACCATATTTGTTGGTTTTTTAATGTTTTTTGGCTGATAAAATGAGCAATATGTATCATAGTATTGTGTATATGTCTTTTCACCATCAATTACATTCTGATAAATCTGCCTCAAGTCCGCATGGACAAATGTCCTGCATTTAACCCCATCTATATAATCAAGATATGCTTTTTTATATTTAGCACTAGTAGTAGTATTGTAAAAACTCTCTTTAGTTTTTGTCTCTTCTTCAAAAATTTTAAGATTTTTTGGATTGAGATATTTTGCAGATTCAAAAGTATGCCCAGGATAAGACTCTGTCGAAATAATAAGCTTTGAAGCCATCATATTTTTTACAGCCCAAGTCAATACCATGCCTTCCTCTACATTATATACTCCATAAAAAACGCCTATATCCTTATGTATAGGTGCCATCAAAGAGAGCAATCCTTCTTTAGTAGATATTCTTTGATCTACACTTAAAATTTTAGATTCTTTAGTATCATTATCTACGCCCGTAACGATACCGCATCCCGACAAAAATAAGATAATAAATAAAAATTTCGTAAGTTGCGGTTTTAAAGTAGCAACCAATACATCAAACGGAGTGATTATAAATAATATAAAATTTCTAAATTTCATCTATTCTCTTTCACTTTGTTATAACATCCTCTCGATCGCTATTGCTTTCCTATCTCTTTAACTTTCGCTTTTTGTTTCTAGGCTTTGATCTAAACAGAGGTTCGGTCTTTGGTTTTGGTCTTGTTTCATAGTGTGTGTTATAGCACTTTAGTAGCTCTTGTCCACACTTTTCACATGTAGTTTCACCTATATGATAAAATTTCATGCAGTCAGGACACCACATGCCCACTAGTCTTTCCACAACCGGTGGTTCTTTCCTAAAAGCCATCCAAAAACCATAGATGCTTAGCACCAAAAATCCAAATGCTGGCAACAAGTATAAATAACCAGCATCATCGAATTTAAAAAACTTCTCACCTACTTTTACGTTTTTGTTAGCTAGCATAGAGATACAGTAAAGTAAGCACATAAATCCTATAAAAAAGCCACCTATGCGATTAAACATATTTTCTACTTTCTAGCATTATTTTTCAAATTTTCTTTACGCCTTTTTGATCGAGACATTCTAAAGAATTTGGGTTTAGCTTTGTTGATGTCATTTGGATTTTTGCATTTAACTCTTGCTTAAATTTAACAGATTTAAACGTTGTTTTATCTAAACGCCAACTTTTATGCTTATCCTCTTGTTGCATTGTAAAGAAGCCAAAATATAAAAACTAAAAAAGAGTGGATTAAAGCAACACCACCTCTTTTTATTTCCATTTTTTGTATATATTCTTTTTTAAAATCGCTCTTTTTTATACCATTTTTTATTATAAAACATACATTGGCAAATATTAGCAATACAGCCATGGCATCAATATAGTGTTCTCCAAAAAAATAAACTAATATTCTTAAACAAATAAGCAAAAATGCCACAACAGCAATTATTGCTAAAAATTGAAGAATACCCTTTTTCATTTTTGACCATCTTTATTATTTTTGCTATCTTTACTATTCATACTATCGGCTGCTGCCTGAGCTATTCCAGTAAATATACTTGCCCCAGCTTCAGCTGCAGTCTGTAAATCTCCATCGCCAACTTTTATGGTTTTACCACCTGCTCCCGCAACGCTACCAAACAGTCCATAAAATCCACCCGCAAAACCTTTTCCAGCCACTCTCTACGTCCACATCTTTTGATATATCTTTAAGTTGAGAGTATAGTTCTGCAGATGAATTGGCAAAAGCACCTCTGCTTTCTTTAGCATATAAGACTAAATGACTTTAAATGCGTCTTCATAAAACTTATTTTGCTATTATCCTCACATTTGTTTTTAAAAAAATCTTATACAAATTAGCATTAACCAAATTAAAAGAATTACGATCGTGTAAAATAATGCTACACTGCCGTAATTTATATCTATATTTTCTAGGTTCTTCTTGGTAAGGTCGCTTTTTTTAATATCATTTTTTATTGCAAAAAAACCATAAAAACATACCAAGATAAAACCTAGTGCATCTATATAATAAATTTCTCCAAAAAAGTATTTTAATACATGTAAAAAACCATTTAAAACAAGACCGAATATTATAGCGACAACAAGTGTAAAAAATAGTTTTTTAAAGAATTTCTTCATTGTTTTATTGCCTATTATCTACTTCGGCCTGCATAAGACCCATGGCTGCTCCTGCTGTATTCTCCAGTATGGTCTTATAATTACCGTCCCTACCTCTTGGTATCTTCTCGCCTATCTTTCCAGCACCAATTATGCACATCTTTCATTAAAGCTCTATTTTTGCTCATTCTTATTAAATATTTTAAGCGATGTCTTTACAACTATAATAACAAGTATAAAAATAGCAATATATCGTATGTATCCTTCAAAACCATCATAGATAAATTTAAAACCGAGCAAATATATTAAAAAAAGTGTAATTGTTGACAAAATATCAAATTTAATTAATGAATTTGCAATATTACCTTTGATGAAAAAAGGCATAACGCAATATACAAAAATACAAATAAAAAAGGAGACCGAGAGAAGATCGGCCTCACTCCAACCCCTAATATAGTACTTCCCATAGATCATACACAAAACAAGCTCTACAAATGATATACAACCCGCAGCTATTCTCTGACTTTTTTCCATACCATTTCCATATTTTTATTGATATCATCTAAGTTTCTTATTGTATTAAATATTATACCTGTTTTTGTTTCTGACACCGTTGAATCATTAAACATATCAACACCTATTGTTAAAGCACCTGTCCCGATTGTTATTACTCTTGGATCATAAATAAAATTTCCAAACTGATAACTGACACCTTCAGTTATTTGTTTTGGCTTACTGGCTGTTATGAAGTAACCTTTATCGTTGGTAGTTTTAAAATTTCCAGTGCCTTTTTTGTTTATTACTTGTTCATATATCACTTTATTTCCTGATAGATCAAGACTGCGAGCTACATACTCTTTGCCATTGTGTCTTAGTATACCATCACTACCTAATGTTCCACCTTTTGGGGTGTTGGCCAATAGTTTTTCATTTACCCTTGCTTGCATTTCCACAAATGGAGCTTTTATTACATTTTTTGAGCTAGAGTACAGAGCTGATGATAGCTGTTTTGCAGCACCAATGGCTGGCTTTGCAAATGGTATAAGTATATCACTTGTATCTCCTATTCCCATGATACGCTCTGGATCCCAATGTTTATCTTCATACTGCTCTTTGGTTGCAGTGTATAAAGGATAATGCTGTATATCGTCTTGATAATTGTCAAGGAAGTATAAATTTCTCTCTTTAGCAGTAGTTACTAATATATTATATGCCTCATCTATTTTATCCCTATCAAACACTATACTATATCCAGGCACCTCGCTTTCATCGGCGCTTTCTAATGTAGATACAACATGTTCAAAAGCTTCTTTTTGAGATTTATCAACATTTGTTTTAGCCGCGAGCATAAAAAGATTTATTGATTGAGCATAAGGTATATTATTTTCTTTACTATATCTATATGCTAACTCCATTGCAAGATCATATTCATTGTTTGTTAGCATCCTATTAGCTCCCAAATTCTTATCCAGCTTTGCAAATTCTCTATTGTTATTTATCATGCTTGTTGTTACAGCTGTTGTTAAAGGTGTTTTAGAGAAACCTTTATCATTTAGCCATAGAGCATGAGAGAAATATCTAGTTGCAAAGTCTGAGAAATTTGATGCATACTTAGTATCATCATCTCTATTTTTATTTATATCTCTATGATCTTGTATATCCATAGACCTTTGGTTTTCATGAGTTATGGTTTTTACAAGATCTTTCATATTGGTTATGTTTTTGAAATTTATATAGCTAGCTCCAGTTTGCAAGCTTGTATAACCTTGTATTTTCTCGCCATTATACCCTCTTTCATCTGTATGTATAGCCTTTATATCATTTGGTAAGTATCCCAAGTTCTTCATAACGGCAAGCGTTACTAGTGCCATAGCCTCTTTTCTTTGTGCTTCGGTTGTAGTGTTGCTAGATAAAAATGCTTGTAGTTCTGGTGAATTTGCCACCTCTTCTCTAACACCATTTAATACTTTGTATTGCTTGCTTACTTCTTTAAAGAATGAGAATATATTTGCTCTATCTGTAGTAGATATAAGCTCTATGGCTTTAGCTATGGTTGAAACCGTATTATACTCATCCTTTATCTCCTTCCTACCCTCTTTACTAAACACCCTTAAATCCATACTACCATCTACATTTGAGCTTATACTAGTATTTACTAGATCTTTTGTTAGTTTAGTGGTATCTCTATTTAGCCTTGTTAGATCATCAGAGTTATCTTTATCAGCTATCTCTATGTTGCCACTACCTAGAGTTGCCATGTTTTTAGATAGTGTGTAGCTTAGATTTCTTTGATTTGAGTAGTTTATTGACTTTAGACCAGAGTAGCCGCTTGTAGCACTCTTGTCTTGACTGTTTTTATTGGCTTCATCTTTTTTACCTACTTGGTAGTTAGCTCCTATGCTAAGAGATGATCCTTTGTTATAGCTTGTATTTGATAGGTTCTCATAGCTTAGGGTGTTTGTCTTTAAATTTAGGTTGTGGTTATCTATAAAGGTATTATCTTTATCATACTCTCCTGCTGCTAGTAGTGATCCTTTTAGATGAGTGTTTTTACCTACCTCTACGTTTAGCTCATTAGCTGTTATAGATGATAGGATTGTCTGTTTTATCTTTGTGTTAGAGTTTGATTTGCTAATGCTAGCTCCAACAGAGCTTAGAGATCTATCTCCAGATGCAAAGTTTTTAGCATTAGTTGCTCCAGAATAGCTTGCGCTTAAATTTATACCTTTGCTTTTTGAGCTAGCATCTTTTATATCTCTGGTGCTTTCTAGACTTAGGTTGTTTCCTACTTTTAAATTTAATCTCTCATCAGCTCTTAAATTTGCTCCTTTGATGGTTGCGTCATTAGCTGTGTTTATATTCATATCTTTAGCCGAGTAAAGATGAGAGTTGTTGTTTGTTAGGCTTTGTTCGCTTTGTTTTAAGCTATTTGTTCCAAGCTCTAGTGAGCTAGAGTTTGCTCCATAAAATGTAAAACCAAATCCCGTTGTGAGAGATCTGGTGTTTGATTTATATTTTAAACTATCTTCGCTAGAGTTTATATTTAAGTTGTTTGTGTTTAGGCTCATATCCTCTTTCGATGCTAGGTCTGAGCCTGTGATAGATATATCTTTAGTCGAGTTTATATTTATACGTTTAGCATTTAGGCTAGATTTATTTGAGCTAGTTTGCTTTAAAGAGCTCTCTTGCTTAGTGGTGGCAAGATCAGCCCTTACTCCTACACTAAATCCATATGTTCCTGAGCTTGCAGCTGCAGCTGCCATTTGAGATACTAGAGCTAGAGTTTTAGCGTTTACATTTTGGGTTGCAAGAAGAATGTTTTCTTTATAGTATTTCTCCTCGTCTCTATACTCTTCTAAGATATCGCTTACTTCTTCTATATCAGAGTAGTCGATGCCTACCTCTTTACTTTTATATCTTTGTTTGATATCGCTTAGGCTAGCTTCTAGCTTTGATCTCTCTTTTTTATAGTTGTCATACTCTTTTTTCACTCTTTTTAGCTGAGCAACCGCCTCTTTTAGAGCAAGTGCTGCTGGGGCGATCTGCGCATATTCGTTTTGGGCGGTGATAGATAGTGTGCCAGTTGCCTCTTTGCTTGATGTATCTTTAGCATAGAGATTTGTCGAGTGTTTGATATTTGAGTTTTGGCTAGTTAAATTTATGGCTTCATTGGCGTTTAAATTTGAGCCTACTATATTTATATCATCTTTTGCGTTTAGGTTTATGTCGCCGTTTGCATTTAAATTTGACGAGTTTGCATTTAGCCAGTTCTCTTTTGAGCTTTTTTGATCTAAGCTAGCTTTTGCAATAGGGATTTTTATAGATGTGTCTTTTGTTTTTGCTTTTAGATCTTTTATAGGATTTAGCTTTTGTATTAGGTCTGCTTTTAAATTCTTGATGTGCTCACCAATTGAGATTAAGCCTATCTTACTCTTTTTACTAACTTCGTTTCTATAGCTCTCATCATTAGTATTTGATATATCTATGAGATCCGCGTTTAAATTTATATCTTTTTGCGAATTTAGATTTGCACCTTTTAGGCTGATGTTGTTTGCCTTTATATTTATGTTTTCATTTGCATTTAAATTTGAAGCAACTGCTTTTTTATCGCCTTTTTCAAGTAGATGAAGGCTGCTTTCATAAAGAGATGTTGGTTTTAGTGAAAAGCGTGAGCTTTTAGTAAAGCTTTGGCTTGCTTCTACGTTGTGATTAGCATCAACTATAACATTCTCATCTGCGTTTAAATTTATATTATTAGCATTTAGATTTGATGAGACTAGAGCTAGATTACCCCCAGCCTTTAAGCTGATATCACCTGCATTTAAATTTGAGCTAATGACCTTTTGATTTATTGCCATTAGTTGAGACTCTTTTTTAGAGAAAAAGCCCTTTGACTTCTCTTTAGTTTCCGTGCTCTCGTTTGTATTAGCACCTACTACATATATATCATTTCCAGCTTCTACGTTTAGCTTGTTAGTAGCTCTTAGGTTGCTTGAGCTTATGTTGGTATTTGACTTAGAGTTTAAATTTATATCTTTTGCGTCTAGGTTTGCACTATTTAGTGTTTGGATGCTTTGTTTAAAGCTTATGCCCTTTTCTTTTGCGCTATGGCTGTAAGCAAACTCTTTGGCGTTTATATTTATATTATCTGCACTTAAATTTAGCTTGTCAGCCTCTAGACTTGAGCCAGCGATGTTTAGATTTTCTTTAGCACTTAAATTTAAGCTCTCGTCTGCTTTTAAATTTGAAGCCTTGCTAAACTGAGATGACTCTTTGTCTAAGCTTATATTGTTTGCATTTACATTTATATTTTTGGCTGAAATTTCACTTGAGTTGATATTTGCTGCGTCTGCTTTTAAATTTAGATCTTTAGAGTTTAGCTCTAGGTGATTTAGGTTTAAATTTTGTGAGCTTAGATTGATATTATCAGCCACTACGCTTCCAGCTAGGCTTATGTTGCCTTTGGCGTCTAGGTCTATGTTATTAGCCATTACTAAAGCTGAAGCTTTTACGTTTTTATCTTTGGCCTCTTTTTTAAATTTACTTATGCTCTCATTTCTTGCTTCATATAGACTATCAAGGATGTTTGCTATATAAGCAGAGTTTATACTATCAAGGCTGTAGTAATACCCTTGGTTTTTAACCCTTCTATTTAGGTTTTTGATGATTGGGCTATTAAATATTGGCTCAGAGAATTTATCTAGATCAACATTTGCTAGCTTTATATCATCGTTTAGTGCGTAGCTTGAAAAGTCCTGAGTGCTTCCTACTATGTTATTGCCCGCTGCAAATACTGCTGGAAGGCCAACATCTGTGTATGAGAAGTTAAAATTCGTGCTTTTTCCACCCTTAGTCTCCCATTTGCTTTTAAATCCTCTCCTATACCATTTCTTTTTCTCTTTCCATTTATAAACGCTATAGCTATTTACGTGGTTATTTAGCATTAGAGCTATGTTTTCTACATTATCGCTATTTAGTTTTAGATCTCCTCCAGCATATATAACACTCTTATCGTTTAACACATCGTTTACATTTAAATTTATATCATTGTTAGCTATTATGCTGCCTGGGATGAAGTTGGCTTTATCATCTTCGTTTAGAACATCTTTAACTATGCTATATGTGATAGTTCTTTTTTGTTCATTATTCTTTGCTCTACTAGTATCTACTAGTGCTTCATTTGTATCATAGTCTAGTCTTAGGTTGTGAAATATCTTTTGGCTGGTGCCGTATAGATATGAGTCTTTGTGTAAATTTAGAGCATATAGAGCGCTATCTTTATTTATAGCCTCTTTTAACACTAGCTCATTTACCTCGTTTTCATCTAGCTCACTTATATCCTTACTTAGTTTTTTAGCTAGTTTGATGCTTATTTTTTCTTTTAGTTCTTTTAAATTTACGCCAAGCTTATATCTATTTACTCCCTCTTTCTTAAGGTGCATAGTGCCTTGTTTGTGCACTGTATCCACCCTAGCCTGCGAGCTTGAGTTATTTACTAGCTTTTTAGCCTCTACATTTATATCTTTAGCATAAATTTGACTAGAAGTATTTACCAAAGTGTCTGCTTTTATATTAAGGTTCTCTTTGGCTGCTATTAGTGCTTCATCTTTGTTTGTTATAGTCTTTGCCTCTATCTTAGCATCTTTGTTAGAAGCGATAGCGCCAGCATTAACTATATCGCCATCAAGGCTTATCTCTATGTTGTTATTTGCTATAACTAGGCCGTTATTATTTATGCCTACGCCGTTACTTGTGCCAACTAGTTTGATTTTATTAGCATACATACCGCCAAGTGCGCTACTATCTAGGCTAAAGCTGTTTTCTTGGTTTTTAGCTTTTACGTCATTATAAAGCCTACCATTGCTTGAAGCAACCGCCTTTTCACCGATGATATTTAGCTCATTTGCGTGGATATTTGAGTTTAAATTTACAGCATTTGAGATGACATTAGTATAGTCGCTGCTCTTATCGTTTAGGCCGTCTCCTACGATGTCGATAGAGTTATTAGATATTAGCTCTATCTCTTTAGGACTTAGTTTATTGATATTGCCTGTTGTTAGTGTGAGTGAGCGAGAGTTGATCATATTTAGACCATCTACGCTTATGCCATTTGGGTTTGCTATGACCACATCAGCCCTGCTTCCAGCAACCTCTAAATTTCCTTTTAGAGATGATTTCTCAGCCGAATTTACCTTGTTGATAATAAGGCTTGCCTCTTTAGTTAGCCTATAGTTTGCATCTATCTGGCCAGCTATCTTGGTGTCTATGTTTTTATTAGAGTTATTAAGGATAGTGCCAGTGGTTGGCGTATTAAATCTACTATATTCATTTATAGAGACGCCCTTGCTATCAGGGTTTGTGATGTTTATTATTAGCGTCTCATTAGGAGCTTTTAGTATATCAGGGCGGTTGCTAGCACCTGGGTCAGCTATGATACTTGGCTCATTTGCTAATGCTGGCATAGTGCCAAGTAGCAAAGAGAGACTTACGTAGAAATTTAAGCCTATGGTTAAAAGGCTAGGCTTTTGTGCATTTGAAATTTGGTTGTTCTTTAGCATATTTTATCCTTAAAATTCGTAGCTTATGATGAAATTTACATTTGTTGATTTAGTTTCAAAGCTCTTTGGTTTATAAAGAGGTTTTGAGACAGATATGTCGTAGCTTAGGTTGTTGTAGGCTTTTATGCTGCCTCTTAGGCCTATAGCGTATCCTGCAATGGTGTTTTTATCCTTTATGCCACTACTTGGGGCTCTTACCATGCCAGCGTCAAGCCCAGCATAGACAGAGTTGCTCTTATAGTAGTTATATGAGAGGGTATTTCTTACGCTTACTCCGTGGTTTCCAACAAGCGAGCTCTCCCCGTCAAATCCCCTAACACTGTGGTATCCACCGATACTAAATTTATCCTGCAAACTTAGTTTATTTAGACCATATCTTGCGTTGATATTTAGATCATAACTTAGTGGAAGTTCAAATTTATATTTGTAGTTTAGGTTTAAATTTACTAGAGCGAACCTAGATGTAGCCTCGCCGCTATCCTCTAAAGGATCGGGCTGTGATCTAAATATGCCAGTGCCCTTTTTGTAAGCTAGCTTAGCGCTAAAAGCTTGGTTGTAAGAATTCCAGCTTGATTTTAAACCTACCTCATATCCAGCATTTCTTCTAGCTTGGTTATCTAGCTCGTAATCCTCTAGGTAGTTTTTATTTTTTCTCTTAAATAGCTTTACATAGGCGCTATTTTTAAAATTTGAGTCCCTATAAAATGTATAAGCAAGGCTTAGTGAATCGCTCTCGCTTCTACCTTTATATGTGTAGAGGTTGTAGGCTGCGTTTATGATCTGGGCGTAGTCATATTTACTCTTTTCATACTCAAGCATAAAGTAGCCAAATGGGATACTAAAGCCGTAATAGTAGTTATTTGAAGCTCCGTGATCACTTGCGCCATTAAATTTATTTGTAACCTCATACTTTTTAAGCACATCCTTGCCACGTGAGAAGCTAAAAATTTCGTTAAATCCAAGTAAATTTAGCGTGCTTAAATTTAGCATGCCTTGATATTTGCCGCTTTGTTTTGAGCCAAGGTTGTCAAGGCTAATGGCAGCTTTTAGTGGAAAGCTCTCTACTCTAGTGATCACTATGTTTGAAAAGCCAGCTCTATTTGAAGGTAAGAATTTAATGCTAACGTCATTTTTTGAGACGTTTTGAAGTGACTCAAGAGCCTGCTCGATATCTCTTATATTTGCCACTTTATTTTTATGAGAGTACTCACCAAATGCGCCAAATAGGCTCGCTCTATTTCTTTGAGTGTCAAGCTCATTGATACTTATATCATCTATTAGACCAAGATTTATGACAAACTCTAGCTTGGCGTCTTTTAGACTCTTTGTAACTAGGCTCGCACTTGAAGTGATGTAGCCACTTTTTATTATCTCGTTGTTAAAAGAGTTTATGATTAGATTGATAGAGTTTTTGCCAAGACAGCTGCTTGGTTTAAAGTCAAGCTTGTTTAAGCTAGCCTCTAAAATAGAGTTAAATTTAGAGTAGTTTGTATTATAAGCTTTTCTTATTATAGCCTCATCAGCACCACTACTAGCGTTAAAGCTAGCTACTTCGTTCTCATTTAAGAGTGAAATTTTATCTATTTTAAAGCATGGGGTTTCGTTTAAATTTAGCTTACCTTCTGAAGCTATTTTTTCGTTAAGCAAATTTATGTTGGAGCTTTCGTTAAAAGAGCTTGCCATATTCGCTCTAATCTCTTCGTTGTTTAACTCATTTTTTAGATTAGTCTCATTAGCAAGTAGCGCAGCACACACCATGCTTAAAGATAAGAGAGTTCTCATCTTAACCTTCCTTGGAAATAACTATAAAGTTATATTTTTTAAAATAATTTAGTGACATTATAAAGGATGTAATCTTAATCTAATATTAAAATATAATTAGAAAAAAGAATTTTTATACAAAATATTTCAGAAATGAAACTTTTTAGCTATATAAATGGCAAAGGCAAATTTATTTTGGTTTATCCTCTTGTATGTAAAATTTAATTTAATATTGACAATGATTATTATTTTGATATAATTGCGCCACTGGTTTATATTTCGTAATTTCAGTGATTAAACTATTTTTATAGACGTGCTATTTTTATAAATTTTCTAAAAATTAGCAAAATTTAGATCTATAAAAATTTAACAATATTTTTGTGACATATATTAGAAATAGAAAAATAGACAATTTAATCTGAAAGGATATGTAATGAACAAGCATTTATTTGCACTTTTGGCTTTGGCTGCATTTAGCAGTCACTCTTTAGCTCACGAATTTTGGCTTTTTGGAAGCAGCAAGGACGTAACTAGCGTTGATATCGGCTACGCAGACGACTTCCCGACTGTTGAAAAGATCCCAGACAACAAGACCGGACTATTTGAAGCCCCATACATTATAAACAAAAATGGCGAGAAACTGAGCCTAAAGCAAAGCGGCGAAAACTACCATTATGAAAGAGCTAAGCTAGAGGACGGCTCATACCTTATAGCTGGTGAGTATAAGCCTACGTTTTGGACAAAAGCAAGCGATGGTACATGGCACATGGACAAAACCAAAGAGGACATCAAGGACGCCAAATACTGCAAAAAAGCGAGTATGAGCGCAAAAGGCGTCATAAATAAAAACGCAAAAGATGGCTCAGTCACAAAGCCATCCAACCAACGCCTAGAGATAGTTCCGCTTGACAATCCAGCAAATTTCAAAGTTGGCGTGCCATTTAAAGTGAAAATTCTATTTGAAGGCAAACCTTTAGAAAATGCCACACTTGATGGAACATTTGATGGCTTTTTGAAAGAAAAAAGCGCATTTCACGGAGAAACTGAGCCAGATGGTACAATAGAAGTGCTTGCGCTTAAACCTGGAAAATGGCTACTACAAACAGTGCATAAAATGCCGTTTGCCGACTCAAAAATTTGTGATGATGAGACGATCGCAGCAACACTTGCGTTTGAGCTAAAATAGATCAAATTTAAGATCAAGCAAGTTTTCATCTTAAATTTGTAAAAGGGCGTATTTTAATGCGCCCTACCCCTTTTATCTTATAAGTCAAAATCAGCAAATTTATGTTGCAGCTAAATTTTAAATTTGTGTATTTCTAAAAGATTTAATGAAAATGTCAAACTCTAGCAGTCATGATTTCATCATTATTTATAATCTCTAAATTTTTATAAATTGCTGATCCGTTTTAGTCTAAAAGCCTTTTTCAAAGCTCAAGCATATTGTTATTAAAACGAGTTTTATTTATACCTTCAGCAAAGAATTATGAGATTTTGGGATACAGTATTTCAATATAATTTCTGCTACCTAAATACCAAAATTGCTTCGCATACCAGTAAGCAATTTCGGTAGCAAAATGCGTTAAATTTATTAGTCAAATTTATTGCACTAGCAGTAAATTTTAAAAATTTGAGTTAAATTTAGAAGAAAAATGGTGACCCATACGAGACTCGAACTCGTGTTACCAACGTGAGAGGCTGGTGTCCTAACCGCTAGACGAATGGGCCAAAAGATGGTGCCCCGTGTAGGTCTCGAACCTACGACCCCATCATTAAGAGTGATATGCTCTACCAACTGAGCTAACGAGGCAAGATTAAGTAGAAATAACAAATCATAAAATGTTATCTTAGAACTTATAATCTTAAAATTTAATTTGATCACTCAAAAAAAACAAGAAAAAATAGAATCAAGAACCTTAACCTAAGGTTTGGTAGATGGCGCAGCGGACGGGGCTCGAACCCGCGACCTCCGCCGTGACAGGGCGGCATTCTAACCAACTGAACTACCGCTGCACCTAAAAGTAATGGTGGTCGCTATAAGACTCGAACTTATGACATCCACCTTGTAAGGGTGGCGCTCTACCAACTGAGCTAAGCGACCTAAAAATTTAAAATATCTGGCGACCCTTAGAGGATTTGAACCTCTGTTTCTACACAGAGAAAGTAGAGTCCTGAGCCACTAGACGAAAGGGTCATAAACCCAAAAAATGGTGTCCTGCGTTGGATTCGAACCAACGGCCCCCTCATTAAAAGTGAGATGCTCTACCGACTGAGCTAGCAAGACATGATTATTTAAAAAAGAATTGAGATTATACAAAAAACATTATTATATGTCAAGAAAAAATTAAATTTTAAATCAAATTAAAGCTATTTTGTCCGCTATTTCTAAGCGAAAAATATAAAATTTTATTTTTAAATCTTCTAAATTTAAAACCAAAATTTCTTATAAATTTAAACCATTTTTACTTTATGATCCAACAAGCAAAACACAATCAAGCACCTAATCCGCTTAGTGGCAAATTTAATCCCTGCCTAAAAATCTTACAGCTGTTTTTCTAGCTTTTTCTATCTTTTCGGCTCTGTTTTGATCACTCATTTCTATCTCATTATTTAATAATAATCATTAGGGTTAAACCCACCAATCCCAAATAAATACATACATAGGCAAATAATGCGATTGCACCAAAAAAGCAATAAACAGATTTCCCCAAATAATTAGATTCATCTTTTATCTTTTGAGCAATTCTTTTTAATTCTCCAAAATCAAAAAAATGTTTTAAATAGTTTCCTTTTAGATAAACTGAGTTCAAAAGTATAACACCTGCTATCAATAAAAGAAACCAAAATTTTGTTAACCATGTCAGTGTTATCATCCCTATCCTTTCATGACCATAAATTTAAAAAAACGTTCATACTACATATCCTTTTTTCATACCGCCACTTAGGCTATCGTTTCTAAATTCTCGCTACTTTTCGTTGCGCCGCTATCCATAATCTTCTCCTAAAAAAATATTCTTAAAATCGTACTTACGATCATAACAAATTGCAGGAATAACAATTTTTGCTAAAAGAAAAATAAAATATTTTTAAGCTCTAGATACTCTTTTTCAAGGTCATTTAAACTTAGCACTAAATTTTACTTTATCATCTCAAGTTTGGCTTTGCAGGCATCTTTGTAAGCGCTTGTGAAATTTGAGCCAACGCATTCGTTTAGATAAGGCTTAGCTAGCTTATACTGCTTTTGTCTGATGTAAATTTCACTTGCCAAATTTAGAGCATGCAAGCGGTCCTCTGGCTCAAGCTTCATATTTAGTATAAATTTCGCTTCATCAAGCGCCTCGTCAAGATTATCTGTCTTTAACGAAGCCTCCGAATAGTCAAAATTTAGCTTTGGTGAAAAGGTATTTATCTTGGCCCTAGTTTGCAGCTCAAGCGCCTTTTTAGCGTAGGTTGCAGCGATAGCATAGTCGTTGCTCTTCATCGCGTAGTCACATATAGCTGCGTATGCCTCGATGATCTTAAAGTCCTGCCCTCTTAACTGCTCGATCGCGCCAATCGTAGAGACCGCCTCGGTAAAGCGCTTTAGCGCAAGTAGCGAGTAAAATCTATCAAAAAGCGATGGCGTAGGATCCGAGTACTCGACCGCTGAGCCAAGCGAGAGCGCGTCATTTGCGGCAGTGATCGCATGCTCGTAGTCTTTATTTTTATATAAAATTTTGCTCAAATTTACCAGCCACTCGACCCTATCTTCTAAATTTTCATCCTTTACGTGCGCCTTGGCAAGCTCTAACGCATCGTTGTAACGTGCCGTTCTAAAGTAGCAGTTAAAGAGCTTAAACTGTGGCAAAGAGACCTTGCTCACATCGTAGTTTTCGAGTAAATTTACAACTGCCGTGCAGTCATCTTTGATGAAAAACTCTTTTGTTAGCTCAAGCGCAGCCTCATTTACTAGCTCCATCGCCTTGCTTAAATTTTCATCTTTTGCGAGGTTGTTATAAGCTAGCGCATCGGCAAATTTACGCTCTTTTAGATCAAGCTCAAGCTCGCTAATGAGCGCCTTTTGGCTGATATTTGTGCCGGCATATTTTTCTATGAGCTCTTTATATCTTGCGTGAAGTGCGGTGGCGTTTTTGTCATCCTCTTCAAAAAATAGCCCATCCTTTGCCTTAGCGACCTCATCGATATAATCGCCATATTTAAACTCTTTTTCGTATCTGTTTAGATACTCATACGCCCTTTTTTCATCTTTGGTTTTGGCTAAATTTAGCGCTAAATTTTTTAATGCTGCCTCGTAAAAGTCCTTTGTCCTATCGCTATTATTTACCAAAATTTCATAAATTTTAGCAGCCACGTCTGGCATATCTTTGCTGGCAAATGTATAGGCTAAATTCATCGATTTTGTCGGATCGTTCATGAAAAATTTTTCATTTGCATTTGCGATCTTTAGTACAAATTTCTTCGCCTCGTCAAATTTCTCTTTATCGATATTTGCATCCGCTAGGCTTAGTGCAGCTCTACTTGCAAGGTCGATGTCATTTGTAGAGTAGAGCACCTTTTCATAGTCACTTAGCGCCTCTTTTTGCCTGCCTATTTTATATAGGTAGTCAGCATAGTCAAGCGTGGCAAGCTTTGTAAATTTTGACTCTGCGTGCTCTTCGCTTAGTATGTCAAGCATATATTTTGCATCACTTGCGATGCTATCTTTTAGGTAAGCTCTGGCGATGAGATACAGCACCTCTGGGTAGTTCTCATCAGAAGGGAATTTTCTTATCCAAGCTCTGCCCTCGCTTACGATATCTTTTGGCTCAAGCCCCTCAAACTCGCTCTTTGTCTCAAAAATTTTATCAAGCGCTCTTAGCCTAAAAAGTAAAAACTCACTTGAGAAAAGACTGGCTGGGTGCCTTTTCATCGCTGTTTGTGTATCTTTTACCACGCTTTCATAAGCGCCTTTTTCATAAGCTCTTTTTATATTTATATAGATGTCTATGTCATTGCTATCAAGCGCAGCAATAGGCGCTTTGTTAAGATCGAGCGCTCCGATGCTTGGGCTTAGCATATCTCTAAAATCAGGCGAAAAATTTAGCCCAGATACTCTTTTGTTGTTTTCGCTTAGTGAAGTATCGATGATGATGCTAAAGTGCTTTGAGATGGTCGTCTTTGGCGTATCTTGTACGCTTGGACTGCTGTAAAGCTCAGTTTGAACATTTAGAAGTTTTGAAGGCGCCTTTGGCATGATGACGATAAAGAGTTTGCCATCTTGCTTTTTATATTTTATGTCCATTAAAGGCAGCGTCGTATCTTCGATCTTTGGCAATATCCCATCATCGAGCATACAAACGTAGCGCTTCGTGTCATAGGCTAAAATTTGCTCCACACATTCAAATTCTTTCTCGTCGCTTAGCTGAAGGACGCTATAAGGCTTATTTGCGTTTGCGCCGCTGTTTAGGCTAAGGCTAAAGGCGGATAGATAAAGCGGTAAAAATAAGATGGTTAAGAGCTTTTTCATGCCGCCATTATAGTTAAATTTTCTAAAATCCTGAAGCAAAGACAAAATGCTCGATAAATTCCAAAATCGCTCCAGAAAATAAAAAGGCAAAGACCGTGCCAGCAACGGCAACTCCAACGATCACTTTTAGCGCCATCGAGACGTTTGAGATGTAGATATTTTTATCTTTTACGATAGGCTCTTTTAAAAACATAAAGACGATGAGCTTTAGGTAGTAATAAATAGCAATCGCTGAGTTTATCATGATGATGAGGCTAAGCACGACGTAATCAGACTTTATGAGCGATGAGATAAGCACCATCTTGCCCCAAAATACGCTAAAAGGTGGTATGCCAGCAAGGGCGATCATGAAAATTCCCATTATCACGGCGTAACTTGGCAAAATTTTAATAAGGCCTGAAAATTTCTCATACGGGTGCTTAA
This sequence comes from Campylobacter concisus, assembly GCF_003048835.2. Taxonomy (NCBI): domain Bacteria; kingdom Pseudomonadati; phylum Campylobacterota; class Epsilonproteobacteria; order Campylobacterales; family Campylobacteraceae; genus Campylobacter; species Campylobacter concisus. Next base: position 181,052 of record NZ_CP060705.1, on the reverse strand, counting down.
AGCGCTTGTCCCAGCAGACGACGTCGTCGCACCTTGCGACCCAGAGCATAGAAAATGCGCCCAAATTTGCAAACAAAAACATGATCCAGTAAAAAAACAAGGCGACATTTGCCTCGTGAGAATTTGCCACAAGTGCGCAAAGCACAACACCAGCGTGAGCTATCGAGCTAAAAGCGAGCATCCTTTTAACGTCTTTTTGCACTAGCGCCATGATGTTTGCAAGGCTCATCGTAAGCACGGCGATGATGTAGAGCATATCTTTTATCCATGAGATTCCAGAGCCCTCAAGCATCGCAAAAATTCTTAACGCAACGATAAAGCCCGCCACCTTTGGCACGATCGACATATAGCCAGCAAGCGGGGCATTTGAGCCCTCATAAACGTCTGGTATCCATGTGTGAAATGGTATGAGCGAGAGCTTAAAGCCAATGGCTGAAGCTATGAAAACACAACCGAGCAAGATTATTAAGTTTTGATTTAGGCTAAGATCTTTTATGACAACGCCTATGCGAGCGATGTCTATTGAGTTTGTTGCTAGATAAAACATCGCTATCGCCATCGCAAAAAAGCCAGCTGAGAGCGAGCCCATCGCAAAGTATTTGATGGCAGCCTCGACGCTTTTTGCTTTGTTGTGAAGGGCGATTAGGGTGTAGAGGCAAAGCGAGCTGATCTCAAGGCCTAAAAAGATGATAAGTAGGTTGTTTGAGCTCACCATAAACAAAAATCCAGCGATCATAAACAAAAATAGCGCGTAATACTCGTAAATTTTATACTCAAAATACTCTTTTGTGCTAAGTGCCAGCGGGATGAAAAGGGCTGAGGCGATTAAGATAATGATCTGCGAGATGATAGAAATTCCATCGACTAAAAGCATATCCCAAAAGCTTAGGCTAAGCCCGTTAAAATCGAGCGTAATGCCTAAATTTACAAATATAGCGATGATGCAAAATACGCAGTAGAAATTCCTCGAAAGATCCTTTTTTATCGCTCCAACTATGAGGATAAAAAGTGCAAAAACCATCATGCTAAGCATCGGCGAGAGTGATTGTAGCGAGATCTCTTTTAGGTCTAAAAAGGCTATTTCGTTCATAGTTTGCTCCCGCCATTTAAAGATGAAATTTTATCCTTTGTGCCGCTATTTACAGCTCTAGTTTGCATTTTGCTTATGATATTTTGCACACTTGGCTCAAGTGGCTTTAATATCAAATTTGGTGCTATACCAAGAGCGATTATGAGCAAGCAAAGTGGCACAAGAGCGGCTAGCTCTTTAAAATTTAGATCTTTTAGGCTTAAATTTTTCTCCTTGCACTCGCCAAAAAAGACCCTTTTATAAAGTACCAGCATATAAACAGCGCCCACAATGATACTAAAGCCACCAAGTAGCGCAAAGAGCTTGTTTAGCTTAAATACGCCAAGCAGGCTTAAAAACTCGCCCACAAAGCCGATCGTTAGTGGCAGACCGATACTTGCAAGCGTTGCTATAAAAAATATAAGCGCATACTTTGGCATCACCTTGGCAAGACCGCCAAATTCGCAAATTTCTTTTGTGTGAGCTCTCTCGTAGATGACGCCAACTAATAAAAATAGCGCGCCACTTACGATACCGTGGCTTATCATTAAAAATATTGAGCCGCCAAGGCCTATTAAATTTAGTGAAAAGATGCCAAGCATGATGACGCCCATGTGTGAAATGGAGCTATAAGCGATCACTTGCTTCATATCGCTTTGCGCGTAGGCAACAAGGGCTGCGTAGATGATCATGATGATAGCTATGACGCAGACAAAGCCGCTTAAAAGTAGGCTCGCATCTGGAAAAAGTGGAAGTGAAAATCTCACAAAGCCGTAAGTACCCATCTTTAAAAGCACGCTAGCAAGCAGCACCGAACCGATAGTCGGAGCCTGTCCGTGTGCGTAAGGTAGCCACGTGTGAAATGGAAATAGTGGAGTTTTCACGCCAAAAGCGAAGAAAAATGCTAAAAATAGCCAAATTTGAGCATTTTCTCCGATGCCAAGCTTGTACCAATCAAGCAGGTTAAAGCTAAAGACGCCGCTTTTTTGGTAGCACAGATAGCCGATAAAGATGATCGCCACTAGCATAAAGACAGAGCCCAAAAATGTGTAGATAAAAAATTTAATCGCAGCGTAAATTCTATTTTTACTACCAAATGCGCCGATGATGTAAAGAAGCGGTATGAGGCTAAGCTCCCAAAAGCTGTAAAACAAGATCATATCAAGCGCGCTAAAGACGCCCATCATCGTGCTCTCTAAAAATAGCACGCTAATAACCAGGTGCTTTAAATTTCCATCATCACTAAGTGCGGCGATAGAGATGAAGCTCATAAATGCGCTAAGGACTATAAGCACAAGTGAGATGGTGTCGATGCCGACAAAGTAGCTGATATTTAGGCTTGGTATGAGCGAGACTTGATGCGTTAAAACAAAGTCATAACCCTGAAAATCGACATTGACGCAGATAAAAATGGCAAGCAAAAGCTCGATTAGCGCGATGCTTGCTCCATAAAATTTGATGCTTTTATTTTCTATCAAAAAGCCAAGTATTGCGCTTATGGCTGGAAAAAATATGATGACACTTAGCATTATTTGGCTCCGTTTAATAAAAATATAAAGCTTAAAAGCAAGGCAAATCCAGCGACCATAAATCTAAGCATGACGCTAAGATCGCCACTTTGCATTTTGTTTGCAAGATATGCAAATTTAGTAACCAAAAGTGCTACAAAATCAACACTTTTATCAACTATCATCTCATCAAATTTCTTACAAATTTTAGAGATTAAAGCGTAGCCATTTATAAAAAATTTCTCATAAAATTTTGGTATAAAGTAGGCATTTTGCAAAATTTTATAAATTTTGCTTTCGCAAATGCTCTCTTTAAAAATTTCTTTTTTATAAGCAAAGACAGCAAAGCCAGCGCTTGCAAGAACTAAGCCAAGCGTTAAAACGAGTAAGAAAATTTCACTGCTGTGAGATAAATTTAGCTTAAAATCCCCAAGGCTATTACTTAAAAACTCGCTAAAGTTGCTCCAAAAAAAGCCACTAATGACCGAGAGAACGCCGAGCACACTCATGCCAACAAGCATGTAGTTTTTGGCTTCATGTGTGTGAGTGTCGCTCTTTGGCTTTGCAAAAAAGACTAGCATGACAAGCCTAAAGCTATAAAATGCCGTAAGCACCGCGCCAAATAGCAAGACGACCCACAAAATTTTATCTTCACTAAAGGCGACCTCTAAAATTTTATCTTTAGAAAAAAAGCCAGCAAATGGATAAAAGCCAGCCAGCGCGCAGCTTGCGATGATAGAAAGAAGTGCTGTTGGCTTCATAAATTTATAAAGTCCGCCCATTTTTTTGATATTTAGCTCGTCATTCATCGCATGCATGACGTTGCCAGCGCACAAAAATAGAAGCGACTTGAAAAATGCATGCGTGACAAGGTGAAAAAGTGCGATCTTATAAGCGCCAAGACCAGCGGCTACAAACATATATCCAAGCTGCGAAAGCGTCGAGTAGGCGACTATCTTTTTAAGATCATTATGCACTAGCGCGATGCTTGCGGCAAATACCGCTACAAATGCGCCAAGGCAGGCTATAAAGTGCGATACTTCAGGCACATTTGCAAAGATGAAATTTGCACGTATGACTAGATAGACGCCAGCTGTTACCATGGTCGCAGCGTGGATGAGGGCAGAAACCGGCGTTGGTCCCTCCATGGCGTTTGCAAGCCAAGTGTGAAATGGAAACTGCGCGCTTTTACCCATGGCACCTATAAAAAGTAGCGTGGCGATGACGCCTAAATTTAGCCCAGAAAGGTCGCTTCTAGCGTTAAAAACCTCGCTAAATTTAAGTGAGCCAAAGCTATAAAATATATAAAAAATGCCAACAAGCATGGCAAGGTCAGCCACTCTATTCATCACGAAAGCTTCGTTTGCAGCGACGTTTGCGCTAGGCCTTTTATACCAAAAGCCAATGAGCAGCCACGAGCAAAGACCAACGCCCTCCCAGCCGATAAAGAGCCCTATGAAGTTATCGCTTGATACAAGGACGTTCATGCAAAAGACAAAGAGCCCAAGGTAGCTAAAAAAGCGGTTAAAACTCGCGTCATCTCTCATGTAGCCAATGGAGTAGATATGCACGATGCTAGCGACCACGCCCACGGTGCTAAGCATCACAAGGCTAATCGCGTCAAGGTAGAAGCTAAAGCTAAGATCAAGCGAGCCTAAGTTTATAAACTCTTTTATGGTTAAATTTAAAGGCTCATCTACGCTAAGGCTAGCCGTTAGCATAAGCGAAGCTGTGGCACTAGCGATCATGAGAAGCGAGCAAAAAAGACCGATAAATAAATTCTTACTGCTATGCGAAAAGATGCCAGCTATAATGAAGCTAAGAAGCGGAAAAAATAGCGAAATACAAAATAAAATCATCTCTTAGCCTTTCATATTTGTCATCGAATCTAAACTGATGCTGCCAGTCTTTTTATACCAAAGCACGAGCAGCCCAAGCCCCACAGCGACCTCGCTAGCAGCGATGGCTACTATAAAAAATGCGATGATCTGCCCAGTTAGATCAAAGTAGTATTTCGAGATAGCTGCAAGTGCGATGTTTGCTGAGTTTAGTAAAATTTCGCTTGAGAAAAATAGCATTATCAAATTTCTTCTTCTCATTATGCCAACAAGCCCTATGACAAAGACTAGGCTTGCTAGGATGAGGTAGTGAGTAAGTCCTATCATAGCATCTCCTCAAGGCTGCTTTGTGCGTTCATATCTTTATGTATCAAAATGATGCCAGCCACCATCGCCACAAGTAGCATGATAGCGCACATCTCAAAGGCTAGCAGATACTTGCTAAAGAGCAAAATTCCAACCGCTTCGATATTGCCAAGGCTAGCAAGGGTAGAATTTACCACCTCTTGCTTTGCGCTATAGATCGGCGCTAAAAAGATAAATATCAAAAGAAGCGCTATGAAGCTGCTTAAAAGATAGATGATGATCTTTGCTTTTTTGCCACTTTTTGGCTCGCACTCCTTGCTGGTGTCAAAAAACATCATCGCAAATGCGTATAAAACGACCACTGCGCCTGTATAGACGACGATTTGCACCACGCCTAAAAACTCAGCCCCAAGCAAGAAAAATATAGCCGAGATAAAAACCATGCCAGCAGCTAGCGCAGAGACCGCATTTAGGGCGTTTTTACAAAACACGCTAAAAGAAAAACTAACTAATATAAGGGCGCTAAAAAGATAAAATGCAAAGCTCTCATACATCGCTTGACCCTTTTAAATTTATATCCATCACTTCTGCCTTATCATCATTTGTAAGCGCATTTGGCGTCTTTTTCACCAAGCTATCAGCATTTTTAGGTAGTGCACCATAGCCCTCAAACTCGGTTTGATCTTTTAAAAATTTATCATCTGTTAAAAACTCAGCCTTTGTGCCAAAGAGGATTTTATTTTCACTTGCGACCTCATATTCTTGCCCGCAGACGATAGCAAGCTCAGGGCAGACATCAGCGCAAAATCCGCAATAGACGCACCTGCTTAAATTTATCGTATAGCTTGCGACCTTTTTACGACCATCTTCGCCAAGCGAAGTTTTCATCGAGATGCAGTTGCTAACGCAAATTTTCTCGCATAATCCACAGCCTATGCAGCGCTCATTTTCGCTTTCAACAAATTTTAAAAGCCTATGAATTCCCCTATATCTGGCGTTTAGCTGCATCTTTTGCATAGGGTATTTTAGAGTGTGCGACTTGCTAAAGAGCATCTGCTTTAGCGTGATCTTTAGCCCCACTAAAAGATCAAGCTTAAAAGTAGCGGCGATGAAGTGCTTAAATTTATCAAATGCCCCTTTTGGCTCTATCTTTTCGTCTATCAAAATATATCTTTTCTCGCTCATTTTACGCCTTAGATAAGTAGTGCAAAGCCGGTGATTACGACATTTAAGATGCCAAGCGGAAGTAAAATTTTCCAGCAAAGCATACTAAGCTGATCAACCCTTAGATGTGGCCACGACGCCCTCGTCCAGAGAAAAAAGAAAAAGACTAGGCTTGATTTTAAGATGATCATCAAAGCACCCGGGATAAATAAAAACTCGTTAAAACCACCCAAAAATAGGAGCGTTATGATGATGCTTGCTGCGATCATGTTTGTGTATTCGCCGATGAAAAACATCGCCCATCTCATGCCGCTATACTCGGTGCCATAACCTGCTACGATCTCGGTCTCGTTTTCTGTTAGACAAAATGGCGTTCTGTTGCACTCCACAAAGCTTGCCATCACGAAAAGCACGAAGGCTAGGGGTTGCTTGAAGATGAGCCAGTTAAATATGCCTTTTTGGTAGTTGTTTATATCAACTAACGAGAGTGAGCTAGTCACCATGACAACGCTTAAAAGCGCCATACCAGCGACCACTTCGAAGCTAAGAAGCGATACGACTGCACGAGCAGCGCTGATTAGTGCAAATTTATTGTAGCTTGCAAGGCCTGCTGCAAGTGGCGAAAAGACGCAAACCGCTGCCACGCCAGCGATATATAAAACGCCTACGTTTATGTCAGCAAGTATCGGTCTAATCGTATGCCCAAAAATTTCAAACTCAGGCAAAAATGGCACCGGCGCAAGCGCTGCAAATGCCGCGATAGCAGAGATGAGAGGGGCTATTAAAAAGATAAATTTATTTGCATTTGCTGGGAGGATATCCTCTTTTGTAAAGAGTTTTATCATGTCAGCCACGATCTGAAGCACGCCAGCAGGCCCTACCATATCAGGTCCCACGCGGCGCTGCATGTAGGCAAGCACCTTTCTTTCAGCATAAGTCGCAAGTCCTGCAAGGCTCGCCATGACGGCTAAGATGACGACTGCTTTAACAATAGTTGTTATCACGAAAAATAGCATTTCACTCATTCTCTGCCTTTATTATTTTTACGCTAGCGTAGCAGTTACCCTCAAAAATGGCGCTTACATCAAGCTTCTCGTCGTAGTCGCCAAGATAGGCGCCAATGCCTCCTAGCTCGCTATCAAGCTCCACACAAATGGCAAGCTTTTGCCCATTTTTTTCTAAAATGATCGCTTTATTTTGTGAAATTTCAAATTTAGCCATAAACTCGCTACTTGCGTAAAGTTTCGCGCGTTTTGCGGTCCCGATAGCATAGTTTGCAAAAAATGAAGGTAAATTTATAGGATTTGCAAGGCTTATTAGCGCTTCATCTTCTTTTAAATTTAGCTCATTTTTCTCTTTAAAAAGTGGCTCTATATCCTCTTTTGGCGTGAAATTTGAGATTTCAAGCTTGTAGCCTCTATGACTTGTGCCATCATTTGCGTAAAAATTTTCTAAATCATCAAATTTAACGCCCTTATAGCCCTTCTTCTTTGGTAGCTGCGCTGTATAATCAATCGTATTTTTAGCCGCCAGTCCAAGTGCGTTTGTGATGTCGTTTAAAAAGTAGCCACCATGTGCCAAAGCCGCATTTGTCGGCACTACTTCGTTATTTATGCTTGTAAATGTGCCCTCTTGCTGATTTAGCGCACCAGCGTCAAGGTCGCCCTCAAAAATGCTAAATTTAAACTCGCCCATTTCATTGTATCCTAGCGTCTTGCCAGGCTTTTTCTCGCGTGAAAGCGTGCAAATTTTAGCCACGCCAAGCGAGTTTGTGCGAGGCGGTATTAGCATCACAGCAAAGGGCGTAGATCTTGCGATCACTCCAGCAAGAGCGGCAAGTAAATTTGCATTTTCATGAGCGTAAAAGTCACTACCCAAAATGAGCGTAAATTTAGCCTTGCCCTCGCAGAGGGCAGCTACTTCTAAGCCAAAGTTTTCATCAAATTTTTCAACTCTTGCCTGAAGTGCTGCTGGTAAATTTTCGCCCCAGTTTTTAAGCACAAAGAGTAAAATTTGCTCCAAATCCCCAGCCTCATGGCTCACACAGGCGAAATTCTTTGAAAATTTCTTTACCACCTCATCGGCGATGTGATGAAAGTAAATTCCACTAGCTTTATTCATTTTTAGGGCGTTATTTAACTTATAGCTTGTCACTGGGCTCTCATGGCGCAAGAAGCTGCCAGCAGTGATGATAAAGTCGCTATTTTTTAGGCTCTCGTAGTCTGCGTTATATGAGCTAAGACCGCTAAATTCGCTAAAAATATTTATGAAATTTTGAAATTTAAAAGCCTCATCGTTTAGTAAATTTAGATCAAATTTCTCCCTCAAGCGCTCCAAAATAAGCGCCTCTTCGTTTGTTATGAAGCTATTAAATTTTATATTTTTTATGTTGCCGTTTTTAAAATTTGAAATGAGCTCGTTAAATTTCGTCTCATTTTTGCGGGCATTTTCGTTGTGAAAGTCGTAGGCAAACCTAGCAGCGCCACTTATCTCGCCAAAGTGAAAGTCATTGCTCACACGATAAATTTGAGCCCTTCTATCGCTAGTGCTCTTTTCTTTTACGTCATAAAAAATGAGCTCGCAGTCGCTTTGGTGCGGATTTGCCGCTGGGACACGGCTTAGCTCCCAGACGTTTGAGCTATACTGAAAATTTGAACTAACAAGCGCTCCAACAGGGCAAACGCTTATACATTCGCCACAAAACGAGCAGTCCAAATTTTCGCCAACGCTTGGGCCAATTAGGCTCTTTTGCATCTTGCTAAATACGGCGTAGGCATCTTTTGGCATGCTATCTTTTAGCTCTTTTGGCACTTCAACGCCTCTTGGCACCGTTTTTAGCGCACTTTCTCCGATCTTATCTTTACAAACCGTCACGCACCTCTCGCAGACCACGCAAAGAGCTGGGTCGTAGTTTATGAGTCCCCATTTTTTGTGCGGTTTGTGCGTGTCTGTAATGGCAAAATTTTGCCCTTTTACATTTAAGATCGTAGTTAAATTTTGCAGCTCACACTCGCCGCTTTTATCGCAAACGCCACATTGAAGGGGGTGATTGACGCAGTAGGTCTGCATGATCGCATTTCGCTCGGCAGCGATTTCTGGCGTATTTGTATAAATTTGCATATCCTCTTTGGCTTTGGCGTTGCAGCTATAGACCACTTTGCCGTTTGCCTCGACCATGCAAAGCCTGCAAGCAAGCGTTGGCGAACAGCCGCTAAGGTAGCAAAGCGCAGGGATGTAGATGCCATTTGCCCTTGCGATGTTTAGGATGCTCTCGCCCTCGCTAGCCTCTAAAATTTGATCGTTTATGGTGATTTTCATTTGCTAACTACTACTTGTTTAAATGCATATCCATCAAACTCTTTTGCGCCAAGCACGGCAACCGTGCCTTTTAGCGCTGGATCAAGCCTAAATTTAGCACTCACGCTAAAGTCTTTTGCCTTTAAATTTAAGGTTTCGCCATCCTTTGCCTTTGCCACTATGCCAAACTGCACGCCGCCCACGATCTCGTCGCTTGCGTTTTTGTTTAGATAGACGACCGCTCCGTCAAAGTTATCAAGCTCTCTTAGCTCGCCAACTTCGCCGCCTGCTGCAAATTCTCTCACTTCGCCGCCTGCTAAGACGACATTTTTGCCTAAAATTTCAAGTAGCCAAAAGATCGCATCTTTATCTGGATGAGTAAAAAAAGAGTCATCGATGATCACGTTTTTAACGTCCTTTATCCACTCGCCAAGCTCCTCAAACTCCTCTTCTCCCACGTTACACTCGCCACTTATGAGCCCATCATCAAGCTCGTCAAAAAACTCATTTTGCACCAAATTTGCATACTTACAAAGAAGCGCTAAGACATAGCTGATCGATCCTATCTCACAGCGGATCAAATTTTTACTGCCAAGCTCGTTATCTTCAAAGCATGAGATGTATTTAAACTCGTGCTCTTTTATCTTTTTTGCTAAATTTTTGTCGCTCAAACTTAGTAAATTTGCGATACTTAGGCTCTTGCCTGCTACTAGATCATTAAATTTCATATCTTGCCCTTTTTTATCGTTAATGTCCAATCAACTTGGTTAAATTTAAGCGAGTTCATCACCTCGCAGTTTAGGTTATAAGCCAAATTTACAGCTTTCTCAACACCGCTGTAATCACCTATCTCAAACAAAAATATCACCACTTCGTCTGGCTCGCTAGCCTTTATCTGCTGTCCAAGAGCGCTCAAAAACTCGCCCTTTAGATGCCTAAGATCAACCTTTCTCATCTATCAACCTCGCCTAAGATGATATTTGTGCTGCCTATTATCGCAGCGACATCGGCCACGTATTGACCCACAAGCAGATCTTCATAAATAGCGCAGTGCCAAAAACTTGGCGTGCGAATTTTTAGGCGGTATGGGCTTGCGCTGCCGTCTGAGTTTATATAAATTCCAAGCTCGCCCTTTGGCGACTCACTAGCAAAGTAAATTTCGCCCTTTGGTGGCTTTAGCCCCTGAGTTATCAGCACAAAATGCTGCATGAGCGAGTAGTTTTGGCTCATTATCTGCTCTTTTGAAGCGCTCACATACTCTGGTGCGTCGGCGATGATGGCAGGACTGCTGGTCTGATATTTGCTTACGCACTGCTTTAAAATTTTCACGCACTCGCGCATCTCTTTCATATAAAGTAGGTATCTTGCGTAGCAGTCGCCCTTGGTGGCGTAAGGCACGTCAAATTCTAGCTCGTCGTAGATGAGATATGGCTCTTCTTTTCTGATGTCGCGCGCCACACCACTTGCTCTTAGCATGACGCCAGAGCAGCCGCTACTAAGGGCTAGCTCTTTGCTAACTACGCCCACGTCTATTAGCCTTACTTGCCAAATTCTATTTTCACTTAGCAGATCTTCGTAAAGCGTGATGTCGCTTGGAAATTTCTCGCAAAATTTAAGCAGCTCCTCGCACCAGCCATCAGGCAGATCAAGCGGCACACCACCGATCCTTATGGAGCTATGAGTTAGCCTTGCGCCGCAGTATTTTTCTATGAGATCAAGGACGTATTCGCGCTCTCTAAATGCGTATAAAAAGACGCTCATTGCCCCCACGTCAAGGGCGTGCGTAGCTAAAAATAAAAGGTGCGAGCTGATGCGGTTTAGCTCTAAAAGCATGACTCTAATGATCTGCGCACGGCGAGGCACTTCGATAGCACAAAGCTTCTCCACAGCGGCGCAAAATGCGTAGTTATTCGCACTCGATGCGATGTAATCGACCCTGTCAGTTACTGGGATAAATTCCTGATAGGTCATATTTTCAGCCATCTTTTCAACACCTCGGTGCATAAAGCCAACCTCTGGCATAGCGCGCACGACCTTTTCGCCGTCAAGCTCAAGCACAAGCTTTAGCTGACCATGTGCACTTGGGTGCTGCGGGCCAAAATTTAGTATCATCTTGCCGTCATTTTGCTCAAATTCTAAATTTTCAAAAAATGGTTTTAAGCGGTTTGGTGCTTGGCTCAAGGTCGTTCCTTTACTATCTGGCTTTGGTTAAATTTAGCCTTTTTGACAAATTTCACGCCGCCTTCTTCTTGATACTCGTAGTCTTCATTTTCATCAAACACACGTGAAAATCCAAAGGTATCTTTCTCATCGATAAAGGCTGGATCGCGGTTCTCTTCGCCGATCTGCTCTCTAAACTCGCTTCCAAAAATTTTATCCACCTCATACCATTTCGCCGCCTCGTCACCAACTAGCGGATAGCTCTTTAGTAGCGGGTGTGAGTGCCAGTCATCAGGCATGATGAGACGCTTTAAATTTGGATGATCTTTGATTAAAACACCGCTTAGATCATACGTCTCACGCTCCGCCCAGTTTGCGCTTTTATAAAGCTCGCAAACGCTTTTTAGCATTTCGTCCTTTTTAACAAAGCACTTTACGCGTGTGCGCCTGTTTTTAGTGATGCTAAGAAGCTGATAAAAGACCTCATATCCACCTTTTTGTGCTATAAGATCAACCGCCGCAAGCTCGCAAAGCTGCTCGTAGCCAAAGCCTTTTAGCGTATCAAGGGTCTTAAAATTTTCACTAGAATTTACATATAAAACAAGCTGATCAAACTCCACGTAGCTAGATAAAATTTGCACTCCGCTTTGTTCTAAAACAGCAAGTTCTTCGTTAAATTTAGAGCCACTTGCCGCCTCTTTTGGCGTCTGCTTGGCGATATAAAATTTCTCGCTGTAATACTGCTTTTTTTGCAAGTCATTTTTTGGCTTATACTCTCTCATATCTCAAGCTTTCTTGGCTTTTGCGCCCTAAATGCACTTTGTTTTCTTATCTTTTTTTGAAGCATCATAAGTGCGTACTGAAGCGTTTCTGGGCGCGGGGCACAGCCTGGGATGTAGATATCAACAGGTATTATGCGATCTACACCTTGAACGGTTGAGTAGGTGTTAAACATACCGCCAGTGTTTGCGCAGCTACCCATCGAGATGACCCACTTTGGCTCAGGCATCTGGTCGTAAAGACGCCTTGTAAATTCAGCGTGCTTTTTAGTTAGCGTGCCAGCTATGATCATCACCTCCGAGTGCCTTGGACTAGCCCTAAAAATAGTGCCAAACCTATCAAAGTCATATCTGCTCGCCCCACTTGCCATCATCTCGATCGCACAGCAAGCAAGCCCGTAGCTAAGCGCCCATAGCGAGTTGCTCCTGCCCCACTGCACGAGCTTATCAACGGTCGTTAAAACTACTGGCAGGCCGCCATTTGCAGCATAGTTTATCTGATGCTTTGCCATTTAAAGACTCCTTTTTGCCAAGCGTAAGCAAAGCCGATGAGTAAGATCACTACAAAAAGTAGCATCTCGATGAGCCCAAATAGCCCAAGCAGCCTAAAATCCACCGCCCACGGATACATAAAAATGACCTCAACGTCAAATAAAATAAATAAAATTCCATAAAAAAAGTAGTGGATATTTATCTTATTTGGTTGTTTTACAGTTGTCGGTCCGCACTCGTAAAAGCCTACTTTTAGGCGCTCGGTGTTGCGGTTGGCTAGCTTTTTGCTTATCTTTGAGGATAAAAATGTTATCAGACTAAATGAACAAGTAGCTAACAAAAGTATGATAAAAGCGCCAAGATAGGTACTGTCAAGCTCTGAGTGTGACATACTTCGCCTTTTTTAATTTTTCAAAATTCTACTAAATTTAAATTTATTTGATCTTGAAATAGCTCAAGAGTAGCGCACTCAAATCTCTTTTTGTGTAAAAAATACTCTTATTTTATCTTCTCAACGGCATCTTCTGCGGCGCTGGCACGCTCACTCTCATCAAGCTCGCGCACAAAACCATCTTTTACTAAAATGATCCTAGTCGCCATGTCAAAGTAGCTATCATCGTGGCTCACGGCGATGATGCTTATGCCCTTGCTTTGCAAAAATGGCAAAATTTCTTTGTAAAATTTACGCTTAAATAGCGGATCTTGATCGGCCGCCCACTCATCAAGGATAAGGATAGACCTGCGCTCTAAGATGGCTATTAGCAGGCTTAGGCGCTTTCGCTGGCCGGTTGAGAGCTGCGTGGTGCTAAGTTTGTTATTTATAACGCTTACTTTTTTATCGATCTCAAGCAGCATTAAAAGCTCCTCTATATCGCTTTGGCTGGCAAAGCCATCACGACAGAGCGTTTGCGAAAATAGATAAAAATCAGCAAAAATAGCGCTTATCTTTGCCTGATAGCTTTGTAAATTTGCTTCATCTATCTTTGTGCCATCAAGGTAAATTTCGCCGCTACTTGGGTGAAGAAGGCCGCAGAGAATATTTATAAGCGTGCTTTTGCCACTGCCATTTTTACCGATGATAAATGTTATCTCGCCGCGCTTGATCTCTAAATTTACCCCTTTTAGGCTAAATTTGCCCTGCTCGTAGCTAAAATTTATATCCTTTAGCCTGATGCTTTGCCACTCATCGCTTAGGCTATCATCAAATTTAAAGCCTTGCTTAAATTCATTTAAATTTAAGTTCATTATCTTCTCTAGGCTCACTTTTGCGCTAAGTGCGGCTGGTATGGAGCCAACCATACTCATAAATGAGCCTCTTAAAAATAGTATCGTAAGGCTTATGCTAAGCGCTGTTTGCAGGCTCGCCCAGCCAAATGCCACGCATAAAAATACGCAAAGTCCGACTGCGCCAAGGAGCATTACATTGGTAAAATTATCACTTAGCGCGTGATAGACGTCCGCTTTTACCATGCTTTGACGCTTTTTGTCGCCTGTTAAATTTAGCTCATCAAAGCAGACTTGCGCTCTTGCTCTATTTAGACTTAGCTCTCTGTGCCCCTCGACGATGTCGTCATAGTGCTTTTGCAGTGCGTCATCTTGGGTTCTGGACTCTCTAAAGTAAAGGTGGATCTTTTTCATCAAAAGCGTGTTTATAACGAGCGTCGCACCGATCCAAATGGCACTAAATATAAAAACCTTTGGCGCGATGTAGGCTAGATAAAAGCTAGCACAAATGATGAAAACTAGGCTTTGTATGAAGCCAGTAGCGCTCATAAAGGCAAATGTGATCGTCTTTATGTCGTTGTTTAGACTGGCTATGATCTTTGCCTTGCCGATCTCGTTTATCACGCTATTTGGCGTGTCTAAAATTTGCTTTACGCTTTGATATCTAAGCTCGTAGATAAATTTATGTCCAAAATTTGTAAGCGAGATATTTGCAGCGATGGCGCTTATGAAAAATAAGATCAAGATAGCTATAAATTTAACCGCCACAAAGGCGTCAAATTCTTTTAAATTTACAAGTTCGTTATTTATAAAAGAGAGCGTCCAGACGCCAAGCCCGCTAAAGGCAAGCGTCAGGATCACTATTTTGATTATTGAAAAAAGATTGCTTTTTATTAAATTCGCAAGCATTACATCGCAGCGCGTGGCTGAATGATGTTTTGATCAAATTTTTGCTCGGTATTTTCGCTCATGATGTGAAGCACTTTGCTGCGTTTGATCTTCGCGTCATCCTTAAATATCGCGCGCACCTTATCCATGCCAGCGTAGAAGTCACGCATGAGCACGACGCAGATGTATTTGCCAAAAAATGTCGGCTTGATAATGCCATTTTCTTCATAGATCGCATTTACAAGTTTTAGCAAGCTAAGCTCGATAAACAGGTCTTTGTTGATGTTTGCCTCGTTTTGCTCGTTGTAGGTTTTGATATCCACGGCGCCGTCAAAAAGCCTTGTTAAAAATGTATATTTTAGTCTCTCTTTTTTGCTAAATGCGCATTTTGCGATGACTGGGCTTTGTCTTGCTTTGACCTTTCTGCCGTAGTCAAGTAGGTTAAAGGCGTTTATCACTAGCTCGCCGTTTAAGAAGCTAAATGCCCCGCTACCAACGCCCACATACTCTAAATTTGAGCCTACATATTCGTCGCGAAGGTCTGCTCTTTTTTCATTTGAAAATGCCCAAGCGTTGCTTTGTCTATATCCGCCTTTAGAAAATTCGCTCACGATGATCTCGTAAAATTCGCGCTCGTTATCGACATTTGAGACGCCAAGTGCGCGAGCGATGTTCTCTCTTGTTAGCTCTGATTTCATCAGTGGATAAAATGTTATTTGCTGCGGAGATATTGATTTTGCGACATTTACGTCGTTTATTATCTGCTCTTTTGTTTGATTTGGTAGGTTGAAGATGAGATCTAGGCTGATAACTGGGATCTTGCCAAGAGCCTGCTCTATCTTTCTTTTTGTCTCCTCAGCCGAGCCAAATTTATCATATCTGCCAACTCTTTTTAAGGTCTCATCATCAAAGCTTTGCACGCCTACGCTTAAGCGGTCGATGAGGCCGTCAAAACGGCTTAAACTCTCTGGCGAGATGTGATTTGGGTCGCTCTCAGCTGAGACGTCCTCTATGCTAAAGAGATCTTTTGCGAGTTTTAGCGTTTTTTCAAGCTCTGGCTCGTTTATAAGCGTCGTGCCACCACCCACATAAAGAGATGTAAAGTCAAAGCCAGCCTCCTTTATCTGCCTCATCTCCTCGCGTAAATTTTCAAAGTATATTTTCGCAAGCTCCTGCTCGTAGTGGTACTTGTGAAACGAGCAATACGGGCAAAATGTGTGACAAAACGGCACGTGAGCGTAGAGCATGTACTTTTTGTCTTTTTTTGGAGTTTTGGTGTAAGTCGTGTTTAAAATGTCTATGTTAAATTCGTTATATAGCGATTTTTGTATAGAATTATGAGCGTAATTTACAGCAAAACTCTCAACAATATTTTTAAAAATCATAATTAATCGCCTTAAATAAGTTAGTTTTAATTTAGTCCATTAGGATAGCCAAATTTTAATAAATTTAGCCTTGTATTAACGTAAATTTTGAGTAAAAAAATGCAATCATTTTTAAATTTTTCATTTTTACAAACCTGCGATTTTTACATATCTGGCTCGCTTTTGCTCTATAAATTTAAGCTTAGCCTACTTCTCTTTAACCCTTGATATGACCTTGCTTGAGTCAAGCTCAAATTTCACTCCGTCTCTTGTCTGAAGGTAGTAAAATTTACCGATATTGCAAAGCGACTTCACATCATAAATTTTAACCGCTTTTTCATCTATCTCACAAGGCGTTTGCTCTTTGTCTTTTGCATCACAAAGTGAGCTTGGTAGCGCCTTTAACGCACTTTTATCCACAAGTAAAAATTTATAATCCACGTCGCCTATGTTAAAGGTTTTTGCTGTGTATTTTATAAACAAAAGCGAGTTTGAAACGATCATAAGCGAAAGTGCAGTGTAGAAAACAAATGAAAAATCCCTTGTCTCTTTGATGCTAGAAGCGCCCAGTATAAAAGAGAGCATGAACGAGCAAAAGAGTATCCAAAGTGCCAAAAGTCCGCCATTTTTTAAGATAATAACTGAAATTATAAAGAGTAAAATCATGAGAAATGACAGAAGATAGATGATAAATTTTGATCTATCTTTAAAGAAAACTGCCAAATTTACTCCAACGTAGGAAAGTAAAAACATCGACAAGATAGTGCTCCAGCCGTAGTTTAGCTTGTAGCCTGCAAAGGCCAAAATAGCAAAAGAGATGAGCGTTAAAATGTAGATGAAATTTGAGTTATAAAAAAATAGAAATTTTGGCTTTTTAAATTTATGCTTTTTATCGTCGTTTTGGTACAAAAATGAGACAAAAACGAGGACCAATATCTCAAAAACAGTGATAAATGCGGTTGCGCAAAATAGCAAGATGCCTGTAAATATCATCTCCGAGCTATCTAAACTCGGAAAATATCCGACCTCAAAACCAAAATATAAAAAGTAGCAAAGCACGCTGATGATAGGCACTATGAAATTTGAGTGTTTGAAGAAATTTGCAACGCACTCTTTTATGAAATTTGCCTTTAAATTTGCCGAGTGCTCGCCCAAATGGCTCTCGAAAAACGAGTTTAAAAGTAGCTCATTTTTGACCTTTTCAAGCTCCTCTGGCTCTTTTGAGAGCGCCCTTTTGTAAATTTCATAGTTTTGCTCACCAAAGTCCTTTATGATATCATCTTTGATATCCAAAATAACAAGAGTGATCTGCTCTTTTATCTCGCCGAGTCTTTTTGAAACTTCATTAAAATTTGTCCTATTTAGCCTATCAAAAAGGTCGTTTTCTTCGTTTAAAAGAGCGATCAAACGCGCTTGTTTGCTGCTTCTTATCTCGCAGTTTGAAAAATTTGCCTTTAAAAAATTTACAAATTTTTTAGCGTTTCTAACGCTCTCATCTTTTTCATCTAAAATGTCTTGGTAGCTCAAATTTTACCTTTCTTGTTTCTCTCTTGAGATAATTTTACTTGCGTCAAGCTCGAATCTTATTCCATCTTTTGTCTCTAAATAATAAAACTTACCAAGAGTTGAAATAGCTTTTATATTGTGAAGCCAAACGGTATCATCATGTTTTTCTATATAAGTTATATATTCTTTTTTCTCTATCTTGACGGTAACGTTTTCTTCTGTGTAATTTTTGCCTAATTGATAACTCAAAACATTATTTTCAAATTTTATGTTTTTTGATTTATTTATATCTTTACACTTGTTATTCACACAAGAAAAACTTAAATATTTAGGTGAAATACTAATACTAAGATTTTGATCTTTTTTAGTACTACCTATGATACTTAAATTATTTTCAACATACGAGAAAACCTCTTTACCTTCAAAAGGAATTATTTTGCCAATATCATAAATTTTTTCTGGTAAAGCGCCTAACGCACTTTTTTCAATAGATAAAGACTTATATTCTACGTTACCTATATCAAATAATTGAGCTGCGTACTGTGGGCAATAAAAAAGAGAAAATAAAGAAACTATAACAATTAAAATTTGTACCAATGTTTCATTATTTTCTTTATATATGTCTTTTGTAAGCAATAACAAACCGATAACCAGCATCAAATAAAAAAATAAAAGAAAAAGGGATAAAGATATATAACGTACATAATTATTTTGAAAAAAAGAAGTAGCAAATACCAACATTATAACAGCTACAAAAAATAATATAAAAAATACAAAAAGTTTTTTATCACTCATTCCTGGATAAGCTAAGTAGTGTATAACATAATACAGAAAACATAACAATATTAAATAAAGAATAAAAGCCGTACAAATAGCAGTATTTACATCAGTGATATTAATATTAATCCATGTAATACAATTTAAAAGAATGTAATATAGAACAAGTAACACCAAAAAAACAAAAAAAGCTACTGGAATAGTAAGAATAAAAGTAAGCCAAGAAAAATACAACTTTTTAGTCTTATTGTTCAATAAGTATTTCTCATAATGCAACGGATATAATGCCACGGGCAATATAACAAAACTAGCAAAAACAGCTACAATAAAAAGCAATAATGCGCCAATATAAAAAATATCAGAACCACTTAAAACTGGAAAGTAACCAATAAAAATACCAAAATACTCAAAATAACAAATAATGCTAACCAAGCTGATTCCAGATAGTATTATTGGATGAAATTTTAAAAAAGTGTTTAAATGATCTTTTAATTTTTTTTGTTCAAAAGAATTTATTAAATAATATTCAAAATTCTTATTAGATAGCAATTCATTTTTTATCTTAAACGCTTCTTTGTTTAGTAATTCTTCTTTTTTTCTAGCAATATATTCGTCGCTTATTCTTGATTTTTTAAATTTTTCTTCTATGTTACTTTTCTCACATAAAAAAGCTGAAATTTCCTTTTTTAATTCTACAATCTCTTTTTTTATTTTATCTTTTATACTTTTTGTATCTTTAACATCGTTGCGGTTTTTCTTTTCTTCAATCAACAAATTTAATATTTTTGCCTGTCTTGAATCTTTATCTTTGCAATTAGAAAAAGTTGTTTCTAAAAAGTATCTAAACCCTTCAATTCTAGATAACTCATATGCTTTTTTATATTGCAGATCAGATAAATAATAAGCAAAAAACTCGCTACCAAGCAGTTCATTTTTTATAGTATCTAATTTACTATTTAGTAATTTATCTATATATGGTTTGCTGATTTTTGCTTTTAAAATTTTGTCTTCAAATTTTTTATCCTTAAAAGCATTTCGTATTTTGTCTTTAATCGATAAAATATTAAAATTTATCTGACGCCTTACATTTTTAAGCTCTTGTGATATTGTATTAAAATCTCCTTTATTTAGTTCCAAATAGAGTCTTCGTTCTTTCTGTAAAAGAGCGCTTAGCTGACCGTATTCATTGTCATGCCTATCAAGATCATGAAACGTGTCTCGTAAAAATTGTATAAAACCATCAATTCTAACAATGCTGTTATTTTTTTCATTAAAAAATTCTTGACAATTCAAATTTTAACTACCTATTTAAATTTACAAATTTAACTACCTAAGCACCTTTGCGATGTGCTCCCAACCCAAATTTTCAGCAAAGTCAGCCGCTGTTTTGCCACTTTTCGTGCGGGCATTTTTATCAGCGCCGTATTTCAGCAGTAGATTTACAAAGTTTAAATTCCCAGCGATCGCCTCGTGGTGAAGCTGCGTATATCCAAACTCATCGGCGTCTGTGGCAACGCTTGGGTGTTCTTTTGCGTAGTTTTCAAACTGCTCGGTCATATTTTTACTCATCGGATGCTCGATCAAATTTTCTGGGTGCTCTTTTTGCTCGAAAACTACCAAAATGTCGTTATAATCGCCAAAGTCAAGCCCCCAAGCTGCGTCATGCTCGGCTAGCTCATCTTTTTGCATGCGTGATCGCATCGCCTGCACGCTAAATCCGCCGTATGCGCGCCCACCAATGGCAAAAAGCCAGTCGCTCATCTCATCTATCTTCGCACTTACTTGATCGCCGACTTTCACGTTTTGCACGGTGTCAGGCTCATTTACAAGCGTGCCATATATCGTATCTCCGTCAAACTCCACGTCGTTTATCCACATGTGCTCGCCCACCTCTTCGCCGTTTATGGTGTCAAGAAAGCAAATTTTTACCATCGCATAGTCAAGCCCGGGCACGATCCTGCGGCGCTCCCAGTAAAGCTCACGCCAAAAATACTTAAAGCTCTCACGAGCCTGCTCAAATGCGCGCTGCATGTAGTCTTCGTCGCTACTTACAAAATAGATCGGCATTTGCTCGCCAAGGTCTATTTGCTTGCCAAAAATTTTCTTAAAAAAGCCCATTTTTTATCCTTAGTGAAATAAATTTAAGTGTAAATTTGCAAAAAACTGCGAAATTTAGGCTAAATATCTAAATTTTAAATGAAAAATTTAGTGGCAGTTTCGCAAAACTAGGCTAGGCGATTTCAAAAATTTAGCCTGCCAACTTACCAAATTTAAACAAAAACATCGTGAGATGGATTTAAATGTTGCGACGAAAAATCAAGCGTGCACTAGGCACTTAGCCTGCGGAGTGAGAATTTTTCTAGCTCATTTAAAGGCACTCGCGAGAAGCCATTATTTTAGGTTTTTAAAGCTAATTGGGAGCTCCAAGTTCAACCCCCTCACCAGCTTTATACACTCCTGCAGATCATCTATGCTTTTGCTTGTCACCCTGATCTCTTCGCCCCTGATCTGCGCGCTCACCTTGATCTTTGAGTCTTTAATCGCTTTGGTGATCTTTTTTGAGTTTTCGCCATCAAGCGTGTCGTTTAGCTTTAGCGTCGCTTTTAAATTCCCTCCGCTTGCTGGCTCTCTTTTTGTCTCTGTGATCGCAACTGGTGGGATGTTGCGCTTGATGAGCTTTGAGATCACGATGTCTTTTAGCGCATCTATCTTGTTGTCGCTTGAGCTAAGAAGCGTTATAAATTTCTCTTTTTCATTTAGCTCTACTTCGGCCGCAAGTCCCTTAAAGTCATACCTCGCAGTGATCTCTTTTTTAGCCGTTTCAAGAGCGTTTTTAACCTCCATCATATCGACCTCAGCACTTATATCAAAGCTGTGTTCGCTTGCCATTTTCTATCCTTTTATAAATTCTTCTATATTTTTAACTATGAGCGAGATCAGCCGTTTTCTGGCCTCCAAGCTACCCCATGCTACATGCGGTGTGATGAGTAAATTTGACTTCTTTTTTACATTTAAAAATGGGCTATTTTCGCTCATCGGCTCACTCTCCAAAACGTCGGTGCCAAAACGCAGATTTCTCTCATATATCGCCCTTGCCATCGCCGCTTCATCCACTATGCCTCCACGTCCTAAATTTAGCACTATCACATCATCTTTTAGTAAATTTATCTTGTTTATACCTAGTAAATTTCTAGTCTTTTCATTTAGCGGTGCGTGGATGCTGATGATGTCACTGCTTCTTAGTAGCTCGTCTAGGCTTTTTTGCTTAAATTCGCTATTTTTATTTGCTCCGCTTGTCGAGTAGTAGCTTACCTTTGCGCCAAATGCACGTGCCACTGCCGCCACGCCGCGTCCTATCTCACCAAGTCCGATGATGCCAAATTCTTTGCCAGCGATCTCGCTGATATCTGCGCCAAGATAGGTGAAAATTTCACTCTTCACCCACTCGCCGTTTTTTACGTACTCATCATAAAATTTTATGCGATTTGTTAGCTCAAAAAGCAAGGCAAATGTGTGCTGCACGACGCTTGCGGTTGAGTAGCCAGCGACGTTTTTAACGGCTATGTTTTTAGCTTTTGCATGCTCTAGATCGACATTGTTCATACCAGTTGCGCTTATGCAGATAAGCTTTAAATTTAGCGCGTCCATCACGGCTTTGTCGATGACGACCTTGTTTGTGATGACGATATCAACACCCTTTAGACGTGGCACGACCTCATCGCTTTTAGTTTTTTGGTAGCTGATAAACTCGCCAAATTTCTTAAAAACACTAAGATCAACGTTTTCGCCAAGCGTGGCCGCGTCTAAACAAACGATCTTCATCTTTAATCCTTAATGAAATGTCCTACAAATTTAGAGTAGTTATCTAAAATTTTACCGCCCTTTCTATATCCAAGCGCGCATGCCTCATAAGCGTAAAATACGCCTGCTTGGTAGCTCTCGCCCCCCTCATCTTGGTTAAACTCGTAAAATTCTTGATAGATGGCTTTGTTTGAGTCGTATTCGCCATCGTTGCTTGCTATTTGTGCGCCGTTTTCATCGTATATAGAGACGTTTGCACCTTCTCTGCCAAATACCGGCTTTTTCACATATTTTTTACCTTTTAGCGGCTCGTTTGAGGTCTCAAGCAAGAGCGGGTGATTAGGATAAAGATCCCAAAGGATTTTTAAAATCCCTTTGCTTTGGAAAAGCAGCGTGTAGGCTGGATTTATGATAATAGCTTTTTGATTTTTGACGATGTTTGAGAGTATTAGAGCTAGCTCGCCCTCATCGATCGCTATGCTCTCCCAAGGGACAAGCTTGAACCAATACTCGAAATTTTCTTCACCTTTAAAAATGCCCTCATTATCGTCAAAAACGACCTCATCTACGTAGGCAAAGTCTGTTTTAAAGCCAGCCTCTTTTGCGATGTATTGCAGAAGTTTTACGGTCTGCTCGTCCTCGATACTGCCAGCGATGCTGCTAAAGAGTATCCCCCAGCCCTCGTAAAGCTCGTCAAAGTCCGCATCTTCGTCGCCAAGCGTGATAAGGCGTTTGAAATTTTGCTTTAGCGACTCGTAAAGGTCGTTAAACTGGGCTGCTTCGTCCATGTGATTTAGCTTTAGCATCGCCCACTGGATGATCGCCGTCTCAAAAACTGCCGTTGGCGTGTCGGCGTTAAACTCAATGAGCTTTATAGGCTTACCATCAAGCCCGCCAGCTAGGTCAAACCTGCCGTAAAGGTGCCAGTGAACGTCATTTTCCCAGCTATTTTTTATGATATCAACAAGGTTAAATGGTATGCCTATCTCGTGAAAAAGGTTGTTGTCGATCACGTGCTGAGCGGCATTTACATACATATCATATAGCTCGTTTGCCGCCTCGTAGTAGGCATTTGCCTCTTTTTCGCTTACCTGCACGATCTCATCTGCGATATACGAGCTGTTGTCGTTATCTGTATGCCATGCAAAGCCGATTTTCTCCATAAATTCGTTATTTAACGGGGTGATTTTTCTTAAATTTATCATTTTCAGCCTCCAAAACTTGATGAGCTAGAGCCTGACTTTGAGCCACCACCGAAAAATCCACTCTTACCACCGCTGCTTCTTGCAGCAGAATTTGCCGCTTTTTGCTTATTAAAGCTATCGACGCTTCTTGTGTAGGCACTTGGATTTTTATATGTGCTTTGGCGATTTGCTTGGAAATTTTGGTTGCCAAAGAGCTTACTGCCTATCCAGCTACCAAGTATCGCGCCAGCTGCTGAGGCAAGGATCGTCTCGCCAAGACTTAGCCCGCCGCTACTTAGCTGTGCGTCGCTAGTTCTTGTCAAATTTGAAGTGTTGTTGTCGATCTTTGCGTTTGCTTGCGCTAGAAGCTTATCGATCTCATCTTTGCTAAGCACGCGCTCAGTGCCGTTCATATCTTTTAGCACGACCCTAGTTTCGGTACTTGGGTACTCTTCTAAGATTTTATAAACGCCAGGCGCGCTCTCTTCGATGATGACAAAGGCGCCATTTTTTTGCGCAACTTCGTTTAGTGCGTTTTCATTACCACCATCGTCGCTTCCGCAACCAGCAAGTCCAGCCATGATAATGGCACCAAATCCTCCAACCGCAGCATAAGTAGCTATTTTTTTAATATGTTTCATATCTCTCCTATCAACTCTTTTAAATTTTTATGTCTTCTAACAAGTATCACGCCGCGTTTAAATTTGATAAATTTGGAGTGATGTATCGCTTTTATTATCTTTTCACTGATCTTTTTTGTCGCTTTTGGTTTTAAATTTAACTCCTTTAGATATTCGCTTAAATTTATCCATTTTGACTCGTCCTCTATCTGCGCATCTATCGCCACTTCGCTTGCGGCACTTTCGTTTTTAGGTGCTAAAAGCGGTCTTTGCATGGCGTTTAGAAACTGCATGAGCTTCTCGTCTCTATCCTTATAAATTTGCAAAATTTCATTTTTTCGCTCGATGAGCATCTGCTCTTTTTCTTTAAAAAGCCTATCTTTGTCGGCTTGCAAATTTAAATTTAAGCTCTTTAGCTCATTTAGCTCATTTAGCAAGTAACTTACAAACTCGTCGTTTTGGGATTTAGATTTTGTGCTTTTTGGGGCGGTTTTTGTGGGTTTTTCGCTACTTGGCTCCTCGTCAAGGATGACAAATTTAGTGCCATTTTCAATGACCGTTTTTAACGAGCCTCGGCGAATTCTATTATAGACTGCTTCTTTTGTTATGCCTAAAATTTCTGCAGCTTCATTTACAGCTAGCTTTTGCATCGGATTTCCGTTTAAAATAAAATAAAAAAATTGCTTTGATTATAAAAAAATAAGGCTAAAAGAAGAGTTAAACAAAGAGAGCAAAGCCCTCTTTGTCTTGGTTTTAGAGTCTTGACTCGTAGCGTCTAAGCATATAAAGACGTTTAAGCATTTTCTTGCGAGCTGCAATTTTTTGTTTCTTGCGGATCTCAGTTTTAGGCTCAAAGAAACGTCTAGCTCTTGCTTCAGTTACGACTAAGTTACGGTCAGTTTGTTTTTTAAACTTCCTGTAACCCTCGTCAAATGACTCGTTAGGATGTACCTTAATACCAGGCAACGTCCTCACCACCTTTCAGATTAAAATAAGCCGTGAGTATAGTTTAACTTTCATAAATTTAAGCTTTTAGGCAAATTTAAAATATTTAATACTTTTTTAATAACCCAAAATTTATAATCTTGAAATTTCAAAAAAGGCTCACCATGTCAAAGGATGTTCATCTTACCTACGCCAAGAGGCGTTACATTTTTTTCGCCTGTATCACGTTATTTGTATTTATTTTGCCATTTATCAGGATAAACGACGCGCAGCTATTTTTGCTGAGCTTTGATAAGAGCAGAGTTGATCTATTTTTTACAAAATTTGACATGCAAGAGCTATATTTGCTGCCGTTTTTGTTTATCACTTTGTTTTTAAGCATATTTTTCCTAACGACGCTTGCAGGGCGCGTCTGGTGTGGCTGGAGCTGTCCGCAGACCATTTTTAGAGCGGTCTTTCGTGACCTTTTGCAAACTAAAATTTTAAAGATCAGAAAAAATATCCAAAACAAACAAAATGAGCCACAAGGTCAAATTGTTAAGCGTGCATTAGCAGTTGGAATTTGGTGCGTTTTAGCTCTTATTATAGCGGCAAATTTCATGTGGTTTTTTGTGCCACCATTTGAGTTTTTAGCCTATATAAGCGAGCCAAGCGAACATAAAATTTTACTTGCATTTTGGCTTAGCATCGCTGCTTGGCTAGTCTATGACGTGGTCATTTTAAAAGAGAATTTCTGCGTCTATGTCTGCCCTTATGCGAGAGTGCAGTCAGTTATGTTTGATAGCGACACGATACAAGTCATCTACAATCAAAAAAGAGGCGGCGTCATATATGATGGCCGGGAGAAATTTAAAAAGCCAAAAGAAGAAGGCGCGCTTTGTACTGGGTGCGAGGCCTGCGTGAGGATATGCCCAACGCACATAGATATAAGAAAGGGCATGCAGCTTGAGTGTATAAACTGCCTTGAGTGCAGTGACGCGTGCGCTAAAGTGATGGGGCACTTTAACGAAAGTTCGCTTATAGAGTGGAGAAGTATAAATTCTCAAAATGAAAATAAAAAGGTGAAAATTTTTAGATTTAGAACGGTTGCTTATCTTGTCATTTTGTGCGTAGTTTTGATAGCTGCGGCGCTGATGAGCGGCAAAAAAGAGAGCATGCTTTTAAATATAAATAGAACTAGCGAGCTTTACAAGGTTTTAGATCAAGGTGAAGTTGAAAATTCTTACGTCTTTTTGGTGCAAAATACCCAAAATAAAGAGCATACATTTTTCTTTGAGATAGATGATAAAAGTATAGAAATTTCGCGTCCAAATAGGCCTTTTACGCTAAAAGCTGGCGCAAAACAAAAGGTCATCGTCACGCTAAAATCAAAAAATGAAAATACAAGCGAAAAAGATCTTTTAAAACATATAAATATAAAAGCTTACGCGACTGACGAGCCAACTATCAGCGTGCAAAGAGCCAGCACCTTTATCTATCCTAAAAGATGATAAAATAGCGAAAAATTCAGTGGGAAGTAAAATGGCGATCTCAGAAAAAGGCAAAAAACGATACGAACTCATCGTAAAAACAGCGCTTGAGCTATTTTTGAAAAATGGCTATGAAAAAACTAGCCTAAGCGATATCGTCGCAATTAGTGGTGGCTCTCTAGCTAGCATTTATACATTTTTTGAAAACAAAGAGGGGCTTTTTAAAGCGATCATCGAGCATGAGATAGATGAGCTTATAAACGAGATCGATGAGAAGATAGATCTTAAAATTTCTCATAGCTTAGAGGAGTTTTTAACCAAATTTGCAACCATCATCTTCTCTATCATCTGCACCAAGAAAAAAATCTCACTTGGCAGGATAATGATGAGCGAGGGCCCTAAAGATGGCGGACTTTTGGGCAGGGCATTTTTGGATCAAATTTTAAATAAGATCGACCTTGTGCTTATAAATTTCCTCAAAAGAGATGAGATAAAAGCCCAGCTTAATCCAAAATTTCAAGCCAAATTTGTCGCAAAGTGCTTTATGCAGAGCGTGATCGGAGTTTATTACTACGATGCACTTATATTAAACGAAGAGCCAAAACTTAGCAAAAAAGAGCGTGAAGAGCACGTTGCTTTGTACGTTGAGCTATTTTTAAATGGCGTCATTAAAAAGCAAAATTGACTTTTAATTTATTTTTGGTTATAGTCAGGGACTTTTAAAATTTTGTAATGATTATTACAAAACTAAATTTGGGATTAAATTTTAAAATTAAGAGAGGTTTTTATGTTGAAATTTAAAAGTTTTCTTGTGCTTTCAGCTGCCGTTTTTTTCTTTTCTGGCTGCTTTGAAAGTGGCGACAAAAAGGCTGCTGCAGGCCGCCAGATGCCAACATCTCATGTTGATATATTTGTTGCACAAAAAGCAGATGTGCCTATTAGCTTTGACTACACAGCCACAGTTACAAGCAACCAAGATGTCATCATCTATCCAAAAGTTAGCGGCACGATCATAAAGCAGTTTTTTAAGCCAGGCGATAAGGTAAAGGCTGGAGATAAGCTATTTTTGATAGATCCGGAAAAATATCAAGCCAGCTTTGACTCGCTTGACGCAGCTGTTGGCGTGGCAAATGCAAATTTAAAAAATGCTGAAACTGAGTTTAAAAGAATTTCTGCCCTTTATAAGAAAAATGCAGTCTCTCAAAAAGACTACGACGCAGCCGTTGCAGCTTATGACATCGCAAATGCAACTTTAGTAAGCGCAAAAGCAACTTTAAAAAATGCCAAGATCGATCTTGGCTATACAACTATCACGGCTCCATTTGACGGCGTAGTGGGCGATAATAAAGTCGATGTTGGCTCACTTGTAACAGCAAGCCAAACCCAGCTTGTAAGACTAACAAAGATAAATCCGATCGAGGCTGACTTTTACATCGCAGACGTGGATAATCTAAGTAGAAAAGCAAATTTAGATAACGGCGCTTGGCAGCAACTAAATAGCGAGGCTGTCTTAAATTTAAACAATGAAAATTTCACTGGCAAAGTGACATTTATAGATAACGTCGTAAATACCGCAACTGGCAGCGTTTTGGCAAAGGCTAGTTTTGATAACAGCGAAGGTAAAATTTTACCAGGTGCGTTTGGTCATATAAATATGAGTGGATTTGTGCAAAAAAATGCCTTCAACATCCCTCAAGTTGCCCTTCAACAAAGTGCCACAAACTCTTATGTTTTAGTCGTAAAAGATGGCAAAGTAAGCCAGAAAAATGTTAAAACTAGCTACCAAACAAAGGATATGGTCGTAGTGACTGAGGGCCTTGAAGAGGGCGATAAGATAATAGTTAATAACTTCCTTAAAATCGGAGTTGGCGCACCAGTTGAAACTGACAAAGACTTAAGCGCAAATTTCTTAAACAAAGATGCAAACGCTACAAGTAGCAAGTAAAGGCAGATAGATGTTTTCAAGATTTTTCATAAACCGCCCGATATTTGCAACTGTTATATCTATCATCATAGTTATAGCAGGTTTTATGGGTATCAAGGGGCTTCCTATAGAGGAGTATCCAAGTCTTACCCCGCCTACTGTCTCTGTAACTGCGACATATAGCGGTGCTGATGCACAGACGATCGCTGACTCAGTCGCAAGTGCCATTGAGGATCAGATAAATGGTGTTGAAAATATGCTCTATATGCAAAGCACATCAAGCTCAGCAGGCACTATGAATATAAGTGTATATTTTAAGATCGGCTCATCATCAAAACAAGCTACGATCGACGTAAATAACCGCGTGCAAGCTGCCCTTTCAAGACTCCCACAAGAGGTGCAAAGCATGGGTGTAACAGTGCGCGAAAGAAGTGGCTCGATCCTTCAAGTAGTTGGCTTTTCAAACCCAAATATGAACCTAGTTGAGCTATACAACTATGTAAATTTAAACATCGCCGACGAGATCAAAAGAGTAAATGGCATCGGCGATACAGCGCTCATTGGCAGCAAAGAGTACTCAATGAGAATTTGGCTAAAGCCAGACAAGCTCGCTCAGTTTAAACTAACTCCAAGCGACGTCATCTCTCAAGTAAAAATTCAAAACTCACAATACGCCGCTGGTAAGATCGGCGAGCAACCATCAAAAGGTGAAAATCCCTATGTTTACTCGGTCGTTTCTGAAGGTCGTTTTAAAGATCCAAAGCAGTTTGGTGAAATTTTGATAAAGAGTGAGGACGGCAGCGTCGTAAAACTAAAAGAGGTCGCCACAGTCGAGCTTGGAGCTGCTAGCTACGCATCAGATGCTATGCTAAATGGCAAGCCAGCAGTGCCACTTTTGCTATTTTTACAAAACGATGCAAACGCACTAGCAACTGCAGAGGCAGTAGCTGCAAAGCTTGAAGAGCTAAAGAAAACCTACCCAGTTGGACTAGAGCACACCATAGCCTACAACCCAACTGAATTTATCACTGTCTCAATAGACGAAGTTATAAAAACTTTCATCGAAGCGATGCTACTTGTTCTTATCGTAATATACTTTTTCTTAAAGAGCTTTAGAGCCACCATCATACCGATGCTCGCTGTACCAGTCTCTATCATAGGTACATTTGGCGGACTTTATATCATGGGCTTTAGTATAAATTTGATCACGCTTTTCGCCCTAGTTCTTGCCATCGGTATCGTCGTGGATGACGCCATCATCGTTATAGAAAACGTCGAGAGAATTTTACATGAAGATAAAGGGATAAGCGTAAAAGACGCGACATTTAAGGCGATGGAGGAGGTTCAAACTCCAGTTATCTCTATCGTGCTAGTACTTTGTGCGGTTTTCGTGCCGGTATCTTTTATGGAGGGCTTTGTAGGCGTTATACAAAAGCAGTTTGCGCTAACACTTGTCGTCTCTGTTTGTATCTCTGGCTTTGTTGCTCTTACTCTTACGCCAGCACTTTGCGCGGTTATGCTTAAAAGGCAAGAGAGCAAGCCATTTTGGATAGTTCAGAAATTTAACGACTTTTTTGACTTTAGCACTAAAATTTTCACAGCAGGCGTGGCAAAAATTTTAAAACATGTATTTATTAGCTTTATTGTCATTGGTATCATGGGATTTGCAACGTATGGGCTATTTCAGAAAGTGCCAAAAGGACTTGTGCCTTCAGAGGACAAGGGCGCTTTGATGGTTATCACCTCGCTTCCACCTTCTACAAATATGCTAAAGACAAAAGATGAGCTAGCCTCTATCAGCGGTGCGATTTTGAGCAATCCAAATGTTGAATTTAGCATGGGTTTTGCAGGATACGATATGCTAGCTGGCTCACTTAGAGAAAACTCAGCCATTAGCTTTATTAAACTAAAAGACTGGAGCGAGAGAAAAGGCGCTGCAGATAGCGCAGATGCTTTGGCTGGGCAATTTAACGGCATGCTTTGGGGCTCTAAAAACTCAATGACCTTTGTTGTAAATTTACCTCCTATCATGGGCTTATCGATGACTGGTGGCTTTGAAATGTATCTACAAAACAAGAGCGGCAAGAGCTATAATGAGATAGAAACGGACGCTAGAAAAGTAGCTGCAGCGGCAAATGCAAGACCTGAGCTAACAAATGTGAGAACTACGCTTGAGACAAACTACCGCCAGTTTAAAATAACCGTAGATAAAGAGAAAGCAAAGCTGTTTGGCGTAAGCGAGAGCGAAATTTTTAGCACGATAGCGGCTACTTTTGGCTCTTACTACATAAACGACTTCAACCTTGCGGGCAAGTCTTACCGCGTATATGCAAGGGCGAGCGATAACTTTAGAAACAACCCTGAGGATCTAAGGAAAATTTTTGTCCGCTCAAAAGATGGCGGCATGGTGCCACTAAATTCAGTAGCGACGCTCACAAGATCGATCGGACCTGATATCGTCGATAGATTTAACCTTTTCCCATCAGCTAAGATCATGGGTGAGCCAAAGCCTGGCTACACATCAGGTGACGCGATCAAAGCGATCCAAGAGGTCGTAAATGACACTTTAAGTAGCGACGAATACTCTATCAGCTGGGCTGGAACGGCATATCAGGAGGTAAATTCTCAAGGAACAGGCACAACTGCCTTTATCTTTGGTATGATCTTTGTCTTCCTAATCCTTGCCGCTCAGTACGAGAGGTGGCTCATCCCACTTGCAGTCATCACTGCCGTGCCGTTTGCAGTATTTGGCTCGTTGCTAGCTGTTTGGATAAGAGGACTGACAAACGATATCTACTTTGAGATCGGACTCTTGCTACTCATCGGTCTAGCGGCCAAAAACGCCATTTTGATCGTAGAATTTGCTATGCAAGAGCGCGAGAGTGGAAAGAGTATATTTGAATCAGCTGTAAATGCGGCCAAACTTCGCTTTAGACCTATCGTAATGACCTCGATCGCATTTACTCTAGGCGTTTTCCCAATGGTTATAAGCACGGGTGCTGGCGCTGCATCTCGTCACTCACTAGGAACTGGCGTAGTTGGCGGTATGATCGCTTCTACCACAATAGCGATATTTTTCGTGCCTATGTTTTACTATTTGCTTGAAACTTTAAATGAAAAATACTGGAAAAAGGGAGCAAAAAAAGATGAGAAATAAGGCGTTTATACTTATAACAGCGGCGTTTTTGGCTGGTTGCTCGTTTCGCCCAGATATGCCAAACGTGGATACAAATTTCACCTCGACATACACTTTCGAGACAAGCGATATAAGAGATCTTTGGTGGAAAGAATTTCACGATGAAAATTTAAATTCTCTAGTCGAAAGTGCACTTGAGAAAAATACAAATTTACGCATTGCATATTTAAATTTACAAAAAGCAAAGGCAAGCCTTGGCATTGCTGAGGCTGACTTGCTACCGGGGGTAAATTTAAATGTAAGTTATACCAAGGCAAAAACCAGTGGTGAAACCTACACCAAGCAGCCTCAAACACGTTATAGAAGCTCGAGCATAAATTTAGGACTAAACTATGAGATAGATCTTTGGGGTAGAGTGCGAAATAGCGTGCTTGCAGCTAATGAAAATTTAAATGCGAGCAAATTTGACTACGATAGCGCTAGACTAAGCCTTAGCTCAAGTGTGGCAAAAAGCTACTTTGCTCTAGTGTCACTAAACATGCAAGAAGCAGTGCTAAAAGAGACACTAAAGACCTACGAAGATACGTTAGCGCTTCGCAAAACGCAGCTTGATCTTGGTGGCATAAATGAGATGACCTATCTGCAAAGTAAGGCTGAAGTTGAAAGGGCAAAAACAAGCCTAACTTCAGTGCTAAACTCAAAGTCACAAGCGCTTACTTCACTTGCCATCCTAACTGGCAAGAGCAATGATGAAATTTTAAAAGGAGCCGTTGCTAGTGCGCAAAATTTACCAAGCTCACCTGAGATAAAGGCTGGCATCAGCTCAGATGTTTTGCTTAGAAGAAGCGACGTGGCAAAGGCGCTAGCAGATCTAAAAGCTACAAATGCCCTTGTAGGAGTGGCAAAGGCTGATTATTTTCCTACGATCTCACTTACCGGACTTTTGGGCTTTACAAGTATTGATTTTGAAAATATATTTGTAGGAAATGCCAATACTTGGAACATAGGCGGCTCTTTAGCTCAAAAGATATTTGACTATGGCAGGACAAAAAACAATGTCCGAGTTGCTGAGACAAACGAGCAAATCGCGGCCGTCACTTACGAAGCGACTGTTAGATCAGCCCTTGGCGAGGTTAGAGATGCTCTTATATCAAGGCAAAACGCAAAGCTCTCTTTGGATCAGGTAAAAAATTTGCTACAATCGCAGCAAAAAATTTATTCGCTTGCTAAAGATCAGTATAACGCTGGCTACATCGGACACCTAGAGCTTCTTGATGCACAGAGAAATTTGCTTCAAGCAAAGCTTCAAGATATCTCAGCTAAGCTTGATGAGGTAGATAGCGCGGTTGAAGTTTACAGAGCACTTGGCGGCGGATTTAAAGTAGATAAATAAACTCAAAAAGGAGAAAAGTTGATGACTAAGATTTTAAATTTTTTATTTTCTTGGGGATTTTTTGTTTTTGCTATCGCTCTTGGCGTAGCATTATGGTTTGCGATAAATTACGTGGATACCATTAGGCTTGAGTCAAGCTTTTATGATATCGGCGAGATATTTATGATGGCAGCTGTCTTTGGTATCGTTTTTTACCTTATCGCAGCGATATTTGTTATACCTATTAGGGCGATGACAAAAAAGGCCTAAATCCTCTTTTCATCTAAGAATTAAATTTCTTAGATGATCCCTCAAAATATCTTATAAATTTCTTTTTACTTATTTAAATTTGAAAGAGTAGAAAGGGCGAAGATCGCCCCTTGAAGCATAAAATTTGATTATTTTGCGCTTTTGCAGCCGCATGTGCAGCCTAAAATTCTATAAATGATAGCTCCGATGATAGCTCCAACGATAGGCGCAACCCAGAAAAGCCAAAGCTGCTCTAACGCCCAAGTACCTTGAAATATCGCAACGCCAGTTGAGCGAGCTGGATTAACCGATGTGTTTGTGATAGGTATCGAGATAAGGTGTATCAGCGTCAAGCCAAGGCCAATAGCGATCGGTGCAAAGCCCTTTGGAGCACGCTCATCAGTCGCGCCTAGGATAATGATAAGGAAAAACGCAGTTAGAACGACCTCTGCAACTAGCGCTGAGACTAGATTATAGCCATTTGGTGAGTGCTCGCCGTATCCGTTGCTAGCAAAACCGCTCGCAGTAGCGTCAAATCCAGCCTTGCCTGAAGCGATGAGATATA
Organism: Campylobacter concisus; assembly: GCF_003048835.2. Taxonomy (NCBI): domain Bacteria; kingdom Pseudomonadati; phylum Campylobacterota; class Epsilonproteobacteria; order Campylobacterales; family Campylobacteraceae; genus Campylobacter; species Campylobacter concisus. The sequence goes on along the minus strand of NZ_CP060705.1, from coordinate 147,415 downwards.
GCACAGCTGCTGCTACGATCGCTCCGATAACCTGTGCGATGACGTAAGGCACGAAGTCTTTTTTATCAAATCTTCCGCCAACTAGCAAGCCAACTGATACAGCCGGGTTGAAGTGCCCGCCACTAATGTGACCAACTGCGTAAGCCATCGTAAGAACCGTAAGACCAAAAGCAAGCGCAACACCTACAAATCCAATGCCAAGCTCTGGAAAAGCTGCTGCAAATATCGCACTACCGCAACCTCCAAAAACTAACCAAAATGTGCCAAAAAACTCGGCTAAATATCTCTTCATTTTCTCCCTTTTAGGTAAATTAAAAGGGGCGATTTTAGCAAAAACGTGTGACATTACAAAATATTGTAAAGATAAAATTTTATATAAATTTTGCTTGTATAACTAAACAAAATTTAGAGTGCTTTAGAGTAGCTATAAGTGCTAGTAAAAATTTGATAGTTTTTATATAAGCTCTATGTAAAAGCTAAATCGTTTTTAATAAATTTGTAAAAACCCGCCAATTACTGACAGGTTTTTATGTATTTTACAACGCCTTGATATCTCCGCCGATGACTCTTAGTCCCATGCTGTCAAATATCGCTTTTATGCCGCCAACTTCTATCACGACACTTGCGCCATTTATGGTTACTTTGGTGCTGCCTACTTGGTGGATGATCTCATTTTTAGCATTGACCTCGTATGTCGTCTCGATCTCGCTAAACTTAGAGTCTGCCATCTCGGTGTGCTGCGCGGCTGTTTTTGTTGTGAAATTTGACTTAGCATTTATGTCGATGTAGTTGTTTGCCTGAAGCACGATATGCTCGTTACTAAACTCATTTATACCCTTTTGAGAGTTTAGCTTGTAGCTACCATCTATGTTTTGCTCTTTGGTACCTTTTATCTCTTTAGTCTCATCGTTGTGTATGGTTGTGTTGAGGTTTGATTTTATCTCGACAAATTTGTCATTGCCGACAAACTCGTGTCTATCTTGACCAACTCTAGTTGTATCATCAACAGCTACATTTAGTGTATTTGAGACGCCTACTACCGTATCTTTTGAAAGTCCAACCGTCGTTAGATATTCTCCACCGACATTTACGTTTTTAGCAAGATCTATCGTTTGGATATGTGCTTTTTTGACCCTCTCTGTATAGCTGCCGTGTACCTGCGAGCTCTTGTCATTTAGTATCGTTTGTGAAAAGTCGTTATTTACTAGCTCATCGTAGTCTTTCTCGGCTTTTACATAAATTTGCTCTTTGTTTTTTAAGTTTGATAGAGTGATCTCGTTTATACCAGTCTCGTTTGCGCCGATCGTTTTTGAGCTAAGCGATGTTTGATGGTAGTTGTTATCTACATTTACTAGTGGCATATTTGAGGCATTATAGAGGCTACCGCTTACCACTGGGTTGTCTATGTCGTTTTGCAAAAATGAGATGATCACCTCATCGCCGACCCTAGGTATCGCAAAGAAGCCAGAGCTGTTGCTTGCGATAGGTGTGATCACTCTTAGATAGGCACTTTTATGATAGCTTGCGTTTATGGTGTCGTCTTTATCTATCTGCTCTTGCGTGCTAAAGGCGTTTAGTCTTACCTTTACTCTGCCGTAACTATCCGTATGGATGGTGTTTATTTGGCTATTTAGCCCATCTTGTCCTACAACAAGACCTAGAGTGATGTCAGGCGCTTTTGGCTTTTGCTTGTAGCTTGGTACAAATTTCACGCTGCTTGGGATGATGCTTAGCTCATTTGTATATGAGCTTATAAATTTCTTATCTTTTAAAGGGACATTGTCACCTAAATTTAGAGTATTTTCTAAAACACTTTCGTCTATATAAGTGTGTTTTATAGCTATTATTTTAAACTCATACTCGCCACTACTTTGATCTATGGCGACTGAGATATTGTCGTTTAAATTTAGAGCAAAGACGTTTGAGCTAGCGACAAATTCTTTCAAAAGCATATCGCTTCTTAGCTTTTTAAGATAGGTGCTGACCTCAAGCAACCTCGTATCACTAAATGAATACTCATCTAAATTTATATGCTTATCATAGATATTTACCTGCTCGTCAAATATCTTCTCATTTTTGCTCTCTAGCACGTTTGGATAGGCCGTGTTTTGAAATGAGTGGGTGAAGCTGTTTGCTTTTAGAGTTTCGCTCTTTGTGATTTTATTTATGTGTTCGCTTGCGAGATTGTTGTTTAAATTTACATTAAAGCTTACTTTTCTAGCCTCTTTACCTTTGCTCGGCTCGCTTTGTGCTAGGCCTTCAGCTTGGTTGCTATAAGCTAGGATAAAGGTATCGTGAAAGTAAATTTTCTCATTATCTTCATAAAAATATATACCGCTATCATGGCAAAGTCTTGTTATAAAGGCTAGGTCGCTTTCGTTGTACTGCGCTATAAATTCTTTTTTATTGTAGCTATTTTTGATATTTGAGAAGTCTAGCTCTTTAGTTAGCCTTTGCTTGTTAAAAGACAAAATTTCTTTTACCACTTCAAGCACGCTTTGATCTGTGTAAATTCTATTTGCTCTATTTATACTTAGTCTATATAGCGAAGATGTGAGTTTAAATTTGAAGAAGTATTTTTTGTCTATATTTGTACTACTATCGTCATCAACGCCTAGATACTCGACATCGCTTACTATGCCGCTAAAGTAGATATAGTCGCTGCCATTATTGCTTGGGATGATACTCTTGTTTGTAGAAGATGGTCTTTTTATACTTAGCTTCATGCCTTTATCAAGGTACCTATATATGCCAGTTTGAGCGTTATCGTTATATATGCTCTCTAAATTTTCATAAAGCGGATTTTTGACTAAATTTATATAGGCAAAGCACTCTATGCTAAATATATCCTCTAAGCTCTCATTTATATCAGCCCTTGTGACAATAAATTTGTCATTTGCTTCGTTTGCTATCTGAAGAGTAGAGAAGGCATCGCTAGATACGCCATAATCTACAAAGCCGTCTGTCGCCACCGAGTTGCCAGATGCTAGCATGACTGGCTTAGTTAGTGATGATGTTGGTGATGTTATGTTTTTGTCCATTTGTTGCTCTTTCAATCTTTTTTCGTTTTCTTCTTCTTGTAATCTTTCTTCAAATTCTTTAATATCAGCATCATTTAATTTAATCGTAGGCTTTGACTCTTCCAGTATGCCAAGCCTTTTTGCCTCTTTATATTTTCTGAATTTAATTTCTGTTTGATCGTCTATGCCTCTTTTTACTCCTTCTCCAGCAGCATCAAAAATTTTGTCCATTAGTGGAGGTTTAGGATAAACTCTTATAAAAGCATCTACATTGTCTTTTGCATTTTGTGAGGTAGTTTTTTCTTTAAAGTCTTTCAAATCAGTGTTATCATTTTTTACTTCAAGTTTCTTCTTGCTTATATTAAATAAATCCATTACCTATTCCTGCCTTCTACTAACTCATCAAATTCTTTTTCGTCATTTACAATTTTTAAAATAGATTTTAAAACGACATAATCTTTTGGGTCTTGCCCATGATCTAATAGTTTTTTGATCAGTTTAAATTTCTCTTCTTTAAATTCCTTATATTTTGGTGTTTTTATAAATTTAAGCAATTCTTTACTGGCTCTTTTATTCTCTATTGGAACTCCATTACTATTAAAAAAAAACGAAAAGTCAAGCCCTATTGACGTAGATAGCCAGCCATTTGGAGTAGCACCCTTGTCTAAAAGCATGTCAATAGTTCTAGTTTTGTTTGCATCGTAAGCAAATTCTAATAAATTCGATCTAGCCATTAAATTATTTAATTTTACGCTAGCATTAGCATCACAACCCAGTTTGTCTATATAATATTCTATGTATTTAGCGGTATTTTCATCAGTTATTTTTTTATCAAAAATAATCCCAAACATATCCGTGCAATTTGCTTCGTGTGAATACAAAGATGTTATGAGAAATATGATTATTGCTAATTGCCTCATTGTGCTAATTCCTTTTTATTCCCATTATTTAATAAATTCTCTAAATCTTTTTCATCATTTATATATTCTAATGTCTCAAGCAAATATTTAAATAGATCCGATTTAGCTCCGTTATCTAATATTTTTTTGATTAAAGTCATTTTTTCTTCTTTATATCTTTTATATTGCTCTGTTTCTAGAAATTCTAAAGACTTTAAAGTATTTGGTGTTTTCTTGGATATTGAAACGCCATTTTTTGCCAAATAAATTATATAATCTGAAATTATTCCACCGATTAATTCTCTTGTTATAGTAGGTTTTTTAGACAAAATATAATCAAAAGTTTTTGGCTTATCAACTACATAAGAAAGATACAATAAATCAATCCAAGCGGATGTCAGTTTTGTTGATTTTACACCGATATCTGGGCTACATTTAAAATCTTCTATATATGTTTTCATATACATTGCTGTTTTTTCATCGCTTATATCTTTGTTTGCTACAATATTTAATGAATTTACGCATCCAAGATAATGTAAATTGATGATTGCTATATTAATAATAAATGAAATCAATACACTCATTTATTATCCTTTTTATATTGCCCTAGCAGTCTATCTAAATCTTTTTCATCTCCTACTATCTTTAATATAACTCTCAAATAACCATAATAATAAGGATCTTGCCCATGATCTAATAGTTTTTTAATTAATTTAAATTTCTCTTCTTTAAATTCTTTATATTTCGGTGTTTTTATAAATTCTAATAGCTCAGGGCTTGCTTTTTTGTCTTTTATGCCATCGCTATTTTCTCTAAAAAAGACTAGGAATTCTGTTGCTATAATTGCAGTTAGCCATTTATCTGGCGTAATATCTTTATTCAAAAGTAAGTCAAACGTTTTAGTCTTATTATTTTCATAAGCAGCATCTAGTAAATTGGAGCCATCATTAGCGAAACTTGGGACTATATTAGCATCACACCCAAGCTCATCTATGTAATATTCTATACATTTAGCAGTATTTTCATCAGTCGTATTTTTATCAAAAATCATAGCAAACATATCCGTGCAATTTGCTTCATGTGAATATAAAGATGTTATGAAAAATATGATTATTGCTAATTGCTTCATTGTGCTAATTCCTTTTTAGCTCCATCTTTTAATAAATTCTCTAAATCTTTCTCATCATTTATAATTTTCAGAATAATCTTTAAAACTTTATAATCTTTTGGGTCTTGCCCATGATCTAATAGTTTTTTGATTAGCTTAAATTTCTCTTCTTTGAATTCTTTATATTTTTGAGTTTTTATAAATTCTAGTAGCTCAGGGCTTGCTTTTTTGTTGTCTATACCGACACCATTTTCTCTAAAGAAAAATGCAAAGCTCATACCTATAGATGTAGCCAAGCTTGCATTAGCGAATGTACCTTTTGCCAAAAGAGTATCAAAAGTTTTTGTTTTATTTGTATCATAAGCATACTCTAATAAATTTGGTCTTATTGAAATATCTGGTATTTTAATAGTCATATTAGCATCGCATCCAAGATCATCTATGTAGTATTTTATATACTTAGCTGTTTCAACATCGCTTAAATTTTTATTATAAATGAGTCCAAACATATCCGTGCAATTTGCTTCGTGTGAATATAAAGATGTTATGAGAAATATGATTATAACCAAGTGTTTCATATCGCATTTCACATATCATGGTGTTTTAAAAGATAATGATAAAAAGGGCTCATTTGTGTCCTTCCAACGAGAATATTGATATCCCTAGGGAGGATCCCTAGGTTATTTTTTAAGCTTTTTTAGTAGCTTCTCTCCAGTCATCGCTTCCGCTTGTGCCTGCAGCTACGTGCTCCCAAACTATCTTTCTATAGTTCATTGAAACTTTAAAAAGCTCAGTTTTGTCGCTATTTAGCTTGTCTTGAGCATTTGGACTTACTAGAGTGATATCTGTTATAGTTGCATCTTCTAGCTTTGTAGTGAAGAAGTGCTCAGCGCCACCGCTAGTTGATGTTCTGTACCAGTGGATCTCAACCTCTGGAAGTCTCTCGCCTTGAGTTAATGCGTTGTAAAGAAGTGGAACAGCTTTGTTTAAAGATGTTGTAAAGCTAAATGGCTTATGCACTCTTTGTCCTGATGGTTGGCCACTTTGTGGATCCACTGGAACAGTTACGATGTGAGAAACCTCTTGCGCCATGATCTCATCTTCGTGACCTGACTGATAGCGATTACCGATACTAGCTTCTGTTGAAGCACCACTTGAGATAAGTCCTTGAGTAGAACCTTTCACCTTAATATACACTGGTTGTGACATATTTACTCCTATTAAAAAATTTGGTTATTTTAACTTTTATTAACTTTCTATTTTATTAAAAACATTACTTTTTTAGCATATAGCTTTCAAGTGCTTTATGTAATAAATAATTAAACGCCTCTTTATCTTCTCTGGTGCTTTTTGTTACAGCACCAGAGAGATATTTGAAAAATGAATTATTCTCGACTATATCGTACATTTGACTATATAGCTCTTTGCAAATAAGCTTAAGCAAAACAGCATTAACAAGCGTCGTGTTGTCGCTTAGAGGCAGCGTTTTTATAATTGTTTCCATATCTTTTGTGTTTAATGTCCTGCTTTGCTCACTTATAGGGCTCATATTTGGCTGTACTTTTATGCTCTCAACCAAATTCATCAAAAGCTCATCCATGCTCTTTGCTGTTAGCATCCTTTGGCTATTTATATCTTCTTCATCAACATTTTGAGCACTCTCATTTAAATTCAGAGGCACATCATGAACATTTTCATTTAAAGTGATATCTTTTTCTTCATCGATGAGAGAATTTATCTTTGGCTCTTCTTTAAAATCAACATTTGAAATTTTCCCAACTGGCTCAAATTCTTTATTATCAAGCTCATCAAAATTTTTAGTATTTTCTATGATCTTGTGAGCTTTGCCGACATATTCATCTATCCTAGAAGGATCTATAAATATAAATTTAAGCTCGCCTATCCTAAAAATATCTCCTGGATTTATCACGCTTTCGTAATCATCAGGCAACTTCGAATAAGAATCGCTATAAAATATCTCGCATCCTTCATATCCGCAAATGGTGAAAACTCCCTCTTCAAAGCCTATATGAGCGTGCTTTGAAGCTATAGAGCCGCTTGTATCACTGCACGGAAATTTAACCGTATCTAGCGAGCCTATGTCCCCACCGTTTTCATCAAAAATGACATACTGCGCCAAAAAGCTCGAAGCTTTATCAAAATTTTGTATAACCGCTGCTATTTCTTGCATATTTTTTCCTTAATAAAGCATCTTTCTTGGTAAATCAATCGTTGGTATGATATTCATAAGCTCTAAAAGCTCTCCGCCATTTGGAGTAACTTCAAAGCCAAAATATGACTCTTTTTTACCATCAAAGTTAAGCGTGCTAACGCCAATGCTGCTGAAATTTGAAGCCTTTAAGAGCTTGTACCAGCCCCACTCACCATCAAAGCTGATCTCTTTTTTATCACTGCCTGCATTTGAAACTGCATTAAATTTAAACTGAGTTGAGATATCAAAGCTTTTACTTGAGACAAGTAAATTTGATGGGATCGTGTGATCATACGCCAAAGAGTTATTTGCGTAGCCTATATTTATGTGGCTGAAATTTGCCGATAGATCAACTGCTTTTAAGTTATAGTTTAGTTTTAGCTCGTCATTTGAATCAAGCATCAAATTTGAAATTCTATCGATATAAGCGATATTTTCAAGGAAGCTTTTACTAAATCTTAGCTCTTTTGCATATTTTGGTCTTACCTTATAGCCACTGCCAGTTTTACTTAAAATTTGTTTTAGATATTTATCATAAAAGCTATTCCAAGTTCCGTCTTTGCCAAAAAATCTCTTAAATTCTTCGATGCTAACAGCCTTTGCTGAGTTTTCATTAAATGGATAATAAGGTTTTATAAGACTTTCAAAGTCATCAAGAACATCATCTTTATAAGCTGTTGCTAAAAGTGATGAAGCTCCGTTTTCTACCTGTTTCCAAGCTAGCTTTGATAGCTTTTGATAGTACTCATTTAGCTCATCTGGAAGCTTTTTGGCGTCATTGTTTAGCACGATAAATGGATCATTCTCATTTTTTATGCCATTTATCGCATAGACTATCTTGTCGTCACTACTTTGAAGCATCTCAAAGTTATAGTCACTAACTTTTTTATAGACATTTGTGACATCATTGCTGATAAGATCTAACGATCCATCAGAATTTAGTGCATGATAGTTTGTAAATTTAGTACTAAAGTCTGTAAATACGCGTTTTATCTCGCTTGAAGCAAAGCCTAGAGAGTAGATGTATTTTAGTAAATTTTCATCATTTAAATTTGTATTTTGATTGGTTAATTTTATAAGAGAATTTAGTGGGTTTTCTCTTTTTGACAAAATTTCAAGCTCATCGATAACCTCTTTTTTAGTAGCAAATTCATTTGGTTCGATCGCTCTTAAAATTTGGTTCCATTTATCAGCGTAGTTTTGCAAATAAAGCTCTACAACTGCGATGCTTAGCTCTTTTTTCTCATTTGAGCTAATATCTTTTAAAGATGAGTTGGTATCCATCAGCCATGACTCGATGCCCGCGGTTTCATCGATGTTTGAGCTAAGTTTTGCCAAGAAATCTCTTAAATTTTCTTTTGTATAAATTTTATTAAATGGATTAAATGCCTCTTTTTCTTGAACTACCTGATTTAAATTTTCAACCTCTTTTTTGATGTCGTAGAATGATTTTTCATCTTTAAATGATATAAACTCAAGTATCGAGTAGAGCCTTTTTGCTCTTTGAACAGGCGTTAGTTTGGTATTTGCTGCACTTTGAGCGCTCTGGTCTGCTGAAATGCTTAAATTTTTAGCATTTAAAATAGCTTCAATGTGTGCTAAAAATTCATCCTTGGCAACGCCATATTTTTCAAATTTATCCCAGTTTGCAGCTATCCAAATTTTAAATAGATCAACATTTGTATAGTTTTTATCAAAAAGTGAATCATACATATAAAAGGCTTTTATAAGCTTATCTGGATCGCTCTCTGTTTTTAGGATATTTTCCATTTCAGTTAAAACTGTATTTTTGAAAAAATCAGCACTAAGGTCGTAATAAAGCGCTTTAACAGGCGTAAAACCTTTATAAGAGGTATCAAGAGTGATGTACTCAAATTTAGTATCACCACTAAAGATCCTTGGATAGTCGTTTAGACTTTGTTTTAGCAGATTTAAAAGCTCGATCTTTTGTGTAGCGGTAAGGTCTTTATACTTTTTGTTATCAAGATAGTTAGAAATTTTATCTACGTTGTTAGCCGCGGTTTGCTCTTTTGTATTTTTGATATTTAAAATATAACTAGAGCCAAAATAAACTCCCACACAAAGCGCAGCCACTAGGGCGAAATTTACAAATTTAATAAATCTATTTTGTACGCCAAATTTCGTTACATTTGCTTTAAAAGCGATCTCTTTTAAAAATGATTTTACAAAATAGCTTTGTTTGCTGTAATTATTTACCGCTCTAAGAAGTGGTTTTTTGATGCTGTATTTATCACAAATTGTATTTGTAAGATAGTTTATAGGGATATTTTCTTGATATGCACTTACAAAATAAACTCCGTTTATAACAGATGTGTTTTTAAGAGCATTTTGAGAGCTTAGTTTTGTAACAAAGTCTTTTACCAGCACAAAGAAATTTTCAAGCTGTTTTAAGAACAAATATGAGCGTTTTTTATCTTCTAGCATGTGCGAGATCGAGTTTTTGCTCATTAGATGTTTAAATAGTGAGTCGCTTAAGCCCTTAAGCTCTGTCTCAAGTGTTTGAGCGGTGAAATTTGAGTCTAAATTTATACCAAGTGCTTTATTTGCCACGTCTTCATTAAATAATTTGAAATAATCGCCCATACCATCTATAAGATCAAGCTTGCTAAAGACCACGTAGATAGGAAATTTGATGCCCAGATGCTTCTCGCAGTCGTTTATCCTCTTTACCATATATCTGATAAGCTCGTCAAAATACTCTTGAGTACCCTCTAGGAATTTTTTAGTATCGATGATAAGCACGGCGCCGCTTAGTCTTGAGTTAAAGTCATTTCTCTTTAAAAAGTGTAAAAACTCGTTCCAAACGCCTTTTTTAAGTAGATAGTCTCTGTTTTTCTCTACGTCATCTTCAGGAAGCTCTTCTGTCGCAGTTGGCTGATAGAGACTCTCTTGCGCAAAGTGAATGCCCTCAGTATCTAGTAATGCGCCAAATTTTGATACATAAAGGTTAAAATTTGTCGTACTTTGATGTATCTTTTTATAAGTATCCAGGCTATCAGATAGAGGAAATTCGATATTTGAATAGTTTATAAAAGCACTCTTTCCAGCGCCCTCGTTGCCTATTATCATTATTAATGGTAATTTTTTAAAATTTATATCTTTTTTCCAAGTCGTTTTGGCGTCTTTTAGCGAAAGTAAGAAATTTCTCTTTGCTTTGCCAAAACTATCCAATGACTCTTTTTTGATCTCTTTTAGTTTGTCGTTTTTCTCATCTTTGCGTGATGCAAAATAGTTCATCAGCGGTCTAAGCAAGACAAAAAACAATATAACTGCCCAAAAAGCAACTAGCACGCTAACTCGTGAGCTAACGCTAGCAAAGCTGTATATATCGTTAAATGCTACAAGCGGGGCATAGAGCCAAAACAAAACACTAAGAGCGATAGAAGTTACTAAAACAACACTGTGTTTAAACCTAAAAAATGTGAAAAATCTGCGTAAGTAGTCGATAAATGCCATAGCTGCAAATCCTTTTACAAATAAATATATTTCTTTTATGTAATTATATCAGATTTTTTTGATTTTGGAGTTAAATTTTATGAACAAAGTCTAAATTTTATAAAATTTGACATTTTTTTATCATTTTTAAGCCTTGAACCAAAACCGATTTGGCTACTTGTATATTTTGATCCGAGCTTAAACTGCATCTTATGAGAGTAATTTATCTTTAAATATAAATCAGAAACAAATTCATCATTAGTAAAACAAGAAAGAGTCTCTTGTAGCTCTTTAAATTTATCTTTTTTTGGGAAGAAATTTACAGCATCTTCGTACTCTATGCCATTTATAAAGACTGCAATCTTAGTTTGTTTCTCAAAAAGCTTTTTACCAAGGATGAAATTTTTACCAAGCATCCTATTTTTATGGCCTAAGGAGTTTAAATTTGATGGTGCTATGAAAATTTGATTTGGTAAATTTTCAAGTATAAAAAGCTTATCTTTTAGTCCAAAGTGGCTCTGAAGTGCAAATTCAACCTCTTTTTTTGGCCTTCTTTGGCTAACTGCAAGTGGCGAAAATGGCAGAAATTTCTTTGCTAGCAGCTTATCTTTTATGTTAAGCATATCAAGCAAGATCTTTGAAATTTTATCATCAAGCTCATCTTCAAAAGATCTTGCGTAGTTTTTCAGGCTAATACTATCAAAAAATAGCCAAAGCAAGTAGTTGTCAAAAAAATCAAAAAATAGCTCATAGCTATTGTCACTAGTCTTTGAAATTTTCTCTAAAATGTAGCTTGTTAGATGCGAGCCACTTCCTAAAAGACCCATGAAATTTACAATTATCTTTGTAAGCTCTTGCTCATCTAAGCTCTCAAGCTCTTTGATCGGGTAGGCAAAACTTGAGCTATTTTTTAAAAATATCTCGCTTCTATCCCTATTTTTTAGGATATTTTTTATCAGTTTAAAAAAAGAAGCTTGACTTATCTCTTCGCTCATACTAGCTCTTTCATGCCGCTTAAAAACCCATAATCAAATAAAATTTTGCTCTTTACACACTTTATCTTAAGCTCGCAAAATGAGTTAATAGAAGCAAATTTTGATAAAAACTTAGCCAAATTTATACCTAGGATATAGACATTTCCAAGGCTTTCAAATTCGCTCTCATCTATATAAAATATACAAAGCACTCCTCTTTTTGCAAAACCTCCATCGACCCTGTGGATCTGTTTTGTTTTTATCTCATAAAGTGAGCTAGAAAATTTCTTCAAAAACTCATCATCAGGCAGCATAAAAGCATTAAGCAGTGCCAAAAAAGAACCCTTATTTAGTATGCTTTGATAGCTAAATGACAAGATACTAACTAGCCTCCAGAGTAAATTTCCATCTACATTTACACGTTTTACGCTAGTTGGGATGGTTAAATTTTTGGTTACTACGCCTTGGTGATTTTGGATTTTATTTATCTCGCCTAGTTTTAGATTGGTTGGTAGATCGCCGTTACAGCAAAGCGTCTCGATGCTCACAGTCTGCTCTTTAGCGTCATTTTTAAAAAATGAAATTTCTTTGTAAGAGTTTAGTTTCATATCTATTTTGTTGCTTACAAAGTAATAATCCTTTGATCTTTGGCTATTTAAAAACTCAAATCTCTCAAAGCTTTTGTAGTTTTTAAGTATCCTTTTTTCATTATTGCTGCTGTGAGCGACGACCTTTGTGATAGAGACTATCTCGTAAGCATTTATGTTTGAGCGGTCTATGAAAATTCTATACTCGCTTCGTTTGTTGTTATTTTGTATAGGCTCAGCACCTTTTGCAAACAAATTTATCGCTGGCGTGGCAAAAAGAGAGAAATACTCTAGCCTTGGCACGTAACCATTTGGCATATCTTTTGAAAAGACAAATTTGATGTTAAAGCTTTTTGCGTCAAATCTCTTTAAAAAACCAAGTCCGTTTATGCGGATGAAATTTAGTTTAGATGAAAAATATGAAAGCTCTTTTATAAGCTCAAATGCCTCAAAACCAAACTCATCGCTCTTTATCAAAGCTTCATCAAATTCATCCAAGCTAAGCTTATCAGCTCCAAGTTTTATCTCCTCATCGCTATCTTCAAAGCTTATAACTATAAATTTCAAGTAGTTTTTTAGCCACATCAAAAGGGTTGAAGAGAAGTATATGTTATCACCAAGATATAAATTTAAAAAATCAATATCAAGCTCTTTGGTGCTAAGCTCATCTTTGGTGATAGATATGTTTAAATTTAAAAGATAGTCGCTTTTGTTGTTTGACATGAAAGCTTTTGATATCTTTAATGGAAGCAAATTTACGTCATATATCGTCTGAAATTTACAAGCTACACCATTTATAGGCTTTGACTCTATGATGCTGCCTTTTGGTATAAATTCTTTTTTTTCTGAAAAATCATCTCTTAGAGCAAATTCTTGCATGCAAACTGACGGAAAAGGATTGGTATAGCTTGGCATTAAGATATTTATCAAAGACTCAGCTATTAAGGGGATATTTTCATCTAGCTCTTGTCTAATCCTTGATGTCAAAATAGCCATATTTTCTATGATACTCTCAACATCAGGATCTTTGCTTTTAGTATCTAAAAATGGTGCAACTTTTGGGAAATTCTTTATAAAAAGAGCTCTTGTTTCGTCAAGATACGCCATCTCTTTTTGAAAATAAGCTAAATTATTTTCATTATAATCCATTATAAAATCTCACAATATCTATTGTTCTTAAAAATAACCTTTAGCAAATACTCTTTGAAATTGTCGTTTTTATGCTTATAGTTTATGTTAAAGATGATACGCCAAGGCTTTAGCGAGTCATCATAGCCGATAGAGGTTATCTCTATTCTATTTTCGTTTGAGGTGATTAGTTCATATATCGCCATGCCAAGTCTATGGCCAAGCTCGTTTATCTCGACCCCAACCGACCAAAGATCGATGATACTATCATTTAAACGACCGTAGTTTCCCAGCCTTGAGTTTAAGATAGTATCGATATGATCTTTGATGTCGCTGTCTAGATCTTTAAAATATGGACGAAATTTTGACTCATCACTAAATTCATATAAAATTTTATCTATCAGCGACATACTTAAATTTACTCTTTATCCAGCTTACCAACCAAAGAAAGCTCGAAATTTGCCCCCATAAATTTAAAGTGAGGTCTAGCTAGAAGCTCTATCTTATACCAGCCTGGCTCGCCAGCTATATCGCTAACGATGACTTTTGCGCTTCTAAATGGTCTTCTGCTTCTTACATCAGCTGGTGGATTTTCCTGATCTGAGATGTACTGTCTTAGCCACTCATTTAAGCCACGCTCAACATCACTGCGCTCTTTCCAAGTACCAATCTCTTCTCTTTGAAGTACTTTTAGATAGTGAGCCAAACGAGAGATCAAAAATACATATGGAAGCTGTGTGCCAAGTCTGAAATTTGTCTCAGCAGCTTTGCCTTCTGGAGTATTTGGGAAAACTTTAGGTTTTAGCACTGAGTTTGCAGAGAAAAACGCTGCGTTATTGCTATCACGTCTTAGTGTAAGTGTGATAAAGCCGTTTTCTGCAAGCTCAAATTCTCTTCTATCTGTTATCAAAACTTCGGTTGGAATTTTTGTCTGAACGCTTCCGTAGTTTTCATAAGTATAAGTTGGTAGGTCTTTTACAGCGCCGCCACCTTTTGGTCCGATGATGTTTCCGCACCATCTATAGTCCGCAAAACTCTCTGTAAGTCTTGTAGCAAACGCATAAGCGCCGTTGCCCCAAAGCATATCATCGTGCTTATCAACGCTTTCGCGGTAATTAAAGCTTTTTATAGGGTTATCTTCTGGGATATACGGAGATCTAGTAAGAAATCTATTTACCATACAACCTGTATATTTTGCATCTTCGTTCTCTCTAAAAGTTCTCCATCTTGTGTATTGAGGACCTTCAAGTAGGCTCTTTAGATCTTTTATGTTTTCAAGCTCGCCAAAGTTATCAAGTCCGAAGAATTTAGAAGATAGTGAAGTTAGAAGCGGAGAGTGGCTCATCGCTGCAATTGACGACATTTTGTTTAAGAAAGTCATATCTTGATTTGACTTATCTAGCTCATAGTCAGCAACTATCGCGCCAACTGGCTCACCACCAAATTGACCATACTCAGCTGAGTAAATTTGCTTATAAAGTGTGCTTTGAGTTATATCTAGATTGTTTTCAAAGTCATCTAAAATTTCTTCTTTTGTTGCGTCTAAAAGATCGATCTTTACATTTTCGTTGAAATTTGTTCTCTCAACTAAAAATCTAATGCCACGCCAAGTAGATTCTAGCTCTTGGAAAGATTTATTGTGTAAAATTTCATCCATTTGAGCCGATAAAAGCGTATCTATGTGGGCTATCATCTCATCAAGTGCAAGCTTATTTATCTTCTCTTCAGCATTATTTGTTGTGATGACATTTGAGATAAACTCTGCAACTCCTTGCTTTACTACGCTATAACTTTCATCATCTTTTGTATATTTGCTCCTTTGCATTATGCTTTCAATGATAGGAGTTTTTACTTTAGTTTCAGACATTTTTATTCCTTATCTTTTTCGTCTTTAAGCTCTAAAAGAAGCTGTTTTCTACTATCTTCATCCTTAATAGCCTCTAAAACTGCTTTTCTAAAATCAGGCATATTGCCCATAGGTCCTTTTAACGCAACTAAAGCTTTTCTAAGCTGCAATAGCTTCTTTAGCTCAGGTACTTGGTTGATGATATTGTCTGGATTGAAATCCTGAATGCTTTCAAAGTTAAGATCGATATTTAGATCTTCGCTACCAGAATTTAGCCTATTTTTCACTGAAAATTCAGTATGAATGTCTAAACTTTTCATAACCTGATCGAAATTTATCTTATTTATAGAGACAACTTCGCGATCTTCAAGTGGAGTTTGGTTTTCACCAGTTAAATTTGAAACTACCATCAGCTTTAACGGAAGCTCAACATCTGCTTCTTGGTTGTTTGTTTTGGTTCTATAAACAATGTTTATACGTTCTTTTGGTGGGATTGAATTCTCTGCCATAATAACATCCTTTTTTTGAGTAAATGATTTAAGAATTATAATTAAATAAAATTAAAGAAGTTTTAAAAAAACATATTTTATCACAAAAATGTTTTTGCCTTTATATAAATATCTGACAAATAATCCTTAAGCTCAGTGTTTTCTATAAATTTAACTATTTGCGAATATACAACTTTTGCATTGTTATCCATGCCTTGGCTTGTAAAAATTTTGGAAAGCTCTAACAAAAAGCTAAGCTCGCTTTGCGAATTTGTTGTATATTTGCTTCTATCAAGGGCTTTTATCAGCTCCTCAAAGCTCATATCTTTTTTCATTTCGTCACTAGAGATAAAATTTGCACTCTCTTTTTTACTAAAAAATTTAGCACTCTCTTCGCTGAAAAATGCCTCTTCACTTTGAAATTTGAGCTTTTTCATATCTGGGAATTTTTCTATAAAATTTAAAGTCATATTAGAAACTAGTTCGCTTTGCTCGTTTAGTCCAGATGATCTTAAAAACTCACAAAATATCCTAACACCATCTATCCAAAACGGATTAAGGGCTAAATTTCTTATAAATTTCTCCAAATTTTCTTGGCTTGCTTCTTTCATATTTTTAAAAAGTAAGATCAAATTTTCATCAGGATAGCGTATCTGCGTCACTTGCTCGCTGCTAACTGGCAAAGCCTTGATCCTGCCCCACATCGCCTCAAAAACAAGCGAGTAAGCGGTCAAATTTTTTATATCATTTTTTAAAAGAGAGACGGATAAATTTACAAAGTACTCCCTAAACTCTCTATCGCTAAATGTGCTAATGTCGCTACTGCCAAAAGAGATGCTTTGTGAGTAGCTCGGCTCGGCTTTTGCTGGCTGCTTTGGCTCCTCTACTTTTTGAGCTTGCTCGCTTTTCTCTTCTATATAAAGCGTATCAAAGTGCGTGCTAAGCTCGCGTGAGAGCTCAGGCACAAGCTCATTAAAAGCTCTTGCGCCCGCTTCGTCTAAATTTATACCATCCCTATGAGCTTGCGTAAAAAGCTCTATCGTTTGAGCAAATATCTTTTTTTTAGCAGGCACTTGCTTTTCATTTTTTGCTAATAAATTTGGCTCTTGTTTTAGAGTAGTTAGAAAAAATGAAAAGGCCTCGATCAGGGTTTTAAAACTATCTTTTTGGTTTAAATTTATAGCAGAGATCGCTAGGAAATTTAAAAGCTTTACATCGAGGCTAAATTCGCTTAATGCCTTTAAAGACGAGCTAAAAACAAAGTCCCATTTTATCGTATCATGCGTCAAAGTCTTATACTTTGACATCTCGTCTATAAGGCTGATGTAGAGTTCGTTTTCTGAAAAGTTTTCGTTAAATTTGTTGAAAAACTTATCTTGCACTTACTTTTTGTCCATAAAATTTTCTATCTTATTGTTTAGGACGCTGTCGTTTTTAACGTTGTTTTGATCCATCGAGTAGGTGCTATATAAAAACGCAGCCGCGATAGCTGCAAGCGCTATAAGGATAAAGTAAAATTTCAAATGTCTTAGTGAAAATATCTCAAAAAAGCTTCTCTTTTTAGTTTTTAAATAGCTCTTTTCAAATACATTTTCATCAGCCTTTATAAGTGGTGAAACGGCTGAGGCTATATTTTCACAAAGGTATGAAATTTTCTCGTTGCAATCTTCCTGCGCTTCATATTTACCCTTGTAGCCAAGCACCAAACAAGCGTATATAAACTCTAAAAAGTCCTTGTTCTTGCCAACGTTTTCAAACCATTTATCCATGATGCCAAAGAATTTGTTGCCACCTAAATTTTCGTTAAAAAATCTTGTTGTTAAGGTGTTGTTCGCCCAAAAACTGTTCATAAAAATTTCGTTTTTTAGCAAGCTCTCATCGATGAAAACACAAAGGCAATATCTAAGCCTAATGATGTCATCCTCTTCATAAATGCCTAAATTTGAGATCTTTGAAGTGGTGCTTAATATATCATTTATCAGCTTTTCACGTAAATTTTGCATCTCACTTTGTGAAAAATTTTGTAGTTTTGATACTCTGTTTGCTAAAAGAAGCAGTGGTAGCACGTGATCTAGAGCAGGATTTGCACCAAGTCCTAGAAGCTTTGTCTGGCTTAAAGCCGAAATTTCATTTTGATTCTCACTCATTTTTTATCCTTATAATAAAGCCCACATCTTAATGTCAGCGTTTGATAAATTTGCTGTTATATAGACGCTAATAACGCTTTGATTTGCGAAGCTTTTAAAAATTTCATCTTTTTTATCGATCTTGTAGTAGATATAGTCATTTAGCTTTGGCAATGTACTAGGTATAGCTGAAATTTGCTCTACATTTATGCCGCGAAGCTGCGATGAGACGATACTTTTGATGTTTGATTGGGTGTGGATTTTGCACTGTTCTTTGAAATTTTTGAGCAGGTACTCATTTTTTGTATCGCTATGGATAGCAAAGTAAATTTCTGAGTTTTCTATGATGCTTGGATTATCAAAGACGCAGTCAAAAAAGCCGTGATTGTTTTTAACGATCTGTGCCATGACGTATTTTGGCGACAAGATATGCGAGAACAAAAGCCTAAGATTGTTTATTAGCGGTACAAAAGTTTGACTTAAGTTGTTGTGATCATAAGCTATAAATTCGCTAAAACTATCATCGTGACTTAGGGCTAGCAGATCAGCTTGAAAATCAACTAGCTTTTCATATAGATACTCTGGATGAATTTTGTCTCTTTTGAAAAGATATGAGAATATCAAGTGCCATTTTTTAAGCATATTTAGTGTCAAATATGTTGAGATATCAAGCCTATTTTTAGCCTGATCTATGCCACCTAAAAGCCCAGTATAGCTCTCTTGATGCTGCTTTGTAGCAAAGCTAAACTCATCTATAAAGCTTGTGATGAAAGAATTTTTACTGACATCGATGCAAGTTGGTATAAATTTCTCATCAAGTATTATTTGTTTGTTTAGATCTATGTTTTTTATCCTGCAAATAGGCACGCTAAGCTCATAAGGCGTCTTTGAGCCAAGCACTCCTAGAGTCGATCTTTGACTTGCTAGGATCAAATTTTCTTTATCCTGCGTAAAAGCAGACGAAAGCTCAAAGTCGTCTTTGTCATCAAGCTCATCTAAAATGTCATTACTAGCTTCATCATGCACTCTTGAGCTAATGAGCGCTTGTTTGGCCGTAAATTTTAGATTTGGCAGATTGTTTTGCAAGCTAACATCAACAAGCCCTGAGCTAACTGGTAGCTTTAGTACGATGACGGCAGAATTTAGCTCGCTAGGACTTATCTCAAGTGGCTCTGGTAGATCGTCTTGATCTGGGGCGTTAAATATCGTACCATCTTGCGAGATGCAAGAAATTTTATTTAGCCCTATCTTGCCTTGAAGCAAAAGCTCGCTTGAGATCTCAAGATCCAAAACTCCATATAAATTTGAAAAAGACGAGACGGTTTTTATGTTTAAATTTCTCTCAAAATACCTCTCTTGCTGCTCGAAATGAACCTTATCAACGTTCATCCCGTTGTACCAGACAACTTTTAATTTATCAGACATTTTATTTGCTTGCTTGGATCTTAGAGCCGCTAGCGTCTATGGTATTTACGCCATTTTTAGTTATCTCAAAAACTATATTTTTCTCTTTTGCTTCTTTTGTTGATTTGTAAGCTTTGATATTTGTCTTGCTTTGATCAGCATAAAGCACCAAAATGCCCACGTATGGTACTTCGTCTGGATCGACATTTGTAAAAGCGTATCTGTTTGTATTTGGCTGAATTTGCGTTTTTATCGAGTCTATCTTGTCTTGACCAAGTATGTCACCATTTTTCTCAGCTAGATCAACTATGCTAGCTTGCTGAAATTTTGCCACATCTCTTAGTTTATAAGCGATGATAGTCACTGGAACGTTGTCACCGTGGTAGTTTAAGTTTGAATTTGGAGTGTTGCTTATGATAAGATCTTTTGCACATCCTGCGATAAATAGCATAAAAATTAAAGAACAAAGAAATTTAAACGTTTTCTTCATGGTTTCCTTTACCTCACGTTAATAATATTATTTTTATGTAATTCTATCTAAAGTTATTTTAGAAGAAACTTATTTTAAAATCAATGTTCTTAAATAAAACTTTAATGAGCATTAATCAATCCTTTATATTATGCTCTTTAGCATAGCTTAATATCTTAGCTCTAAGATCTTCAGGGAAGCTATCTCTATACATCACTGGTGTTAGAGGGTTTAGCTTTTTATCTAATTTACCAGCCTCATATAGTCTTGTTAGCTCTTCTGGTGTGTTGTAGTATGGTGCATTAGGATAGCCTTCTGGTGGGGTTAGGGACATTATTTTAGCTTCTAGTAGGGTGGAGTCTATATAGAGAGCAATGTCCCTTTCTGTCATTTTGTTTGGAAAACCTTTTTTATCAAATCTAGTTGTAAAATGAGGCATTTCAGCTTTTAAGTAAGAGATAAATTCTTCCCTTGTAGTCTCGTTTGCATCAAGGTCTCTAGGGTCTAGTAGTTTTCCTTCGTCTTCTACAAGTTCTCTTAAAAATTTATGTGTTGTTCCTTCTGGATCAAATGCTACCCCACCCCTATTAAAATCCATCACGAAATAGTTCCCTACTATCTCATCTAAATAAGGCATCATTCCATATTCATCTAATGGGGGATTTTTAGCTAGTTTTCTAAACTCTTCAGCCATTTGTAAATTTTTATTTAGACCTACTAAATAGGTAGAGTATTCAAATAAATCAGCTAATGCTTCTAAAGCTCCGTCTTGACCAAGCTGGGCTGATAGAAACATTGATTGATATGCTCTTGCTTTAAATCCTGCATAACCTAATCCAACACCTCCCACAAATCCTCCTATATCTCCTAATACTCCTGCACATATATTCCACTCACCTGCAAATAGTTCTGATTTTAATGTACCTTTGTGAGAATTTACTTCATCATAAATTTCAGCATACTCTGGCTTTGTTAGTTTGCCATTGATACCCACTCTACCTATGGCATCATCCGGTATATCTATCATAGTGCATTTTAGATTGCTTCTTTTTACTAGATAGATATATCTATCTCTCTTATCTTTTAAACTTTCATAGTAGGCTTTTTCTGTTTTAGTCCAAGGAGCTATCTTAGTAGAGCTTGGTTTATAGCTAATATCTAGCCATGGTTTAAATGCTAAATAGTCTGTTTGACCTAGAGAATTTGGTTTAGGGTTATAGTATAGTGGCTCATAGTTTTTATATGGTGATGAGTCTAGGATGGAGCGGGCTTCTAGGAGCATTTGAGAGTGCTCTTTTACACCTATAGTCTCACTTCCGTAATCGAGCGGAGAAACTGATAAATTTGTCTTTTTATCAAATGGTATTTCCATTCCATT
Organism: Campylobacter concisus; assembly: GCF_003048835.2. Taxonomy (NCBI): domain Bacteria; kingdom Pseudomonadati; phylum Campylobacterota; class Epsilonproteobacteria; order Campylobacterales; family Campylobacteraceae; genus Campylobacter; species Campylobacter concisus. The sequence continues at coordinate 126,320 of NZ_CP060705.1, read as the reverse complement.
TGGTGCTATAACCGTATATGTATTAGTGTTATCCATTAAATTTCCTTTATTCATTGTTTTTTCTTTATTGATAAACAGCGCTGAAGCTATTACTACTAAGATAGCTAAAGTTATAAATATGATCTTCTTCATATCTTATCCTATATATAGACCATCTTCCATTATTATGGTGGTGGCTAGACGACCTACTAGACGAGGAGGGATATTCTCTTTGGCTCTATCTTTTAAATCTATCTTACACCCCACATATATACCCTTTATGTTATTGTTGCCAATAATATCAAGAGCTTCTACTAGATCTCTTGAGAGGTTGCGGTGAGTATTGTCATAGTTTGTGTTAAAAATTCCTAGTTTAAGCTTATATATAATATTTGCAGCCTCTTGATAGGCATCTATCGGATATTTTGGTTTGCCTGCTGCTTTATTTGGCAATGCGCCATCCTTGTAATTATTGTATATCTCTTTCTCCTCTTTCACATCCAAATTTAGCTCCCTTATCTCTACATCAGATTCAGTGTATCTACTTCTAGCATATTTAAAGTAGTTTGCATCTATCTCATTGCCAGCTCCTCTTAGCTCATCTAAACATAAATAAGCACTTAGGTTATTTAGTGCTAGTTTAGAAGCTAGGTTAAAAGATAGTTTGTTTTTCTTATGGTCTATGTCATAGTACATAAATGAGTTATAGTCTAGTCCTCCACTACTTATATTAGCTCCTAGAAATAGTCTATTTAAATTTAGACTTATATAGTTTTGATAGATCATTACTGGATAGTAGCAATAGGTATTTGTACTATTTTTATCATAGGCTTCTTTTATAGACATAGGTTTATATGAGATATTATTTAGTGCATATGCTTCATTAAATTTATATGTATATCTTGTATGCATTATCTCGTTATAGTTCTCTTCTAGCTTTTCATAGGATGTTTTCCAGAGTTCTACCATGCCTTTTAAAAAAGCTACTCCTACATCTTTGCCTAGTGATTTGCCATATCCTTTTAGCATATTTCTAATAGCTTCGACATCTTTTAGGTCAAACATATAAGTTTGTTTCATAAAAGCAAAGCTTCTCATGCTATTCCAGATGATACTTATGTTATAACGACCTATTAAAAGACGAAGTTTTACAGAGTTAATAGCCTGTTTAAGTAGATTTCCTTTTGATTTCCTTAGGATTTCAACATTTGTTTTAGAATTTGTTACATGCTTTATAAATTTATCAACGTTTTCAGTATTATTCATAGTAAATAGCTGTCTTACGATGTTTAATACACCAAGCTCATCAAGAAGCTCATCTGTTGCCTCTTTTTTATTTGGGTCAAATACAAATGAACCAATGGACTTATAAATTTTTGATTGACCATCTTCGCTAAAGTACTCTGCAAAAGGAAATAACCCCTCTATAGCAGTTTTTACTATAAGTGTTGGAGCTTCCTTTTTCATATCTTTTTCTATGGTTTCATAGGGGATATCTTGCATTTTTAAAGTTTTTTTCAAGATAGCATCGTCCTTTTTCCAACAATCCTCTATCTCTTTTGCTTGTTTATCAAGTAGCTCTTCTATCTGCTTTTGCTCTTTTAGTCCTAAGATAGAAGTGTCTATGACTTCATGGTTATTGTCACTATTTGCTTTTAAGAGCTCTTCCACACTTGCTACGTTACCTTTTTTTGAGTGTTCCATATAATCTCTTAGCTCTTCGATGCAAATATATTCACCAACATTTGCATTTATACTATCTTTGTAAAAAAACAAAGCTTGCTCTTTTTCTCCAAGTCTTATTGTTGCGTTTTTATGGATGACCTTTATCTTTTTTTCTGCTATTTCTATATATTCACCATCGTTACTAATGGATTTCTTTACCAGGTCTCCTGGGTAGCTTTTAGTTATTATAAAGTAAGCAACAGCAATAGAGAGCACTTCTGTTAAAGAGTAGTGATTGCTTGGCATACGATCGATTATTTTAGTTGCAAGTTCTTTAGCATCTTCTATATTCATTTCATCTTCGTATTTTTTCATATTAACTATATCATCTACACTAGGATAGTCTGGGTCAAGACTTCTTTCAAAAACGTTTTTATTTATCTTTTCAAAAATATCTTTAAAGGTTAAAGTGACCTTATCCATATATGCTTTTTCATTTTCTTTGATCTTCTCCATATCATTTGGCTGTTTGGCATAAGCATTTACATGTACAAAATTTACATTATAAAGCTCGTCATTTTTTAGTTGATCTGGTACATATGCAAAAAAAGTTTCGTTTGCTTTTTTATCACTTGCCTTTTTTCTCTCTACGATATTGTCTATATAACTCTTATCTATCCTTGCAAATGGAGATAAATTTAAGACAAGAGTTGATTTATTGTTGTCTTTATTTATATCTATACTATATTGACTATAGTCTTTAACAGGTTCTAAGGTCTTTATATCATCAAATTTTTGTTTTACTACACTATCATTGTTTGATCTATTTATTCCGTCTTTTATCTCTTGATCTAAGCTTTTGCTTACAACCTCTTCTCTAAGACCTGCACTTGATCTAAAAGGTGAGTTTGAAAGAACGATATAGTTTTTATTTAAATTTGAAAAGTCCTTGCTATTCATCTCGTCGTTTGTAGATTTGCTGTTTTTGTTAGACTTATCTGATATTAGATTGGCTAGTTTTACGGAATTAAAATTTGAAGCGCAGATGAAATTTAGGTTTGCATTTAGCCCTTTTATCTCTTCTTTTAGTCTGTTAAAAAGAGTGTCTTCACTTGAGCCAAATCCTAAGTTTTTATTTATGATATCGTAAGAGCAGGCATCTTTAGTATATTCAAACACTGATACATCATCTAAATATCCATATACGCTATATCCTTCATCTGCATTGCAGTTTATCTCCTTTGTACCTGAGTTAATCTGAAAAGGAACATAGTCTAAATTTAAATGTGTAAAGTCTATAAAAAACCCAGACTTAGAATTTTTATCATTCTTAAATACCAAGACATTGCAATTTGAGTTTATATTTAAGGTATTTATAATAGAAGCAAACCTAGATGTAAAAAATCTTAGTATAGGCAAAGATACTCCATAAAGTGCTTTATTGGCTTCATACTTGTATATTTCAGTGTAAAAATCAACAAGTTCCCAAGCAACAGTACCCCATCCGATTAATTTTTTCCCTACCGCTTTTGTGCCTGAAAGATCAAAAAGACTTAATACAAAAAGCGCAAACTGCTTTATGATAAATTCTCCGTTATCCTTGTTTAGATCTTTTAAATTTTTGTCTAGCTCATCAAAACACTCTTTGACACTTCTTTCAAATTTAGCTTCATTTAACTCCTCATTAGACATTAAAGGTTTAGCATCATTTATTAGATCGTCTTTTAAAGTACTTAAGCACTCTCTTAAAATATCTTTGCTTTTGTTGTAATAAGATATTATAAAATCAAACATTTCAGCAAAATTTTCTGCTGGTCTAGCTTGATTTTCTCTTCCTGGACCATACTTTATTTTTTCTGTTCTAATTTTTACAGGATCGATCTTTTCCTTTAAATTTACAAAGAATTTATCAACTGCACTCTTTTTATGAACTACTTTTACTGGTATGCCTCTATATTTAAATTCTCTTGTTCTACTTAGATTTTTATCTTTAAAGCTCTCTTTATCTATATAAAAGTCAGTTACAATAGATATTTCCCCATCATTTTTTTTAGAAAATATTGATCTTCGTGTATTTAAGAATGTTGTCATCTCGTTGTTTATCAAACTTGCCATACTACCAAAGAGATTTGACTCAAGGGAATTCAAACTAGATGTATAAAGAGTTACACATTTTGCATCAGTCATATACTCTTTTATCTTTTTTAATGTCTCTTCGCAAGAGTAGGTTATTTTTATTTCGTTGTTTTGCATATTAAGCCACCACTACTGTTTTTGCTGTATTTATATCGTCATTATATTTGCTATCAAGCCCACAAGCAAATTTTATATCCACCGTCTTAGCCTTGCTAGGTGTGACATAGATAAGATTACTCTCATCGCTTATATCATCTACAAACTGGAAAAATCCTATACCGCTTTTTGGGAGTGTTGTATTTTTGTAAATAGATTCTATATATTTAGGCGTTATAAAGATGAAGTTTTTATCCATGAGCGAGTATTTGAAGTTAAATGACGAGATACTAAATTTATCCTCTCTAAAGCGAGAGTTTAGATACTCTTTTAGCTTCTTATCTTTTACGTCACTGCCCTCATCTAAATTTAGCTCCATCTCTTTAAATCCCTCTTGGTTTTTATGCTCCACATCATTTAGCTTATATATGCAAACAGCAAGGTTGTCTGCTTGATTAAGGGCTGATTTTACATGAAGTCTTATGTGAGCACTATTTAAATTTGGATTTACCACCGCTGCATTATCGTTTTCAGAGGTTGGGCTACCTATACTATGAGCCAGCTTTATCCTATTTTCTTTTTTGATACATCTTAGCGGTGAGCTAGTGTTGCTTAGGCACGCTGGCACTAGGTCTTGCATGACCGCATAGTGGTTATTCATACTTTTTAGACTAAGAGCCGCTCTTGGTACGTATGCCACCTTGGTGCAAGGATTATGTGCTGAGCAGCCAACTATCGGTGAGTTGATAAAGTCAATGTCAAGTATCACACCTTGATCATCTGACCTTATGCTTTTGCCCGCTCTACTTTTTAAGATCACATGTCCGCCATGTGGGCAAACTACCACGTCATCTTCTATTATTGGATTAGCAAATGCAGTACCGCCAGCACTTAGCGTACTACTTTTCTTTTCTAAATTTATCCTCTCATTTGCCTTTTCAAGCGACTCTTTGGTCTCTTTGTTTGTTGGCTTTAGGTCTATATTTAGACTTTTATTTAGTAGTGAGTAGTTTAGTATGCTAGCCTGTGAGTTTTTATATGTAACACTTAGTCTTCCCTTATCTTTTTCCTCGTCCCTTGGCTGATGAGTGAAGCTTAAGCTAGAATTTTCCTCCTCCCCGCTCTCTTCATTTTTAAAGTATAGTGGATAGTCTGATTGCTCTGTGGCGGTGCTTAGTGGCATAGAGTTTAAAAAGACATTTGGCTTATAGGAACTGATGTCCTCTATATTTAGCCTATCTTCTATCTTATTATAAATTTCATCGCAGTCTACAACATCCTTATCGTTTAAAAATATATAAAGCTGCTTATTCTCAGTGTCAGCAAACGCCGTAGAGCTTGATCTATCTAGGCTAAATTTCTCTTTAGCCCCATTGTCTCTTATATAAATGCTAGTAAAGTTATCACTAAACATAGCATTTTTAAACTGAGCCTTCTTAGCCTTTATAAACAAACTATCTTTCTCTTTCTCTTTTGACAAATAGCACTTTGTAAGATTTGAGCCGTAGGTGTAGGCTTTCGTGATATCAGTTTTATCTTTTATTAGCTCATTTTCATTATGTATAAATTCCAGTGGATACATCTTTTGCAGCGATCTTACCTGATTTAAAGGTATATTTGAGCTATCGTCCATATCGTTTTTGTCTATTATCCTTGCATAAATTTGCTTATCTGCCAGATCCATCAGCATATCCACCAAGGTTACTTTACTTAGCTTATTTTCGCTTTCGGCAGAGTATTTGTCTATTATCTCTTGATACTCCTCATCTCCAAGGCTCTCTAGTATATGATAAAGCTCTCCTAAAATGATACTTATATAGTTTTGATTACCATCTTTTATATTTTCGTTTTTATCGCTGAGCTTATATTTATTGCCCTCTATGTTGTCTACTAGTATGGCAGATAGCTTATCAAGATACGTTAGCGCATAGGATATGTCCTCGCTTAGCGCCTTTTTCTTGGAATTTTTATCTTCTTTTAAAAGGTAGTCATATAGATATATGGCATATATTATACTAGTCATATAGTGTGAGTTTTTATAGTAGATACCATCGAGTTGACCTATATGAAGCAGATGAAGCCTAGGCGTATTTTTGTAGTTTATCCTATCATCTTTAGTAAGCCCTAGTTTATACCCTAGATCAGCTATCACCGACACAGTAGGCTCTATGGCTCTATTAAAGTCATTGCCTATGTTAAATTCCTCACAAGTCACAGTATTTTTTATAGTCTCGCAGTGGTGTATCTCAAATGGTATGCGGTCTTTGTATATAGTTTTGCAGCTAGCAGCACTCTCCTCTAGCAAGTTAGGATCTAGCTCGTCTTTGTGCTCTTTGCACTCGCTTATTAGAGTGTCAGTACTTTTTGAGCCGTTATATATCTTATCTACGCATTTGTCTATGACCTTTCTGGTAAATCCAAAAAGATCAAGCAGCTTATGTACGCAAAATTTGATCATCTTAACTATCAGCCTAACCACCCTAAATACAAAATGCAAAGCACTGATAACAAGACCACCTATACCAGGGGCATTATATGTATAAAGCTCATCTACGTTTAGACTCTTATAAAACAAGCAACATACCTGAGATAGATGCCCGCCAAGGCTGTGGCCACATATACTTACGTTAAAGTTGGGCGTTTTCTCGTCACTACCACTATCCTCTCTGATAGCCTTTTTTATATCGCCTATCATCGTAAAGAGCGATATGATCTGAGGTAGTCCAGCAAATGCAGCTATAAACACGTCAGTAAGCACCAAGTCTTTTAAGAGCTCAGCACCGCCAACCTCCGTACCCCTAAATGCTATGATATATCTTGGCTTATCACTACTCATAGTAGGCTTCGTATCCTTAAATATCGTGTAAGAAAAGCCAGATATTGCGGTATTTTGCTGATGAGATATCAACTCATATCTATTTACAAATGTTTTTGTGCGGTGAGATAGGGAGGTTGGTTTGTAAAAAATATATTGTGGGTCGTTTTTTGGCACAGCTATAAAATTTTTTATATCATTATCTATGGCTACATATTTTGGACTATTGTCTTTACCTAGTTCAGCCTCTGGATTTTGAACTATTTTATCTTTCATAAATCTAGCTTCTACACAAAGGGCATAAGCTGTAATGTCACCTATGTTTTTACCATTAGCTCTCGAAGTCTCAGTTTCATTTTCTTGATCTACTTTATCACCAAGCCTAATATCATCAGCATAGACCCACTTAGGTTTAGGCTTTTTAAGTATTTTATAGTTATAAAATTCATCAGACTTACTCCACGTTTCATTTTTATTTATAAATTCATAAAATGAGTAAGAGGCATCAGCCATATCAGCATGGTCTTTTATATCAGAGATTATTTGTTTTACAGATTTATTTTTAGGATTGTTATTGCTATTTTCCACTATTTTTCCTTAACGAAAGTGTTTTTAGAGCTATCAAAGTAAAATACATTATCTCCTGCTATATTTATAAGTCTTTCTTTAGAAAAAGAAATACCTCTTCCTTCATCTCCATATAATCCATAGCTTTTTGAAATGTTATAAAAATTTAAAGTTAGCCTAATGGGTATTGCTATGTTATCTTTGTCTATATAAAAATAACTCATATCAATGCTAGCACCAGCATTTTTGTAATTTTCTAGTCCTATAAAATTTTTAATCTTATCCGTAAACTCTTTTGAAATTTTAACTTTCTTGCCAGTTTCGTTTTCATAAGTTGTCCAAATAGTGTAGTATCGTTTGCCGTTAGATAGAATTTGCTCAATTTTTTTGTTATTGTAGTATCTTTCTTTAAGCAATTCTCTCATCTTTTTATTTCTTTCGCTTTTGTTTGATATATGAGATATTTCACTTAAAATTTGTTGATTAACAGCTTTTCTCTCTGCTTCTCTTTTCTCTATCTCCTCAACAAATTTTTGATTAAATATATAAACCCCACCATATTTACTAGCTAAATTCTCTAGTTCAGAGTTACTTATCTTATTGCTTGCTTGGTTTGCAGAGCAGGCTATTAAAAATATGCTTGTTAGTAGTAGAAGTATAATGCCTATAAATTTCATCCTATATCCTTTTAGAAATTTTATTTTTCTTATTTTATTGTCGCAATATTTACAATCCCATTAATTATCTCGCGTTTAAATTTCCAATCCTTAAGAAAAAGAATTAATATTAAGAGTAAAATAGACTTTTTTAGGCGAAATTTCGCAAATGGCGTATCTGCCAAATATTGATAAGGAATTTCAATATACTTTACTATCAAAATGAGCCAAATATTGAAAAAACTAAAGCTATTTTTTAAACTTGCTTTTAACTTTTTTGTTATAATATCCCATCAAAAATAAAAGGGATATTTTTTATCCGAATTAAGGTTTTAAATTTGAGAGTATATTTAGACAATAACGCTACAACGATGGTTGATCCAGAAGCTTTTGAACTTATGAAGCCGTTTTTTTGCGAAAAATACGGCAACCCAAACTCACTTCACAAATTTGGCTCAGAAACCCACCCAGCGCTAAGAACGGCGCTAGATCAGCTCTACGCCGGATTAAACGCAAAAGATAGCGATGACATCGTCGTTACCTCATGCGCAACCGAGAGCAACAACTGGGTTGTAAAAGGCATCTATTTTGACAAAATAGCAACTGGCGAAAAAAAACGCATCGTCACCACCGCAGTCGAGCACCCAGCCATTTTAGCAACTTGTAAATTTCTAGAAAAATATGGCGTGGAGCTTACGGTTTTAGACGTAAATAGCGACGGTATCGTCACTCCAGAACAGCTAAGGGCTGTCATGGACGAAAATGTCGCACTTGTCGCCATAATGAGCGCAAACAACGAAACTGGCATGATCTTTCCTATAAAAGAGCTTGCCAAAGTCGCCCACGAATACGGCGCTTTATTTCACACTGACGCCGTGCAAGCAGTCGGCAAGATAAAGATAGATGTTCAAGACCTAGATATTGATTTTCTAAGCTTTTCAGCTCATAAATTTCACGGACCAAAGGGCGTTGGCGCGTTATTTATAAAAAATAGCATGCCACTAAGCAGCTTGCTTCACGGCGGCGAGCACATGGGCGGACGCAGAAGCGGCACGCTTGACGTACCAGGCATCGTTGGCATGGGCAAGGCGCTTGAGCTGGCAAATAAATTTATGGATTACGAGCACTCACACGTTCGCCGTTTGCGTGACAAGCTAGAAGACGCACTACTGCAAATTCCTGACGTTAGCGTCGTTGGTAAAAAAGAGCAGCGCGTGCCAAACACTATCCTAGCCTCTATCAAAGGCGTCGAGGGCGAGGCTATGCTTTGGGACCTAAATAGAGCTGGCATAGCAGCATCTACTGGCTCTGCCTGTGCGAGCGAGACGCTAGAGAGCAACCCTATCATGGAGGCTATCGGCGCTGACAAAGAGCTAGCCCACACCGCACTTAGACTCTCACTTTCTAGGTTTAACACCGAAGAGGAGATCGACTACGCGATAGAGCAGATAACAAAGGCTGTAAATAGACTAAGAAGCATATCAAGCACCTTCGCGTACGCCCCAGAGTGGCATAAGAGTGGATTATAAAATTTAAAGGAAAAACATGGCAAAAAATAACTTAATCGGCGGCTCTATCTGGGATGAATACTCAAAGGTAGTGCAAGATAGGATGAACAATCCTAAATTCATGGGCGAGCTAACCGAAGAGGACGCCAAAAAAGCAAATGCAAAGCTCATCATCGCTGACTTTGGCGCGGAAAGCTGCGGCGACGCGGTCAGGCTTTACTGGCTCGTTGATGAGAAAACTGACAAGATAATTGACGCTAAATTTAAAAGCTTTGGCTGTGGCACGGCTATAGCTAGCTCTGATACGATGGCCGAGCTTTGCATCGGCAAAACGGTCGATGAAGCGGTTAAGATCACAAACCTTGATGTAGAAAGAGCTATGCGTGACAACCCAGATACTCCAGCTGTGCCACCTCAAAAGATGCACTGCTCGGTCATGGCATATGACGTTATCAAGGCAGCTGCTGCAAGCTACAAGGGCATAGACCCAGAGCACTTTGAAGATGAGATCATCGTTTGCGAGTGCGCTAGAGTGAGCCTTGGCACGATCAAAGAGGTGATAAGACTAAACGACCTTCACACGGTTGAGGAGATCACGCAGTACACCAAAGCAGGGGCATTTTGTAAATCATGCGTTAGACCTGGCGGACACGAGAAAAAAGACTACTATTTGGTTGATATCTTACGCGATACTAGGGCTGAGATGGAGCAAGAGAGGCTCGAAGCTCAGGCAAATGCTCAAGCAAACAACACGCTTAGCGACGTTAGCTTTGAGAGCATGACGATGGTTGGCCAGCTAAAAGCGATCGAATCGATCATCGATAAAGAGATCCGCCCGATGCTTATGATGGACGGCGGAAATTTAGAGATCATAGACATCAGAAACGATAACGGCGAAAATATCGACGTTTATATCCGCTATCTTGGCGCTTGCTCAGGCTGTTCAAGCGGCTCGACTGGCACGCTTTATGCGATAGAAAATGTCTTACAAGAGAGCCTAAGCCCAAAAATCAGGGTCATGCCTATATAAATTGATCGAACGGCTTCTTTTGGAGCTGTTCGCCCCCCCTGCTAAATTAAATTTATCACCTAGACAATTTAAATTTAACCTTTTAAAAATTTCAAAATTTCACTTCTAGTCTGCACCAAGTCGCCAACAAATTTCTTCTCAAACTGCGATCGGTTAAAGGTTCTCTGACGCTTAGCAAGCTGGGCTGTATGCGTGGCGATGAGCGTTTCTAGCTCACTTTTTGAAATTTCACCCTCTAAAAACTGCTTGCACTCCTTTAGACCTATCGATTTTAAAGGTTTTGGCTCGCTTTTATATTTCTCAAATAAAAACTTCGCCTCATCTATCAATCCCTCATCTAGCATATTTTTCGTTCGCTTTGCTATGCGGGCTCTAAGTTCCTCTTTATCCCACAAAATTTCAAATATCGCAAGCTCTTTTATGACGCTCTCTTTGGTGTTTTGCTTTAGCCAAATGCTTGGAATTTGGCCGCTAAATTTATAAATTTGATACCATTTTTCAAGGCGATAAGAGTCGTTTTGGCTAAATTTGCCTGCAAACTCAGGGTCGTTTTGTAAAGCCAGATCGTAAATTTCCTCGTTGCTTAAATTTATCTCGCATTTTGGCACGTCTGGCGCAAGGCCGCTAAGCATCGCCTTTAGATAAAAGCCACTGCCTCCTGTGATGATGAGCGGACAGCCTTGTGAGAGCGCAAATTCTTTTGCATTTTTATAAATTTCAAAAAACACCCCAACGCTAAATTCCTCATCAGGGTAAATTTCATCCACCCCAAAGTGCCTCACAGCCTCTAGTTGCCAAGGCTTTGGCTTTGCGCTAGCGATATCTATCTCTTTATAAAGTGCTAGCGAGTCAAGGCTTAAGATGACGCCATTAAATTCCTTTGCTAGCTCAAAGGCTAGATCGCTCTTGCCGCTTGCCGTGGTGCCAATTAGGGCGAGTTCTTTAAACAAATTTAGCCCTCGTAAAGTGAGCTAAAAAGTAAAATTTCATCGCTATCTTCGTTACTTTTGCCCTCTTTTATAAGATCAGCCAAAACGCCTGCAAAGTGCGGTGCAAAGCTTAGTTCGTTTAGTCCGTATGCTTGATTATAAAGTAAATTTTGATATGTCTCATCTCGTCCGATCGCTGGCTTGTCGTTTGAGCTAAGAAGCACGAAATTTGCCCTAAAACTAGGCTCTTTTAGTTCGCTTATGCCAAGGTGTCTTTTTAGCTCGTTTAAAAATGTGTTGATCTTTTCTGTTTTTACAAGCGTATCGATCGCGCCCACTTGTAAATTTGTGATGATCGTGACACCATTTTTGGTTGGATAAATTTTGGCAAACATATCATTTAAAATGATCGGTTTTTTAGGGGTCTGATCTTCACTTAGCACAAGGTCGATCGTGTAAAATTTAGCCAAAATGGCGTTTAAATTTGTCCCAAGCTTGTTTGAAAGCTCCAAATTTCTACTCGCCACGACAAAGCTATCAGCCTCGTACTCGCCAGCCCTGCCAACTGCCTTTTGCACGGCTTGCCCCTGCGTTTTTAGCTCATAAATTTCATCATTTATAAACTGCACTCCAAGCTCGTTTAGCTCGCTAAAAAGTGCGTTTCGTAGCTCTTTAACATCGGCACTCGCGTTTTTAGCTAAATTTAGCGCACCTTTTATGTTTTTATTTATAAATCCAAAATTTGCTAGCTCGCTATCCACGCTTAAAATTTCTTGCTCGCTATCAGCGACTTTCATCTCATCAAGCCTCTTTTTAAAGCTCTCATCCTCGCTAAATATGAGATAAACACCACTCTCATCAAATTTTATCTGCGGATATTTTTCGTTTAGCTCTTTTAAAATTTCAAAGCTCTTTTGTCCAAATTTCTTAAACAAAATTCTCATCTTTTTGTCGTGAGCCTTTGTTGATTTAAGCGTAAAATTCGCTATCCAAGCTCTAAAGTTTTCATTTAGGCAAAGCGCTATATCAAGCTCGCTTTTTTTACTAACTAGTCCCAAAAACGAGCTAGATACCGCTCCATCTCTTGCGAGAGCTGGGGTGTTAAATGGGGTTAAAATTCCGCTCTCAAACTCATCTTTTTGGCTACTAATAACTAAAATTCCCTCATTCTTTTTAGCTAGCTCAAGTGCCGTAAATAACGCACTAAAACTATCTCCGATAATCGCTATTTTACTCATCATAACCCTTCATTTTAAATTACTCTCGCAATGATAATATAAATTTAGATTTAAAGCAAAATGGTGTAAAATCAGACACTTTTTAAAAAACATGGAAATTTATATGATCAAAAAGCTAAAAGATATCGCAGAACTCATCGTTTTTAAGCATTCGGTTTTTGCCCTGCCATTTATCTTTGTGGCGATGATAGTTGCGAGCAAGATAGAAAACGGCTCAGCTTGGTTTGGCTTTAAACTGCTTATTTTAGGCACTATTTGCGCGGTTAGCGCTAGAAATTTCGCCATGGCGTTTAACAGATACCAAGACGAGGACATCGACAAGCTAAACCCACGTACTGCAAGCCGTCCAAGCGTAGATGGGCGCATCGGCAAGGGCAATATGCAGCTTTTCATCGCAGCAAACGCGCTTATCTTTATCATCTGCGCCTATTTTGTAAATTCGCTCGCATTTTGGCTGAGCTTCCCTATCCTTGCTATTCTTGGCGGATATTCGCTGTTTAAGCGATTTAGCGAGCTAGCGCACTTGGTGCTAGGCCTTAGTCTTGGACTTGCTCCTATCGCTGGCGTGGTCGCAGTGAGCGCTGCCATACCGCTTTGGAGCGTGCTACTTTGCCTTGGTGTGACATTTTGGGTGGCTGGATTTGACCTGCTTTATTCACTTCAAGATATGAAATTTGACCAAGAAAACAAGCTCTTTAGCATACCAGCGATATATGGCGACAAGGCTACGCTCTTTTTATCAGCCATTTTCCACGCTCTAGCCTTTATACTTTGGCTGCTTTTTGCTTGGGCGGCTGGACTTGGAGCGATGGCGTTTTTTGGCATTGTGGTAAGTGGCGTGATATTATTTTTCGAGCATAGGATCGTAAGGCGCGACTTTAGCAAGATAGATCGGGCGTTTTTCACACTAAATGGCTACTTGGGAATTTTATTTTTCATCTTTGTTTGGATAAGTGTATTATGAGCGAAGTAAGGCTTTTTAAAGCGCCTCTTAGCATGGTTTATGAGCGTGATAGCTCGGGGGACGAGAAATTTTTAAGAGAATTTAACTCTATCTTGCCAGGCGATGAAGATGCACTTGGAGCGTGGCTAAAGCGAGCAAAATCACGCGGCGAGACCAAAGAGAGCGACCAAGTCTTGCTAACGCTTGTCATCGAGCTTCATAGAAAGATCGATGCGCTTAGTGATTATATAAAAAACGAGCACAAGCAGTATTTGCCACTAAGTGAGAGCGCAGATATCGACGAGATCGGCTTTACGCATATAAAAATAAGCGAAGATAAATTTCAAAAAGATGAAATTTACTACGCAAGGATCGCGATGCCTATCTTTCCAAAGAGAAATTTGAGCCTTTATCTAAGGGCGCAGGATGAGAGGCTAGCAAAGATAGAGAACATGCACGAAGAGGATGAGGCCGACTGGAACGCTTATGTGACGGCTAGAGAGCGTGTGATGATAAGAGAGCTTAGAGCGAATTCGTAAAGGAAAAATATGGAAATTTACATTTTTTTAGGTTTTGGTATCGTTTTGGCGATAATAATAGCTTTGATATTTATAAAAGATAGCGAGACAAATAAGAAATTTGCAAGGTATGAGCGTGCCATAGAGAGCGCCATGCAAGAAAACTACAATCTCAAAAAGCAGCTAGTCGCACTTGCGAGCTTTAAGCCTGATGATGACGAGCAGCTAAAAGATGTAAAAGATGAGCTAAAAGAGCAGATAAACGAGCAGATAAACGAAAAAATTGTGCCGATAATCCGCGCTATAAAGAGCATCGAGCGAGTGATCGATGACTTTGCAAACGAGCAAAAAGATAGGATGTTTAACCTTGAGGAGCGAACAAGAGATATCAATAAAATCGCCCCAAGCGTTATCAACGAAGAAGAGCAAATTCTAAAGATGTTTAAGGACGGAAAGAGCGCAGCCATGATCGCTAAAGACCTTCACGTGGGTATGGGGCGAGTTGAGTTTGTGCTTAAATTTCATAAATTAGCCTAAATTTATAGGCTAATTTTAAAAGACAAAACTACTCTTAAACTGCAAAAATTAGCTTAAATTTTTATTTAAATTTAAATCTTTTAACCTATAATTGAAAATTAAAAAAGCTCTAACCAAGCTTAAAAAAGGTGCTTTATGCTAATAGATAAATATGGTCGGGTTGTTGATTATTTAAGAATTTCCGTGACGCAGCGTTGTAATTTTAGATGTAGATATTGCATGCCTACGACACCATTTAGTTGGACGCCAAAAGAGAATTTACTAACATTTGAAGAGCTATTTTTATTTGTAAAAGTAGCTATCGACGAGGGTGTGAAAAAGATCAGGATCACAGGCGGTGAGCCACTCGTGCGCAAGGATCTGGACGTCTTTATAAAGATGATAAGCGATTATAAGCCAGACATCGATCTAGCGCTTACGACAAATGGCTTTATGCTGCCACACTTTGCCAAAAGGCTAAAAGATGCTGGTCTAAAGCGCATAAATATGTCGCTTGATACGCTAAATGAGCAAAAGGCTAAATTTATCGCTCAAAAAAGCGTCCTACACGAGGTTTTAGCTGGCTTTGAGGCAGCACTTGACGCTGGGTTAAAAGTCAAGATAAACACCGTCGCGCTAAAAGGCTTTAACGACGATGAGCTAGTAAATTTGCTTGAGTTTGCTAAATTTAGGAACTCTCAGATCAGATTTATCGAATATATGGAAAATTCGCATGCCAAAGAGGATCTAAAAGGGCTAAAAAGCGATGAAATTTTAAAGATCATCTCGCAAAAATATAATGTCACAAAAGATGAAAAACTGCCAAACGCGCCTGCGTCTATTTACAGACTTGATGACGGCTATAAATTTGGCATTATTGACCCTCACAAACACGACTTTTGCGAGAGTTGCAACCGCATCAGACTAAGCGCTGAGGGCCTTTTGATACCTTGCCTTTACTTTGAAGATGCACTAAGCATCAAAAAAGCAGTTGCAAATGGCGACATCGTCGCAGCAAGCGAAATTTTAAGACAAGTGCTTGCCAACAAGCCAAAAGAGAACAAATGGGCGCTAGGAGCTGAAAACGAAACCTCTTCAAGGGCCTTTTACCAAACTGGTGGTTGATGAGCAAAGAGCTAGAACTAGTTGAAGCATTTTTAAGCATCCAAGGCGAGGGCGCTTATCAGGGAAGACTCGCTATATTTTTACGCTTTTTGGGCTGCAACCTAAACTGCTCTGGCTTTGGCGTAAAGACAAGATCTTTAAAAACAGGCGAAGAGCTTTTGGGCTGTGATAGCATAAGAGCCGTTTTTAAAGGGCATTTTCACCACAAAAAACACAGCGCAGATCAAATTTTAAGCATAGTTGATAGCTTTAGCAAAGGCTTAGAACAAAAGCCGATCATCGTTTTAACAGGCGGCGAGCCACTCATCTGGCATCAAAATGAAAATTTCATAAATTTGGTAAGAAATTTGCTTATAAATTACGAGGTGCATTTTGAGACAAATGGCACGATCTTGGTTGATTTTGATAAATTTGAAATTTATAAAAACTGCCATTTTGCACTTGGCGTAAAGCTAGCAAATAGCGGAGTTGGCGAGCAAAAACGCATAAATTTAGATGCTATTTTAGCTATCAAAAATAACGCAAAAAGTAGCTTTTTAAAATTTGTCCTCTCGCGCTTTGACGAAAGTGAGCTGGAGGAAATTTTAGATATAAAAAATAGAACAAATTTGCCAGTTTGGTGCATGGCGATGGGTGCAAATGAGAACGAGCTAGGCAAAAATGCTCTAAAAACAGCGCAATTTGCCATAAAGCATGGGTTTAACTATTCAGATCGTATCCACATCAGGCTTTGGAGCGATAAAGAGGGTGTTTGATGATTATTAGAAAACTTTTTAGATTTGAAAATGCGCATATCGTGAGATTTTGTAGCTCAAAGCGCTGCAGAACAAGCATCCACGGCCATAGTTACGTGGCAGAAATTTTACTTAGCTCAAATTTCTTAGACAACGCTGGCATGGTCTATGACTTTGGGCTGATGAAGCAAAACATAAAGACGATCATCGATAGCTTTGATCACGCCACGACCATATTTTCAGGCGATAGCGACGAATACAAAAACGACCTTAAAAGGCACTCTGCAAGGTGGATAGATATCCCACTAAATCCCAGCGCAGAGCAGTTTTGCCGTATATTTTTTGTGATGATCGAGCGGATACTTGAGCTTAGCGTGATGAACAACGGCGAGCGCGAAGTGAAGCTTCACAGTGTCATCGTGCATGAGACTGATACTGGCTATGCGCAGTGCTTCAAAGAGGACGCGACAAACCCACAAATGGGCGAGATAAGGCTTAGCGATATCAAATTTTCTGAGGCCATTATAGACGAGTGGGAAGATAAAAATTTGCTTGAAAAGATGATAAATAAGATAAAAATAGAAAATCCAAAGGACGTTTAATGAAAAAATTTATAACCTCTTTTTTGCTTATAGCTGGCGTATTTTTGGGATGTGGAGATAAAGAAGAGGCCAAAAGTGACGTTAGTGAGCCAGTACCAAGTGATGTTACGATAGCTCAGCCTGATGCGAATGTAACTATCGACGAGCAGCTGCCACCTGAGCCAGTAGTCGAAGAAAACGAGCCTCCTAAAGATAAGAAATGAACGAACATTTAGCCTCGCTCTACGCTTATACTTTGCCATTTCACGTGACATTTTTTTACGCACTTCTTGCCTTGGCGGTACTTTATCTAGCGCTTACTCAGTTTGGAGTGAGAAGCAAAAACTACGTGCTTCGCATAAGATATTTTTTGCCTATTTATCATATGCTACTTAGCTTTTTGGTGCTAACTGGGCTTATTTTATGGGCATATTATAACTACGAGCCAAAATTTAACGCCATAAAAATGCTTCTTATCTTGATAGTTTTGATCGCACTTAGCGCAGTTGGATATAAAAGGCTAAAAAGATATGCCATTGCTGGCGAGCTAGAGAAATTTAAAAAATTTGCCCTTGTTAAAGGCATTTGTGACATTATTTTGATCATCATTGCAGGAATTTAGATGAAATTTTTATATGATAAAAACGCTGGCGAAGAGCGCTTAAAGATAGTAAATGATGCGTTTTTGCACCTAAAAGCTAGAAGGGTTGAGACAGGTGAGCGCATAAGTGTTAGAAATTTACGCGACGGCAAAGAGTACATCTACGAGATCGATGAGATAGAGCGCAGAAGTGCGAATTTAAGCCTTGTTTTTGCCAGCCTAAACTGCGAGCATAAATTTGACTTTACCATTGCTTGGGCGGTTGTTGATCCAAAGACGATCGAAAAGGCGCTGCCATTTTTAAATGAGCTTGGCGTTGGCAAGATCGCCTTTGTCTATACTAAATTTTCTCAGGCAAATTTCAAGATCGACCTTGAAAAGCTAAACTACATAAACGCACTTTCATGCGAGCAGTGCGGGAGAACGTCGCTAATGGAGTTTGAAATTTACAAAAATTTAGACGAGCTAATGAGCGTTTATAAAAACGTCTCAGCGATAAATTTTGGCGGTAAAAATTTAAGTGAAAAAAGAGATGATGAGATATTAATGATCGGTCCAGAGGGCGGATTTAGCGAGGATGAGACGGCTAAATTTAAAAATATCTACGGACTAAATACAAAAAATATCTTAAGATCACAGACCGCAGTCATATCTGTGGCGGCAAAATTTCTTGCCTGATTTATTTGATTTTTAGATTAGTTTTTATATAATCAGCAACTTTTAAGGTAACAAATAGCCCAAAATAATAAAGGAAAGATGATGAAAAAAGAGATCCATCCAGAGTATGTAGATTGCACCGTAACTTGCGCGTGTGGCAACACTTTTAAGACAAAGTCAAACAAAAGCGAAATCAGAATTGACATTTGCGACAAGTGCCACCCATTTTTCACTGGCAGCGAAAAAATAGTTGATAGCGCTGGCCGTGTTGAGAAATTTAAGAAAAAATACGCTCAAAAATAAGCCTTGCTCTACTTTGTTCCTACTCCAATAGGAAATTTAGAAGATATCTCGCTTCGCGCGATCAAAATTTTGCGTGAATGCGAGATAGCTATCTGCGAAGATACAAGAGTTTGCAAAAGCCTTGTAAATCTGCTAAACGAACGCTTTGACGCAAATATAAATATCTCAAATTTTATCCCGCTTCACACCCACAACGAAGATGAATTTTTCGCAAATTTAAATGATGAAATTTGGAGCAAAAATATAGCTTATATGAGCGATGCTGGCATGCCAGGTATAAGCGATCCAGGCGTTAGCCTAGTAAGATACGCTCAAAAAAATGATATCAAATACGAAATTTTAAGTGGAGCAAATGCTGCACTTTTAAGCGTGGTAGCCAGCGGACTTTGTGATAAAGAGTTTGTTTTTTTAGGCTTTTTACCAAATACCGGTAGAGAGAGGGCTTTAGCTATACAAAATGCTTTAAATTTAGCCTATCCAGCTGTGATCTATGAAAGCCCAAAACGCATATTAAGCTTAGTGCAAAGCATTGCAAATTTAGAGCCAGAAAGAGAAATTTTTGCCATAAAAGAGGCCACCAAAAAATTTGAGACCAAATTTAAGGATAGAGCCAAAAATTTAGCCCAAATTTTAGAAAAAGCAAATTTAAACGGCGAGTGGGCGGTGGTCATCTCAAAAAGCGCAAATATAGCCACTCAAAATATCACAAAAGATGAGATCATCTCGCTTGATATAGCCCCAAAAGCAAAGGCAAAACTGCTTAGCAAAATAACTGGCAAGGACGTCAAAAAGATCTACGACGAGCTAATAAAAGCATAAATTTAAAAGCTCAAATTTCTCCAAAAAGTTTCAAAAATTCACTCAAATTTAGAAGCAAAATAAGTTAAATTTTACTTGACTTTAGCTACCATAAGCAACCATGATAATATACGGAAAACAGCTATTTTTACATATTTTGAACAAGCGCCCACAGATCTTAGAAGAGATCTATCTCTCAAAAGAGTGTGATAAAAAACTCTTCTCTAAAATTTGTGGCACTGGCAAGAAGATCATCCGCGTGGATAATCAAAAAGCGCAGTCGATGGCGCATGGCGGCAATCACCAAGGCTTTTTAGCAAGCGTTAGTGAGTTTGAGTTTTCAGACATTAGCGAGCTAAAAAAGCTAAATTTCATCGCCGTGCTTTATGGCATAAGTGACGTCGGAAATATCGGCGCCATCGCTAGAAGTGCTTATGCTCTAGGCTGCGAAGGACTTGTCATCGTTACAAAAAGTGTAAATATGCAAGGTGTTTTAAGGTCAAGTAGCGGTGCTGCTTACGAGATACCAATAGCGATCTTTGAAGACGGACTTAGCCTGCTAAACGAGCTAAAACAGTGTGGTTTTAGGCTCTACGCGACGGCAAGCAACGGCAAAAATATAAAAGAGATGAAATTTGCTGGCAAAAGGGCTTTGGTGATGGGCTCAGAGGGCGAAGGCATACCGCAAAAAGCTCTAGCAAAGTGCGATGAGTGCGTCGGTATCAAGCTAAAAGACGGCTGGGACTCCCTAAATGTAAGTGCAGCTTTTGCGATAATTTGTGATAGGATGATAGATGAATGAATTAGAAAATTTAAAAGAGATAGGCATAAAGGAAATTTCGCGCAAGACGCACATTGAACCGACATTTTTACAATACATTTTTGACAAAAATTTTGAAAAATTATCACGCTTAAACATCAGAGGCTACGCTAAAATTTTACAGCGTGAGTATGGCGTAGATCTTAGCGAACTTCTCGCTGAATACGACGCTTTCATGCAAGAAAATATGCCTGATGAGAGCAAAAAAACAAAAGTTAGCCCAAAAATTTCTTCTTACACACCTGAAGATATCTCGATCCAAAGGCAAAGTAGCGGCGGTGGGGCTGGATTTTTCTTCTGGATCATCATTTTAGCTATCATCGCTGGCGGCGCTTACTACTTTGACGCTTACAAATACGTCCAAAATTTCATAGCAAGCTTAAATGAAGACAACACAAGCGTGAGCTACTCGCAATCAAGCATCGTCAATGAAGTGAAGAAAAATATAATCGACACAAACGTAACGATCTCTCAAAACACTCCAAAGATCGATGCAAACGCTTCAAGCGTGAAAATTTCAGCTCCAGCTGAGCAAAACGTGACTGTAAGTCCCGCTAGCGTTGATCAAAATACCCTAAAACCTAGCATGGCAGCCCAGCCAGCTCCAAAAGTAGAGCAAAACGTGACAAAGCCGCTAAATGAGGCGATCATCACACCAAAACAACGCGTTTGGATAGGCATCATAAACCTTGAAAATGGCCAAAAAACATCAAGCGATACAAGCAAAAGTGTCAATATAAATTTAGACCAAAGACAGCTAGTCGTTTGCGGAAATGGCAACATCGAGCTTAAGATCGGCGATAAAGTAACAAAATATAACCCAAGCCGTCCAGCTAGATTTTTAGTAGAAAATGGTGATATGAAATTTTTAACTTATGACGAGTTTGTCGAGATGAATAAGGGCAAATCTTGGTAAAAAAACTAGCCATATTTCTTCTTTTTAGCGTTTTTTCATACGCTTTTGATCTAAATAGCAGCGCAAACGCACTAAGCAGCGGAAAAGATCTGCAAATTTCTTTAGAAAATTTAGACACTAACAGCTCGCTAAACGTTGGCGAGCTAGTCTCAAGGCTAAAGCAAAGCTCAAACTATGATGCTCTCTCTTTTAGCTCAAATAGCTTAAATTTAAAATTTATAAGCACGCAAAAAGTCCCCTCAGCACTATTTGTAAAATCGATAAATTTAGCTCTTGAAGATGCAAACATAAGCGTGGCAAGAGTAAATTCTCTAAAAAATGGCAATGAAATTTCTTATGGGATTTTAGCTCTAAAAAGTGGTGGCATAGATCCAAATTTGCTAAATTTCACGCTTAGTAAAAGCGGCTTTAAGATCATGGGATTTGATAGAGTTGATGGAAATTTAGCGCTTTATTTGGACGCTAAAAGTATGAGCCTAAATGCCTCAAAAGTAAATTTTAACGAAGAGACCCCGCTTGTAAAAAGTGGCGGTGTCTATATCGTAGATGTAGCAGGCGCAAGCAGCCTAAATATCATCTCAAACGAGCCAAACAAATGGGCGCCGCTTGTTAGAATTTATGATAAAAACTTAAACCAAATCGATCTAAAAAGAGAAAACGAGATAAAAACTAACTACACCATAAATTTAGCTAACGACGCAAAATATGCGTTAATTAGCGACAATAACGACATAACTAATATTAAAAACGAGATAATTATCAAGCTTATAAAATAGGAGCAAACAGTGTTTGATGAGATAAGATTTAATACAATTGAGCGTTTGCCAAACTACGTTTTTGCCGAAGTAAATGCTATAAAAATGGCAGCACGCAGAGCTGGCGAGGACATCATAGACTTCTCTATGGGCAACCCAGAGGGCAGAACGCCACAACATATCGTCGATAAACTATGCGAAAGCGCGCAAAAAGACAAGACTCACGGCTACTCAGCCAGCGCTGGAATTTACAAGCTCCGCCTTGCCATTTGCAACTGGTATAAGAGAAAATATGGCGTAAATTTAGACCCAGAAACTGAAGCAGTTGCCACCATGGGTAGCAAAGAGGGCTTTGTGCATCTTGCTCAAGCCATAATAAACCCAGGAGATGTGGCTATCGTGCCTGATCCTGCATATCCGATACACACGCAAGCGTTTTTATTTGCTGGCGGAAGTGTCGCAAAGATGCCACTTCACTACAACGATAAATTTGAGCTTGACGAGAATAAATTTTTTGAAAATTTGATCCAGACGATACATGCAAGCTCACCAAAACCAAAATATGTGGTTGTAAATTTCCCTCACAATCCAACGACCGTGACCGTGCAAAAGAGCTTTTACGAGCGTCTTGTAAGCGTTGCAAAGCAAGAGAGATTTTACATCATCTCAGATATCGCCTACGCAGATCTTACATTTGATGGCTACAAAACGCCAAGCATCTTTGAAGTAGATGGGGCAAAAGACGTCGCAGTCGAGTGCTACACTCTTTCAAAGAGCTACAACATGGCTGGCTGGAGAGTTGGCTTTATGTGCGGAAACAAGAGGCTTTGCGCCGCACTTAAAAAGATAAAATCATGGGTTGATTACGGCATGTTTACGCCGATACAAGTATCAGCCACAGTAGCGCTTGACGGCGACCAAAGCTGCGTTGAAGAGATACGCCAAATTTATGAAAAAAGAAGAGATGTGATGATAGAGGCCTTTGCTCAGGCTGGTTGGGAGCTTAAAAAGCCAAATGCCAGTATGTTTATCTGGGCGAAACTTCCACCAAAGATTAGCCACTTAGGCAGTCTTGAGTTTTCAAAGCAGCTTCTTACAAAGGCATCAGTCGCCGTTAGCCCGGGCATTGGTTTTGGCGAGGGCGGAAACGACTATGTACGCTTAGCTCTTATCGAAAACGAAAATAGGATAAGGCAAGCAGCAAGAAATATAAAAAAATATTTGAAAGAATTTGAATGAATGTAGCGATATTGGGCGTTGGAACCGTTGGTGAGTCGGTCGCAAAAATTTTACTAAAAAACAAAAAGCTAATCGCAGCAAGATGTGGCGAAGAGATAGTGCCAGTCGTTGGAGTGGTCAGAAATTTAAATAAAAAAAGAGATGCTGGCATCCCTTTGACTGATGATATAAATAGCGTCATAAACCGCGATGATATCGACGTTTTTGTCGAGCTTATGGGCGGTATTGAAGAGCCTTTTAGAGTGGTGAGCGAAATTTTAAAGCGCAAAAAAGCAGTCGTCACTGCAAACAAAGCACTTTTAGCATACCACAGATACGCTTTACAAAATTTAGCCAAAAACACGCCATTTGGCTTTGAAGCAAGCGTGGCTGGTGGCATACCGATCATTAGAGCCTTAAGAGAAGGGCTTAGCGCCAACCACATCTTAAGCATAAATGGCATACTAAATGGTACGAGCAACTACATCCTAACCTCGATGATGAATGAAGGCTCAAATTTTAAAGACGCGCTTAAAAAGGCGCAGGAGCTTGGATATGCCGAGGCTGATCCTACTTTTGACGTGGGTGGATTTGACACGGCTCACAAGCTTCTCATCCTTGCTAGCATCGCTTACGGCGTGCACGGCGATCCAGAAGATATCTTGATAGAAGGGATTCAAGGCATCACGCCAGAAGATATATTTTTCGCAAAAGACTTTGAATACTCAATAAAACTTTTAGCCATCGCCAAAAAAAGCGAAGGTAAAGTCGAGCTACGCGTACATCCAGCGCTTGTGCCACAAAATAAAATGATAGCAAAGGCAAGTGGCGTGACAAATGCGATCAGCGTTGTTGGAGAGGTCGTTGGTGAGACGATGTACTATGGTCCAGGAGCTGGCGGCGACGCAACAGCAAGCGCAGTAATTAGCGATCTTATCGATATCGCAAGAGATAGCAAGTCGCCTATGCTTGGATACAAAGCGCCATTTGAGCTAAACACCTTAGAGCTGCTTGATCGCGACAGGATAAAGACGAAATACTACTTTAGACTAAAAGTCGAAGATAAGATGGGCGTGCTAGCAAAGATAACAAATTTAATGAGCGAAAATAATCTCTCGATAGATAGCTTGCTACAAAAGCCAAAAGATGAGAGCGAGTATGCCGTGCTATTTTTCACGACGCACACGAGCTTGGAAGCCGATGCGAAGCGAACGATAGAGCTTTTAAAAGAGCAAGAGTATATAAAAGAAGAGCCATTTATGATGAGGATCGAGGAGTAGCTTGGGGCTAAAAGAGTATCTCTTTGGCAAAAGCTCTGAAGATAGGGCGTGCGAATTTTTGCGTAAGCTTGATTTTGTCATTTTAGAGAGAAATTTCCACTCTAAATTTGGCGAGATCGACATCATTGCGCTTGGAAGTGATAAAATTTTGCACTTTATAGAGGTAAAAGCAACCAGCGGAGAATACGAGGCCCAGTACCGTCTAAACAAGGCGAAATATATGAAAATTTTGAAAACGATAAATTTTTATATGATGAAAAATGAGCCAAACAGGGACTTTCAGCTCGACCTGCTTGTTGTAAAAAATGAAAATTTTGAGTTGATAGAAAATATTAGTTTATAATAAAATTTATTATTTATCTAAAATTTAAATTTGATTTTGTATAATTGCCACATCTTGAAAATAAGGAGAACAAATGGGAAAATACATCGAACTCACAAAAGAAAATTTTGATGTAACAAAAGAAGGCGTTGCTCTAGTAGATTTCTGGGCTCCATGGTGCGGACCTTGCCGTATGCTAGCTCCAGTGATCGAAGAGCTTGCTGAAGACTTCGAGGGCAGAGCGAAAATTTGCAAGGTAAATACTGATGAAGTGCAAGATCTTGCAGTTGAGTTTGGCATCAGATCGATCCCAACATTGCTATTTTTCAAAAATGGCGAGCTAGTTGAGCAAATGGTCGGTGCGCAGTCAAAACAAGCCCTAACCGACAAACTAAATTCGCTTCTTTAATGAGCGAAAAAAGAAGAGGAAGTCTGCTTCCTCTTACTTATATATTTGGTTCATTTTTTGGTGCAGCTATGATAGCGGCTGCATTTGCGTATAGCAACTATCGTTTTTCACAATATAAATTTGTTGATTTTGCGAAGCTAGTTTTTTACGAAAAAAGCGAAATTTTCACTCCAAAAGAGCCAAAATACACGCTTTTAATCTTCAGTTCAAATCAATCAAAATTAGACGAAATTTTACCAACCAAAAATGAAACAGTTGTAGCAATCGATATCTTTCAAAAAAGATATGAGTCAAACTCAACACTAAAATACATAAGCTCTGATGTAAATACAGTCTTAGAGCTGATGCGAAATTTAAGCATCACAAAGCTTCCTAGCAGTGTTGAGATAGTTCATCAAAGGGGCGAAATTTACAAACAAAATTCGTCCATAAATGTTTTAGAATAAAGGAAATTTATGCTTGATTTAGCGATCATCGGAGGCGGTCCAGCAGGACTAAGCGCCGGACTTTACGCCACTAGAGGCGGATTAAAAAATGTTGTAATGTTTGAAAAAGGCGAGCCTGGCGGTCAGATCACCTCTAGCTCAGAGATAGAAAACTACCCAGGTCAAAAAGCCCCTGGCGAGAGCGGTTTTGACTTTATGAGCACTTGGTGGAAGCAGTGCAGTGCATTTGGACTAGTTCATAAGTGGGCAAATATCGTTGGCGTTAGAAAAAATAACGACGGCAGCTTTGAAATTTTGCTTGAAGGCGGTAAGAGCGAGCAGGCAAAGGCTGTCATCGTAGCTACTGGCTCAACCCCAAGACGCGCTGGCTTTAAGGGCGAGGACGAGTTCTTTGGCAAAGGCGTTAGCACATGCGCAACATGCGATGGCTTCTTTTACAAAAACAAAGAGGTAGCCGTGCTTGGCGGTGGCGACACAGCCGTAGAAGAGGCACTTTATCTAGCAAATATCTGCTCAAAAGTTTACCTTGTGCATAGACGCGACGAGTTTAGAGCAGCGCCAACAACCGTTGAAAAAGCTAGAAAAAATGAGAAGATCGAGTTTATAACAAGTGCGACTGTAAAAGAGGCGCTTGGCGATAAAATGGGTCTAACAAAGATCGTGCTTGATACTAAAAATGGCGAGCGCGTGCTTGATGTGCCGGGAATTTTCACTTTTGTCGGACTAAATGTAAATAATGAAATTTTAAAAGATGAAAACGGCAAATTTATCTGCGAAATGGCTGACGGCGGACAGGTAAAGACTAACCTTAAGATGCAAACTAGCCTAAAAGGGCTCTTTGTAGCAGGCGATATCAGAGAGGACGCTCCAAAACAAGTCATCGTAGCAGCAGGTGATGGCGCTGTGGCTGCACTTAGCGCTATGAGCTACATAGAAAGCTTACATTAATACTCAAATTTAGCCAAATTTTTGGCTAAATTTCTCTTTTAAAATAAACCATTTTTAGCAAAATTTATTTTTAAAAATGATTGATTTTTAAGCTAATCAGAACACCTCTTTTAAAAGAAAATAACTCTAAGACAGAGCTTAGCCGCCTTTTTGCACAAAATAGACAAAAGTGGGAGCGTCTAATAATTAATTTTTAATTAAATTCTAGCTACAAGTAGCCCTTTTCAAAAGCCATTTCGTAATCTCTCTATAATAAATTTTATGTTAAATTTCAACCAAAAATCAAAGGATAAATTTTGGTAAAAATAGGACTTTACGGCGCTAGCGGCAAGATGGCTCAAAGTATCATATCTTGTTTAAAAGATGAGAAAAATGCGCTTTTAAGTGTTGCATTTAGCCAAAAAAATGAGGTTGAAAATTTAAGCAATGAGCTTTTAACAAATGACTTTGCTAAATTTTTTGAAGCGTGCGACGTCATCATCGACTTTAGCCAAAAAGAGGCGACCGTAGCACTACTAAACTACGCTAGAACCAACCCAAAACCATTAGTCATCGGCACGACTGGACTAAATGACGACGAGAAAAACTTGCTTCACCTAGCATCAGGCACTATGCCAATACTCTACGCAACAAACATGAGTCTAGGCGTAGCAGTATTAAACCGCATAGCAAGGATAGCTTCGAAAGTTTTAAGAGAATTTGATATAGAGATCGTCGAGCAGCACCACAGACACAAAAAGGACGCTCCAAGCGGCACTGCGATGACCTTGGCTGGTTGCGTGGCAGAGGCAAGAGATCTAAATTTAAAAGATGTTTTAGTAACAGGCAGAGCTGGCATGGTGGGCGCAAGAAGCAAAGACGAGATCGCAGTTATGGCACTTCGTGGAGGCGACGTGGTTGGTCGTCACACGGTTGGCTTTTACAATGACGGCGAATTTATCGAGCTAAACCACACGGCAACTAGCAGAGCGACCTTTTCAAAAGGTGCGATCAAGGCTGCCATCTGGCTAAAAGATCAAAGCAGTGGCCTTTACTCAATAGACGATAGTTTGGGGCTTGATGATTAAATTTAGTCTTGATGACGCGCAGATCTACAAGCTAGAATTTGGCGATAAATTCTACCTGCCAGAGCGCGAAAATCGCCAAAATTTAAGAGCTGGCGAGTTTGATTTGAGATGATAAAATTTAGTTTTAGCGCATGTGGATTATTATAAATGGTGCAAATAGCGGCGAATGTGTCAGAATTTTGATAACACGCCACTTACAAAAAGTGCTTAGCGTTGGCTATGAAATTTAACTGTAAAGATGAAATTTAAAAAGATGAAAAGAGGATAAAAGATGTGTGCGATAGTTGGTATCATAAATTCTAAAGATGCGGCGAAAACGGCGTATTATGCGTTATTTTCTATGCAACACCGCGGTCAAGAGGCAAGTGGCATCAGCGTCTGCAACGACGGCGAAATCTCTACCCACAAGGGCAACGGCCTAGTCACTGATGTCTTTAACGAGGAGATATTGAGCTCACTAAAAGGCGACATGGCGATCGGTCACAACCGCTACGCGACAGCTGGCAAAAACTCAGGCCGTGACGCCCAGCCAATAGCCGCCAACTACGCCCTAGGTCAAATCTCGATCGTTCACAACGGAAATTTAGTCAATAAAGACGAGGTTAGAGACGAGCTCATCAAAGATGGCGCGATATTTCAGACAAATATGGACACAGAAAACATCATCCACCTCATCGCAAGAAACCACGACGAACACCTACAAGATCGCATCATCGCAGCACTTGACAAGATAAAAGGCGCTTACTGCTTGCTCGTGCAGTCACGCCACAAGACTTTTGCCATCAGAGACCGCTGGGGTGTTAGGCCGCTAAGCCTTGGCAGGCTAAAGGACGGCGGATATATCGTAGCTAGCGAGACTTGCGCGTTTGACCTTGTGGGAGCGACATTTATAAGAGATGTTAGACCTGGCGAGATGATAGTTTTTGAGCATGGCAAGAGCGAGTTTCAAAGCTTGCAGATTTTCGAGCCAGAGCCTAGAGTTTGCGCCTTTGAGTACATCTACTTTGCGCGCCCAGATAGCGTTATAGAGGGCAAAAGCGTCTATGAAGTGAGAAAAAAGATGGGCGAGGTGCTTGCTAGAAAGAGCAAGGTAAAGGCTGACTTTGTAGTGCCTGTGCCAGATAGCGGCGTGCCAGCAGCGCTTGGATACGCAAACGAGAGCAAAATTCCATTTGAGCTAGCCATCACTAGAAATCACTATGTGGGCAGAACCTTTATCGAGCCAAGTCAAGAGATGAGAAATTTAAAGGTCAAACTAAAACTAAACCCAATGTCAAGCGTGCTAGAGGGCAAAAGCATCGTCGTGATCGATGATAGCATCGTTCGTGGCACCACTTCTAAAAAGGTGGTCGATCTTTTAAGACACGCAGGGGCGAAAGAAATTCACTTCAGAGTTGCGTGCCCTGAGCTCAAGTATCCTGAGCGATATGGCATAGATACACCAAGCTTTGAGGAGCTAATAAGCGCCAAAAAAAGCGTAGAAGAGGTCAGAGAGTACATCGGAGCTGACAGCTTGGAGTTTTTAAGCATTGAGGAGCTTAAAGAGAGTATCGGCAATGAGAGAAAATACTCGCTTGTAAGCTTTGATGGTGATTACTTTATAAAATGAGAAATTTAGTAGTTTTGCTGCTTGCAATACTCTTTTTTGCTGGCTGCTCGCAAAAGACGCCTAGCAAAAAGGATGAAATTTCCATCATGGTGAGCTACTTTGAGCTAAGCGGCGAAAAGCAGCAACTACTCATAAAAAGCGTGCCAAATTTGGCTGATAAAAATGCTAGTGTGCCATTTTTTGGCATGGTAAATTTTCTTGATCAAAATAAAACTACAAGTGCTTATTCTCTCGTAAATGGCGTTATAAACGTCATAGAAGCTGATAGCGCCTCTATAAATTTAAACAAAGCTAGTGACGTTTTGGCTCTTAAAAAATCTAGCGAGATAAGGTTTTACGAGATAAGGCCTGACGTGGTTGAGAGTGTTAAATTTAGATCACCAAATGGCGTTTGTGGCGAGTTTTTAGCTCAAAAGCCAGTTTTTGTAAATGCCACCACCAACTACTATTTAAGAGATGATAGCTTTTTTGCAAGTTTTATCGAGGCAAAATTTGTTTATAAAAAGGGTGCAAAGATCCTGAAAAAGGAGTTTACTTACAATATCTCTGAGCCCAAAATCCTAGAAGAAGCTAAAGAATTTACACAAAAACCAAACCAGCTTTTTTTAAACGATATGCAAAAGCTTGGCAGACTGCTTGACATACTCTGCACATTTTAGCAGACACTCAGACACTAAATTTATACTTTTTCATGGGCCTGCACCCTTTTAAAATTTATTTTAAGCACGAGGGGGGGGGTAGAATGCCTTTTTAAACCAAAAAGGAGAGTAGAAAGATGAAAAAGCAAATTTTAGCTTCAGTCTTAGCCAGCGTGTTAGCCACAAGTAGCGTATATGCTTGGGGCTTTGGGAGTAGTAGAGAAAAGCCAAATTATGATTATAGCGCCGATAAAAAGCTTATAGAAACCAATACACAAAAAATTGGCACTGAAAAAGCAAAATATTGGTGCTTAGATCAAGGTAACGATCTAGGTTGTTTAGCATTAGAAAAATTAGAAGCATTAAAGAGTAAAGATCTTAAAAAGGTTATAAATTATTATGAAAAAACTATTCCAGAGTATTGTTATGATAAAAAATTTGCTCCAGCATGCAATATACCAGCTCTTGATTTGATAAAATGGAAAATAGTTTATTTTGCGAAGAAAGATGGAAATACTAAATCTATTTATTCTGACTATGCAAAAGCACTTTCTGAGTCAAAAGCAGATGTAAAAATGCTTGAATATGGTTGTAATGAACTAAAAAGTGCCTATATATGTAGAGATCTACGTGACATGTATAAAAATTTAGGCGATAGAGAAAAGACAAAAGAATATAACGATAAAATGAAAAATGGCAATGAAAAATGGAATTCTGTTCTTTACGATTATCAACATAGACGATACATAAATAGGAATAACTCTGCATGGTGGCTTTTGCTCTATTAAGCAAGCCAAATAATAAATTTCATTCGCTTTAGCTGACTTGTGAATTTCACCATTTCAAGTCAGCCACTTTAAATTTAAAGCTAAATTTAGCCCCCCCTGCTCTTTAAATTTAGCGCTCGCCTCAAAAAGCCAGACGCCAAATTTATCCTAAAGCATCTCTATAAATGCCTCGAGCCTTGTCTTGATCTGCCCAGCATCGCTTGTAGAAAAGTCCGTCTCGAGCGCCATATAAGGCGTATCTACGTCGCTACATGCCCTTTTTATATTGGTCGTTTCTACGTTGTAGGTGTGACAGGCTTGCAACACAACGTCGATCACGCCGTCCGCCTTATACTCTTTTATCATCTCTTGCAGCACATTTTCTCTATCTTTATTTGGCGACATGATCGAGCAAGGTATAGCCATGTAGCGCTTTGCTATGGCGCTGATTGGATCGTCTTGTTCATCGACAAGGTTGCTAAAGTTTTTAGTTCCAGTGCAGTTTTCGTAAGCTACCACGACGCCGCCTGCCTCTTCTATGGCTGGCACGATCTTGTCATAGACCCCGCCACTTGGACAGCCTGTGATGATGATGCGTTTGGCGTCCTTATGCACGGGTGAAATTTTGTCTCTCACGCACTCTTTTAGCTTATTTACGATGATCTCAAGGTCGCTTATCTGCTCCTTTTTATCAAATATAAAGCCATTTCCATATAGCAGTGCGTGAAGCTCTTTGCCATTCATTGGTGGTGGCGTTAGCTTCATGAAATTTTGAATTTCGCCCATCAGTTCGCGCTCTTTGTTAAATAGCCTGATAGAGTTTTTTAGCTCCTCATCGCTCACTTTCACGTCAAATTTAGCCTCCAGCCGCTCCTTTAGCTCCCTAACCTCATCTTGCCAAAGCTCTAGGCTCTTTTGGCTCTTGAAATGTGGCAAGTGCATGACGTGGACATCTTTAAACTCACCCATTAGCTCATACATCTTTTTCTTGCCGTCGCACGTCGTTTCGCCGATAACGATATCGGAGTTTCGCACAAATGGGCACTTGTTTGCCTTAGCAAAGCCATAGCTTGCCTTTATGAGCGGACAGAGGTTTTTAGGCAGGTACTTTTCGCCCTCAACTACCGCATTATCGCCAGTAGCGCAGACACTCACGCTATAGGCATTTGCCGCGTGGATGAGCTCTCTTGGCGTGTAGGTGCAAAATATCGCTGCGATCTTTTGACCGCTATTTTTGACCGCTTCGACGTTTTGGGCTAAATTTTTCTTAGCGCTGTCATAAGTAGCGAAAATTTCGCTCAAATTCATACTCTCATTTATTGCCATCTTCTCTCCTTAAATTTCTTATCCCTGCAAGGCCAGCGCCGATCGCACCGCAGTAGATCGCGTCTTTGTGCGTGGTGACGCTAGCTTGCAAGCACGCTTCTAAATTTTCTCTCACATACTCGCTCTTACTAAAG
This sequence comes from Campylobacter concisus, assembly GCF_003048835.2. Lineage (NCBI taxonomy): Bacteria > Pseudomonadati > Campylobacterota > Epsilonproteobacteria > Campylobacterales > Campylobacteraceae > Campylobacter > Campylobacter concisus. The sequence goes on along the minus strand of NZ_CP060705.1, from coordinate 94,270 downwards.
CCACCGCTTAGAAAATAGCTCGTATTTGCCTGTTTTTTGACCAAATTTGAAATTTTATTTATAGCTGAGACGATCACCGCTTTTGCGATATTTTCTCGTGAGACGTTTTGAGCGATGAGACTTATGATCTCAGACTCCGCAAAGACCGTGCACATCGAGCTTATGGCGATATCTTTGTCGCTATTTTTAGCAAGGCGTGTAAGCTCATCAAATCTAACTCCAAGGCGGTTTGACATCACTTCAAGAAATTTACCAGTGCCGGCTGAGCATTTATCATTCATTGTAAAGTCCGTCACTGAGCCATTTTCAATCTTGATAGCCTTCGTATCTTGGCCGCCCACGTCTATAACGGTGCAGTCGCTTTTGCAAAAGTAGTGCGCCCCAAGTGCGTGACAGGTGATCTCTGTAAGCGTTTTATCAGCGTATGGCACTGAGACTCTGCCGTAGCCTGTCGCTACAAAATAAAGCTCGCCAAGGCCTAAAGCTAAAACTCGCTCTTTTATAAGCATGGCCGTATCTGCGCTGCTCCAGCCAGTTGGGAGTAAAAATAGCTCCTTTATCTCGCCGCTAGCTTCCATGACTGCTACTTTTGCAGATGTTGAGCCTATATCGATTCCGATTGAGTGCATTTTGTATCCAAAAAAGGTCTTTCTAAAACTTAGAACTGGCGTGATTTTACTCCCTTTAAGACAAATTTGTCAATAAATAAGACCCAAAATTTATAGCCTTTTCACCTTTTAAAATTTATAATTTACCCACACTTTACAAAGGGGATGAAATTTGAAAAATTTGACAAACGAGCAGAGATTTTTCTCAAATGCCGACCTTGCAAGGCTATTTTTCCCTATCGCCGTAGAGCAGTTTTTAGAGTACAGCCTAGGGCTTGCAAACTCGCTAATGGCAGCAAGTGTTAGCGAAAGTGCGGTAAGTGCGGTAAGCCTTGTGGAGTTTGTCATGGCGCTATTTATTAGCATATTTACCGCCATAGCCACTGGTGGCTCGGTGGTCGCTAGCCAGTATCTAGGTAGCAAACAAAGTGGCAATGCCAGAAATACCGCCGATCAGCTAGTTTGGTTTAGCCTAATTTTCGCCATATTTATAGCCATTGCCATTATCCTTTTAAAAGACCTCATCTTAGATAAAGTCTTTGGCGATATCGGCGAGCAAGTAAGGAGTGATGCTAGCCACTATCTCGTTTTCTCCGCCATTTCAGCGCCCTTTCTAGCAGTCTATGCAGCAGCTGCGGCGATCTTTCGCACGATGTCAAACGCAAAGCTACCTATGTATATCATGGCGGCTGCAAATTTACTAAATGTGCTGCTAACTGCCATTAGCATCTACACATTTCACACAGGGGTGCTTGGCATCGCCATTAGCACGCTCATAGCAAGAGCGATCGCTTGCTTTGTCATCGTCTATCTACTACTTGATATCAAGCTAAAACTTCACATAAGAAAGAGCCTTGTCTATAAATTTGACTACGAGATCATCAAGAAAATTTTAAATATCGGCGTGCCTTATGGCTTTGAAAATTCGATGTTTTATGTGGGTCGTATCATCGTTTTGAGCCTTGTTTCGCTCTTTGGCACGGCAAGCATCGCTGCAAATGCCGTGGGCGGGACGATCGTGATGTTTCAGGTGCTCCCTGGCATGGCGATAGGCACAGGTCTAAGCGTCGTCGTGGCTAGATGCATCGGTGCAAATGACTTTAATCAGGCTAAATTTTACGTGAGAAAATCGATGCTAAGCATCTACATCGTGCAGCTTTTTAGCACGGCTGTAGTTTTACTGCTTCTTGAGCCGCTGCTTGGCGTTTATAATCTCTCAAGCGAGGCCATAAATTTAACAAGGCAGATCGTCTGGTATCACGGCATCGCGATGTGCCTCATCTGGCCGCTTGCCTACACCTATCCGACCGTTTTTCGAGCTGCTGGGGACGCAAAATATCCGATGATAGTAAATTTAGCCTGCATGTTTACCTGCAGGATCGTGCTAGCTTATATATTTGCGCTCACGTTTGATCTTGGTATGATAGGCACTTGGTTTGCGATGTTTGCCGACTGGGCGGTAAAGGCGGTGCTCTTTGTGCGCAGATACGCAAATGGCACGTGGATGAAATTTCGAGCCATTTAAAAAAAAGTAGTAATATACACACGATTTTGTCACAAAGGATAAAGATGAAAAATGTTTTAAAATTTAGTGCAGCTCTAGTGATCGCAGCACTTTTTGCTGGATGTGCAAGCGAAAGCTCAAGAGTGGTAGAAACTCCAAAAGTAGCAAGCTACGGCTCAGTTTATAACGGCAAAAAAGTCTCAGTTTCTATTGGCCGCTTTAATAACCAATCAAGCTACAATAGTGGCGTTTTTAGTGATAACGAAGATAGACTTGGCAACCAAGCGCAAAGCATCCTAATCACAAATTTACAGCAAAGCGGTAGATTTTCGGTGCTTGAGAGATCAAATATGTCAGTCCTCAAACAAGAGAGCGAGCTAAGCAAAGAGGCTCAAAATTTAAAAGGCTCAAGATACGTCATAACTGGCGATGTGACTGAGTTTGGCCGCAAAACAACAGGCGATCACGAGCTATTTGGCATACTTGGCAGAGGTAAAAAGCAAACCGCCTACTCAAAGGTAAATTTAAACGTTGTCGATACCAAAACAGCTGAAGTTGTATATTCAGTTAGCGGCGCTGGCGAATACACTCTCTCAAACAGAGAGATCATCGGCTTTGGCGGCACCGCAGGATATGACTCTACGCTAAATGGCAAGGTGTTAAGCCTAGCGATAGTTGAAGCGGTAAATAACCTAGTAAATGGCATAGAAAGCGGAGCATGGCAAGTAAAATAGGGCTTGCCAGCCTTGCACTTTTCGCGATATTGCTAGCTGGATGTGGCAACGCAGGTGGCCCAAGGTCGCTTTACTACTGGAACGGCACATATAGCAGCTCGCTATATGGCTATCTAAACGAAGATGGCGACGCAACCGAGCAAATTTCACGCTTAGAAAATTTGGTGCAAACCTCGACCCAAAGGGGCTACAAGGTTGCGCCAGGGCTTTATGCGCACCTTGGACTTTTATACTTAAATAATGGGAATTTAGGCGCTGCAAATGCAAATTTTGACAAAGAAGTAGAGAATTTCCCAGAGTCAAGAGAATTTATAAATTTCATCAAAGGCTCTAAAAATTTAACTCCTAAAAAGCAGAGCAAAAAAGAGGGAGCGAAAGATGAAAAATAGCCTGAAATTTATAGTTTTCGCGCTTCTTGCGATATTTTTTGCGGGTTGTTCTTTCAAAGAGCCTGAGCCATACGACTACTCAGCCTTTTTACAAAAAAAACCACGCTCCATCTTAGTGCTAATGCCAACAAACGATAGCACCGAGGTTGCTGGCTCAGCGGCCGTTCTAGCTAACTCAGTAGCCCCACTTAGCGAGGCTGGATACTATGTATTTCCAGTGGCTCTTGTAAATGATACATTTAAGCAAAATGGCATCACTGAGCCAGGCGAGATAGCAGCCGTGCCACTAAATAAGCTTGATAAAATTTTTCACGCCGATAGCGTGCTTTACATAAACATAAAAGACTACGGCACAAGTTATGTCATCGTCTCTAGCTCGACAAAGGTCGTCCTTGAGGCAAAGCTAGTTGATATAAAAAGTGGTGCTACACTCTGGCAGGGTGAAGCAGAAGCCGCAGAGGATAGCGGGAGCGGGCAAAACAGCCTGCTTGGCATGCTAGTCTCAGCTGTCATCACGCAGGTGGCAAACACCATCTCAGATAGATCGTACGACCTAGCAGTGAGAGCTGACGCATACTTGTTTTCAAGAAACTGCCGTGATTGCATACTTTATGGCCCATATTCGCCGCACTACGGCAAAGACGCCCAGCTACATAAAGATAGATAAATTTAATGTCCAGCCATCAACTTGGAGTGCTTCTTACGCTAGTTGGTGGCGTACTTTGGGGGTTTAGCGGAGTTTGCGGGCAGTATCTCTTCTCGCAGGGCATAAGCGCTGATTTTTTAGTACCTTATAGGCTCTTGCTAGCTGGCGCTTTTATCGTGCTCTACTATGCTTTTAAGGCTAAAAAAGCCGTTTTTGCACCACTTACTGACGTAAAACTGCTAGCAGAGCTTCTTATATATGCCATACTTGGGCTCATGATGACGCAGTATGCTTATTTTTACTCGATAGAGCTCTCAAATGCCGCAGTTGCGACCGTCATTCAATACACCGCCCCAGTTCTCATCCTAGCCATCATCTGCCTAAAAGAGAGACGAGCGCCAAGGCCGCTTGAAATTTTAGCCCTACTCTGCGCAATGCTTGGGGTCTTTTCCCTAGCCACGCACGCTCAAATTTCAGCTCTTGTCATCTCGCCAAAGGCGCTATTTTGGTGCTTAGTAAGTGCTGTTTGCGTCTGCGTTTACAACCTTGCCCCCACAAGGCTAAATGCCAAATACTCAGTCGCACTCACGCTTGGCTGGGGCATGGTCATAGGTGGCGTGGTGCTTTGCCTTTATATGAGAGTGTGGGAGTTCGCGGGGCTTAGTGGCACGGCGCAGTGGCTAGCATTTTTCGCTGTCATCACGCTTGGCACGATATTTGCATTTAGCTTTTATATGACTGGAGTTAAGCTCATAGGCGCCTCGAAAGCTAGCATGATAGCCTGCGTAGAGCCATTAAGTGCGGCCTTTTTTGGCTACTTTTGGCTTGGGACGAAGTTCGTCTTTTGGGATTTTTTGGGCTTTGCTCTCATCATATCTTGCATATTTTTACTTTCAAAGAAGAGAGATGATATACCTAGCACAAACTGACACGACAGCTGGCTTTTTAAGCAAGGACTACAAGGAGATAAACCACGCCAAAATGCGAAATGAAGGCAAACCATGCCTCATCACGACAGCTAAATTTAGCGTTTTACGTGAGCTTGCAAGAGTGCCAAAAAAATATAAAAATTTCATCCGTCGCTCAAAAAAGACGACATTTTTATATCCAAATTTAAAGGCGATCAGAGTCGTAAAAGAGTGCGAACACGAGAAATTCCTAAGCAAATTTGACTGGCTTTATTCAAGTAGCGCAAACAAAAATGGCATGAAATTTGATGAAATTTGGGCTAGAAGCGTGGCTGATGAAGTTGTTGATGAGCACTTTTTTGAAGATATACCATCAAAAATTTATAAAATTTCAAAATCCAAACTAAAAAAGATCCGCTAGTTAAATTTGCGCCCTACTCTTTTAAATTTAAAACGGCTAAATTTTACTTCACATACATATATAAATTTACAAATTTAGGGCAAATCAAAAGCCAAATTTGATCAAATTTAACTCGCTTTCTGAAATTTCAGAGCAAATTTACGATTTTCACGAGCAAGCGTTTTTAAAATTTTAAAATATGGCTGCCATATAATTCCAAATTTAGCCTGCAAAATTTAGTGCGATGAAAAACTAAATTTAACCCACGTGCCATCGCAAAATCCACCGCAAATTTTCACAAGCAAAAGTAAAAATTCAAAGCAACTAAATTTACTCCGTCAGAGCAAATAAATTTCAGCAAAAGCCAAAAACTAGCTAAATTTAACCCAAGCACAACCGCAGAAACCACTTAAGCAAGTGCCTAAATTTAAAGCGATAAAATTTGAAATTTAGTTGATATTCAAAGTAGAAAAATTTTAGATTTTAAATTTCACTTGCTAGCCCCTTTGGCTGGCACCAAAGGGAATTTGCTAGCAAATTTTGATTATAGTTTTGCTTTTCTTTTGCGTTCTGTTGGGTCTAAATAGCGCTTGCGAACGCGGATATTTATAGGTGTAACCTCGACTAGCTCGTCGTCCTCTATCCACTCAAGCGCGCGCTCAAGGCTTAGCTTTCTAGGCGGTACTAGCTTGATCGCATCGTCACTACCGCTTGCACGCACGTTCGTTAGGTTTTTGCCCTTGATAGGATTTACATCAAGGTCGTTTGGACGGCTGTGCTCGCCGATGATCATGCCCACATAGACTTTTGCCTGCGGATCAAGAAATAGCACGCCACGATCTTGCAAGTTAAATAGCGAATAAGCAAGCGTTACGCCGTTTTCCATAGAAACTAGTGCGCCGTTTGTTCTGTGCTCGACGGTGCCGCTAAGTGGCCTAAACTCCAAAAAGCTGTGGTTCATAACGCCCTCGCCTTTTGTATCAGTCAAAAACTGGCTTCTAAAACCAATAAGTCCGCGAGCTGGGATCTCAAATTCGATCCTTGTTTGGCCGTCGCCTGTTGGGTTCATAGAGACCATTTCAGCCTTTCTTTTGCCAAGTTTTTCGATGACTGTGCCTGTCGTATCATCAGGCGCGTCGATCACTAAAAGCTCGTATGGCTCGCACTTTACGCCGTTTATCTCTTTTACGATGACCTCAGGTCTGCCAAGTAAAAACTCATAGCCCTCGCGGCGCATATTTTCAGCCAAAATGGTGATCTGAAGCTCACCGCGGCCGCTTACTTTAAATTTGCCCTCGCCGATGTTTTCATACTTCATCGCGATATTTGTCTTCATCTCGTTTGCAAGGCGCTCATCGATCTTATTTGATGTGACGTGTTTGCCCTCAGTGCCTGCAAGTGGGCCATCATTTACAGAAAATACAACGCTAAGTGTTGGCTCTTCGATATGAAGAGGATCAAGCGGATGAGGGTTGTTTGGATCAACGACGCTATCGCCAACATCAAGCGCGTCAAAGCCAGCGATCGCTACGATGTCGCCAGTGCCAGCCTCGTTTATATCGATCCTGTCAAGTCCCATAAAGCCGATGAGTTTTGAAATTCTACCAGTTGTCTTTGTGCCATCAGCCTTTGCAAGCATAACGTTTTGGTTTTTAGCTATCTTGCCGTTAAAAATCCTCGCAATGCCGATCTTGCCGACATAGTTGTCATAATCAAGCGTGAAAACTTGAAGCTGAAGTGGGTTCTCATCGCTACCACTTGGAGCTGGTACGTGAGCTAGGATAGTCTCAAAAAGTGGCTGCATATCTTTGTTTTCATCGCTTAGTTTTAGCTTTGCGTAGCCATTTTTTGCAGCTGCATAAACGACTGGAAATTCTAGCTGCTCGTCGTTTGCGTCAAGTGCGACAAAAAGGTCAAAAATTTCATTTATAACGCGGTCTGGATCGCCAGCTGGTTTATCTATCTTATTTACGACGACGATTGGGCGAAGTCCAAGAGATAGCGCCTTTTTGACGACGAATTTAGTTTGTGGCATAACACCTTCCTGTGCATCGACAAGTAGTAAAACGCCATCAACCATCTTAAGAACACGCTCTACCTCGCCACCAAAGTCGGCGTGGCCCGGGGTGTCAATGATGTTGATCTTTGTATCTTTGTAGCGAATGGCGGTGTTTTTAGAAAGGATCGTGATGCCACGCTCTCTTTCGATGTCGTTGCTATCCATTACACGCTCGCCAAGATTTTGATGCTCGTTAAATGTTCCTGACTGCTTCAAAAGCTCATCAACCATTGTTGTTTTACCGTGGTCGACGTGTGCGATGACGGCTATATTTCGTATCTTTTCCAAATTTTTCTCCGTTTATTAGTTTGATATTTTTCGCTTCATTAGTTTTTAAATAGGGGCAGATTATATCCAAAATTTTATAAATTTTAAGCTGATATCAAGAAATTAATTTTTGGAATAGATTTTGCATGTAAGCGTTAAGTTTTTAAATTTAAAGGGATTAAATGCAAGCTTACACAGCGAAAAACAACGTAGATTTGCTAGCTCCTGCGGCTACTAAAAAGCCTGCAGCTGCGAAGAAGTCTCAAAACAATGGCGAGTTTTTGTCGATGGTTTTGGATGCGGCTGCGAGCAAAGCAAATAGCGGTCAAAAGATCACCGAAAATGATGTCAAAGAGATAGTAAAAACTGTTGATATCCAAAAAGAGACGATAGAAAAGGCGCAAAACGAAAGCGTGGCAAAAATTTCGGCCGCACTTGAAGAGAATTTGGACGAAGATACAAAAAATGAGCTCTATGAAAATGCAAATTTCATGCAGCTTTTGCAAGTTTTAGAGATACTAAACGGCAATGAAAAGGTAAGCAAATTTCCAAATTTCAGCGACAAAATAGCAAATTTCTTAAGTGTGCCCCAAAACGTCGAAGAGCTTAGCAACGTTAAAAGCGTTAGCGATCTTATCGACCTTGCTAAGAAATTTGACCTTGGCCTTGAAAATATAGAAATTTCAAACGAAGATGTGCCAAAACTAAACGAGATGTTTAAAAATTTAGGCAAGCAGGAATTTTTCACGCCGATAAAGATTGAGGACAAGCCTTTTTACCTAAAAGAGCTAAAAAACGAGGTCGAGCAAACTATCATCAAAAACGAGCCAAAAGAGGTCGTAAAGCTTGATACTTTGCTAAAAGAGGTTGTGGCAAATCCAGTCAGCGAAGTTAAAAATTTAGTCAAAGAAGAGCCTAAAAAGCTAGATAATAGTGAAGTAAAGCTTGATGATGAGATAGTGGATGTTGAGCCAGATGAGCAGCCAAAAGAGCCAAAAGTAAAGGTAAATTTACACGAGCAAAAGGCACAAAAAGCCCCAACTCTTGAGTCACTACTCTTTCCAGAAAGAGAGCAGATGAGCGAGGCTGAGCCAAGCGAGGAGACCTTTAGCAGCGACAACAAATCAGAGCTAAATCAAATGGTAAAAGATATCGCAAACAGCGCTAAACACCAGCTTCAAACAAAGGCAGAGATAAAAGAGACGCTTAGCAACTTCTCTTCTACGTTAAAAGAGCAGGTGCAAAACTACAAAGCGCCGATCACTCGCTTTAACATCACGCTTAACCCGCTAAATTTAGGCGAGGTCGAGATCACGATGGTTAATCGCGGCAATAATTTGCATGTAAATTTTAACTCTACAACGGCTACGATGAACCTCTTTTTACAAAACCAGGCCGAGTTTAAAAACAGCCTTGTAAATATGGGATTTACCGAACTTGAGATGAATTTCTCAGACCAAAACCAAAGACAAGAAAAAAGAGAACAAGCAAAAAACAAATATAGCTCAAATCAAAGCGACGAGAGCGAAAACGGCCAAGCGGAACAAAGCTTGCTTGAGCTAGTAATACCAAGATATATTTAGGAGAGATTATGGCTTCAGTTTCAGATATAACTACACAAACAACGCAGCAAAAAAACGCCGAGAAAAAGGCAAAAGCAAGACAAGACGCTGCAGCTAGCACAGGAACTAATCCAAATGGACAGCTAGACAAAGATGCATTTATGAAGCTACTTTTGACAGAGCTTCAGTACCAAGACCCAACAAGCCCTATGGATACTGAAAAGATGCTAACGCAAACTAGCCAACTAGCATCAGTCGAGATGCAAGAGAACACAAACAAAGCGATGAAAGAGCTAGTAAGTCAGCTAAAGTCAAACGCAAATGCCTACGCTATCTCAGCCCTTGGCAAGATGGTCTCAACTGGCTCAAATGCAGTTACACTAACAGATGAGAAAAAAGATGCAAAATTTGCGCTTTACTTTAAGACAGATCTTGCAAATGGCAAAATCGAGGTCAAAAACGCAAATGGTCAAGTCGTAAGAACAACTGATCTAAACGAGACAAATGCAGGCGTTCATAACCTAGCTTGGGACGGCAAAGACGCGTCTGGCAATCAAGTGCCAAATGGCTCATATACCATTTCAGCGACTTACACTGGAAAAGATGGCAAAGAGTATAAAACACAAGTAGGCAACTACCCAGTCGAGGCGGTGAAATTTGTAGATGGCAAGGCTATGATGAAAGTAGCTGGCGAATACGTTTCTATGGATAAAGTATCTGAATATTACGAGGGCTAAAAGCCATGATGAGAGGTTTTTACAACGGGGTTAGCGGCATCAAGACGCAAAGCTTTGGCATGGATGTTTGGTCAAACAACATCTCAAACATAAACAATGTCGGTTTCAAAGCTTCAATCCCTGAGTTTAAAAATTTAATAAACCAAAACCTAGTCTCAGCAGGAAGTGGCCCAACTAGCGATCAAGTGGGACTTGGAGCTACCAAGCAAACGACTGCACTTGATATGTCAAATGGTAGCTTTCAAAGCACTGATAACAACTTTGACCTTGCCATAGGCGGAGATGGCTTCTTTGGCGTTGTCGATAAAACAGGCAAAAACTACTACACAAGAACAGGCACTTTTGACATAGATGCGGCTGGAAATTTAGTAGATACTAGGGGAAATTTACTCCTTGGCACGCTTGCAAATTTCACTCCAACCACGCCAAGTGCGAGCGCTCTTAAAAAATATGGTCAAACATCAAGCGCCCCACAAGCTTACACAGTCTCGCAAGAAGAGCTAAATCTGGGCGATCCTGGCTCGCAAAAGGGCATAACACTGCCTCATTTTTTATTTATGCCAGCTGAGGCTACTACAAATATCAGCTTAAAAGGCAACCTAAACTCAAGCCGCATAACAGATAAAAAAACGACAGCCCTTGAGGCTAGCGAATACGCCTACACGCTTGATAATACAAACAAGACGATCTCACTAAACGGACAGATCCCGCTAAGCACCACATCTCTTGGCGCAAAAGCTGGCGACAGCGTGGTCGTAAAAGTAAAAGATGGCGATGGTAAATTTAGTGAGTTTTCTACCACTCTCGAGGGTGACGGCACTTGGCAGATAAACGACAAGAGCCTTAAATTTATGGATTTTGCAAATTTAGAGGTAAATGCTGAAGTCACCTCGCTCGTTGAAGTGCCAAACAAAGAAAAGCTAACCTCTGATATCTACAACGCAGATGGCACAAAGAGTTTGGTCACTATAAATTTAACCAAGCAGATCCCTCAAGCTGGCGACCAGACTATCTGGGACGCGGTGGCAACGATAACTGACGCTAGCGGAGCCGTGCAAAACACAGCGATGGGCTCGCTTACATTTAATGGCAGCGGCAGGCTTATCGCAAATACACTAACAAGCGTTGGCGGCGTAAATTTAAACTTCGAAGGCGACGGCGATGCGGACGTTTATAACGGCATGACAAGCTCAGCAAACGCCAGAAAAGACTTCAACATAAAAAGAGATGGATACGCTGAGGGGCTTTTATCAAAATATAGCGTCGATGATCGTGGCAACATCATGGCAAATTTCGACAACACTCGAGCATTCCCCGTGGCAAAAGTGGCGCTTTACCACTTTATAAATGACCAAGGCGTGGCAAAGGTTGGTGACAATCTCTATGAAGCAACAGCCAACTCTGGCGAGCCATTTTTTTACAAAAACAAGGCTGGCGAAACCGTTTATGGGGCGCAAATTTTGGCAAATAAACTTGAGATGAGTAACGTCGATCTTGGTCAAGCACTAAGCGAGGTGATCGTCACGCAAAAGGCCTACGAAGCGAGCGCAAAAAGCATCACGACAAGTGATGAGATGATACAAACTGCTATCCAGATGAAGAAATAATCCTTAAAGTAAATTTGGGCGAGCAATCGCCCTATTTTTATAACTTTAAATTTACTTTAGCCCTTTCAAATCCCCTAAAATACTCACTTTTCTCAAAATATAGCAATATAATTTTAAGCGTGCTGGTTATAAAATTCATTTAATTTCTTTTTTTAAGGATTGTCAAATGAAAATGCTATTTTTAGCCCCAGTGCTAGCATGTAGTCTTGCCTTTGGTGCTGATGTGATCGCAAAAGACGCAAACATTACACTTGATGGCAAGATGATCGGTAAGATCGAGGTTTTAACGCCAGTTGAAGTCGTCGAAAAAGGCGATAAAACAAGCAAGATCAAGGTTAGTGGTGTAGTGTCGGCAAACTACTTAGCCCAGCTTCAAAGAAGCGTAGAAGATCCTGAAGTCTTTGTAGCTTTTGATAACGAGAGCGAGGCAAATTTCAAAAAAGTAAAAGATCTTGAAGATGACTACGGCGAGGTTTGGTATCAAGCTAATGGCATTTATGAAGTGCCAAATGACGCGCTTGGTGGCAACCAAAAAGAGCTTTACGCAAAGGCAAAGAAAATTTACGAAGAGACCTGCTCAGCATGTCACAGACTGCACGAACCAAACAGTTTTACAGCCGCTCAGTGGCCAGCAAATTTATCTGGTATGGTCGATGCGAAATTTGTTGCACTTGATGAAACTGACCTAAATTTAGTGCTTAAATACCTACAACACAATGCCAAAAAAGTAAAATAAATTTTCATAAGGGAGAAAATATGAAAAGACGAGATTTTATAAAATTTTCTGCACTTGCTGCCACAGCAGCGCAGGCAAACAAGATAGAGGGCGTGACAAAGACCATTTTTGACCAAAACAAAACCTTTGGCGCAAATAGATTTGGTCTATTTTGGGCAAATACCAACTCAAACCAAATCGTCTCCGTCGATCCATTTGAGGGCGATAAATTCCCAAATACTATGAACAACAGCTTACCAGACCTCATCCAAAATGAAAGCCGCGTGCTCTATCCATACGTAAGAAAGAGCTACCTAAAGGCAAAGGGTGCAGCAAAGAGCGAGCTTCGTGGCAAAGAGGAATTTGTGCGTGTTAGCTGGGAGACAGCGCTTGATCTAGCAGCAAAAGCCTTAAAAGAAAATTTCGACAAATATGGCCCTGAGAGCATCTACGGCGAGTGCTACTGGTGGGGCGGCACCGGTAAGATCAGCTGGGGCAGAACCGTTGGTCACAGGATGCTAAAAGTGCTTGGCGGATACGTCGAAGAGAGTGGCGACTACTCAACTGGAGCTGGCCTTGTCATCATGCCGCACGTCCTAGGCAACAGCGCCGTTTATGACGCTCCGACAAAGTGGGAGGCCATCGCTAAAAATGCTAAAAACGTTGTATTTTGGGGTACTGACCCGCTTGTAACTGGTCAAATTTCATGGCAACCACCAACACATGATGGCTATCTTGGCATCAAAAAGATAAAAGAGGCAGGCATAAAAACTTATAGCGTTTGTGTCTTTAAAAACGACACCACAAGATACCTTGACTCTGAAGCTATCGTCGTTCGTCCAAATACCGACGTAGCAATGATGCTTGGCATGTGCCACTATCTATATGAAAACAAGCTTTATGACGAAGAATTTATCAAAAAATACACAGTTGGCTTTAATAAATTTAAAGACTATCTACTTGGCACAACCGACAAGGTGGTAAAAGATATCAACTGGGCTAGTAAAATTTGTGGCGTAAAAGCTGAGGATATCGCTAAATTTGCAACAGCACTTGCAAAAGAGCCAAGCGTCATCATCGCAGGCAGGTCACTTCAAAGACAAGATCACGGCGAGATGGGCTTTTGGGGCATCGTAACACTTAGTGCGATGCTAGGTCAGATAGGCAAAGAGGGTCTTGGCTTCGAGTTTAACCTCTACTACTCAAATGGCGCTACAGACAAGATAGCTCCGTCACTAAAAGGCATCAGCACTAGCATAAGCGAGAAATACGACAACGTAGATGGCGCTCCTTGGAAGAAATTTAAAAACGTCACCATCCCATCTTCAAGATCGATCGAGGCTTTGCAAAACCCTGGCAAAGAGATAGACTATGACGGCTCAAAGATCAAGCTACCACACATGAGAGTGGCTTACATGGCGTCTGGATCGATGTTTACAAGACATCAAGACGTAAATAACGCCGTAAAAGCGTGGCGTAAATTTGACACCGTAATAACAGCTGAGCCATTTTGGACAAGCACAGCAAAACTAAGCGACATCGTCTTGCCAGTAGCTCTTGAAGTCGAGAGAAATGACATCAACCAAAGCGTGCCTACAAACGAGTACATCGTGGCTTACAAGCCTGTCGTAGAGCCTATGGGCGAGAGCAGGAGCGATTACTGGATCTGCTCACAAATCTGCAAACGCTGGGGCAGAGAAGAGGTCTTTACAGAGGGCAAAGATGAGCTTGGCTGGGCGAAAGAATTTTACGCAGACGCAGCTGAGCAAGCTAAGGGCATAAATGTCAAGATGCCAAGCTTTGACGAGTTTTGGAAAGAGGGATATGTTAGATTTGAGCAAGATGACGAAGCGAGCAGATACTACACAAGACTTAGTGCTTTTAGAGAAAATCCTCACAAAAACCGCCTAGGCACGCCATCTGGCAAGATAGAGCTCTACTCTCCAACTATCGCTAAATTTGGTTACAAAGACTTTGCGCCGTACGCTGCTTGGATCGAGCCGTTTGAGTGGCTTGGCAGCGAAAAAGCCAAAAAGTATCCATTTAGCGTCACAACCCCACACTCAAGATACCGCCTCCACTCACAGCTAAATAACTCAATAATCAGAAACTACGCTGAAGTATGCGCGCGCGAGCCAATGCTTATAAACGTAAATGACGCCAAAGCAAAAGGCATCGCAACTGGCGACGTGGTGAGAGTATTTAACGACAGGGGCGAAATTTTGGTCGGCGCGCTAGTCACTGACATCATCCCAGAGCACGTCATCGCCATCTGCGAGGGTGCGTGGTACGATCCTGAAGTGCTGGGCGAGAAGAGCCTTTGCAAGCATGGCTGCGTCAATGTCCTAACTCGCGACAAAGGCACATCTAGCATCGCTCAAAGCAACTGCGGACACACTATCCTTGTAAATTTAGAAAAATACAAAGGCGAGATCAAGCCGATCACTGCGTTTTCTAAACCAAAAATTTTGCAATCTTTGTAGAATTTATAAATTTAGCCCTCACTTGGGGGCTAAATTTGATCATTTACTGTTTTTAATCAAAATCATCTTGTGGCTTAAATTTGACCCATAGTTAGTCTAATCAACCTGCCCTAAGGCGCTAAATATCACTTACCAAAAATAACAACTGGCGCTAGAATTTATCTATGAAATCAAAATGATCACTACTAAATTTACATTTTCGTAAATTTAGGCGCGCTTTATCGCCTAGTTAAAAGATACGAAGCAAACAAATTTCTATATCTTTAAAAAGGCAAACTGCTATCTAAAGGCGCTTTTAGATCAAGCTGATTGCTGAGTAAATTTCAAAGTCAGTGTAAATTTGTCTAAAAATTTGCTAGTAAAATTTTAGATTTAAGTCCGATACGACTAAATTTCATCGTAAATTTTCATGCAGCTAAGTTTTTTCGTTAAATTTAACGAGGGCATATCAGCTGCAACCAACTCCATTATCGCTAGTTCTTAAAACACTGCCGCCAGCTCAAGGCAACCATTTTTCTAACAGCCCAAATTTATAATTAACTCTGTTTTTTACTCTTTAAATTTAGCTCAAGATACAAATTTACTAGTAGAATTTGGCTCCAAAAATGTTTAAATTTAGGCGCAAATTTCTATTTATGGTCAAATTTTAGCAAGCGCTTATCAACCGTAACTCCTACACCCCACCCATTTTTTCATTAACCCGTGCCATTAGGGCATTGCCAACAAATCCACAAAAGAAAAATATTTCACAGATAGCTTAAATTTACCGCCTTCATTGTAAATTTACTCTCTTTTTAAACATCACAGCTTCTAGAATTTAAACCACAGCAAACAAATTTAGCATAAATTTCTATCTGATTTGGTTTTGCAGTTAAATTTAGTGAGGCATATCAAATATAACCAACTTTATGCTGCATTGATAAACCTTGCCTTCATGCAACCTATAAAAAACCGTTTTTACCCGATAATTTACCGCCCACATTTAAAATTTGGCTTATTTTATTATTTGAAATCACAACGTCTAAATTTTTAAATTTAAACCCAAAAAACTAGATTTAGCCCTAAATTTTTATGTTTTTAGACTTTACCACTAATTACTACAAATCGCACAAGAATATGCTTATCTAATGCCACAGCCTTAACGTTTTTAAATTTACGCCCAAAATGACTAAATTTAACCTCTAGATTTTTAAAATTTGTACCCAAATTTAGCAATAGTGCTTCCTCTGCAACCAACCGATCTTTCTATCCCGCACTGATCGATCTTGTTTAACCCAAAAGTATGTTATCAAACTCATCAAAAATGGCTCAAAATAGCTCATCAAGCCAAACAGCGCGCGTCTTTAAGTGTTACTAAAAGCGACAGCCAGCAACGCTACTACACTCGCTTCTAAATTTTTATTACCAAAAGTGTAAATTTAAGAATTTGATCTATAAATTTTATAAATTTAATGAAAAAGATTTGATAAACGAAAATTTCTACTAAATTTTAAATAAGCAAATTTGATAAATTCAAATAAAAATCGAGTTTTTGAAGTTTTAAAATGGATTTTAAAAAGATGGTGCGGATGAGAGGACTTGAACCTCCACGCCGTGGGGCACCAGATCCTAAGTCTGGCGTGTCTGCCAATTTCACCACATCCGCACAACAATAATAAGTGGTACGCCCATCAGGATTCGAACCTGAGGCCTACGGCTTAGAAGGCCGTTGCTCTATCCAGCTGAGCTATGAGCGCATAAAGTCTTTCAAGTGGCGCGCCCGATAGGAGTCGAACCCATAACCTACAGATCCGAAGTCTGTCGCTCTATCCAATTGAGCTACGAGCGCCCAAAATGGGGTGAGTGATGGGAATCGAACCCACGACCCTCAGGACCACAATCTGATGCTCTAACCGACTGAGCTACACTCACCATTTAACATGGTCGGGGTGAAAGGATTCGAACCTTCGGCCCTCTGGTCCCAAACCAGATGCGCTAACCAGACTGCGCTACACCCCGCCTGAGTCGTGTTTGTAAGTTTATGCCACTACCTCATTAAAAAGTCGCATTCTATCTAAAAATGTTATTGTTGTCAAGAAAAAATTAGTTTTGGACTTTATTTTTATAAAATTTCAAGAATTAAGTGTAAATTTCAGACTTTAAAGCTTTTGATAAAAAATTTAGCTAAAAAACGATGCGAACAGCGCTAAAGATGATATGAGCTGGCAATGCTCCTTGTGCTGGCTTTATCATGGTCTGGCTAAAGCGCTTAAATTCTGGAGCTTCCCAAAGCTTTTTGCATAGGCCTTGCTCGCTGATATCTACTCCTAAGCAGCTTTGGTCTGCAGCAAAGAATTTTAATGAAATGCACCTTTCGTTTTTGGCAAAAAAGCCAAGATCGCCAGAGCTATCCACAACCCCAGCATTTGTCATCTCTTTAAATTTAACTTTATTGTTTGTAGTATCAAGAGCTAGTTTGCCTTCTGATATGTAGTAGGTATTTATATCTTGTATGGCGACTCTTATCTCTGACATAACTTTTGTCAGTTTTGCGTCATCTCTTGTAGCGCTTATTTTGGTGACGACAACTACAGCTAATATAACTATGATGACTATTACAAAGATTAGTTCGATCATTGTAAAAGCTTTTTTCATCACTTCATCCTTGAAATTTGAAGTTTTGAGATTATAGCTAGATTTTTTATAAATGAAAAATAAATTTTTAAGTGAAATTTAAAGAGAGATGGCAAGGAATTTCCTTGCCAAGAAGTTTGAGTTTGAAAAATTAGAAAGCTACGCTAAGACCGCTAACTGGATACTCACCTGCCGCACTTTCTTTCTCAACGCCAGAAGCATTTACAAATTTAAATTTACTAGTTTTTATTTTTGTAACAGCACTACTGCTTAGTACCTTAGGGCAAAGACCAGCGGCACTATCCGCTCCATCCTCGACTTTTATAACAGCAGGTTTTCCTTTGGTATCACCAGCGTCTGTTACAGGCCCAGCTAAAGTAAATTTTATACATTTTTTACTAGCAACTGTCATCTGACCAATTTTTTTATTAGTTCCATCAACTTCTAATGGTACGTTTGTCATTGTGCTGATATCATCAGCAAATTTACCTTGCGAAGTATAATATGTACCGATATCACTTAGTAAAGTTGATATGTTTGTAGCAGTTTTAGCTATCTCTGCATCATCCCTTGTTGCAGCTAGTTTTGGTATAGCGACTGTGGCTAATATGCCTAAAATCACGATCACGAAGATCAACTCGATCATTGTAAAACCTTTTTTCATGGTTTCCTCCTTGAAATTAAAAATTTGGCGGATTATACAACATTTTTTTCAAAATGCAAATAAAAACTAAATTTTTTACAATTTAGCCGATTTGGTAGTTATGAAAAATAATTCCGCTATAATGACGCTCAAGAATATGGAGATTTTATGAAAAAAGTTTTATTTTGGATGGTAGTATCTTTTTGCATTTTGAGCGCAAATTCATCATTTGAGCCAGTGCTTTCATCAAAATATAACGAAAAACAAGCCTACATCGGTAAGAAGCTCTTTTTTGACAAAAGGCTAAGCACCACTGAAAACTACTCATGCGAAACTTGCCACAACTTATACTGGAATTTAAGTGGTACAAACTCATCTTACACCAGCCAAAAAGGCGTTATAAACCCACCTAGCGTGCTAAATTCGGCTTTAAATTTTCTATTTTTTACTGATGGCAGGGTAAGAAGCTTAAAAGATCAGGTAAAAGAGTCGATAAATTCTAGAAATGAGCTAAATTCAAACAAAGATGAGATAGTAAAAAAGGTAAAAAGCATAGGCGAGTATGGGATTTTATTTAATGATGCATATAGTGATGGCATAAACTATGAAAATATAGTAGGTGCTTTGGCAGAATTTGAAAAGGCTATTTTAAGCATAGATTCGCCATTTGATGAGTATCTAGCTGGCAATGACGACTCCATAAACGCTGAGGCAAAAAAAGGCTTTGAGCTCTTTAATAAAGTAGGCTGTGTGGCTTGCCACAATGGTAGAAATTTAGGCGGAAATTTGATGCAAAACGTGGGCTTAAAGGATGCTAGTGAGAGCAGGCGCCTTATGCGTGTGCCTTCGCTTAGAAATGTAGCAAGAACGGCTCCATATCTAAGCAGTGGCGAAATGAGCGATCTAAAAGAGGTCATAGGCTTTGTGAGCTATCATCAGCTGATCCACACACTAAGTAGCGAAGAGCTGGAGCAAATTTATAAATTTTTGCTAACACTAAATGGACGCAGACCTAGGATACTAAATGAATAAAAGACAAGCAAATATCATCTTAATCGTCCTAGCGATCGTCTTTTTCTTTAGCTCGGCTTACATCTATATGGCAAATAGAGCAGTTACTGCTGTTAGTAAATTTAACGATACGATCTTAAGCCTTATCTTGCTAGATAACGAGCTAAGCTTTAGCTTAGAAAATAACGTACTTCGTCTAAACTACGACGATGTAAATAAAAATTTAAAAAGTTTTGATCAAAATTTAACCAGACTTGATGAGCTAAACGAGATCATACATGTCTTTTACCAAGAGAAAAATGCCAAAACTTTAAAGGTCATAAACGACGACTTTTTAAAAAAACAAAGGCTTGTAGATAGGTCAAACTACGCTAGCTCATCAATGGCTGCTTATATCTTATCAGGCGAGTTTGAAATAGCATCAGAGAAGAAGCTAGATGCGCTTAATGTGATATTTCACGCGATAAAAAGCTCAGCCCTAATCAGCCCTGAAACGCTAAATCAAACAAAAGAGCAGATAGAAAAGTATAAAGATACCTACAAAAACGACACAAAAGCGATCTTGGTGCTAAATAAGGCAACTTACGCGCTTGAATTTGCAAAAAACCTAAGTGCCGTAGCTCAAGACTCTGTTGATCTAAAACTTGGGGAAACACTAAGAAAATTTAGAGATGACACCCTAGCCTCTTACAGCATAATGATACGAAATATAGTAATAATGCAAGTGCTTTGTTTTATCAGCTTTGTGTTATTTTGCGCTTTAACTTTTTATCAAGCAAGGGTGCTAACCAAGCAGTTAAAACAGATAAAACTACTAAAAACGACAGTGGATGCGGGACACAGCTCGATAGTCTTTTGCGACAATAACAATAAAATTTTATATGTAAATAAAACCTTTGAAGCAAAAAGTGGATATAAACTAAAAGATGTTGTCGGAAAAAGCCCTAAAATTTTAAAATCAAATATGCACCCAGAGAGCTTTTACGCTGAGATAAGAAATGCCATAAATAAGCATACTTCTTGGGAAAGCGACGAGCTGATAAGCAGAACAAAAAGTGGCAAACTGCTCTATGAAAAGGTGCGTTTTGCGCCATTTTTCTTTGAGGACAAGCTAGAGGGCTATATGGCTATAAAGCTTGATAGGACAAAAGAGCTTAGCATGCTTAAAGAGCTAACTCAAAAAAATGAGCAGATAAAAATTCAATCCTCAATCGACAAGCTAACTGGTTTTGGCAACTACTTTGCCCTAACTGAGATGATAGAGGCGAAAAAAGATGGAATTGTGATCAGCATAAGCATCAAAAACTACAAGATGCTAAGATTTTTCTACCAGACAAAGGTTATTGACGCTATGTTAAAAGCGGTGGCAAATACACTAAAACTCTGTGTTGATACCTACTCTATAAATGCTGAGCTGTTTAGATTTCAAGATGATGCGTTTTACATCTGGTATCAAGGCGATGACATCGTTAGAGATATCGGCTTTATAAAAGAGTATTTTAACTTTAGCAGGATGAACATCGAGATAGATGGTAAATTTGAAAACCTACCTGGTATCAAGATAACTCTTGGCGTATCTTTATCAAATGACACACCGCAAACAAATCGTCTAATGCAGTCAATCCTAGCTAATCAACAAGCAAGTGATAGCGGCAACGAGATCTACTACTATCTCGAAAACGACGCGATCGAGATGAGATACTATAAAAACCAACTCATAACCGAACTCATCGAGTACGCCCTAGAAAACGATAAGGTGATAGTTGAGTGTCAGGGAATTTTTAACGTGCAAGAAAATGAGACAGAGGCAAAATACTACGAGGTTTTGGTGCGTATAGTCGATCAAAACGGCAAGATCCGCTACCCAGGCGAGTTCTTAGAGATCGCGATGAAAACGCAACTCTATCTTCAGATAACAAAAAAGGTGATCGCTCTAGCCTTTGATCTAGTGAAAAAATATCCAGACTATACATTTTCCATCAACCTCTCAAGCTCTGACCTAACTGACCCTAGTGTAAGAGAAATTTTAGATGAAAAGCTAGAGAGTTGCCCAGATCCAAGTAGAGTTTGCTTTGAGATGCTAGAGAGCGAAGAGCTTAGCGACTACGCCATGGCAAATGAATTTATAAAAAGAGCTAAAAAATATGGATGTAAAATCTCAATCGATGACTTTGGCTCTGGCTACTCTAACTACTACCGAATTTTAGAGCTTGATATAGATAACATCAAGATAGATGGCTCGATCATCAAAAAGCTACCAACTGATGAAAACGCAAGAGTTTTGGTTGAGACTATCGTGAGCTTTGCTAGAAGACAAGGCTATAAGATCGTGGCTGAGTTTGTGAGCAACGAAGAAATTTTAGAGTACATAAAGAAATTTGGAATTTCGTATGCGCAGGGATTTTTGCTAGGCAAGCCACATCAGATGTAAATTTTGCAGTTACTTTAAAGCCTATTAAAAGGCTAAATTTAACTGCTTTTTACTTTTATACTCGCACAAAACCTCTTTTTTAAATTTTGCTAGACGTGAAATTTGATCTTTTTTACAACAATTAAATTTAAGAATTTGTCTTTAAAAAAGCTGAAAATTTGGATTAACTAGATTTTAAAGCTTATGTGGATAAGATTTTGTCTTTTAGAAGTGGTGACCCATACGAGACTCGAACTCGTGTTACCGCCGTGAAAGGGCGATGTCCTAACCGCTAGACGAATGGGCCACGGTCGGTTATGAAGTTGGGATTATATTACTTTTTAACTTAAATTTACATAAAAGGACAAATCGTTGAAGAAATTTTCACTTGTTTTATTATCTGCTCTCATTTTTTCAGGCTGTGTTGCGACTAAAACACCGCAAAGCTCACAAGCCTTTCAGGTCACTTTATTTTCCCCGATGATAAAGATAAATGATGTTGGATTTTTTCACACTTATAAAAATGATCTAAATTTGCAAATTTATAGCTCTGGCGTAAATACCGCAAATATCAATATAAAGGACAAAATTTGCGTAAATGGCGCTTGTTTTAAAAAGACTGAATTTAACGAGAAATTTTTTCTAGCGCCGCATTATGAAAGCCTTTTTGAAGAGATTTTGCAAAGGCAAAAAATTTATGACGGCAAGGATCTAAGCACCACAGAGTGCGGCTTTAGACAAGATCTAAGTTCTTATTTTATAAAATACGAAGTTTGCGATAACTACGTCAAATTTATCGACAGCAAAAATAAAATAAAAGTGATAATAAAAGAGTTAAAATGAGATACATTGGGGCTCACGTAAGTGCGGCTGGAGGCGTCTTTAACGCACCGATAAACGCTGCAAAAATAGGAGCAAATGCCTTTGCGCTTTTTACAAAAAATCAGCGCCAATGGAGTGCAAAAGAGCTAAGTAGTAGCGAAATAGAGCAGTTTAAAGCAAATTTAAAGGCCTCTGGCATAAGCGCCGATCACGTCTTGCCACACGCAAGCTACCTCATAAATTTAGGCCATCCAGAAAAAGAGGCAAGGACTAAATCCCTTGAAGCCTTTATCGATGAGATAGAGCGAGCTAGCAAGCTTGGACTAAAGCTTTTAAATTTCCACCCAGGCTCACACCTAAAGCAAATAAGCCAAAATGAGTGCCTAGATAACATCGCTAGATGCATAAACGAAGCGCTAAAACGAACAAGCGGCGTAAAGCTTGTCATCGAAAACACAGCCGCACAAGGCTCAAATTTAGGCTTTGACTTTGCGCAGCTGGCGTATCTGATCGAGCGTGTGGATGATGAGAGCAGAGTTGGCGTTTGCATCGACACTTGCCACGCATTTGCCGCTGGGTACGATCTAAGAAGCAAAGAGGCTTACGCTAAGACGATGGGCGAATTTGACGCGATCATCGGCTATAAATTTCTATCTGGCATGCACCTAAATGACGCTAAATTTGGTCTTGGCTCAAAAAAAGATAGGCACGAGAGCCTTGGCAAGGGTGAGCTTGGGCTTGGCGCTTTTGAAAATATAATAAATGATGATAAAATAGGCGAAATTCCCTTGATTTTAGAGACGATTGATGAGAGTATTTGGGAAGATGAGATCAAAATTTTAAGAAACCTAGAAAAGGAAAAGCTATGAAAAGAGTGCTTTTAAGCATTGTTGCGACGTGTTCATTATTAAATGCTGGGGGTTACAAGGTCCCTGAGCAAAGTGCTGACTCTTTAGGGCTTGCTGCTAGTAACGTAGCCTTTAGTTTTGGGGCTGACGCGGCTTATTTTAACCCTGCAAATATGATGTTTTTAGACGGGCTTCACCATTTTGAAAGCACGCTTGGTTGGTTTCATATAAATTCCATCGACTTTAAAAGCGATGGTGGCAAGAGCTACAGCTCAGAGAAATTTGACTCTCTTGCTGGCACATTTAGCTTTGTAACGCCAGAAATTTATGAAAACTGGAGATTTGGGCTAGCCCTTGCTGTGCCCGCTGCTGTTGGCATCTCGTGGGAGGATCCAGAGACTGCTTTTACTGGCAAGAGGTTCAAACTACAAGTTGTCGAGCTAAATCCAACCGTGGCTTACCGCATAAATGACAAACTTGCCATTGCTTTGGGCGCTAGAGGCGTTTATAGCAAGGGCAAGATAGCAAGTGATTTTGGACGTTTTGGCTACAGAGAGATACAAGGTGATGGCATAAACTACGGCTAC
The DNA here is from genome assembly GCF_003048835.2 of Campylobacter concisus. Taxonomy (NCBI): domain Bacteria; kingdom Pseudomonadati; phylum Campylobacterota; class Epsilonproteobacteria; order Campylobacterales; family Campylobacteraceae; genus Campylobacter; species Campylobacter concisus. The sequence continues at coordinate 70,717 of NZ_CP060705.1, read as the reverse complement.
AACGTCGCTCTTACATATAGACCTATCGAGGATCTAAGCTTTGCGGTTACTTACCGCTCGAAGGTAAATTTAGAGCTTAAAGGTAGCGCTGATGCTGATTTTAACGGGCAGCTCGCACCTATAAGCTATCATGGCAAAACTAGTGTCAAGATCCCTCTACCTGCACAGCTAGTGCTTGCAACTGGATATAAATTTAGTGATTTTACCCTTTTGCTAGCTTTCGAGAGGACTTACTGGTCTAAATTTAAAGATTATGACTTTGAATATGATGATAAGACGGCAGCTCATTCACACCCTATTCTAGGTAGATACTTTAAGGCATTTATGGACGATCCGGTCGTTAAAAACGCAAAGGATACAAACACATATAGGATAGGACTTGCTTACGACGTAAATGAAAAACTTAGGCTAATGGCTGGCTTTTCATACGATGAGGATATCACTAGCAGCGAGCATACTGGCTTAGAGCTTCCAAACACCACCTCTCAGGCATATTCGTTTGGAGCAAACTATAAATTTACGCCGAATTTAGAGCTAGGGCTAGGCTATCTCTATCAGCACCGAGACAAAAAGCGTGCGACAGGTATAAAAAATGGTACTGGCAACGGCACTGGCTCGATGTCTGGCGAATTTGACGCAAGTAGCGTTTAGATAGCTGCAATGACATTTAAATACTCTTTCTAGGGCTAAAAATGCAATACTCTTATAATAATTTTTATGAAATTTTGACCAAAGTAGCAAAGCAGAGTCCAAACCAGATAGCGATCTTTGATGAAAAAGAGAAGCTAAGATACCATGAAATAAAGCAAAACGTCGATAAAGTGGCAGCTTACTTGCAGCTTTGCGGAGTAAATTTTGGCGACAAAGTGGCTATGGCGGTGGCAAATTCGAAAGAATTTATCATCTCATACCTTGCTATCACGGCTATCGGTGCGGTTGCGGTGCCGATGAATACCTTTTTAAAAACAAATGAGTTTGAGTATATCTTAAATGACTGCGGCGCAAGGGTGCTCTTTGCATCTAGCTCGCTTGCAAAGGAGCTAATCGCACTTAGCGAGCTTGAAATTTTAAGAAAGATCATCTGGATCGGTCAAACGCCTAAAAAACTTCAAAGCGCCTCAAAAGACGACTATATAAGCGTTGATGAGGAGTATGGCGAGAGCGCTTATCTCTCTTCTACACCACAAATTTCAAAAGAGGATATGAGCAAGGGCTATGAAAATAGCGGCGTTGTAAAAAATGTAAATTTCAGCGAAGCGCTAAATCACAAATACACTCTAAGCATCACGAAATACCCTAAAATAGACGATCTCATGCATATCATCTACACCTCAGGCACCACAGGCAAGCCAAAGGGTGCTATGATAAGCTATAAAAATATCTTCTCAAACGTCATCGGCGCTCATGAGCGTTTCAAGGTTAAAAAAAGCGATAGATTTATCGTATTTTTGCCGATGTTTCATAGCTTCACGCTCACAGCTATGGTGCTTTTACCGATATATGCAGGTGCTTCGATGGTGCTTGTAAGATCGGTCTTTCCATTTTCAAATGTGCTAAAGCAGACGCTACTTAAAAGAGTTACTGTATTTTTGGGTATCCCAGCCATATATACAGCCATCGGCAAGGCAAAAATTCCTTGGTATTTTAGATGGTTTAACCGCATAAGGCTATTTGTAAGTGGCGCTGCTCCGCTTGCTAAGCAAACGATCGATGATTTTAGAGTGAAATTCCCACGTGCAACGCTAGTTGAAGGATATGGCCTTAGCGAATGCTCGCCAGTCGTAGCGGCAAATTTATTTGACAAGCAAAAGCTTTTAAGCGTCGGACCTGCGCTAAATGGCTATGAGATCAAGATCGTAGATGATGAGATGATGGAGCTACCAGTTGGGCAGATAGGCGAGATCATCGTAAAAGGCGACTGCGTCATGCAAGGCTACTACGGCATGCCAGGCGTGACAGATGAGACCATCATAAATGGCTGGCTAAAGACTGGGGACCTTGGCAAGATTGATGAAGAGGGCTTTATCTACATCGTCGATCGCAAAAAAGACCTCATCATATCAAAGGGCATAAACATCTATCCACGCGAGATCGAAGAGGTGATCTATAAGCTTGAAGCCGTCGAGGCTGCAGCAGTAATTGGCGTAAAAGATGTGCATGCAGACGAAGAGGTCGTGGCTTTCATACAGGTAAAAGATGGCATGGATCTTGATGAAAAGACGGTTAAAGAGCATCTAAAGAAAAATTTAGCAAATTTCAAAATTCCAAAAAGCATTTATTTTGCCGAGGAGCTGCCTAGAAATGCCACTGGCAAGGTGCTAAAGCGTGTGCTAAAAGAGCAGATAAAGGATAAAATTTAGTGAAGTATTTGCTTGATTTTCTAAACCAAGACCTCAAAAAAAGTAAAATTTACGAGCTTATAAAGTGTGAGGATGAAGAGGGAGAAATTTTAAAATATCTAAGCAAAGCCTACGTGCAAGGAACGGCTAGCATGAGCGTTTATGAGCTGCTTGGAGCTGTTTTTGGCACGCAAAATGAAAAACAGCTTTTATACCTTAAATTTATAAAAAATTTGCTAGATAGTGGCTGGATAGTGCAAAACTACAGCCTCTTTAAAATGCCAGAGAACGCACAAAAAAGCTCAAACCAAGGGCTACTCTCGCTACTTCACTCTGAAATTTCACTCTCAAGCACATTTTTAAAAATTCTAGAAGATGGCAACGCTGATATAAATTTACCAGAGCTTTCGCCGTATGAAGATCATTTGGAGTATTTAAAAGATCAGTTTTTAAAGATAGAGCTTTACTCAAAAGCTGCGATATTTGAAGGTGGCTCAAATGACGCTAAAAAGCGGATAAATGAGCAAATTTCTGAGCTCACAAAGCGCATAAACGAGCGTGTAAAACTAAGCAAGATCAGCCTAAAAATAGAGCAAATTTTTAAAGAAAATTCGCTTGATGAAAAAGAGCAGATCATTTTTTTAGCTCTTTTAAAAGAGGAGTACGCGGGCGATTTTGAAAATGGTCGCGATCTAAACACGCTAGTTGGGCTAATAAGCAAGGACGAGCTTGAACGTATCAAAAATCGCACTCTCTTAGAGGACGGCTCAAGGCTCATAGAGGGCGCGCTTATCGACTACGACGAGGTTTTAAACGCTTATGGCAACGTAAGCAAGAGCTTTTTTATAAACGAAGAAATTTTGCAAAGCATAATGCACCCAAAAAATGACAAAAACAGCAAGAAAATCAAGATCGAAAGTCTAGTAAAAGAGCAAGAAATTTTTGAGCTAATAGAGCCGGTAACGAGCCTAGAAGATGTCGTGCTAAATGAAAAGACGAAGCAGCTTTTAAGCACGATACTAAAGCAAGTCGATAAAAAAGTGCTAGCTAGACTTAGCAGCTGGGGCATAAAAACTAGAAAAAATATAGACGCTAAGATCATCTTTTACGGCGAGCCTGGCACTGGTAAAACCATGAGCGCCGTTGGGCTTGCAAAGAGCCTAAAGAAGCAAATTCTAAGCTTTGACTGCTCAAAAATTTTAAGCAAATATGTCGGTGAGAGCGAGCAAAATGTAAGGAAAATTTTTGACACTTACAAAGAAATTTGCAAAAAAAGTGGCAGCGAGCCGGTGCTTTTACTAAACGAAGCCGATCAGTTTTTAAGCACAAGAGTAGAGAGCTCAAGCGGCGCTGAAAAGATGCATAATCAAATGCAAAATATCTTTTTAGAGCAGATCGAGCGCTTTGAGGGCGTGCTCATAGCTACTACAAATTTCTTACAAAGCCTTGATGTGGCGTTTTCTAGAAGGTTTGACTACAAAATCGAGTTTAAAAAGCCTGATTTTAACGGCAGACTTGCCATTTGGCGTAAAATTTTGCCTGAAAATGCGAGCTTTGAAGATGGCTTTAGCGTAGAAAGGCTGGCTGAGTTTAACTTAAGTGGCGCACAGATCGTCCTTGCTCTAAAAAATACCGCCTTAAAAGTTGCGATAAAAGATGATGGGATTTTTACCTTTGAGGACTTCAAAACTACGATAGAGCGCGAGCTAAACTCAAGCTTTGGCGAAGATAAAAAGATGGGATTTGGCTATTAGCTTTTTCTCTTAATTTGATTGTTTTGTCTAAATTTGACTTTGCGCTACACAAAACCGCTGGTTTGATAATAAATTTGCTTTACCCAATAAAATTTAGACGAGTTTTACCGCTAAAATCACGCAAAACGCGAGCTAAATTTAAGCTTTGGCGATGAAAAAATAGGCTTATTCTTGGGCTTTTCCTAAAATATGTTGAAAGCTTTTGCAAACACCAAAGTGCGGATATCAAATTTGCTTTTGTCTATTAAATTTACAAGAAGCCTGCCACCAAAAGCTACAGAAAACGTAAAGCAAATTCGATCTTTGGCAAATATAAAAAGAGAGATTTTTCTCTTACGCTTTTTTAAATATATGCTTTGCGTCACGATGCAAAGCCTAAAGTATCGGTACTTGCTAAACTAAACGTGAATTTTTTACAATTAATTTTTGGCAAAAGCTACGATAGGATAGACACTCGCCCATAGGCTTTTTGCATAAATTTAACTAGCTCGCTTGCCTCAAATTTACGACCTCAGCCTTTGCAAAATGGTAGCTTTTATCCAAAAACCGCAAAATTTTGAAATTTATCCGCTCCGTGGCTTTTTCAGACAAGTAAAGCAAATGAGCTTTGGTTACACGTTTTGTCGCCCCTAGCTACCTATGCTTTTGCATTAAATTTTGTTTTGTCTATGCAAATTTGCAAAAGCTACAAGTAAGATAAATGCCATTGCAAATTTAGCTCACTCGCCTATTTCAAATTTAATACCATATTTTACAAACAAGCATTTTTAACAAAAAAGCCAAAAATTTCAAATTTTATCCGCCGTTTGAAGCGTGGGCGTGACTGCTTTTTTATAACGTTTTATCATTTTTCCTAACACAAAAGTCGCCCACTTCATAAAATTTAGCCGCAAAAAACCCAGTAAATTTCAAACACGCTTCCGCGACTTTTGCAACATCACTTTTCGCACCAAAAAAGCAAATTTATCGATCTTTTTAATAATAAATTTAAAAGGCTATGAAATTTTAGTAGTGAAATTTATAGAGAAATTTACTGATTGATCTTATCAAGCAGCTCTTCGACCTCTTCAAGCGCAAAGGCTTCTTCAGAGCTTTGTTTTAAGAAGCTCTCCATAAATTCTTTCTTCGAGATAGCAAGGTCAAGCTCCTTGTCGCTGCCCTTTTGATATGCGCCGATACGAAGCAAAACTTCATTTTCTTTTAAAAGCGAGTAAAGGCGCTTAAATTTCATCGCATTTAGCTTGTGCTCTTTGCCTATCACGTCGCCCATGACACGCGAGGCCGAGTTTTGGATATTGATAGGTGGGTAGATGCCAAAGTCCGTTAGCTCGCGGCTTAGCACGATATGGCCGTCTAGGATAGAGCGGCTTTGGTCGGCTATCGGATCGCTCATATCATCGCCCTCGACTAGCACGGTGAAAAACGCCGTGATACTGCCCTTGCCCTCCTCTTTGCCCGCACGCTCCATTAGCTGTGGCAAGAGTGTGAGCGAGCTTGGCGGATAGCCCTTTGAGGTCGGTGGCTCGCCAAGCGCAAGGCCGATCTCACGCTGCGCCATCGCAAAACGAGTGACGCTATCCATGATGAAAAGCACGTCGTTGCCCTGCTGTTTGAAGTATTCAGCCACGCTCATCGCACAAAATGCGCCGTACTTTCGCATGAGCGAGCTATCATCACTTGTCGCTACGATGATGACCGTGCCCTCTAGGTCGCCGCCTAGGTTTTTTTCGATAAATTCAGGCACCTCACGGCCACGCTCGCCTATTAGCGCGACTACTTTTATGGGGGCTAGCGTATTTTTTACGATCATGCCCATGAGGGTTGATTTGCCCACGCCAGATCCTGCGAAAATTCCTAGCTTTTGCCCCTTGCCACAAGTAAGCAGCCCATCTATCGTCTTTATGCCAACACTAAAAGGCTCGTTTATAAGCCCTCTTTTCATCGCATCTATGGGCGCTCTCATGATCGGCATATATTCAGTCGTGTCAATCGCCCCTTTGCCATCAATGGGCTTCATAAATGGATCGACAACGCGGCCTAGTAAATTTGGCCCCACCGGTATGCTCATGCCCTGATCGCTCTCATAGACAAAGTCGCCTATCCTAAAACCCTCGACAAAGCCAAATGGGCTGATATAAGCGCCATCTGTCTTTATCTGCGTGACCATGCCAAGGCCGTTTTTACTCTTGTCTTTTGCCACTATGCGCACGATGTCGCCGATACTTGGTCGAAGTCCGGTGATCTCGATAGTAGTAGCTGTGATCTTTGTGATGACGCCGAAGGTGTTTGAGAGCTTCACGCCCTCTTTAAGCCTTGAATTTATGCGCTCTAAACTCAAAAATGCGTTTCCCTAGGCGAATTTATAAGCGAGAAAAACTCCCGCCTTGTGTCTGCATTTTTGATAAAGCAGCCCCTAAGCGCAGAGGTCGTGGTAGTCGAGTTTATCTTCTCCACGCCCCTCATCTCAACGCACATATGCCTTGCCTCGACGACTACTCCAACGCCTTTTGGAGCGATAACGTCCTCAAGTGCCTTTGCGATCTGCTCGGTCATCTGCTCTTGAATTTGCAAGCGTCTGGCGTAGATATTTACCATGCGTGGAATTTTACTAAGGCCAACGACCTTGCCATTTGGGATGTACGCCACATGCACGCGGCCGATGATAGGCAGCAAATGGTGCTCGCAAAGGCTGTAAAACTCGATGTTTCGCATTAAAACCATCTCGTTATTTGAGCTAGTAAAAAGAGCGTCACCAAGAACTTCTTTTGGGTCTTGATCGTATCCGCTAGTTAGAAATTTAAAAGCTTTATAAACGCGCTCTGGGGTTTTAATAAGCCCCTCTCTGTTTGGATCTTCACCGATGATAGTTAGCATATTTTTAACTGAATTTTCAAAACTCTCTTGCATAAATTTTCTCCATAATTTTATCGCCAAATTCTACGTTAAAACGCCTTTTATATCTATAAAAATTTACAAATTTACAATGAAATAAGGAAAATTCTGCTATATTTTGGGCTAAAAATTTGTATTCATAAAGGAATTCGATGGAAATCAAAACAAAAGCTCTAGATAGCGTAAATACCCTAGCTAGCACAACTATAAGTGCAGATGCTATAAAGTCTAGCGTAGAAAAACTAGCAAAAAAAGCAGCAAAAACTATGAAAGTAGATGGTTTTAGACAAGGCCATGTGCCAGTCGCTGTCGTGCTAAAACGCTACGAGAAAGAGCTAACAAACGACGCTGAGCAAGATGTCTTAAGAGATGTAGTCGAAGAGGCTATCAAAAAAGCAGGCAAGAAAAATGACGACCTTATCGGCGAGCCTATCGTTTCAAAATTTGACAAAAAAGATGACAAGATCGATGTTGAGCTAACAGTTTCATTTAAGCCAAGCGTCGATGTGAGCGGTTATGAGAGCTTGATACCAGAGTTTTCAAACCCACGCGTTTTGAAAAAAGATATCGATGAGAAGAAAACTGAGCTTTTAAAAATGATAGCTCCGCTTGAAAAAGTAGATGGCAAAAGAGGCCTAAAAGTTGGTGATTTTGCCAAATTTGACTTTGAGGGCTTTGTTGATGGCGTTGCATTTGAAGGTGGTAAGGCTGAAAACTACGTGCTTGAGATCGGCTCAAATCAATTCATCCCAGGCTTTGAAGATGGCATGGTAGGTATAAAAGCTGGCGGCGAAAAAGATATCGAGGTTAAATTCCCAGAAAACTACGGCGCTGCACATTTAGCTGGTAAAGACGCTGTTTTTAAAGTCAAACTTCACGAAATTCAAGAGAGAAAGATCCCTGAGAAGCTAGATGAAGAGATGCTAAAAACTATCCTTCCAAACGAAGAAAAACCAACTGAAGAGCTACTTGAAGAGCGCATAAAAGAGCAAATTCGCCAAGAGAAAATTTATAAACTTATAAACGAAGAGCTAAAACCAAAATTTGCTGAAGCTGCGGTTGAGAAATTTAAATTTGATGTGCCAAAAAATATCGTCGAGCAAGAGATCGATATGCAGTTTAGAAACGCATGGAACTCATTTACTCCAGACGATATGAAGAAATTTAGAGAAGACAAAGACGCTCTAGCTAAAAAACGTGACGAGTATAGAAAAGACGCTGAAAATAGCGTTCGCCTAACTTTCATCATCGATGAGCTAGCTCGCGTAAGAGGCGTGAAAGTGAGCGATCAAGAGGTTGTTCAAGCGATCTATTTTGAGGCGTATAGAAGCGGACAAGATCCAAAAGCGCACCTTGAGATGTACCGCAACCAAGGCATGCTTCCAGCTATAAAGATGTCGATGATCGAAGAGAAGCTATTTAGCGAGCTTTTCAACAAAGAAAAAGACGAGAAAAAAGCAAGCAAAAAAGAGAAGGCTGAGTAATGAGCTATTACGTTCCTGTCGTAGTTGAAAGAACTAGCAGAGGTGAGCGAAGCTATGATATATATTCTCGTCTTTTAAAAGATAGGATCGTTATGCTAAGTGGCGAGATAGAGGACGGCATGGCCGCTTCTATCGTCGCTCAGCTGTTATTTTTAGAGGCTGAAGATCCAGATAAAGATATCTACCTTTATATAAACTCACCAGGCGGCGTGATAACAAGTGGCTTTAGTATCTATGACACGATGAACTACATAAAGCCAGATGTTTGCACGATCTGCATCGGTCAGGCTGCTAGCATGGGCGCGTTTTTGCTAAGCTGTGGCGCACCTGGCAAGAGATATGCACTGCCAAATTCTCGTATCATGATACACCAACCACTTGGCGGTGCTAGAGGACAAGCGACTGATATCGAGATACAAGCACGTGAAATTTTACGTTTGAAAGAAATTTTAAATGGAATTTTGGCAAAAAATACAGGTCAAAAGCTAAGCAAGATAGTAAAAGATACTGAGCGCGACTTTTTTATGAGCTCAGCCGAAGCAAAAGAATACGGACTTGTCGATAAAATTTTGGAGAAAAGTTTTAAATAAGGCCAAAAGTGATAAAGATAGATAATGCACCAGATCCAAAGAAAAAAGCAGCTGAAGCAAAGCCAGCTGTCAAAAAAGAAAAGGTAAATATCTATAAATTTTCAGAGGACGTTTTGCACGAGCTAAGCGACGACAACGTCCCATCTACGCCGACAAACTACTCTATCTACTTTGAAAAGATGCTTGATGGGCAGTCAGATGAGTTTAGAAAAGAGATCGGCGATATCATAGTGGCAAATTCTGAAAGCTCAGTGCCGACAAACGGCAACATCTCTATCGAAAAAGAGGTAAAACAAGGCTTTATACAGATAAAAAGTATGCTTCAAGCAGTCGTGCTCATCTATAAAAATTTAGGCGTTATGAGAGGCTTAGTGCAAAAGCGTATGGATGGACTTAAAAACAACACAAATGTCCTTGCGCTCCAAAATGTTTTAAGCGCCTTTAACCAAGACCTCATCAAGCTAAACGACCTCATGGATAAGCACCTTGACGTCATCAAGATGAGCTATGAAGAGGTTGGCAAGATGTTTAAGGCGATCGAAGAGCAGTCGATCTACGATACGACCTACGAGGTCTATAACAAGAAATTTCTAGTAGCTACCATAAGCAGCGAGATAGAGTCTGTTAGACGCTATGGCTATAATGCCTCATTTTTGCTAGTCAAGATAAAAGATAAATTTGCAAACCGAGTTAAGAATTTAAAAGAGCGAAACAATATGTTTAAAAGTATGTCACAGCTTCTTTTAAGAACGTCACGTAGAAGCGATATAGTCGCACACTACGGCGATGGCTGCTTTGCTATGGTGATGAAATACACTGACGAAAACGGCACAAAGCAAGCGTGCGCTAGAATTTTAAACATGCTCTCATCTATGCCATGGAAGATCGACAACGAAGAGTGCAAACTAGATGTGCAGATCGTCTCAAGCATGATCTCAAAGACAAAGAGCACCGAAGAGTTGCTATCTCACGCACTTGACAAGTTAGAGACCAACCAAGACCTAAATGAGCCACTATTTTTAGACGAGAAAGCAGAGAATTAGTTTGATCCTAGAAGTTTTATCCTATCCAAATAAAAAACTTTATGAAATTTCAAAAGAGGTTGAGGTCTTCGATGAGAAGCTTCATAAACTTCTTGATGATATGTATGAGACGATGATCGCAAAAGAAGGCATCGGTCTTGCAGCTATACAAATAGGCGTTGCAAAGAGAATTTTCATCATAAATTTAGCCAACGAAGAGGGCGTGCAAGATAAAGAAAATTTAATCGAGATCATAAACCCAAAATTTGAGCTACGTGAGGGCGAGTGCGTCTATCAAGAGGGCTGCCTTAGCGTGCCTGGCTACTACGAGGACGTTAAGCGAAGTGAGGTCGTTAGCATCAAATTTCAAGACCGCTTTGGCAAAGAGCAGACCTTAAAAACTGACGGGCTACTAGCGATAGCTATCCAGCATGAAAATGACCACTTAGACGGACATCTTTTTATAGAAAAAATAGGCTTTAACAAACGCAAAAAATTCGACAAGGAATACAAAAAGCAAAAAAAAGAAAAGACATCATGAAGTCCTTAAAATGTGCTACATACGGCGACGGACTAAAGATCATTGATGTTGAGTCGATCTTTTCTCGTGGGCTTCCTGGCTTTAGTATCGTGGGTCTTGCAAGCACCAGCATCAAAGAGAGCACAGAGCGTGTAAAGGCGGCACTTTTAGCGCTTGACTTTGCCTTTCCAGCTCAGAAAATAACCATAAATTTATCCCCCTCAGACCTGCCAAAAAGTGGCTCGCATTTTGACCTAAGTATCGCCCTTCTCATCGCTCTTCAAAAGGCAAAAAGCTTGGAGAAAATTTTTGTTTTTGGCGAGCTTGGATTAGACGGGAGCGTAAAAAGCACGGCAAATTTGTTCTCTATCCTACTTTTTTTAAGCACGCAGGTGCAAAAGGCAAAAATTTTAGTGCCAAAAGAGATAGCGCCCAAAGCCTCGATGATCCCAAATTTAGAGGTTTATGGCGTTAGCACATTAGAGGAGGCGATAAAGTTTTTTAGCGACGCAGAATTTGCTAAAAGCACGCACTTTAGCGCCACGCACGAGCTATTTTCAAATGTGATAGAAGTTGGCGGCAAAAGATATGTTCCAAATTTAAATTACGAGCTTGATTTTAAGGACGTTTTGGGTCAAGAAAGAGCCAAAAGAGCCTGTGTCATCGCAGCCGTTGGCATGCACAATATCTTATTTGAAGGCAGCCCAGGCAGCGGTAAGAGCATGTGCGCAAAACGCCTCGTCTATATCATGGCGCCACAAAGCCTAGAAGAGGTGCTAAAGTCCGCCGCCTACCGCTCACTAAACCTGCAAGATAGCGAATTTACAAGCACCAGAGCCTTTCGCTCGCCACATCACACCTCGACAAAAAGCTCGATCTTTGGCGGAGGCTCAAACGTCGCAAAGATCGGCGAGATCGCACTTGCAAATGGCGGAGTGCTATTTTTTGATGAGTTCCCACACTTTCCTAAACAGGTGATCGAAAGCCTCAGAGAGCCACTTGAAGATAATCAAATCCACATCGCAAGGGTAAATTCAAAAGTGACTTATGAGACTAAATTTATCTTCGTAGCCGCGCAAAATCCATGCCCTTGTGGAAATTTATTCTCCCGCAACCTAAACTGCAAATGCAGTGAAAATGAGATAAAAAACTACAAAGCCAAAATTTCAGCCCCAGTGCTTGACCGCATAGACTTAAAAGTCGCCATGGACGAGAGCTCGCCAGATGACAGGTCAAATTTAAGCTCAAAGCAGATGAGCGAAATGGTTTTAAAAGCCTTTATATTTCAAAAAAAGCGTGATCAAACGGAGCTAAATGGCAAGCTTAGTGACGCGCAGGTGGCTAAATTTTGCACGTTAAACGCCGAGGCAAGTGAGATTTTACAAAAGGCCGCCACAAAGTACAACCTCTCACAAAGGGCCATAAAAAGGACGCTTAGAGTGGCTAGAAGCATCGCCGATCTTGATGAGAGTGAGCAAATTTTAAAGCCCCACATCTTAGAGGCGCTTAGTTTTAGGGCATAAAATGAAAAATTTATATTTAGACACGAGAGTTTTGGACGAGCGAGCGAGCGAGAAATTTGGCCTTAGCGAAGAGCTTTTAATGGAAAATGCAGCCGCAGCCATAGCAAATTTTATCCGTAAGAAATTTAAAAAAGGCGAGAGGGTGTTTGGCGTTTGTGGTGGCGGGAACAACGGCGCTGACGTGCTTTGCGCTTTAAGGATGCTAGAGGGCGAGTTTGAGTGTGAATTTATCCTAGCTAGTAAAAATTTAAAGCCACTAGCCGCCAAACAGCTCGAGCGAGCTAAATTTGCTGGTGTGCGTGAGAGCAAAGAGGTAGAAAATAGCTTAAATAGCGTAAAATGCGTCATAGACGGGCTTTTTGGCTCAGGACTAAATAGAGTTTTGGATCAAAATTTAACTGGTCTCATCTCAAAAATAAACACTAGCCCTGCTTATATCATCGCTTGTGACGTGCCAAGTGGGCTAAGTAGCGAGGGCAAGGTGCTTGGCGCTTGCGTAAAAGCAGACGCTACTATCACGATGGGAGCTAGAAAGCTAGCTCTTTATAGCGACGCAGCAAAAGACTACGTTGGTAAGATAAAGCTCGCCACTCTTGGCATAAGCTCGCAAAACTACGAGTGCGAAAGCGACTATCACTTGCTTGAAAAATGCGACCTTATACTTCCAAATAGAAAAAATCAGTGCGTAAATAAGGGCGACTTTGGCCATGCATTTATTATATCTGGCGAGCACGTGGGAGCTAGCAAGCTTTGCGCAAAGGCGGCATTTGCCTTTGGGGCTGGGCTAGTTAGTGTGATAGGCGAGCAAGGTTTAAATTTACCAACGCACATCATGCAAGCTAGCAAGATAAGTGAGAAAATGAACGCTGGAGCCCTTGGCATGGGGCTTGGCAAAAAGGGCGTAGAAGAGCTTGAGGTGCAAAATTTAAAAGGCAAAAAGCTTGTGCTTGACGCTGATATCTTTTACAGCCCAAAAGTGCTTGAGCTGCTAGATGAAAACTGCGTCTTGACACCTCATCCAAAGGAGTTTTGCTCGCTTTTAAAAATTTGCAAAATAGCCGATATAGATGTGCAAACCTTGCAAGAAAACAGATACGCTTACGCTAAGGCTTGGAGTGAGAAATTTAGCGCCGTGCTCGTGTTAAAAGGGGCAAACACTATAATCGCCAAAGAGGGGCAAATTTACGTCATGCCTTATGGCAAAAACACGCTTGCAAAAGGCGGTAGTGGTGACGTGCTAAGCGGTCTTGTGCTAGCACTTTTAGCTCAAAACTACGAGCCTCTTGGTGCTGCTATCTCGGCCACTTTAGCTCATGCACTTAGCCTTAGAAATTTTGGCAAAAACAGCTACGCGCTAGAGCCAACAGACATCATCAAAGGAGTAAAATGCTTACGAAAAAGATAGCCGTGCTTTTTAGCGGCAGTGGCTCAAATTTAGAAGCGATACTTAAAAAAGTTCATAATCAAATTTTTAACGGCGTAAAGATCGAAGTTTGCCTTTGTATCTGTAACAAGCCAGGTGCATTTGGCATAGAGCGTGCTAAGAAATTTGGTCTTGAGACGACGATAATAGAAAGTGCTAAATTTGACAAACGTGAGGAATTTGACGCAGCTTTGGTGGAGCAAATTTTAAAAAGCGGGGCTGATATAACGGTGCTTGCAGGCTTTATGCGGATACTAACGCCAGTTTTTACGACGCAAGTAAAAGCTATAAATTTACATCCTTCTATCTTACCGCTTTTTAAGGGCGCGCATGCGATAAAGGAGAGCTTTGAGAGCGATATGATGATAGGCGGTGTGAGCGTGCATTATGTGAGCGAGGAGCTTGATGGGGGCAAACTGATCGCGCAAAGGGCGTTTGAGCGTGAGGATGGCATGAGTTTAGATGAGTGGGAGGCTAAAATTCACGCCATAGAGCATGAAATTTTGCCCCAAAGCATAATAAAAATTTTAACAAAGGAAGTAAATGTTTGAATGGTTGAGTTCGCCAGAGGCGTGGATATCGCTACTTACGCTAACTGGCTTGGAGATAGTCTTAGGCATAGATAACATCATATTTATCGCTATTTTAGTAGGCAAACTGCCACCAGAGCAAAGGGGCAAAGGCCGCATTTTAGGGCTTGGCTTTGCGATGATCACTAGGATCATCCTGCTACTTTCACTATTTTGGATCATGAAGCTTACAAAGCCGCTCTTTAGCATAGGCGAGCTTAGCATCACAGGGCGCGATCTAGTGCTCATAATAGGCGGTCTATTTTTGATAGTAAAATCATCAATGGAGATCCACGCAAACGCCACTGGCAAGCATGAAGAGGCTCACGAGAGCAAGTCTCATCCAGGATTTTTTGCGACTATCCTAGAAATAGGCATTTTAGACATAGTCTTTTCGCTTGATAGCGTTATCACCGCAGTTGGTATGGCTCAGCACATCGATATCATGATACTTGCCGTCATCATCGCAGTTGGTGTGATGATGTTTGCCTCAAAGGCGATCTCAGAATTTGTCGATAACAACCCAACGATAAAAATGCTCGCACTAGCATTTTTGGTGCTAGTTGGCTTTGCGCTCGTGCTTGATGGCTTTGGCGTGCATGTGCCAAAAGGCTACATCTACTTTGCTATGGGCTTCTCACTAGCGGTTGAATGCCTAAATATCTACGCTAGAAAAAGGGCTTTAAGAGAGCAAAAATAAAAAGTGTGAGCCAAAATGCAGATAAAAAATTTAGATCACATCGTGATAGTGGTAAGTGACGTTAAAGAGGCGCTTAAATTTTACTGCGACATTTTAGGCATGCGACTAGCTCAGAAAGACGGTCACATTAGCCTAAATTTTGGCTCAAAAAAGATAAATTTACATAGGTTTAAGGGCGAGTTTTTACCTGCGGCAAAGCATCCAACAAAGGGTAGCGCTGATATATGTTTTTAGCTAAAAATGACATAGAGGAGGTGCGATTGGAGCTACTTTCAAAAGGTGTGAAGCCAGAGCTTGGCGTCGCTAGGCGAAACGGAGCGCTTGGAGCAATGAAGAGTTTATATATTTACGGCAGAAATTTGATAGAACTTAGCTCATATATAATTTAGTAAGAAGACAGCTTGGACCTACTAAAAGACCCACTAAATAAACTAATCATCTCGCTCTCGCTGCCAGCTGGCGTGGGCATGATGTTTAATACACTTTACAATGTCACTGGCACATTTTTCGCCGCTAAAATTTCTACCCTTGCAGTTGCTGGCATGGCGATGAGCTTTTTGCTCTATCTAAGTGTCGTTGGCATCGGTCTTGGCTTTGGCTCGGCACTCACCGCGCTAATAGGCAACAGCCTAGGTGCAAACAAACCAAAAATGGCTAAACTTTATGCGGCAAATGGCATCGTTTTTGTGCTTCTTTTTGCCTTATTTATTGGGCTTTGTGGCTACTTGCTAGCGCCAGATCTGCTAGTGCTTTTAGGTGCTGATCATCACTACATCAAAGAAGCACTTGACTACGCTGGTGTCATCTTTCTTGCAGCTCCATTTTTCCTACTTATAAAATCGCTTAATGGCGTTCTAGTCGCACTTGGCGATACTAAAAGCTACCGCAACTGGCTATTTTGTGGCCTTTTTATCAACGCATTTTTTTGCTATCTTTTTGCTTTTATCTTTGCTCTTGGCGTAAAAGGTCTTGCACTAGCAACGGCTAGCGTGCAGTTTTTAGGCATGATCTATCTCTTTCTTAAAGTAAGAAAGAGCAAGATGATAGAGCCTAGAAATTTAGGCTACTTCGTGCCAAATTTCGCCGTCTGGGCAAAGATACTAAAGCAAGCCTTGCCAGCTTGTCTAAACTACCTCTCAATGTCGCTTGGCTCGCTTGTGCTTTTAAAATTTGTAAGCTTTTACGGCGTCAATGCAGTGGCAGGCTATGGCATAGCCTTAAGGATCGAGCAAATTTTAGTGCTTCCGACCATCGGCATGGCAGCAGGGGTGCTTAGCATCATCTCAAGAAACTACGGCGCTAAGAGCTTTCAAAGAGTATTGCAGTGCTACAAATTATCACTTCTTTTTTTGCTCATCTACTGCGTCTTTGCCTACATCTTCATCAGGCTTTTTGGTGAGAGCGCGATCAAACTCTTTGACAGCACGCCAGCCGTGCTTGAGGTAGCCAAACTCTACCTTGGCATCAACTCACTTGCCTACATGGCTTACGGCACGATAAACATCTCAGGCAGCACGCTACAAGCGATAAAACGCCCAGTGGCGATCTTTTTGCTAAATGGCTTTAGACAGCTCGTGCTTCAATGCTCGCTCTTTTACGTGGTGGTCTTTTGTCTAGGACTTGAGATCAAATTTATGTGGCTAGCGCTCTTTTTTAGCGTCTATTTTACGGCGATTTGCTTTTTGGCTTGGACGCTTTTTAGGTTAAAAAGAGCTACGAGCGCAAGCTTTTAAATTTAAAGCTAAATGCAAAAAAGCAAAGCGAGGCGACTAAGATGATGCTAGCTCCGCCTGTGAGGTTGAAATAAAAGCTGATCACAAGGCCGATAAAGCAAAAAATGATAGAAAAAATGGTTGAGATAAGCATCATGAGCCCAAGTCTTTTGGCAAAAATTTGCGCAATATAAGGCGGTATGGTAAGTAGTGCGATGACAAGTATTAGCCCCACCACGCGGATCGTAGCCACCACGCAAAGCGCCATCATGCAAACTAGCAAATAGTGAAAAAAAGTGGTATTTACGCCCCTTAGCCTTGCAAACTCCGCATCAAAGCTAATCGCCACAAACTGGCGGTAAAAAAGCGCGATGAGTGCCAAAAACAAGAGGTCTAAAACGCTCATAAAGATAATATCTGTGCCGCTAACTGCAAGGATCGAGCCAAAAAGATAGCTCATAAGATCGGCGTTATAGCCAGGAGTTAGATCGATGAAAATAATACCAATCGCCATGCCAATCGCCCAAATAGCGCCTATTACAGAGTCGATGTTTGTCTTATCTTTTAGCGTGATCGTGGCGATGATGAGCGCTAGAAGCAGCGAAAATATGCTCGCTCCAAGCAGCGGCTCGAGTGAGAAGAAAAAGGCAAGTCCTATGCCGCCATATGCGCCGTGTGCGATGCCTCCAGCGATGAAAGTCATCTTGTTTATCACCACAAGCGAGCCTATCATGCCGCATATTATGCTTACTAAAATGCTCGCAATAAAGGCATTTTGCATAAAATTTAACTCTAAAATTTCACTCATTTTCTCTCTTTAAAATTTAAAAACATTGCTCTTTGTTTTTTCGCAGCCACACTCGCCAAGTGCGATCTCAACATCACAAAAATGGCTATGCGTTCTAGCTAGATGCTCGATAAATTCCCTCTTTGCAAGGTTTTCATGCGTTTTATGAATGTGTAAATTTTTACTCACGTAAGCGATCTTTGTAGCGTAATTTAGCACGATATTTAGGTCGTGACTAACTAAAACCACGCCAACGCCATTTGCATTTATGCCCTTTAAAATTTCATAAATTTCAGCCTGCCCTTTTGTGTCGATGCTCGCTGTTGGCTCGTCTAGGATGAGCACTTTTGCATTTGCACAAAGCGCTCTAGCGATATAGACGCGCTGCCTTTGACCGCCACTTAGCTCACCGATCCTCGCGTTTGCAAACTCGCTCATACCGACCTTTTCAAGGGCACTTAGCGCTAGAGCTTTTTCATCTTTTGAGTAAAAACCAAAGATTTTTTTATCGATTAGCCCCATTAATACAACTTCTAAAACCATCATCGGAAAGCTTTGATTTGAGAGGAAATTTTGCGGCACGTAGCCTATAAATTTACTTACCTCGCTTGGCTCTTTACCAAAGAGCTTGATCTCGCCACTTTGAGGTTTAAGCAGACCCAAAATGAGCTTTAAAAGCGTACTTTTGCCCCCACCATTTGGACCGATTATCGCCAAAAACTCGTCGCTACTATAGTCTAAGTTAATACCCTCTAAAACGACTTGCTTATCGTAACTAAAGTTTAAATTTCTAATTTTTATAATATCTTTCAAAACAGGCTCTTTTGCGTAAATGTCGTGACAAAAATGAAAAGTCCAAGCCAAAGCATAATGCCAAGGGCTGCAAATTCTGCGTAGATTTTAAACTTTTTTAGCTTAATGTTTGTGCTGATCTTTGAGCCAAAAACTGCCGCTACAAATATCACCACACTCATGCCAAGCGCCATAAACAGGCCACTTATCACGCCTGCAAAGTAGCTACCTATCTCATTTGCCAGCACAAAGACTAGTATCGTACCAGGACAGGGCACAAGAGCCGCAGCAGCCGCTACTAGCCACTCCTCTTTGCTCTTTGGCTTTTTGGTTGAGCAAATTTGACAGCCACATTCACTTTTAAATTTTGTATTTTTACTCAAATTTTGGCTTAGATTTGATCTAAAAATATAAAATTTAGTCTCATTTTTGCTTGAGAGATAAAATTTGATCTTTTTAACAAGCATAAAAATCGCCACAAAAAAGATCACAACTCCAGAAAACGCAGTCGTTATGCTAGCAGTATCTCTTGTGAGGTCGCTACTTACTTCACGAAGCAGCAAAAAGCTAGCAAAGACAAAGACAAATGCGCCCACGACGTGCAAAAAGCCGATCTTTAAGGCAAATAAAAACGCCCTTTTGTAGCTGCCACCAGTCGCAGCAAAATATGAGCTTGTTAGCACCTTGCCATGACCTGCGCCAGCAGCGTGCAAGAAGCCATAGCCAAATGAGATAAACGCTAAAAATAGCAGCGCAAGCGGACTTTTGTAATCCACGCTTCTTAAAATTTGCTTTAGCCTATCAAGCAAGCTTAGGCTAGTTTTTGAGACGATGTCAAATTTAGCCTCATCGATCTTGTCTATCTGGCTTAAATTTTCATCGCTCGCGCCTGCCACTGGCTCTTTTAGCAGCTCTTTAAGCGCTGGCTTTTGGTTGTGAGCTTTGGCTGCTTCTTTGCTTGAAAATGTAAAAAATATCAAATTTGAGTTTGAATTTGGTATCGCCCAAAATCGCTCACCAACCGAAAATGCGTTATTTTGCGTAAATTTGAAGTTAAAATAGCCCTCTTTATCCTCCATATCAACCGACACGACAAGTCCGTCAGCGATCACTAAATTTGTCTTAAAACTCACGTCAAATTTAAGTCTGCCCTCATCAAAGTAGAGTTTGTAATTATTTAAATTTGGCTCTATTTTAGTGGCATTTTCGTCCTTATAATAGTACTCAATGTCCGTTAGATAGTGCCTTGGCACGAGGTAGTCTAGTAAATTTAAGCGGATCTTTCTAAGCTCTTTTTCGTCTATCTTTTCATCTTGATTGAGGTCAAAATTTTGCTTCATCAGGTCTGAGAAATTTTGCGAAAAGGTCCAAGTAAAGGCTATCTGGCTGATGTTATTTTCTTGCGCGACAAATTTCGCACTAACATGAGCTGTTGGGCTATAAAGCGAGCATAAAGCACACCCGAAAGCATTTATCGCTAGTAGGCAAATGACGATCAGGCGTGCTAACATTTCTATAGACTTTTTGCGAAAATTTCAGCCGTTTTTTTCATCTCGGCTAGCCAGTTTTCAGGCAACTGATCTATCATGACGACCTTTGAGCCAGTCTCTTTTGCGATCAAATTTGCAGCCTTTGTTGGAAACTGCGGAGCTACGAAAATGACCTTTACACCGTGCTCTTTAGCCTCTTCTATAAGCTCTTTTAGCTCAGCTGGCTTTGGCTCTTTGCCCTCTATTTCAATGGCGATTTGCTCTAAATCATAGCGCTTTGCAAAGTAGCCCCAAGATGGGTGATATACGATAAATTCGCGAGTTTTAACATCTTTTAGCTCATTTTTGATAAAGCTATCAAGCTCGTCAAGGCTAGCTTTAAATTTAGCCAAATTCTCCTCATAAAGCTTTGCATTTTGCGGGAATTTCTCTATTAGCGCCTTAGCGATGTTATCAGCCTGAGTTTTTACCAAGATAGGGTCAAGCCAGATGTGCGGATCAAGGCCGTCGTGGTGGTGATGGTGCTCTCCCTCGTGGTCATGGTGCTCATGCTTATGTTCGCCCTCGTGCTTGTGCTCGTGATGCTCTTCATGTTCATGCTCCTCGCTCATAGCGATCTTTTCGATGCCCTCTTGCGTCTTTACGATGCGTAAATTTTTAAACGTCTTTGAGAAGCGATCAAGCCACGCGTCCTCAAACTCGATGCCGATAGCAAAGTAAAGTTCGCTCTTTTCAAGCTCCTTCATCTGCTTTGGTTTTGGCTCGTATGTGTGCGGATCAGCCCCTTTGCCAACCATCGTATTTACATCTAGCGTATCTCCAGCGATTTGCTCGACAAAAAATTTCGTTGGCAGTATGCTAGTAGTTACAACCGGCTTTGCAAAAAGAGACAAAGCACAAACAGCTAAAAAAACGATAATTTTTCTCATTATCTCTCCTTTAAAAAAATAATTGCGAAGTTTAGCAAAATGCAACTTGGTTGCAACTTAAAGTTCAAAAGCCTAAATTTAGCCTTTTCTTTTAAATATAGTTTAAATCTTTTAGCGTTAATATACGAAAAATAAAAAGGGCAAAGATGAACGCGAGAAATTTCTTAGAAGAGCACAATATCAAGGCTACGACGCTTCGCATAAAGCTTGTTGAAATTTTGCAAAACGCCAAAGCACCACTAAGCTATGATGAAATTTTACAAATTCTTGACGCAAACAAGACGACCTTTTATAGAAGTATGGAAATTTTTGAAAAAGAAAATCTCGTGATAAAAACCGAAAACAACCACAAGAGCTACTACGAGCTAGCAAATGAAGCCAAAGCCTACTTCATCTGCGACGTCTGTCACAAAGTAACAAACATCGATATGCCCCGCCTAAACGTTGCCAAAAATATAAAAAGCGCCGTGATAAAGGGCGTTTGCGACGAATGTGGTCACGAGTAAAGCGCGATGATCTCAGCTGGGATAGCTTTTGGGCGGTTTGTCTTTAGATCGATATAGACAAACTCCGTCTTGCCAGTTGCTATTAGCTCGCCATACTTTTTAAACTCAAAATATCTGCTCGAAGTGGCCTTGCCATCGGCCTGCGTGTAGGTGTAAATTTCTATATTATCCATCAGCTTTGCACTTTTTATATATTTTGCTTCATTTTTTCTAATGAGCCAAATTTCACCCCTTTTATACTGCGCCTCGACCGTGTCGCCAACAGCGGCAGAGTGGGCAAATGCGGCCTCTTGCATAAGCGTGAAATAATAGACATTGTTCATGTGTCCGTGCATGTCTATGGCTTGTGGCGGGATAGTGACGTGATATATAAAATCTCTCATTTTTAGCCTTTTTTGCTAAAATTATAACCAAAAAGAGGAGCTAAAATGCAAAATTTATGGGATAAAAAGGCGTCAAACTACCAAAGATTTGACGGCAAGATCAGCGCTATCCAGCAGCAAATTTTTGCCAAAGCCTTGGCTTGGGGAGTTGATTTTAGTGGCAAAGATATCCTTGATATAGGCTGTGGCACGGGCGTTTGGAGCATATTTTTATCAAAAACGGCTAAACATATAACAGGTATTGATAGCTCAGAAAAGATGATAGAAATTTTAAACGAAGATGCAAAGAGATTTGGCGTGACAAATTTAAGTAGCGAGGTTTGCTCGTGGAGAGAATTTAAGCCAGCAAGACACTTTGATATCGCCATTTGCACGATGAGCCCGGCCATTGCAAGCGACTGGGACTTTGATAAATTTCAAAACTGTGCCAAGCAAAAGCTTTATCTTGGCTGGGACAAGCCTAGAAGCTCTGACTTGCTTGAGCCATTTTTTGAAAAATTTGGCCGCACACTCTCGCAAAAAAACGTTGTAGATAGGCTTGAAGCGTGGCTAAATGAGCAAGGCATCGCTTATAAGAGTGAAATTTTAAACGAAACTAGGATCGCTAGACGAAGCGTGCAAGAAGCTGCTGAGAACATCTGCTGGCACCTTGAGATAAACGGAGCTAAAAACTACGATGAAAAGGCGGTTTTAGCGATGTTAAAAGAGAGATTTGACGGCGAGTTTATAGACGAGAAAATAGACTCTCAAATGAAGCTTTTTGTCTTTTAAATTTTAGAGCAAATTTGCTTGCCAAATTCGCTAAAAATGACGCCAAAGATGATGAGCATGGCTCCAAAAATTTGCCAGACGCTAAGTATCTCGCCAGCTATAAAGTAGCCTATTAGCCCAGCAGAGACTGGCTCTAGACAGAAAAACAAGGCCGCCTTGCTAGCGGTCGTATATCTTTGGGCGATAGTTTGCACAAAGTAGCAAAATATGGTGCCAATCACAGTCGTGATAAATATCGCTATGAAAAATTCCCTATCGAAATTTGGCACGATACTGCCCTGAAAAAGCGCAAAAACAAGCGAGAGCATGGCATTTGTGAGAAAGACCACAAAAACAAGCAGATAAAGCTCACTCTTTCTTACAAAGTGACCATTTAGCGTCGTGTAAAGTGCGTAAAATATGGCGCAAACAAGCGCTAGTGCCTCTCCAGCCCCAAGTGCGAGTGTGGCACCACTTAAGAGCCAAAGCCCAAAAATAGCGATGATAGCGCCTAAAATTGCAAAAATACTTATCTTATTTTTAAAAAAGATAGCTGCCATAAAAGGGACTATCACGCACTCAAGCCCCGTAATAAAGGCAACGCTCGAGCTAAATGTAAGCTTTAGGGCATAAGTCTGCGTTGTAAATGACAAAAACAGCACCACACCAAGGATAACGCCGTAGAAGACGCTCTTTTTATCAAATTTCTTAGCAAATTTAAGCGCGACAAAGCCCATAAAGATAGCCGAGAGAAAAAACCGGCAAAAAAGCATGACAAAGACGCCATTTGTCTTTAGTGCGTTTGCCATGGGTAAAAACGTAGCGCCCCAAACGATGGAAACTACGATAAGAGCGATGTCGGCTTTGTTTTGAGCGGTCAAATTTCTCATTTAAATATCGAGTCTAGCACCTTTTTGCCGCTATCTAGGTTTAAGCCACTTCTTAGTCCCTTTTCCTTCTCGCTCATCACGTTAAATAGCCCATCTAGCGTCTTTCTCGTAATGTATGAGTTTAGATCCTCGCTATCTTCTGGCACGTACTCACCAGCACCTAAATTTTTAGCTAGGTTTTTTACTGATTTTATCGTTTCGTTGTTTTTTGTTGAGTTGCCGATGAAAGAATTTAGCCCATTATAGGCGGTCGCAAAGCTATTATCGCTCATCATTTTCTCAATTATCGGCGTGAATGCCGCCTTTAGCTTTTGGCTGGAGCTTTCCTGCAGATACTTCGTAACGCTGTCGCTACCGCCGTTAAAGAGCTTTTTAACGTCAGCCTCGCTCATATTTTTTATGCTCTCACTAAAAATTTCAGCAGCCTTTGGCACGGCCGTGGTCGCAGCGTTGTTTATCGACTTGCTAAGGTCCTGCGCCCATTTCTCGCCGCCCACTTTTTTGGCTAAATTTGACGCCATCTCAAGGCTTTTTGGGAGTGGAATTTTAGCTGTGGCGTTGTTCATAAAGCCCTCTTTTGAAAGCTCGCTAACAGCAGCATTTAGCGCCTCGCTAACTAGACTTTTATAGTCGCCGTTTGATGCGTGAGTGGCAATTTTCACACCTTTATTTATCATATCATCCATGCTTGCGGCTTGCAGATTTAAAGCAAGCGCACCACAAAGAATAACAAGTGATCTTTTCATTTTCTTTCCTTTTTACAAATTTAAAGCAAAATCATACAAAAAATATCTAAACGCTTAAAATAAATTTAATATTTTTGCACTAGAATTCACCCTTTTTCTAAAGGAAGATTATGCAACTTTTACTTCTTAGCTTCGCTCTTAGCATGGATAGCACAGCGCTAAATATGGCAAACGGCGCAAGGTATAAAAGTCTTGCCCTTGGCAAAATTTTATTTATAGCTTTCATGCTTGGCTTTTTTCAGTTTCTCATGCCGCTTTTTGGCTATTTTCTAGGCATTAGCTTTGCTAAATTTATAAGCTCTATCGATCACTTCATCGCATTTTTTATACTCTGCTTTCTTGGCTTTAAAATGCTAAAAGAGGCCTGTAGCAGCGAGGCTAGCGACTCTTTGGGCATGGATATTAAGACCATTTTTATAGGCGCATTTGCCACGAGTATCGACGCACTTGCCGTTGGCGTCACGCTTAGCTTTGAGGCGGTTAATGTATTTGAGAGTGCGCTCATCATCGGCATAGTCTGCTTTGTGCTAAGCCTAGCCGCCTTTTATATCGGTAAATTTATGGGTGAAATTTTAGAGAAAAAGGCACTATTTTTAGGCGGAGCGATACTTATATTTCTAGGCTTTAAAATCCTCATCACCCACCTGCTAGAAGAGGGAGTGCTCTAAATTTCTATCTCTATGCCAACTGGGCAGTGGTCGCTGCCAGTGATCTCTGGCAAGATAAAGGCGTCTTTTAGCCTATCTTTTAGCCCCTGCGAGATGAAGAAATAATCAATCCTCCAGCCGACGTTTTTCGCCCTTGCGTTAAAGCGGTAGCTCCACCACGAGTAAGCGTCCGCAATGTCGCCATTTACGGCTCTAAATGTATCTATAAAGCCGCTTTTTAGCACCTCATCTATCCACGCTCGCTCGATAGGTAAAAAGCCCGAAGTTTTGGCATTTGCCTTTGGATTTTTCAGGTCGATCTCGCGGTGAGCGGTATTTACGTCGCCACAAAATATCACCTCTTTGCCGCTTTTTATCAGCTCTTTGCAGTAAGCTAGAAATTTCTCGTAAAAGTCCATCTTGAATGCCAGGCGCTCGTCGTCCTTTTGGCCGTTTGGAAAGTAGATGTTAAAAAGCACGATATCGCCAAATCTATGCTCCAAAACTCGCCCCTCCCTGTCGTCAAAAAAGGCCGCCTTTTGCGTTTGTACGTCAAATTTTGCTAGACTCATCACGCCAGAATATCCTGCCCTTGCGCCTGAGTTTACACTGATATCTTTAAAGCCAAGGTTGTAAATTTCTTTTGGGACGTCGTCCTCTTTGACCTTGATCTCTTGAAGTCCTAGAAAATCAGGCCTAACCTCATCAAGCCAAGCAAAGCCCTCTTTTGCCACGACTGCGCGCAGCCCATTTACGTTCCAACTAATAAGTTTCAAATTTCATCCTTTTTTTAATTATAATTATGCCAAAAATCACAAAAAGGAAGGTTATGAGAAACCAGCCAACTTATAAATTTTTTAAAAATTTTGGCTACGCAAGAGAGGGTTTGGCTGAAATTTTTAAAAACGAAAAGAGCTTTCGCATAGAAATTTGCATATTTTTGGTAGCTACGATCTCACTATTTTTTTGGAAATTTGACCTTATTTTTAACCTATTTTTGATCTTTAGCATGGCATTTGTGCTAGTTTGCGAGTGCCTAAACTCGAGTCTAGAGCGAGTGACTGATCTTGCGAGCCCAGACTATCACGCCCTAGCAAAAGCGGCAAAGGACGCTGGAAGTGCGGCTGTGATGATCGCAAATTTCTTATGTGGCGCGCTTTGGTGCGTAGCGATAGGATATAAAATTTGGGGCTAGAAAAAGAAATTTACAAAGCGCTTCTTGGCGAGAAAAAGGTAGAGATCATAAATTTACTTTGCGAGCTAGGCGATGAAAATGGCTTTATCGTGCTTAAAATTTCAGAAATTTGCGAAAAGCTAAATGTTAGCAAACCAACTGTGATAAGCACATTTAAGCTGCTTGAAGAGAAGAAAATTTTTGAACGGGTAAAAAACGGGGTTTATAGATTTAAAAATTTATAGTGGCAAGCAAATGCCTGCCACTAGTAGTTTTAGCCTATAGTCTCAGCAGCGATCATACCAAATGTCAAGCAATCAGTTATCGCAACTGATCCTAGACGGCTGGCTCCGTGAACGCCACCTGTGATCTCGCCAGCTGCATATAAATTTGGTATAGGCATAGCTGTTTGAGAGTTCATGACTTGGGCTTTTGTGTTGATATTTAGGCCACCCATTGTGTGGTGAACTTTTGGTGTGCCACGCTCTGCGTAAAACGGCGGAACTGAGATATCAATGCCCTTTGTCGTAGTCGCAACAACTGGTTTGCCAAAGTCCTCATCAACGCCCTTTTTAACAAATTCATTGTATCTTGCGACTGTTTTTTTGAGCTCATCAACTGGGATCTTATACTCAGCTGCCAAGGCATCAAGTGTGTCAAATTTCTTGCAAATTCCAGCTGCGATAGCCTTTTCATAGTGAGCTGGAAGCATGTGAGGAAGTGCTCTTGAGTCACAGAAGTTGATAGGGAAATTTTTATCGTCTTCGCCTTTTTCATGAATGACTTTAAACATAGCTTCTGTTCTTGTCCTGCGGTCAGCTAGCTCGTTCATGTAGCGTTTGCCAGTTCTTGGATTGACTGAAATTCCAAACGGAAAAGAGCCATTTACGTTAAACATCGATCCCACGCCAAAGCCTGTCTCATCAGCACATCCCCAAGGGCCGTATTGGATCCAGCTTGGCTGAACTGGATAAGCACCAGCTCTAAATGCCGCTAGAAGCGCGCCTGCTGTTGAGCCTGGTTGGTTTGTTGAGTCTGTCTCAGGTGTGATCCTTGGATCTTGAAGACGTCTAAAAATTTTATCCCTACAAAAGCCACCAGCTGCTAGTACGACGCCTTTTTTGGCTTTTATATATTTTGTATCGCCACCTTTGTTTTCGACATCGTCACTCATCAAATTGCCATCAAATTTGTAGTTTTCTCTGACGATGACGCCCACAACTGCGCCCTTGTCGTCAAAGACGAAATCATCAAATTTTGTCCTTTTTTTGATCGATGCGCCATCTAACTTTTCAAATGTCGCAGTCATAGGGAGCACGATGCCAGCGCCGCTGCCGACCTCTGTTTGAAGGCTTCTTGGTACTGAGTGACCGCCCGCGTGAGTGATCTGGTCGATATATTTTGCACCACAATCAATTGTGAGTTTGTAAGCATCTTGCGCTCTCTCGCCGATCTTTGCCAAAAGATCAACGTGGTTGATGCCGCGACCTGCTTTCAAGCAGTCTTTGATAAATAGCTCAGTGCTATCTTTGATGCCAGCTTTCTTTTGCATGTCGCTGTTTGGAACGGCAAAAATTCCGCCATTGATGACAGAGTTGCCACCTGTGCGACCCATTTTTTCGATCAGAACGACTTTGTTGCCTTTTTTGGCTGATGTCACGCCAGCTGCAAGAGCTGCAAAGCCTGAGCCGATGATGACTACGTCATACTCCTCGTCCCATTTGACATCTTTTTCGTTCATTGGTGTGGCCATTAAATTTGTTGCGCCCATGCCTAGTGCCGTAGCACCGATAGCGCTAAATTTGACAAAATCTCTTCTAGATAAACCTGAATTTTTCATGCTCTCTCCTTTGAAGTAAGATATTCACTAACTAGATTATACGATTTTTTTATTAAAATAGTCTAATTAATTTTTAAAATTAAATTTTATTAAAGCTAAGTGCGATTAGAGCGTAGTTTGGTAATATTTATTGACACTATTTTTATCCAAATTTGACTTTGGATTGACGTAAAATAGGCATTTAAAGTAAATTTAGCATAAAGTTTAGAAATTTAAATTTTAAAATTTGCCAGAAATGAATATGAATTAAATTTTTTATAGATCAATTTTTTTAGATTTTTGAGAGGATTTTCTTTTATAGCTTAATAAAAAATATTAGTTTAAAGAGAGATCGGAGCAAATTTGCTCCGAGAAATTATTTAACGCCAACTATTATTTGAGTTGCTTTAATGATAGCAGTTACTTTGTCGCCTACTTTTAAAGCTAAATTTTGAACTGACTCTCTAGTGATGATAGCTGAAATTTTGCTGCCATTTGCGTCGATGATAACCTCAGCATTTACAGCGCCGTCTTTTATCTCGCTAACAACGCCTTTAATTTGGTTTGTTGCGCTAAGTTTTATGCTGTCATCTTTTGAAACGATAACGCTTGAAGCCTTGAATAAAAATATAGCTTTTTTGCCAACTTTAAGATCAAGAGCTTTCTCACTATCAACCGTAATAGTTGCTTTTAGCACCTCACCACCTGCGATTTTACCAGCTATTAGCGAATTTACCGCGCCTGTTCTTACTTCTGATATCTCAACGCTTAGTTGATTTCTTGCACTTAGTGACATATTTTTCCTTTTTATGATTTAAATTGTTTTGACATTGTAAAGTAATATTTTTAATGCAAACTTAAAATTGTTATATGAAATTTTATAATATCAAAAATTAAAATTTAAAACTTCTCAAACGCTAAAATAACGCTATTTATAAGGTCAAATTTACAAAAATAATTTAAATAATTTTTTCAAATAAATATTACTAAAATATTACCTTTACCTTATTTTTATAAAATTCGACTCTAAATTTTAAATTTAAACAAGAGAAATTTATAAATTTGAGTTTAGAAATAATAGAAGTTAGGGTGTTTAAATGCCAGCTTCAAGCATAGCTTCAGCTTGATAGTGAGTGATGAGCGGCTCTATGATCTCGTCAAATAGCCCCGCTGCCATGATAGCATCAAGGCGGTAAAGAGTTAAATTGATGCGGTGATCACTTATGCGGTTTTGTGGGTAGTTATAAGTTCTTATCCTGCCTGAGCGGTCTCCAGTGCCTACTTGGCTCTTTCGCTCACTAGTCTCTTTTGCAAGCCTCTCTTGCTCTTGCATCTCGTAAAGTCTAGCTTTTAGCACCTTCATCGCAGCTTCTTTATTCTTGTGTTGGCTCTTGCCATCTTGGTTTGTCACAACAAGTCCAGTTGGTATGTGCGTGATCCTAACGGCACTATCAGTTGTATTGACCGACTGGCCGCCGTGACCTGAGCTTCTCATAACATCAACTCTTATATCATTTGGATTGATCTCGATCTCGCTATCTTCGACCTCTGGCATGATAGCCACAGTCACAGCCGAAGTATGCACCCTGCCCTGGCTCTCAGTCTCTGGCACACGCTGAACTCTATGTGTGCCACCTTCAAATTTTAGCCTAGAGTAAGCGCCTTTGCCTTTTATAAGCACGATGATCTCTTTAAAACCACCAGTGTTGCCCTCGCTTTGACTAACGATCTCAAATTTATATCCACGAAGCTCTGCGTATCTAATGTATGCGTTAAATAAATCACCAGCAAAAAGTGCCGCTTCATCGCCGCCAGTACCTGCGCGAATTTCTAAAAATATATTTTTATCATCGTTTGGATCTTTTGGAAGAAGCAAAATTTTGATCTCTTCTTCAAGCTTCTCTCTTGAAATTTCTAAATTTTTAAGCTCGTCTTTTGCAAGCTCGCCAAGCTCAGCGTCCTCAAGCAGGGCTTTGTTCTCGTCGATATCATTTAGAATTTGTAGATATTTTTTTGCAGCAGTTGCGACTGGCTCGATAGATGATTGCTCTTTTGAGAGCTTTGTCATCTTTTCGATATCGTTTGCTATATTTGGATCGCTTAGAAGTGTAGAAATTTCATCATAGCGATCCAAAAATGGATGAAGTTTATCAGCAAACATTAAAATTTAATAGATTAAGCAGCTTTTAGAGTATTTACTAATTGAGCAAGGCGACTAACACGACGAGCAGCAGTTTGTTTCTTCAAAAAGCCTCTACTTACAAAACTGTGAATACTTTTGTTAGCAACTTTTAAAGCTTCATTTGCAGCATTTAGATCTTTAGCTTCTACAGCTACGCGCACTGCTTTTGTAATATTTTTAAGTCTAGTGCGGTAAAATCTATTTCTTTCTGTTCTTTTTATAGTTTGTCTAGCTCTTTTTTCAGCAGATTTATGGTTTGCCATAATATACCTTTTTTGATAATTTTAGTCCGTGATTATATGAAAAATATATTTAATTGTAACTGAATTTAAGTCTGCTTTAAAACAAATAAAATTTTAGATTTTAAATTTGACAATTTCTGATAAAATAGCACCATTTTATAATAAAAAGGATAATTTTATGAAACTTTTTGGAACAGACGGAGTTCGTGGTAAGGCTGGCGAAAAGCTTTCAGCTCAGACATCTATGCGCCTTGCAATGGCTGCTGGAATTTACTTTAGAAAGACCTCAGCGACAAATGTGATTTTGGTTGGAAAAGATACTAGAAAAAGCGGCTATATGATCGAAACTGCCATCGTCGCAGGGCTAACTGCAGTTGGCTACAACGTCCTTCAAATAGGCCCTATGCCAACACCTGCGATAGCATTTTTAACAGAAAATATGCGCTGTGACGCTGGCATAATGATAAGCGCCTCACACAACCCATACTACGACAACGGCATCAAATTTTTTGATAGTTTTGGCAACAAGCTAGATGAAAAGATAGAAGCTGAGATAGAGAAAATTTTCTACGACGATGAGCTCATCGCAAGCGCTCAAAAGACGATGACAGAGATCGGCGCAAACAAGAGGATCGACGATGTTATCGGCAGATATATCGTGCAGATCAAAAATTCATTCCCAAAAGAGTTAAATTTAAAGAATTTACGAGTAGTTTTAGACGTGGCAAACGGAGCTGCTTACAAGGTCGCACCAACCGTATTTAGCGAGCTTGGAGCTGACGTCATCGTCATAAACAACGAGCCAAATGGTAGCAATATCAATCAAAACTGCGGCGCGCTTCATCCAGAAGATCTAGCAAGTGAGGTAAAAAGGCTTCGTGCTGACATCGGCTTTGCATTTGACGGCGATGCTGATAGGCTTGTCGTGGTCGATGAAAACGGAGAAGTAGTGCATGGAGATGCGATACTTGGCTCACTGGCTGCTTTTTTGCACGAGCAAAAGACTCTAAAAGGCGGTGCCATAGTGGCTACAGTGATGAGTAATGCCGCGCTTGATGACTATCTAAAAGCTCACAAGATCAAGCTACTTCGCTCAAACGTAGGCGATAAATACGTGCTTGAGATGATGAAAGAAAATGGCATAAATTTTGGTGGCGAGCAAAGCGGACACGTCATTTTTAACGACTACGCCAAGACTGGCGACGGACTTGTTACTTCGATGCAAGTTGTTGCGATGATGCTTAAAAAAGGCAAAAAAGCTAGTGAAATTTTTGGCGAGCTAAAGCCGTATCCGCAAATTTTGCTAAATTTAAAGATTACAGAGAAAAAGCCGCTTGATAAGATAGAGGGGCTAAAAGAGCTTGAGGCTAGCCTTGCAAAAGAGGGCATAAGATCACTCTTTAGATACTCTGGCACTGAAAATTTGATCAGACTTTTGCTTGAGGGCAAAAATCAAACTTTAGTTGAAAAACGCATGGATGAAGTTGAGAAATTTTTTGTAAAAGCCCTAAATGCGTAGAAATTTGGTTAAATTTTTCATAGCGTTTTTTATCATTTTTGTCGTTGATCAAGTGATAAAGATGATATTTATAGATGGTTTTTCTTGGGACGGCGAGTTTTTCTCGCTAGTGCTTACATATAATAAGGGCGTTGCATTTTCGATGTTTGCCTTTTTAGATGAGTGGCTGAAATTTATCCAGATCGCCCTCATTTTAGGCGTTTTTGTATATCTAGTCGTTGAAAAAAAACTGCTTTACTCGCATGCCATTTGGCTTGGAGCTTTGCTAGGAGCTGGCAGCTCAAACATCACAGATAGATTTATCCATGGCGGCGTCGTGGATTATGTCTTTTGGCACAAGTGGTTTAACTTTGCGGTCTTTAACTTCGCTGATGTGATGATCGATCTTTGCGTTGTGATGATACTTTGGCAAAGTTTTAGAAAAAGGAGAGAGAGTGGGAAATAATATCTACGTCGCATACGCGCTTTGGCTACTTACTGGCTGGCTTGGGGCGCATAGAATTTACCTTGGTAAATTTATCACTGGCTTTTTAATGATGGGACTATTTTTCGTTGGCTACTCTACGTTTTATTTCATTATAGGCATACCATTCTTGGCTATTTGGGGCATTTGGTGGCTTATCGATGCATTTTTGGTTGGTGCTTATGTAGAGAAAAATTTACAAAAAGTCGAGCTAAAAGAGAGACTAAAACTAAAAGATAAAGAGGATGACCTCAAAAGGCTTTACGAGCTTTTTGAGAGTGGTGCGATCAGCAAGGCTGAATTTGAAGCTAGAAAAGAGATACTTTTTAGATAAGGAGACGTTATGGCAGAATATTATCTTTACTTAAAATACCTCCACTATTTGTTTTTCATCTCGTGGATGGCAGTGCTGTTTTATCAGCCAAGGCTCTACGTTTATCACGTAGAAAACATGGACAAGCCAGACTTTGTAAAAGTGGTAGAGGTGATGGAGTACAAGATGTATCACTACATCGGCTGGGTCGCACTCATTGGCTCATTTGTCACTGGCATTTTGATACTTATCGCGATGCCTGATCTTATAAAAACTGGTCACATCCACGTCAAAATTTTAGTTGTCATCTTAATGGCTATCTATCACCTAGACCTTGGACGCTACATGAAGCAGCTTAAAGAGAAACGCTGCAACAAAAGTGGCATCTTCTTTAGAGCTTACAACGAAGTGCCAACTATCGCGATGCTCATCATCATCTGGGTCATGATAGTAAATCCATTTTAAAGGAATTTGATGAAGAAATTTTTAGCATTTATCGCTTTGCCAGCGCTATTGCTCGCAGCAACTCAGTATTTTGAGCCGATGCAGATAAAATTTGACAACAGACTCTACTCTCTAGCAGGCTCAGCCAAGCCTGTGCCAAATTTATTCACGCAGGAGTACTTGCTGCCTGGCGAGAAGATAGATAGTTTTAGCTACATGCTCTCGCTAAATACCCTTAAATTTGACGCTACGCCAGAGCAAGCGGTCGAGCAAAAGATAAATGATCTAAAAGAGCTAAAAGCAAAAGGGCTAAAAGTGGCTTATAAAAAGGGCTCGCTCGCAAATGAAATTTATCTTGATATCACGATATTTTCAAATTTAAATGGCACTCCAACAGCCGAGCACTCGATATATCGCTACACCAAACAAGGCGGAAATTTAGTCCTTTTTACCATCCAAAGGCGTGCTTATAAAAAAGAGGGCATTCAAAGATTTGCTACAAATTTCACGATCGAGTCGCAAGACTTTAGCAAAAAAGCCCTAGCCACACCTTTCCCACAAATCATCAGCAAATAAAGAAATTTGAGTGTAAATTTAGCCTTTGCACTCAAATTTTAAAACCAGACTTAACAAATTTATCTAAAAATAAAACGAATAGTTATATGATAAGAAAAACTCAAAAAGGATAGCCTATGATACATAAAATTCTTATCGCAAATCGTGGTGAGATCGCAGTTAGGATAGTCAGAGCTTGTAGGGATTTACACATCCAAAGCGTAGGAATTTACACAGCACCAGACAGCGAGTGCTTGCATGTCAGGATCGCTGACGAGGCCTATCAAGTGGGTGAAGATCCGATCAAGGGCTATCTTGACGCCAAAGCTATCGTAAAGCTTGCTAAAGAGTGCGGAGCTGATGCTATACACCCAGGATACGGCTTTTTAAGCGAAAACTACGAATTTGCAAAGGCGGTTGAGGATGCTGGGCTCATCTTCATCGGTCCAAAGGCTGAAGTCATCAAAAAAATGGGCGATAAAAACATCGCTAGATATCTGATGAAGAAAAACGGCATACCGATAGTTCCAGGCACTGAAAAGCTAAATGATGAGAGCATGGATGCCATAAAAGAGCACGCTAGACGCATCGGCTATCCAGTCATCTTAAAAGCAAGCGGTGGTGGTGGTGGCCGTGGCATCAGAGAGGTCTGGCAAGAAGAAGATATGCAAGATGCCTTTGAATCATGCACCAGAGAGGCAAAAGCATACTTTAACAACGACGAAGTCTTTATGGAGAAACTTGTCGTAAACCCTCGCCACATCGAGTTTCAAATTTTAGGTGATAACTACGGCAACATCATCCACCTTTGCGAGCGTGACTGCTCTATCCAAAGGCGCCACCAAAAGATCATCGAGATCGCACCTTGTCCATCGATTAGCGAAAATTTAAGAAAGATCATGGGCGTGACCGCAGTGGCAGCTGCAAAGGCTGTGGGCTACTCAAACGTAGGAACTATCGAGTTTTTACTAGATGACTACAACAACTTTTACTTCATGGAGATGAACACTCGTATCCAAGTGGAGCACGGCATCACCGAAGAGATCACAGGCCACGATCTTGTCGTTAGGCAGATAAGGATCGCTTCGGGTGAGATATTAGAGATCGAGCAAAGCGACATCAAACCGCGCGGCTACGCGATAGAAGCAAGGATCACAGCTGAGAACGTCTGGGAGAATTTCATACCAGCACCAGGCACTATCGAAGGCTACTACCCAGCTCTTGGCCCATCTGTACGCGTCGATAGCCACGTCTATAAAGACTATACCATACCGCCATTTTACGACTCACTTATCGCAAAATTGATCGTCAAGGCGACTGACTACGATCTCGCGGTAAATAAGCTTGAAAGAGCACTTGAAGAATTTACTATCGAGGGCGTGCGAACGATCATTCCATTTTTGCTAACGATCAGCAAAAGCAAGGAGTTTAGAAGAGGATTTTTCGATACTAGCTACGTCGAGAAAAACTTAAAAACTATCCTTGAAAACACCTATGATGATATGAACAAAGAGCCAAATGACGACCTAGAAGAAGTCATCGTAGAGGCGATAAAAAGATATAAAAAGAAGAGATAAATTTATCTAATTGCGGCTTTGGCGATCAATTCGCCAAAGCTAAATTTCCGCGCAAACTGCGTAAATTTTAGCTCCGTCATTTGCCACAGCATAGAGTCTGCCACCACTTACTAGCATGATCTGATCTGCGCTAAGGCTAAATTTCTCAAACTCTATCTCTTTTAATAGCAAGCCATCTTTGGCGCTTATCAAAACTGGCTTATTTTTGCGGTTCGCGAGCAAAATTTGACCTTTGATCCAAACAAAATGCTCCGTGCCGCTGGTTTTAAACTTAAACATCACCTCGCCGCTTTTTGCATCCACGGCGTATAGATCTCCGCCCTTGCCAGCGGTGCCAAAGTAAAGCACCCCATCATTCAGGCAAACTGGCGTGTAGAGATATGCGCCAAGCTTTAGCCGCCAGATGGTCTTGCCTATCCTTGCGCTCTGCTCTTTGGGCGGCAAATTAGCGTTTAAATTTTCATCTTTTGCTTCGCTTTTGAACTCTGCGCCGCCCAAAATTTCTTTGCACTCCATCATAAATGGCGAGCTCATTCGCACGCAAAAACCATCAAATTCATACGTTTTAGCGTCGTTATATATCTCTTTTATAGGCTCATTAGCAACGCCGAGCTCGCTCATCTCCCCGTCACTTATCTTTATAAGCTTTGCTGGGGAGTTTATGTAGCCCTTGTAGTATCTAGTATTTAGCACGAAGTAGCCATTTTCTGGGTAGCAACGCGCACTGCTAGCTATAAAAATTTCGCTTTGTTTGTAGGCAAGCATTGATCGTTTATGCTCGCTAAAGTCGCGTGAAAATGTATCTAGTAGCACGTAGTTTGGCGTTAGCTTTTGAGCTATCTCTAGCTCGCTAGGCACCCCAAAAGCAAAATGTACAAATGCAATGCGCTCACCCATCTCGTAAATGCCAGTTACGCCGTGCCCGCGAAACTCCACGCCAGGCATATCAAGAGGATATGATCTAACCACGCTAGCTCCTTAAATTTATGGCGATTATAACTCAAATTTTAAAGCGCGCTGGGCTAAATTTGATAAAATTTGCCAAATTTAGCAAATTTAAGGAGCGATATGTTTTTAAAACTAGACGAGATCGCTAAAAACTAGATCAAATTTTCTTGCCGCTAGAGCAAGAGGGTATGACTGGCATGAGACTTTTGCCGCAAAAGGACGTTTCGGCGTTTAAGCAAGCGCAAAAGTGCCTTGGCGTAAATTTCCCAGCTAAATTTAAAGAGCTTTTAAGCAAATTTGACCTTGGAGAGTTTGAAATTTGCAATGTCAGCTTTGGCTGTAGAGGCGACTACGCGAGCGAGTTAGTGCGTCTAAACAGCGTAGATGAGTTTGGTGGTAAATGGTGGCAGGGCGAGGAGAGGCCAGCAAATTTGATAGTTTTTGCCGTGGGAGATCCTTGGATATTTTTGCTTGATTGCGCGAGTGGTGCGGTCTATGCGTGGCTACTTGAAGATGACGAGCTTTGCAGCAGGTGCGTTGCGAGTGACTTTGAAAAATTTTTCATAGCGCTTGCCAGCACCTATATAGCAAGGCTAAATGATGAAACCCTGCCATCAGCCCAGCAAATACTAAATTTTGTCCAAGCAGACGACACAGAACTTGATTTTTGGCAAGAGATGGCGCAAATTTAGTAAATTTTATAAATTTATCCTAGCAACCAAAGCAAAAACCACTTTTTATAAATTTAGTTTCGATATGTAACACTCATTGCCCAAAATAAAAATATTAAAATATCTTTAAATAAAAATTTTTTCTAGCCGAGTTAATATTTAACTACAAAAAAAAGGAAAAAGGAGCAAAAATGAGCGAGTACATCGAACAAACGATGGAGTGGATAAAGAAGACCAACCCAGGTCAAGGCGTCTTTGTCCAAGCTGCGACTGAGGTTCTAAACAGCCTAGAGCCGCTTATCAAAAGAGAGAGCAAGTACCAAAAACACGCGATCCTAGAGCGCATCGTCATCCCTGAGCGCACGGTGATCTTTCGCGTCACATACACAGGCGATGATGGCAGACCAAAGGTAAATAACGGCTACCGCGTGCAGTTTAACTCAGCTGTTGGCCCATACAAGGGCGGTCTAAGACTCCACCCAAGCGTCGATCTTGGCGTGCTAAAATTTCTTGGATTTGAGCAAATTTTCAAAAACTCGCTCACTGGCGTAAATATCGGCGGCGCAAAAGGCGGCAGCACCTTTGATCCAAAGGGTAAGAGCGAGGGCGAGATAATGCGATTTTGCCAAGCATTTATGAGTGAGCTTTACCGCCACATCGGCAACACCGTGGATGTGCCAGCAGGCGATATCGGCGTGGGCGCTAGAGAGATCGGCTATATGTTTGGCCAGTATAAAAAGCTAACTGGCAGGTTTGATGGCATCCTAACTGGCAAAGGGCTAAACTGGGGCGGCAGCCTAGCGCGCACAGAGGCTACTGGATACGGACTAGTATATTTCACTCAAAACATGCTAAAAAAAGCTGGACTTGACTTGGAGGGCAAAAAATGCAGCGTCAGCGGTAGCGGAAATGTCGCCATCTACACGGTCGAAAAGCTCTATCAAGCAGGCGCACTGCCTATCACCGTCTCTGACTCAAACGGATACGTCTATGACGCTGAGGGCATCGATCTAGCGGTACTTAAAGAGCTAAAAGAAGTGAAGCGCGCGCGCCTTAGCGAATACACCAAATTTAGACCAAACGCAAAATATGTAAGCGTGAGCGAATACAAAGAGGGCAGAAACGGCGTCTGGGACGTGCCATGCGACGGAGCCTTCCCGTGTGCGACACAAAATGAGCTTCACCTAGCTGACATAAAAGTGCTTTACGCAAATGGCTGCCGCTTCGTGGCTGAGGGCGCGAACATGCCAAGCACGCTTGATGCGATAAATTTCATGCTTGCGCAAAAAGACTTCCACTTTGCTCCAGCAAAAGCAGCAAACGCTGGCGGCGTGGGCACGAGCGGACTTGAGATGATGCAAAATGCCGGCATGACTTCGTGGAGCTTTGAAGAGGTCGATCGCAGACTTCATGGCATTATGAATCACATCTTTGAGCTAAGCTACGAAACGAGTAAAGAGTTTGGCGATGAGGGCAACTTGGTGCTTGGCTCAAATATCGCTGGCTTTAGAAAAGTGGCTGATGCGATGATAGATCAAGGATATGTGTAGTCCAATTTGGCTCTGTAAATTTACGTCCAAGTTAAATTTGGGCGTAAATCGATACGAGGCAGGCTATGATTTTAACTAAAAGAGAGTTTGGTTTTTGCACGGCAAATTTTACTAACAAACTATCAAATTTACGCTGCTTTGAAGCATTTTATGCGGCGTTCGTTTTAAAAAATTTTTGCTGGCGTGGCAGATGCGAATTTGAAGTTTGACTAAATTTCATTAGGGTGGCTAGCAGATCACATTTTTTAGGGCTTTTTATAGAAATTTTGTCAAAAGAGCTAATATAGTGGCAAATGGTGGTATGGCGAGGCTCATCCAGTAAAATTGAAAGTTTTTGCCATGGAGCATCATGTGGATATTTTTGCTTGATTGCGTGGGTGGTGCAGTCTATGCGTGACTACTTGGCGATGAAGAAATTTGCAGCAAATGCGTTGCGAGCGAAAAATTTCATGGCACTTGCAACTTCGACGTAGTAAGGCTAAACAATGAAGTCCTACCATCAGCCGAGCAACTCCTAAATTTTGTCCAAGCAGACGACAAAGAGTTTCATTTTTGGCAAGAGATAATTAAATTTTATAAATTTAAGCCATACCTAAATTTCTCTTATCAAATTTTACTACCGCATAAAACAAAAGCAGTCAAATCCTTTGCAAAAAGCATTTTAAAGCGATAAAAACTGCTCGCATTTTTACAAGAAAAACCAAATTTCACTTATTAAATTTAGCCAGCTATTAAGCAAAAGTTGGCTCAAAACGCTCGCATAAACACTACAAATATCGAATTTACTCAAAAGAAGCTTTCATTTTTACTCTAGTATGCGGCTCTCACCCAGTCAAATTTCAGCAAAGCACCCATGCGAACAATAAAAAGTCAAACAAATTCCAGCAAGCAAAAATTAAAATTTTATAAATTTAAGCTATAAACAAAGAAATTTCTTGCCAAATTTAGCTCACGACACTCGCACACGCACCATAAATTTAGAAATCGAAAGAAGTTATCAAATTTACTCTATTAGACGATCTCTTGCCTAGTCAAATTTTAGCTCCTATGCGAGTGACGAAAATGCGGTTAAATTCCGTCAAATAAAAATTAAAATTTACTAAATTTAAGCTACAAACAAGCATATATCTTGTCAAATTTAGCCTAAAACACCCATACAAGCTATAAACAAATTTTAAAACTTACAAGAAGTTTTCAGCACAGCGCTTTTTCGAGTGGCAGCAAGATAATCAAATTCGGACAAGAGAATTTAAAATTTACTAAATTTAAGCTACAAATAATCAAGTTTCTTACCAAATTTAGCCTGCAATTAGACAAAATTTGATTTCAAACACCCACGCAAACACTTAAATTTACAAACTCGCAAGATGTTCTCAGCACAGCGCCTATGCGAGTGATAACAAAGCGAATAAATCCCAGCAAGTAAAAATCAAAATTTACTAAATTTAAACACGACTAAATTCATCCTACAAAAATTTAACCGCAAGCCACATCAACTGCAAACGCTCTTGCTTAAATTTAGAAAATATAAAAATGATAGAATTTTTGAAAATAGTTATTTATGAGTTTTTGTATTAAAAATTTAATGAAAAAAGAGCAAGCGCTAGCCTGCTCTTTGTGAGAATTTAACCCTTTTTTGGAGTTACAAGCATATTTACATAACGACCTTCTATTATAGGCTCTTTGTCGCGGTCAGCCTCATCTTTGATCATCTCCCAGACCTTCTCAAGCATGGCTACGCCAGCCTCTGGGGTGCTCATCTCGCGACCCTTTAAAAATACACGAAATTTAACGTGTTTGCCATCTTGCAAAAACTCGCTTGCGTGTTTAACCTTATAGTTTATATCGTTTTGGGCGATCTTGACAGAGAGTTTTATCTCTTTTATCTCGATGGTTTTTTGCTTTTTCTTGGCCTCTTTTTGCTTTTTCTCTTGCTGATAGCGGAATTTACCATAGTCCATTATCTTGCAAACTGGCGGCTTCGCGTCTGGCGCTATAAGCACTAGATCAAGCCCAAGCTTGTTTGAGATCTCTAAAGCCTCATCTCTTGAGATGACACCGTATGCCGTGCCATCATCCCCTACACATCTTACCTCTCTCGCCCTTATGTCCTCATTGAGCAATACTTCATTTTCCTTACTCAAAAATGTACCTCACTAAGTTTCTCCTTCGTTAAATTTATAAATTCCGCCAAGCTCATATCGCTCTGCGTCCTAGCCTGTCTGTCGCGCAAAGCAACGCTCTTGTTCGCTACTTCGTTGTCTCCTAGCACGATTATCATAGGCACCCTTTGTTTTTCTGCCGTTCTTATTCTCTTATTTAAACTCTCATTTTTACTTGCGATCTCGCTATCGACGTTGATCTTTCTTAGCTCGCGTGAAATTTCTTTTGCGTAGTCTAAATGCGCATCACTAATAGGCACGATGACGACTTGCGTTGGCGCTATAAAAAATGGCAGCTCGCCAGCAGTGTGCTCAAGTAAAATTCCTATAAATCTCTCAAAACTACCAAGCAATGCTCTGTGAAGCATTACAGGGCGCTGTCTTTCGTTGTTTGCGTCGATGTAGCCTAGATCAAAGCGCTCTGGCAAGTTAAAATCAACCTGGATCGTGCCGCACTGCCACTTTCTCTTAAGCGCGTCAGTTATCTTAATGTCGATCTTTGGTCCATAAAATGCGCCGCCGCCCTCGTCGATGCCGTATTTAAAGCCGTTTTCATCAAGAGCTTCTTTTAGCGCTTTTGTAGCAGTTTCCCAAATTTCATCGCCACCGATAGCTTTGGCTGGCTTGGTTGAAATCTCCATCTCATAATGAAAGCCAAAATTTTCCATTATCGTGCCAGCAAATTTTAAAATTTCTAAGATATTTTCTTTTATCTGGCTTGGCATACAAAAGATATGTGAGTCATCTTGTGCAAATTCGCGAACTCTAAAAAGTCCGTGAAGCACGCCGCTTTTCTCATGGCGATGCACAACGCCGTACTCAAAAAATTTAAGCGGTAGATCACGGTAAGACCTGATATCGCTTTGATAAACTTTGATGTGGCCAACGCAGTTCATCGGCTTGATGCCATATTCTGTCTCATCGATCGTTGTAAAATACATATTTTCTTTATAGTTTGCGTAGTGGCCGCTTCTTCTCCACACATCAGCCTTTAAAAGCTCAGGACCTCGCACTGGCTCGTAGCCGCGATCTCTGTGAGCTTTGTATAGAAGTTGCTCTAGTTTTGATCTTAAGCGTCCGCCATTTGGTAGCCATATCGGCAAACCGCCACCCACTTCCTCATCAAATGTAAATAGCTTCATCTCGACGCCAAGCTTTCTGTGATCGCGCTTTTTAGCCTCTTCGATGATGCGGATGTGCTCTTTTAAGCTCTCTTTGTCTGCGTAAGCTGTGCCGTAAATTCTAGTTAGCATCTCACGGCTCTCATCTCCGCCAAGATATGCACCAGCTACGCGTGTAAGCTTGAAGAATTTTAAAAATTTAGTATTTGGCACATGTGGTCCGCGGCAAAGGTCTTCAAAATCGCCTTGTGCGTAGCTACTCACTTCGCCATCTGGAATTCTTTTTAAGACCTCTTGTTTTAGATCGTCGTTTTTAAATTTCTCACTCATATTAGCTTTGGTTGAGCAAGTTTTAACTATGTCAAATTTCTTCTCAGCAAGCTCTTTCATCTTATCTTCGATCGCTGCTAGATCGCTCTCGCCTAGCTTCGTGCCCTCATCATCAACTCTAAAATCATAATAAAATCCATCTTCTACGTTTGGTCCGACAAAGAATTTTGCCTTTGGATAGAGTGACTTGATAGCTTGTGCCATGAGGTGCGCACAGGAGTGTCTGATAACGTGTAGTGCCTCTTTTGAGTTTTCAAAATAGACAGGCTCAGCACTACTCTCACGCCCTGCGATACTTTGAGTATCGACTATTTCGCCATTTAGTTTGTATGCGATGATATCGCTCATTGTTTTTCCTTATATCAAATTGTCTTTTTTACGATAAAAGAACGATTAAGGATTTTATCAAAATGGGCTTTAAGCTAAACTTAATAATTGCTAAGCAAATTTTTATAAATTCTTTTTAAATTTAGTAAAATTTGAGCCAAAATTTTTGTATTTTAAAATATATTTTTTTATATATAAAGATAAATATCCCTAAAGTATGCATATTTTATCAATATATTTTATTATATTTTAAGATTACCCCTGATAATATTTGCTCCTGAAATGAATTTAGCAATTTCTCGTCTTTGCATTACTTAAATTCATTTTTCTCCCGACTAATTTAGTGCTAGGAAGTGGTTAGCCTAGCACTTTTTCTTTTGCAAATTTAACAAGCACCGGCTTTACTATCCTGGCGTAGTCTTTTGCGTTTAGGACGATAGATCTATCAAGAAGCCCTGCATTAAAGGCGATCTCCTCGTTTCGCTCTAGCAAGCTCTCGTCCACAACAAGGTGCAAATTTTTATGAAAGCTAAATGGCGGAACCGAGCCAAATACGCAATCAGCCAAGGCCGCAACCTCCTCTGGGCTAGCAAGGCTTGCTCTTTTACCATCAAATTTTTGCGTAAGCGCGTCAAGATCAGCCTGCTCGTCCGCTGGTAAGACCGCTAGCAAGTAAATTTTACCAGCCTTCATTGCTGGTCTTTCGTCATCTAGCAAGTAGCCAACAAGTACGTTTTCATCTTTAAAAATTTCTCTAAATTTAGCTTTATCAATGCCTTTTATAGAGCACACCAGCGCCTTTGCGCCCTGGCTCATCTTCGTGCCCCTTATCTTGGCAACATCATCTGAAGTCCTCGCACTCTCATGCTCTATCACTCTAAATTTAGCCCCATTTTTGCTAAGAAGATCGTGGATTTTATTAAAAATTTGCTCTGACACAGCTCTTTCCTTTGGATAAATTTAGTTAAAATTATACCGCTAAAACCAAAAAAGGGCAGGAAAATGCAGATAAATTTAGATGACGTAAAGATCGAGCCAAGCTGGAAAGAGGTGCTAAAAGATGAGTTTTTGAGCGAAAATTTCGCTCATATCAAAGAGAATTTCCTAAAAGCAAAGAGCGCTGGCGTCGTCTATCCACCAAGCGGGCTCATTTTTAACGCATTTAACCTAACGCCATTTCACGACGTCAAAGTAGTCATCCTAGGCCAAGACCCATATCACGGTGCAAATCAAGCCATGGGACTAAGCTTTTCAGTGCCTAGTGGCGTGCGAGTGCCGCCAAGCCTTGTTAATATTTATAAAGAAATTTACGCCGACCTTGGCATAAAAGAGCCAAATAGTGGCGATCTTACAAAGTGGGCAAAACAAGGCGTGCTGCTTCTAAACTCGACCCTTAGCGTAAGTGCGGGAGCGGCAAACTCTCACGCAGGATTTGGCTGGCAGGGCTTTACAGACGCAGTTATAAGAAAGATAAGTGAAAATTTACAAAACGTAGTCTTTATGCTCTGGGGCAACCCAGCCAAGGCAAAAGCGCCACTAATAGACGCCAGCAAGCACCTCATCTTAGAAGCAGCACACCCAAGTCCGCTAGCTCGTGGGGCATTTTTTGGCTGCAGACACTTTTCAAAGGCAAATATCTACCTAGCAAACCACGGCAAAACGCCCATTGAGTGGGACTTAAACGCTTAAATTTGAGCTATTTTTTAAGCTCAGTAAGAAGCTTATTTACCTTTTCTAGCTCGCTTTTGCAAAATTTCTCATCGTTATTTTGCATTATCATCGCCTCTTGGCCGATTTGCCTTTGCTTAAACTCATCAAATTTAAGCTCAAAAAGCC
Organism: Campylobacter concisus; assembly: GCF_003048835.2. NCBI lineage: Bacteria > Pseudomonadati > Campylobacterota > Epsilonproteobacteria > Campylobacterales > Campylobacteraceae > Campylobacter > Campylobacter concisus. The sequence continues at coordinate 27,036 of NZ_CP060705.1, read as the reverse complement.
TTAGCGCTTTCTCATCACCTGCAAGCTTCTTGCTCTCTTTGGCGTAAAGCTCGTCAAGATAGAGCCTGCTTTGCTTTACATACTCCTTGCAAACCTCGCTTGCACCAAGTAAATTTACGCCCAAAAAAAGGGCAAAAATGGCAAATTTTTTCATATTTTTCCTTGAAATTTTTGCGTTATACTAGCCTTTAAGCACTTAAATTTTAAAATAATTTGCAAAAAAAGGATGAAAATGAGGCGAAAAGATAGAGAACTAAGCCCTGACGAGGCGCTTGAGATCATCGATGGTTGCGAATACGGCGTAATCTCATGCATTGATGAAGAGGGAGAAATTTTTAGCGTGCCTATCTCGCCTGTTAGGTTTGGTGAGAGCATTTTTGTGCACGGAGCGACCGCTGGTAGCAAGGCAAAACTGCTACAAAATGGGCGAAAAGTGGAGTTTGTCTGCGTTAGCTTTAATAAAGTCCCGCACCTAAATGATAGCGAGCTAGAAGCGATAAAGAACGACGGCAAGGCGCTTGGCGGCAAAGTCTTTACGACTGAATACAAAAGTGCCATCGCAAAAACAAGAGCTTACGAAGTGACAGATGATGCAAAAAGATATGAAATTTTAAAAATTCTCAGTCAAAAATACACCGCCTACGCGATGAGCACCTTTGACGTGGCAGCCGAGTATGGGCTAAAAAACATGAAAATTTACGAGCTAAAGATAGAGAGCCTTAGCGCAAAGGCCAAAATTTTGCCAAAAGCGGCAAAGGAGTAAATTTGAGCTCACTTGCACTGATGTTTAGACCAAAAAACTTGAATGAAATTTGCGGCCAAAAGGCGGTTAAAGCAGCCTTTTTAAAATTTATAGCCACAAGCAAGATACCGCACTCCATATTTTATGGTCCAGCAGGCTGTGGCAAGACGAGCTTTGCAAGGGCTGTGGCAAGTGGGGCAAACTACGACTTTTACGAGTTTGACGGCGGAAATTTAAAGATAGATGACTTTCGCAAAATTTTAAAAAACTACGAAAACGCCCTAAACAAGCCACTCTTTTTCATAGACGAGATCCACAGGCTTAGCAAAACCCAGCAAGAAGCACTGCTTATACCCATGGAAAACTACAAAGCCCTAGTTATCGGCGCTAGCACCGAAAATCCCTTTTTCACGCTAAGTTCAGGCATCAGAAGTCGCTCGATGCTCTTTGAGTTTAGACCGCTTAGTAGTAGAGATTTTGAGGAGCTTCTTGGCAAGATCAAAGAGCAAATTTCATTTAGCATAGACGAGGAGGCAAAGGAATATCTCTTTAAAAGTAGTGGCGGCGACGCAAGAGCCATGCTAAATTTACTAGAATTTGCCGTCACACTTGATGAAAATGTAAGCTTAGAAAATTTAAAAACACTTCGCCAAAATGCCCTAAAAGAGGGAGCAAAAGAGGATGACACGCACTACGAGCTAGCAAGCGCTTTTATAAAAAGTCTGCGTGGAAGCGATGAAAACGCCGTCATATACTACCTTGCAAGGCTCATAGACTCTGGCGAGAGTGCGGACTTCATCGCTAGAAGGATGGCGATATTTGCCAGCGAAGACATCGGCAACGCAAACCCAAATGCGCTAAATTTAGCCGCAAGCACGCTAAGCACGGTAAAAGAGATAGGCTTTCCAGAGGCTAGGATCATACTGGCTCAGTGCGCTATCTATCTAGCCAGCTCGCCAAAGTCAAACTCCAGCTACAACGCGATAAATGCCGCCCTAAGATACGTGCAAAGCGAGGAAATTTTAAAAATTCCGCCATATCTAAAAAATCACACAAAAGAGAGCAAAGACTACATTTATCCGCATGATTTTGGCGGCTGGGTCGAGCAAAAATACCTAGAAAAACCGCTCGTTTTTTACAAAAGCAAGGGCATAGGCTTTGAAAAAACACTAAATGAGTGGCTAGAAAAGATAAAGTCAAAAGGCTAAATTTAGGCTTTACTCTGTCAGATTTATTTATGGCAAGTATAAGAGTAAATTTTAAAAGGAATGCAGATGAACAAGCAAATTTTAGCGTACATCGCAAATTTAAAGATAGAAGACGTGCCTTGGAGTAGATTAACGACGACTTATGGCAGAGCAAGCAGATTTCCAGAAATTTTTAAACAGCTTTCGGCAGCGATCGGCAAGAAAGATTTGACGCAAAGTTTGACTACCAGCAAGTCAAATAGCGGACAAAATACGGCAAATCCAGCAAATAACAATGAAGCAAAATTTAACGCCAAAGCTGCTTGTGACGTGCTTGATAAAATTTTTAAAGAAATAGAGCATCAAAGTACTTTTTGGCACGCTACGCCTTTTGCACTTGTATTTTTGGCGAGAATTTTTATGCGGGCGAAGTTGGTCGCTGATAACGGCGATAAAGACGAGGTGGCAGAGCTTATCGTGTCCCGTCTGGGTGAATTTTTCGCGTTTATGCTTATGGTTTGTAGCGATGCCGATAAAATTAATCATACTACACCACTGGGTAGCTTTGCTGATATGCTAGCCGAAAAATACCTGTGGCCGCAAAGCGATGAAAACGACGAGGAGCTTTGGGAAGAGCACTTTTACGATGATGATTTGTTTTATAGTTTTTACTTTTATTCGCGTGCGGTTCTTGACGCGACCGGTGTGGATTTTACGCAGTTTAAGCCTATAGAATAGCGTTAAAATTACGCGGTAAGGCTGAAAATTTTACCATTAAACTTAAACCAGAAAGAAAACTTACTGGTAGTCTGCAAGGTATTTTGCTAGTTTGCCTAATTTTATAAAAATCGGTGCAAAGCGGTAAATTTAACCCAGTTAAACAAAAGACGGGCAAATTTTACAAAGATGACTAAGCAATTTAATAGCCAAAGCCTTTTAAACGCTTTTGATAAAATTTTTAGCAAAACTAATAGTCAAATACGTTTTGCCAAGCTATGCCCACGCAGGAAAAACAGCGAATTGTTTGTAAAAGCCTTCTAAAAAACGCAAAAACCTAATTTTAAAATCCAAAAATCAAGAAATAATTTTAGCCATTCTAAACCTTCACTGTGAGATAAATTTAGAAATTTTCAATCAAAAAACGCCTTAGAGCGTAAAAATATTGGTCGTAAAATCTTGCTAGAAAAGCAAGTTCACCGCGAGTAAGCCGAAAACTAGCACGAAATTTTAAGCCAAGCTAAAAAATTTTTCTTATTTATTCTAATTTTATATTTTTTTAAATATACTCGCTCTCTAAACTACACCAATGAAAGTCAAGAAAATGCCTACAAATTTTGCTGAAATTTTAAATAATTGTGTTGAAAGTATAAATTCATTTCTTTGGGGTCCATACTTCCTTATCGCCCTACTTTGCGGTACTGGACTATTTTTTACCATTAGACTTGGCTTTGTTCAAATTTTTAAATTTAAAATGGGTTTAGGCAAGCTTTTTGGAAATTTCTCGCTTCACGGCGAGGCTGCTGGCAAGGCTGGTATGAGCTCGTTTCAAGCAGTAGCAACCGCTATCGCCGCGCAAGTTGGCACTGGAAACCTCGTGGGTGCGACGACAGCTCTTATCATGGGCGGTCCTGGAGCCATTTTTTGGATGTGGTGCGCAGCCTTTTTGGGCATGGCTACAAATTTCGCTGAAATTTGCCTCGCTCAAATTTACCGCACGAAGGACGACAGCGGCCACACAATAGGCGGTCCAGCCTTTTACATAAGCCGCGGCTTAAATGGAAAGTGGGCGAAATTTCTAGCTGGATTTTTCGCTATCGCTATCATCATCGCACTTGGCTTTATCGGCAACATGGTTCAAGCAAACTCCATATCTGATGGCTTTAGTGGCGCTTTTGGCATACCGCAGTGGCTAACAGGGGCGTTTTTGGCTCTCATTTGCGCGCTAATTTTCATAGGTGGCGTAAAAGCGATCGCAAGGGTCGCTGAAAAGATCGTGCCGCTAATGGCGCTACTTTACATCGTCGTTGGCGTGGTTATAATCGCCTTAAATTTTCACCAAATCCCAGAGGCGATCTCACTAATCTTTAGAGCTGCATTTGATCCTTCGGCTGCTTGGGGCGGCGCAACTGGCGCTAGCATCGCAGCTGCTATGAGATACGGCATCGCAAGGGGACTTTTTAGCAACGAAGCTGGCATGGGCTCTACTCCGCACGCACACGCTGCTGCAAACGTCAAACACCCAGTCGATCAAGCTGTCCTTGGCATAATGAGCGTCTTTATAGACACCTTTGTCATCCTAAATATAACCGTTTTTGTGGTGCTAACAGCAAACGTCATCAGCTTTGAAAACGGCAAGGCGGTCTTTACAGGCATCACCTTGGTGCAAGAGGCCTTCTCGTCGCATATCTTTGGCAAAACTGGCGGTTATAGCTTCGTGGCGATCTGCCTATTTTTCTTCGCATTTACGACGATCATTGGCTGGTACTACTTCGCTGAGATCAACGTGCGCTACCTTTTTGGCGCAAAGGCGGTTAAAATTTTTAAAATTTTAGTTGTCGTTTTTGTCTTTTTAGGCAGCTTGCAAAAGGTCGATTTTGTCTGGAGTTTAGCTGATATGTTTAACGGTCTTATGGTTGTGCCAAATTTGATCGCCATTATCCTTCTAAGCCCCGTCGTAGCAAGGCTTTTAAAAGATCACGATACCGGCAAAGAGTACGACGTAAAAGAGTATTTGAAGTAAATTTAAGAGTGAGTGGAGAAAGGCTCTCCACATTAATTTTATGTTTTATAGGTGGTCTGTTGGAGCGACGGTTATAGGCTCAAGTGGCATATAAAATGTCGTTGCTTGTGGCTCAGAGTATTTGTTGCCAGCCTCGTCTACTGATGATGCTTCAACTTTGTATTCAAAATCTCTATTGTTTAAAACACCACTCTCAACTTTCCAGTTGCCTTCAGCGTCAGCCTTGGCACTTAACTCTTCTACTACGTGACCCCATTTAACACTACCATCTGAGTAGTGAATATCAGCTGTTTTCACAACTAAATTTACATCGGCAAATGCCTCTGCTTTGCCCTCGATAGTCGGCGAGAAGTCATATTCTTTATTGCTATCATACATTGCGTTATAGTGTGACAGGTCAGAAAAGTCATCAGTAGATATTTTTGTGATAGACAAGGTGCTATTGTCTGTATCGACAGTTATCTCTTGCGTACTTGTAGCTTTTAGTTCTTCGCCATTTGCAGCTACTTTACTAGCTTCGATAGTAAATTTATGATCTCCATCAGCTAAAGGCGAAGTTGGAGCATATGACCAGTTGCCATCATTATCAGCAGTTGTCGTGCCAAGCAGTGGTGCATTTTCACCTTCGCCATCAAATATGCTTATAGTAGCGTTTGAAGTAGCCTTGCCAACTAAAGCTGGAGTGCTATCGTTTGTGATATGCAGACCTGTTCTTTGTGAATTTTCATGCTCTAAGATATTGCCCTCGATGTCAAGGTTGCTGCTTACTGCCTGATCTGTATTACCAGTCACTACGTTATCATCAACTGCTGTGGCAGATACTTCTAGAGTCTGTGGCAATATATTGTTATATGCATTATCTATCGCAGCTGCAAGTGTGTCAAGACTAAAGTCCTCCTCGCTTGCGCCACCGCTTACATTTGTAAAAGCCTCTACGCTAGCATTTGCTTGAGAGCTTAGATCGCCAAAATTTGCATTTACGTTTGAGTAGTGACCGCCATTTGTAAAGCCAGCAGCGCCAAGGCTCACGCCATTCGAGCTTACTCCACCTGCTGATTGAGTGCCGCCAGCTGCAGTCTCTTCAAGATCAGAGATATTTTTACCATTTAATAATTGCTCTTGTAGCGATGCTATCTCTTTGCCAGTCTCATCGCTAGCATTTTCATTTTGAGTTTGCGCAGCCTGCACCTCAACCTTTACGCCATCTTGCTCTTTTATGACCTCGTTGTCATAGATCACGTCGCCTGCTTTTAGAGTTCTTTGATTTCCGTTAGCATCAACTGCGACGATGGCATCCGTGCCGATTATTGATTTTATTAGTCCTTTAACTTTACTCATAACATTTCCTTTTTATGTTTTTAGTTTTTATGCTGCAATTATAAGTAAATATTTTAGTTCTTTGCTATTGTACTTTGGTACAGTTGTGACATTTTAGAAATATGAAGTTATAAATTTTTGAGTTAAATTTAGTAAAAATTTGCCGTATTTTAGGGATTTAGTTTAAAAATTTAAAAATGGTAGAGTTACAAAAAAATATTTTTAAATTTTATTTTTTGGATTTTTGTGTTTTGGAGAATTTGATATAGAAATGGTGGCCCCGAATGGACTCGAACCATCGACCACTACCATGTCAAGGTAGTGCTCTACCAACTGAGCTACGGGACCAAAGATTTGGGATTATATTTTATTTTCCATTTTATTTAGCTTAATTGCCATTTTCTTTAAAATTCAACTTCATAAAACTAGTCTATATTTTAGCACTCTAAAATATTATTAATGCAGATTTAATCAAGCAAGGACTATAATTTCATAAAAGTAAGTTTAAGTAAAAATATTAGTTTTTCATTGAAATTTGATGTTTATAAATCTTAATAGAAAGGAAAAGGGTATGAATAAGCTTAAATTCATCGCTATTTTTGCCTGTTTATTTTCGTTTCATCTCTTTGGTGCCGATATGCCAAAGGGCGATCTAAACGTCACAAAAGTAGCAGTCTCTGATGAGCTAAGAGCCAAGTATAAGATCAAACCTCATCACGAACATCTAAGCTTTGACTGCGTTGATTGTCACCAAAACCAAGGCGATGATCCTAGCAAATTTAAAGCGATCGGCGACGCTGGCTGTTTATCTTGCCACAAGAGTAAAAAACTCCTAGCTGATAGACTAAAATTTATGGATACTCTAAAGGCAAATCCTCACAACTCTGTTCACGATGGTCCAACTTTGTATTGCGACGAGTGCCACAACGAGCACAAACCATCTACAAACATGTGCTCTGAGTGCCATGAACACGAGGTGCCACAATGGATGAATGGAGTAACACCATGAAAATTTCAAAAAAATTACTAGCGCTTATAATCTTCATAAGCGGAATTGTTGGATTTTTAGTCGTTCTGCCAGTTCATTACGCACTTGATGAGACAAGTGGGGATAAATTCTGCGTAGTTTGCCACGAGATGGATCCTATGGTGATCGCCTATAACGACGACATCCACAGCGGCAAGGGCAAAACCGGCATCAAAGCAAGATGCGTCGACTGCCATATACCACATGACAACATCGCAAAATACGCCCTAACAAAGGCGAAAAATGGCATTTTAGAGGGCTGGGTGCATTTCTTTGGCGATCCTAACGCAATCGACTGGCACAAAAACCTCAAAAATCGCGAGCATTTTGTCTTTGACAACGGCTGCACAAGCTGCCACACAAACGTGATAGACAGCAATAGCACTTCAGCGCAGGCTCAAAAGATGCACGCTCACTACAAAAAGCTTCTTGGCACTCCTAAAGAGCTAAAATGTGTAAACTGCCACTACGACGCAGGTCACAGCGCTGGCTTTAGAAACTACCTTGAGTACTGGAAGCCGTCATATAAAATTTATGATAAAAAGATGATCGAAAAGAGGATCGAAACTAAGCAAAAATTCTTCAAAGATGAATACAAACCTACAAAAGACGAAGAAGAATTTTTAAAACAAAAGGCTGAAAAAGACGCCAAAAAACCAGCTGGCGGTGGCATGGCTGGCTGATGAAGAAGCTTTGCTGCTCTTTGCTCTTAATCGACTTTTGGCAAAATATCATCCTAAATGCATCGCTTTACCGCTTTGAGTTTAGGATGATCCAGCTCAAAAGTGCGTGCTCAGTCATCAAGGACTTTGAGTGTGGCAACAGATATGATCTGTACGTTTTTGACGTAAAGGCTAGAAATTTAAACCTTGATCTGGTTAAATTTATAAGAGATAGCCAAAATATCACTCCCATTATGCTTTTGCGGGGCGTTAGCGTCCCTAGCGTTTTTAAGAGGATTTACTACGCTATGTGAGTGACTTTATCATCAAGCCATTTTACCCTGAAGAGTTTTTATTTCACGCCTTTAGCTTTGCAAGGTGCTTTTAGGCTCTAAATTTGAGCTAAAAAATGGCCTAGTATTTGACAAAGACTCCCTTTGCATAAGAAAAGAGACGAGGTCATCTACCTTGGCAAAAAAGAGAGCCAGCTGCTTGAAATTTTATGTAAAAACTCGCCCCACGTCGTCACCTACGACGAGATAGATCATCATCTATATAAAAACGAAACCTTATCACAAGACCGCATAAGATCGCTCGCAATGGAGATCAGAGCTAAGATCCCAGCCATTTGCCTAAAAACCGTACGAGGCACTGGATATAAGGTGGAGTGAGAGGGATTTAGTCAAATTTAGATCTTATTTGAAGCTAAATTTCTATACTTTTGGATCAAATTTGCTTAAATTTGCAAAAACTCTTGCCTTGTTTGACTATTTTATTGCAACGATTTTCACAGCACCTTTGAAAAATTTACCTGCCCTTTTTTATATTTTAAATAGTAGTAGCGCCTGCCGTATCATATATCTCGCCAAAGCCATATCATTTTTGCTATAACAGCTTTTTGAAAATTTGCCAAGCAGTAGCCAACCGACCTTTAAAACAGCTTGTGATCGCTAATCATAACGACTATTCTTTGTGGATTTGTGGTGCCACTAGGTCATCAAGAAAGAATTTGTATAAATTTATAGCAAGAGCTGGCTTTACACCAACTCTCTTATGCTTTTTGTAAGCTCCAGGCTCGCTTCGATCTCGGCGCGTTTTGCCATGACGCTTTCTATATTTATGCTTAAATTTAGCCCATTTTCATCACCAAATTTCTTTAGCTCGCACCAAATTTCTTTGATGATCTCGCAGCTACTAGCTAGGTAGTCAGAGCTTAAATTTAGCCTCTCCTCAACCGAGCTTGGCACGCTTACTCCGAGCCATTTGATAAATTCAAGCGTTTTTGCATTACCCGCTGTGCTAAATGTAAGAAATATCGGCTCGCTTATCTTTGCAGCCGCACAATCCTCCAAAAATTTACGTGCTAGCTGTACGTCAAAGATCGCTTGCGATATGAAAAATTTAGCCCCAACTGCGATCTTTTCACGCATCCTTTGTGGCTCATCGCCCTTTTTAGCGTGACGCTCTGCTATACAGACGCCGCCTACTGCTAACTCTTTAAATTCGCTAGCGATCTCGTAGGCGCGAGCTAAATTTAGCCTCACTTTTTGCGTGCTTGAAGTTGCCCCCACTAGCACGTTTAAATTTGAGCTTTGAGCCTTAAGTGCTGCGCGAAAATCATCCTCGCCGTATCCGCTAGCCACGCGGTAAAATATACTAGGAGTAGCGACGTTTAGGTACTTTTTGTAGTAAATTTCTGGGCTTAGCGTCCCACTAAACTCAAATGTCCTCTCGCTATCATTTCTCTCGCTCTCGTCTTGCACCTCGTAAAGCACGAGTCCGTCGGCCTTGATATCATTTATCCGCCCACTCCAGCGCTCTGAGATCTCACGTAGCTTTGCCTCTTCAAACTCAGCCTTTGGCGGCGTGAGACCATAGAGCACGAGCCCTTTTTCTTTGTTTAAAATTTTTTCTTTTAGCATTTTCTCACTTTTGAACTAGATCAGCCCTCATCACCACGCCAACAGAACTTTTTGACGACATGCAGACAAACTCGTCTTTTAGGTGTTTCGCGTCGGCTCGCCAAAAGCTCACGATATTTGCCACGTCGGCATTTTGCTTTTTAGCAGCTATCATATATCTTTTTATGACGGCAACAAAAGCCTCTTGGCAATAGCCCTTTATATCTCCGCTATCAGTGATAAATCTTTGAACCTTTACATTTGCCTTGATGACGCTTTTATTTTGGTCGTTTGAGCCAAATTCAAGCCTCACATTTTCAAAGCCTGCTAGCTCTTTTTTGGCAGCTTCTAAATTTAAAGCCTCACTGATACTATAGATATTTGTTTGCTTGTACGCACCTTTGTTGAGTGGTATAGAGTGGCGTCCAGAACTACATCCGGACGCAAAGATAACTAATATTACAAATAGAAAAATCCTTTTCATTTTTCAAATCCTTTTTAATTAAAATTTATAGACCTCTTACGATCTTAACGGCTTCTACCATGTTTTTAAGGCTCGGCTCGACCTCTTCCCATTTTCTGGTTTTTAGGCCGCAGTCTGGGTTGATCCAGAGTTGCTCTTTTGGCAAGACTTCAAGCAGAGCTTTGATCTGAGCGACGATCTCTTCGACGCTTGGCACACGTGGGCTGTGGATGTCGTAAACGCCAGGTCCGACCTCTTGTTTGTAGCCAACGGCTTTGAAAATTTTAAGTAGCTCGTTGCCACTTCTTGCAGTCTCGATACTGATAACATCAGCATCCATAGCTTCGATGGTCTTGATGATGTCGTTAAATTCAGAGTAGCACATATGCGTGTGGATCTGAGTTTTTGCCTCGGCTGAGCTCACTGAAAGCTTGAAGCAATCAACCGCAAATTTCTCATAGGCGGGGATATTTTCAGCTCTTAGCGGATAGCCCTCTTTAAACGCTGCTTCATCGACTTGGATCACTCTGATGCCCGCATTTTGAAGGTCTGCGATCTCGTCATAGATACAAAGTGCAAGTTGTTTTGCTACCTCGCTTCTTGGTAGATCGTCACGCACAAAGCTCCAGTTTAACATCGTTACAGGACCTGTTAGCATGCCCTTCATTACGTGTTTTGTGATGCTTTGAGCGTATTTCATCCACTTAACAGTCATCGGCTCTGGGCGGCTCACGTCACCAAAGAGAAGTGGTGGCTTGACGCAGCGGCTGCCGTAGCTTTGCACCCAGCCATTTTGGCTAAATGCGTATCCGCTGATCTGCTCGCCAAAGTACTCGACCATGTCGTTTCTCTCTGGCTCGCCGTGCACTAGCACGTCTAGGCCGATATCTTCTTGAAATTTCACGCAGTGATCGATATATTTTTTGATGCCTGCTTCATATGCAGCCGCATCGATCTCGCCTTTTTTGAAATTTTGGCGGAGTACACGAAGATCAACCGTTTGAGGGAAGCTGCCTATCGTTGTTGTTGGTAATATGCCGTATTTTAGCGTTTCGCGTTGGATTTTGATGCGGTCTTCAAATTTCTCGTCACGCTCAAATTTGCTTAAATTTTTGATACGGCTTTGAACGCTATCTGAGTGGATAAGCTTTGAAGTAGCGCGGGTTTTAACAGCATTTTTGTTCTCTTCATAAATTTTTGTTTCGCTCTCATCAAGCTTCTCGCCGTTTGCAAGTTTTGTGATGATCTTGATCTCGTCAAGCTTCTCAACCGCAAAGCTTAGCCAGCTTTTGATCTCAGGGTTTAAATTCTCTTCATATTTTAGCGTGTATGGCACGTGAAGAAGCGAGCATGAAGTGCCGATATAAAAGTCTTTGCCGCCTATTTTTTCTGAAATTTCACGAACAAGCTTTACTTTCTCATCTATGTTGCTTTTCCAAATATTTCTGCCGTCGATCACGCCTGCAAATAGCGTTAAATGGCTGTTTTTGATAGTCTCAAGTGCTTCAAAATTTCTCTTGCCGTGGATAAAGTCAAGTGCGATACCATAAATTTTAGTTTTAGCCACTTCGCTAACTGCTTTGATCGCATGCTCAAAATATGTCGCAAATACGATTTTAACATTGTTCGCAACGCCTGTTAGCTCGTTATAAACCTTTGTGATAAGTGGTAAAAGTAGCTCTTCGTTTTTGTCTGTTACAAAGATCGGCTCGTCAAACTGCACTAAAATTTCATCATCAAGCTTAGAAATTTGCTCAAGCAGCTTTTTGTACTCGCCTACAAGTGCGTCAAGGTGCTTAAATGGGCAACTGCCGTCGGTCGCCTTTGAAAGAGCCAAGAACGTGATAGGGCCAATCAAATTTACCTTACCTTTTACGCCGTTGGCCTTCGCCTCTTTGTATTCATTTAAAATTTTGTCCGCTTTTAGGCTAAATTTACTCTCGCTGCTAAGCTCTGGCACGATGTAGTGGTAGTTTGTGTTAAACCACTTTGTCATCTCCATCGCAACGCCATTTTTGTTGCCTCTTGAGCAAGCAAAATATTGCTCCGAGCCGCTTAAATTTGCAAATCTTGGAGGTGTAGCGCCAAAAGCGATGATGTTATCAAGCATTAGGTCGTAAAATGAAAAATCATTAACGCTAATAGCCGAAATCCCAGCGTCTTGTTGATATTTCCAGTGTCTTTGACGAAGCGTCTTTGCAGTCTCTTGCAAATTCTCTTCACTAAAGCCCTCTTTACCAGCCCAAAAGCCCTCTAACGCGCGCTTTAACTCTCTTTTTTCTCCAATTCTTGGAAAACCTAAAACATAACTTTTTATCATTTTTATCCTTTATAAATTTCTATTTTTTAATTAAATCTGCGCCCTGCACAGCAACCTTAAATATTTTTATACAGGTACAAGGGGGCTAGAATTACGAAAGCGCCCCATTATCCCTACAACCCAAACCCCCAGCACGTTCAATGTTGTTGCGCTGCGCACAAGTCTGAGTTACCCCAAACACGGTGGATGACACCCGCTTCTTCTTAAGCTAAAATAAAATTTATAAAAAACCCTACTAAAAAGATCCTTGCCAAATTTTAAACACTGCTTAGTTTTATTTTTAAAAATGCAGTTACAATGCAGCGGACCTGCTAGCAAAAATGGATTAATATCAATGTGAAAAAATGTAAAATTGTTTAAAAATTTGCGTGTTTTTTGAAAATCGCTGATATGTTTTTTGCCGAGATTAACGAGCTTTATGCATGGGACAAGGCATCAGCGTTTTTCCTTTGTAGTGAATTTTTGCCGCATTATAAACGCTCTTTGCCAAATTTTTGTTTAAATTTGGGCGCTACTAAATTTCACGCCCAAAACTTTTAGTCTTTTTTGCCTTTATTTAGGGATTTTAGCTTAGCGTCCATATCAGCTGTAAGCATAGTAAAGACCTTGTTTGTAAGCTCCTGAGTTAAATCTTTAGCCTCTTGCATAGTCTTTTTACTAAATTCATTTAGGAGTTTGTCCGCTTTTTTCTTATCTTTTTTATAAAGTTTTACGTACTCATCTTCAAATTTAGCCTGTTTTACCGCCAACTCTTTTTCAAATTTAGCGTATGCCTCTTTTACTACTGGCGAATACTTCTCATAGTCAGTCATTACAAGTGTTTGAAGCTTTCTATAAACCCAGTATATCGAAGTATCATCAGCATCGTATGAGCCATCTGAGTAGCCTTTTATAAAGCCATCAAGCCCCTCATAATACGGCAAATAAACGCTAAGATCAGCCATGCCAAGAGCGACGTAGGTCACGCGGCCGATCTCTTTTGGTAGCCATGGGCGCACCTGCATGACGTGAGACTCGTATGTTCTAAAGACGCTTATAGCGCGATAGATGTTTTTCTTATCTTCATCTTTGCTAGCGTAGTTGTCAAACGCAGTGCCGTCGTAGTGGGCTCTCATTGCAGCTTTTAGGTCTTCAACGCCCAGTTTTTTCTCTGGTTTTAAAAATACTGGAAATTTCTGACCGTCAGCGAAGTCTTGTTTTAAGCTTGGGTTAAACATACTTTGAACCCAGCAAACACGTGGGTAGTTGTAAGTCACATCTCTTTCATCGTCCCTTGTATAGGCCTTTGTAAAGTTAAATTCGCCATCTTTTGCAGGGTCATAAGTCTTGTTATCGATCGCAAATTTGATGACATCTTTTACACCCATGAAATTTGGATCATTCTCTTTGTAAGCGTGAAGTCTGCCTTGGTTTGCGGTAACGAAGTACTCATCTTGCGGGATCTTTGAAGCGATCCATTTATGACCTGTACCTGTTTCAAAGTACCAAAGCTCGTTTGCGTCGATAAATACCACGCCAAAGCCCTCTCCAGCGCCCTTTGTCTCCACTATATCGCCAAGAAGTTTAACACCCTCTTTTGCACTCTTCATACGTGGCAAAAGCACGTCTGGTATGTCGTCCTCGGTGATACCAGTCTCTTCGTTATATGGGTCGATCTTTAAAAGCTCATCTTTTGCGTAGATAGTCTCAGTGCCGCTTAGTCCAACGCCAGCCTCGTTGTAGCCGACCGCTCCGTGAAGTTTTGTGTGTGAGTTTGCGATGGTTGTGTATCTCATACCATCTTTTGGAAGCGGATATGTAAAATCATTTGCGCCGTCATGTGCCTTTGAGCTGTGCATGCCAGTTTGGTTTTTCTTTGCTGGATGTATTAAAAAGACCTGTGCCTTTATAGCCTTGCTATCAGCGCTTCTAGCTACTAACATAGAGCCGTCGTTTGAAGCTTTATCTCCTACTAAAATAGTAGTGCATGCCAAGCTACTTGTGCCTAAAATCGCACTCATAGCGACGATAGATGCGAGAATTTTGCCTTTCATTTTTACTCCTTTAGTAAAATAAATTTCTTATATGTGATTATATTTCAAATTTAATAATTTAATTCTAAATTTTAAAACTTTTTTAAGTTAAATGTAAATTTATTGCAAATTTTGTCTAAGTGAAATTTAAATTTTCTAAAGGATTTTTCGCTATAATCCAAATCTTACGCACTTGCGTATAAAATTTCAAAAAGGATTAGCATGCCAAAGATGAAAACCGTTCGCGGTGCTGCTAAGCGCTTTAAAGTAGGTAAAAATAAGATAAAAAGAGGCTCTGCTTTCAGAAGCCATATCTTAACAAAAAAACCTAGTAAGCGTATGAGAGATTTGCGTGGCCCACAATACGTGGATAGCACAAATGTCCCAGCCGTTCGCAAAATGCTCGGCGTATAAGCAGCTGTAGATTTAAGTTTTTGACAAAAAGTCATTCAAACTCCCCCAAATTTAGGGGCAAGACTCACTTCGTGAGCGCCAATTTGTAAAAGGATAAATATGGCAAGAGTAAAAACAGGCGTAGTTAGAAGAAGACGCCATAAGAAAGTTTTAAAGCTAGCACGTGGCTTTTTCAGTGCTAGACATAAACACTTTAGAAAAGCTAAAGAGCAACTAGAGAGAAGTTTAGTTTACGCATACCGCGACAGACGCCAGAAAAAACGTGATTTCAGACGTTTATGGATCGTTCGTATCAACGCAGCTTGCAGACTAAACGACATTAGCTATTCAAGATTTATCAACGGCTTAAACAAAGCTAACATAGAACTTGATAGAAAAATTTTAGCTGATCTAGCTATGAATGACGCGAAGGCATTTGCGGCACTTGCAAAACAAGCAAAAGATGCTTTGAAATAAACCTTTTCTCCGCTTCGGCGGAGATCTTCTTTTTTATACACTTTAAAATTTAATAACAAAAACTCTTTGTTTTACACAAAATTTGATATGAAATTTAAATTTACTACCCACGACTTTTACAAACTACTAGCCAAATTTAACTACCCAGCAGCAAAAATAGCTAAATTTCAATACTCGTATCAAAGCAGTGTTTCACTGCTCCGCTAAATAAAATTTTACCTTTTTCCAGCCTAAGACCAAGCTCCTCGCCGCTTTTTGGATAGACTTTTAGGCTTTGCGGTGCGTTTAAATTTAAAGTAGCACCGTAAAAGCAAGCCGCCATACCAGTGCCACAAGCTAGCGTCTCGTCCTCCACGCCCCTTTCATAGGTTCTCACCTTTAAAACTCCGCCCTCAAATTTGGCTAAATTTACATTTGCATTGTATTTTTGACGAAGCGCCCTGCACGCTTTGACGTCAAATTCATCTAAATTTTGCGTAAAATTTACAAGATGAGGCACACCAGTATCGTAAAAATACCAAGTTTTGCCACCTTCATTTAGCGGTTTGCTTAAAATTTTTGGACTTGTTAGCACGACCTCGACGCACTCACTTTTAACGCTTGCCATCACCTCGCCGCTGCCAGTTAGCAGGACAAATTCGTTTGAACTTACAAGGTCGTTTAAATAGGCATATCTAGCAGCCGCGCGCGAGCCGTTGCCACACATCGCCGCGTAGCTTCCGTCGCTGTTGTAAAACTCCCATTTTACGCCCTTTTCGTAAGGTAAAAGCACGATGAGCCCGTCAGCTCCCACGCCGTTTGTTCGGCTGCAAATCTGCCTTGCAAGCTCACTTCTATCTTTACTCAAAAATGTGTGAAATATGACAAAATCATTGCCGCTAGCGTTGTACTTTGAGACTTGCATGAGCTGTCCTTTTATTTTTTGCGTGATTTTACTAAAATTTAGGTAAGAGTTTTTAATAAATTTAAAGGAGCTGTTTTGAAGAGCTATATCTTAAATTTAGAAAAAGAGTTTTCTTTGATAGAAAATGGCTTCAAAGAGCAAGAAAGTAGGGCTTTGGCTGACTATAAAGCAAAGGGAGCTGAGCAGTGCAAAGAGCTTGCACTCCTAGCATACAGCTCAAAACTCTATCAAGTGCGGATGTATGCGGTTTTTCTCTTTGGACACCTTTCGGATCGTGAAGAAATTTTGACGTTTATGAGAGATCAGGTTTCAAAAGATGAAAACTGGCGAGTTCAAGAAATTTTGGCAAAGGCGTTTGACGAGTTTTGTAAAAAAGTTGGCTACGAGCAGGCACTTTTTGTCATCGATGAGTGGCTAAAAAATGGCAACGCAAATGCAAAAAGAGCTGTAAGCGAGGGGCTTAGGATATGGACTAGTAGGCCTTATTTTAAAGATAACCCAGATGAGGCCATTTGGCGGCTTTCTAGCCTAAAAGACGATGCGAGCGAGTATCTTAGAAAATCAGTTGGCAATGCCCTAAAAGATATAAGCAAGAAATTTCCAAATTTAGTAAAAGCCGAGCTTGAAAGCTGGAATTTGCAAAGCAAAGAGACCCTGCAAACATATAAATTTGCTAGTAAATTTATCAAGAAATAGCGCAAATTTGCCTTAGAAATTTCTCTAGCTCCAGCTCTAAATTCTCCCTGTCACCACTATTATCGATAAGATAATTTGCCATTTCTCTCTTTTGCTCTATATCTATCTGAAGCTCTACTCTAGCTTTTGCATCCTCTAAGCTTAGAGCGTTTCGGCTCATTAGACGGCTTAGTAAAAGCTCTTTTGGCGCGTAAATCACGGCTACATTTTTAAACTCAGCGTAACGCTCCTTTTTTTCAAAAAATAGCGGAATATCTATAAAATAAACCCGCTCTAAGCGCTCAATCTGCGAGGCCTTTGATAAAATTTCAGCTTTTATCTTTAGGTGCAAAATTCGCTCTAAATTTTTAAGCTTTTTTGGCTCACGAAAGACGATCGCACCCAGTTTTTTGCGATCTATCTTACCAGCCTCATCTAAAATTTGCTCGCCAAATTCTCTAACGATCTCGCCTTTGCAAATTTCAAGCTGCTCGTGTGCGATCACGTCTGCGTCGATCACGCTAAAACCTCGCTCTTTTAGTAAATTTACAACCGTGCTTTTGCCGCTGGCGATCGAGCCTGTGATGACGTAGGCATTTGGAAATTTCTGCAAAGCCGCTCCATTTTTGAAAATTGATAACAATTTTAGCAACTTTTGGCTAAAGTTTTAAAAAATAACCAAAAGGGCGAAAATGATAAGTTATAAAGATGCCGGAGTTGATATAGATGCTGGAAATAGCTTTGTTGAGGCGATCAAGCCTTTCGTAAAATCTACGCAAACACCAAACGTCATAGGCGGCATCGGATCATTTTCAGGTGCGGTCAGACTGCCAAGCGGATATAAAAATCCAGCCATTTTAGGTGCCACAGACGGCGTTGGCACGAAGCTTCGTCTAGCTATCGACGCTAAGAAATTTGAGGGCGTTGGCGAGGATCTAGTCGCTATGTGCGTAAATGACCTCATCTGCAACTTCGCCACACCACTCTTTTTCCTCGACTACTATGCGACTGCAAAGCTTGAGATAGAAAGCGCTAAAGAGGTGGTGAAAAGCATCGCAAATGGCTGCAAAAAGGCGCAGTGCGCGCTAATCGGTGGTGAGACAGCCGAGATGCCGTCGATGTATGAAAAGGGCGACTTTGACCTTGCTGGATTTGCCGTGGGTATAGCCGAGGCTGATGAGATCGATAGAAGCAAATTTGTAAAATCTGGTGAAGTTTTAGTCGCACTTCCTAGCAGCGGCCTACACTCGAATGGCTTTTCATTGGCAAGAAAAGTAGTAAGCGAGCTTGGACTAAAATTTGACGAAAAAGTGGGCGATAGAGCGCTCATCGACGTGCTTCTTGAGCCAACTAGAATTTACGTGAGCGACTTTTTAAGCTTAAAAGATAAGATCACAGCAATGGCGCATATAACTGGTGGCGGCATAGTTGAAAACCTGCCTCGCGTCTTTCCTGCTGGGCTTGGTGCGAAGGTGCAAAAAAGCGCTATAAAAACGCCTGAAATTTTTAAAATCCTCGCGCAAAAAGTAGAAGATAGCGAGATGATGAGGACATTTAATATGGGCGTTGGCATGATCCTTGTTGTGCCTAAAGAAAACGTTGATGCAGTCCTAGCAAATAGCGATGGCTACGTGATCGGCGAAGTGATAGGCGGCAAGGGCGTAGAGCTAGTTTGATGCACACAAATAGCGTAAAACGCCTGCAAAAAACTGAAAATAAGAGCTTTTTTAACCTTAGCGTCTATCAGTTTTTAGGCATGTTTGGCGTGCTAGAGAGCGATATCAAAAAGCTTGATTTTTATGAGTATTGGTGTGAGGTCTCGCGAGGATCAGGCATGCTGCCCATCATGCAAGACAACGGCGAGGACGGCGATCTTTACGATGAGAGCTGCGAGGTGATCAACTGTCTTATCTACCTATATGACTGGGAGAAATTTAGCCGTATCTACACAAACACAGGAAAATAACTTGGCAAAGCAAAAGGCAAAAATCGCACCGATCTGGGCTAGAGTAAAGGCCTCTATCATCGATCTTTTTATCATCGGCATGCCGATATTTTACGCCACGACCTATCTTTTGCTTGACGGCAAAGAGGCGTTTTTACACAACCAGCTTGCGATCTTTGGCGTAAATAGCCTCATTTCATTTATAATGTGTCTATTTTTTAGCATAAAGGCGCAAACTCCAGGCTACAAAGCGCAAGAAATTTATCTCATAAATTTACAAACTGGCAAAAAACTAAGCCTTCTTCACGCGATCTTGCGTCAAATTTGCTTTGCATTTGCTGGCTTTAGCATCATCGGACTTTGCCTTTGTTTTTTCAGAAAAGACAGACTAAATTTGCACGACATCATAACCCACTCAGCCGCCGTGCAAAAAGCAGCTTAAATTTACTTCGCTCCGTGCCAAAGAAGGCGGTTTTTGCCTAGCTTTGTGTCGATACTCTCTTTTATAATGGAGCAGATATACTCTTTTGAAAGCCCTATAGCCTCCTCTAGGCTCTTACCCTTTGCAAGGTAACAAGCAAGCGACGCCAAGAAAGTGCAACCAGTCCCACTCATCACAAGCGGACTAATCTATGCGCTTATTTTTTATCTTAGTAACAGCTTTATCACAAAATAATTTACATTTATAAATGTAAATTTAGCTTATGAAGTTTTGTTTCGAATTTTAGTCATAAATCGCCTAAACTAGCGAGTTAAAAAGAAAAAACAAGGTCAGAAACGAGAAAATTTAGCTACAAGCCACGAAAAATTTTGATTAAATTTAGATGAAAATTTAAGCGCTTTGCGAGTAGAGTTTGACCTCGTTTATCAAAAACTCATAGACCCTTTGCTGCACTAAAATTTCCTCCTCACAGCCACTCATCAATCGGCGAAGGTGCGAAAAGTCTATCTTTTTAGCGTATCTTTTGTGGTCTTTCATATCTTTATCTATGCATAAAAGAAGCGTGTCAAGCGTGATTCTATCGTTTCTTTTGACCCTTGCAACGTACTCTCTAACGGTTTGGATTAAGAAGTCTTTTCTAGTTTGGTCGTTTTCATAAATTTCATTTACGATGTCATTTAAGATGGAAAAATCATCCTCGTCTGGGTCAAATTTAGCTGAAATCATAGCAGCAAAAATTTTGGCACGAAACTCTAAAGACTTGTGGTGATAGATGAAAAAATCCCTAAAAGCCGATAAAAAACGAAGTTTGATCTTTCCTGGCATTGCCCTACTTTTGGTGAAATTTATGTGAGATTATATACTCTTAAAGCTAAATTTTTAAAAATGTAACTATAAAACTAAATTTAAGTATAGTTTTTGTATGATTGCGAAGCTCCTTCTTAGACCTGTGCAATGCTTTTTATGAGCACCGCTTCAGGGTGGGAACACAGCAGAGCACTTGTATTAAGTGTGTGCCGCAGTCATCTGAGAGGGGGTCTTTCTAAACCAAAATGCTCATTAAAATCATCGCAAATTTCTAAAAAATCCACTCCGTCGATCTTAGGTTTTTCGCTAAAAAATTTATACATATTATTAAAGCCATCAGTTAGCTCTTTTGACTTGACACCATAGCTTATGGAAATTCCGGCTTCGATGTATGCTGAGAGCTTATCGCAGTATTTTAGCGCTTTGCCGTCTATTGGGTTAAATTTATCCTCATTTACGTTCTCCATAGTCCCTTCGTGGCAGATGATCTTGCGCTCGAATGTCCTATTTTCAAACTCATCTTTGATAAATTTCTCGCCATCTTTTCTGATACCAAGGATGTAGCTAAACTCATCTCTGATCTTTTCAGGCACAAATGGCAAAATCCTCTCATCAATAAGCCTCATCTCATACTCGCTGATGATCTCATTTAGCCCCTTTACGCCGTATTTTACAGGGCTTATGATATCCCTTGTAAGGCTCTCTGGTAGGTCGTGAAAAAGGGCACAAAAGAAGTTATTTTCTAGGCGTTTTTTACAAGCTTTTGCTTTGAGTGAGTAAAAGTAGCTAAGTATCGCAACAACTAGCATATGTCCTAAGACCGCAGTTTCAGGGATACGAGGCGTTTGTGCCCAGCGCTTTTGAAACCTTAGCCTGCCACTTAGATCAACAAGACGGGCTAATTTTTGATTCATAGCGATCTTTCTAACGCCAATTAACTCGTAATAATCCTCCATCTCCTCCTCAACCTTCGCCTTAAGCTCGTCGATATCGCTTAAAAACTGGCTAGTTTGATAGACGATAGAAAATTCCCACCTCGTGGCAAGATAGCTGGCTGCTTTTAAGATGAGGCGCTCTTTTTCGTGAGTTTTATCGTTTTTATAGTGGTTTTTAAATCTCTCTAAAAACTCGCCACCCTCGATATCTGAGATGAGTGTCTCAAGGTTGCTTAAAACCCAGCTATTTATCTGCTCTTTTTTTGTCTTTTGAATGTGGTGAAAGACGTCTGGTCGTATGTCTGTGACTACGACCCTGCTTAAAAACTCAAAAATTCCAGCCTCGATGATGTAGTTCATATCGGCGTTTTGCTCTTGTTTTGCTATGAAATAAGCGATGATAAATTTATGAGCCTGCTTGTCAAGCTCGACTAAATTTGTCATCTTTGGATAGTCGTTCCAACGTGATATAGATGCTGCTTTAAAGATATGTTCTATAAGCTTAGCACTTATCATTATTTATCCTTTTTGACTACTTTTGGCTTCTTATCATCGGCGTAGCTTATCTTTCTAAAGCCCTCTTTGTTTGAGCTTCTTCTTGGCTTGTCATCTTTTTTAAATTTATCATCTCTGCCACCTCTGCTGCCACCAGCCCTACTGCTGACCCTGCTACTGCCACGATCACTCGTGCTACGTCTTTCACGTGGCTTATCACCAAAGCTACTTCTTTCTCTAGTTCTTGGAGTAAATTCTTTCTCTTCTGCTGGCTTTTTTACGACTAGATCAGAGCTAATCTCGATAACCGTATGGACATTTCCACGTGGGTTAAAGTCGCCAACTATCTTCATAAATTTTGGCTCAAGCTTTTTCTCTAAAACAGAGTAAATTTCATTTATACTATCTTCGTGGCTGATGTTGCGGTTCATAAAGCTATTTATATAAAGCTTTATCGCTTTTAGCTCAACAACTAGCTTGTTTGGGATATACTCAAGGTATATGGTCGCAAAGTCAGGATAACCAGAGCGAGGGCAAAGGCAGCAAAACTCAGGCAGAGTGATCTTTATGACATAGTCCCTTGTTTGCTTATTTTCCCAGACCTCAAGGTCACTCTCTACGTCAAATTCTTTCAAAATTTTCTCGCCATATTTCATCTCTATATCTAGCTCTTCGCTCATTTTTTATCCTTTATATTTTTACTAACCAGGTCAAATTTAAATTTGATCACCTTTTAAATATCCAAGTGTTTAACGTCTTTTGCGTGGTCTTGGATGTAGTTTCTTCTTGGCTCAACCTCATCGCCCATGAAGAGATTAAACGTGTCAGAAGCACTTATAGCGTCGTTTATATCGATCTTTAAAAGTCTTCTATTCTCAGGGTTCATCGTAGTCTCCCAAAGCTGCTCAGGGTTCATCTCACCAAGACCTTTGTAGCGCTGGATATATGCACCTTTTTTCGCATTTTTCTCTACTTCATCAAGTACGTCTATAACGTCACTATGCAAGTCTAGGCCACGCTCTTTTATCTTTTGGCTGATGTAAAGTGCCTCTTCATAGAGTGGGTTTGTAAATAAATTTTCATTTACCACAAGCTCTTCTAAGCCGCTCTCTGTTTGCACATAAATTCTAATCTCATCTTCGCTAACGTAGTGATTTAAGATGTTATGACCCTCAGCTTTTAAGAAATCCCTCAAAATTTCAAAAATTTCATTGTAGCTTTTTGATACGATATCTGGATTTTCTATCATATAGCGGATCGCTGAAAGGACGTTAAAGCGTTTTTCAAGCTCTTTTAAGACGCTTCTATAAGCTGCAACGATCTTTAAGAAGTCGATGAGATCCGCACTGCCGATACCCTCTATATCAACGCCCTCGATACCAGTTTCGATAAGAAATTCATTTAGTGCCTTTTCATCTTTTAGATAAATTTCTTTTTTACCTTTTTTATAGCGGTAAAGTGGCGGCTGAGCTAGGTAGATGTGGCCGTTTTCTACAACTTTATTTAAAAATCTAAAGAAGAAGGTTAAAAGCAGTGTCTGAATGTGGCTACCATCGACGTCGGCATCGGTCATGATGATGATCTTATGATATCTAAGCTTCTCAGCGTCAAATTCATCTCCGATACCGCAGCCTAGAGCTGTTATCATATTTTTTATCTCATCAGACTTTAAAATTTTATCCAGTCTTGCCTTTTCAACGTTTAGAATTTTACCCTTAAGCGGCAATATCGCTTGGAAAACTCTATCGCGACCCTGCTTTGCAGAACCGCCCGCAGAGTCGCCCTCCACTAGGTATAGCTCGCTAATTATTGGATCTTTACTCTGGCAGTCAGCTAGTTTGCCAGGGAGTGTGCCTACGCTCATGCTCTCTTTTTTGCGAGTTAGATCCCTAGCTTTTTTAGCCGCTTCTCTACCACGAGCTGCCATTAGGGCTTTTTCCATTATCGCTCTTGCTTCGATAGGGTTTTCTTCAAAATACTTTGTAAGCACGTCAAAAACCATCTTTTGAACGATAGGTTTTACGTAGCTTGAACCTAGTTTGCCCTTTGTTTGTCCCTCAAACTGCGGCTCTGGCACTTTTACGCTCACAACTGCGATAAGTCCCTCGCGGATATCTTCACCAGTTATCTTTGTATCTTTTTCACGTGCAGCAGCATTTGCTTGAACATAGTTTGTGATAACTCTTGTAAGGCCCGCTCTAAAGCCAGCTTCGTGCGTACCGCCATCTGGAGTTTTGATGTTATTTACAAAGCTTAGTAAATTTTCACTATAAGTGTCGTTGTAAAGCAGGGCAAAATCAACCATAACATCATCTTCGCCGCCGCTAAATGAGACCGCTTTGCTGACAGCATTTGCCTTGTTCATATCAGTTACAAAGCTCTCAAGTCCGCCCTCAAAATGAAAGCTCTCGCTTCTGCCATTTCTTTGATCTTTAAAATTTATAGTTATCTTTGGGTTTAGATAGGCTAGCTCACGAAATCTTTTTGTTAAAATTTCATCGTCAAATTCAGTCACTTCAAATATGCTATCATCTGGCCAAAACTCGACTTGCGTGCCTGTGCGATTTGTAGTTTTTATCACTTCAAGGTCGCTTTGTGGGATACCTTTTGAAAATTCTTGTCTATGAAGCTTGCCATCACGTTTGATATTTACGATTAGCTTTTTAGAAAGAGCATTTACGACAGATACACCAACGCCGTGAAGACCACCAGAGACTTTATAAGTGTCCTTGTCAAATTTACCACCAGCGTGAAGCACAGTTAGAACAACAGTCGCAGCTGAAATTTTCTCAGTCGGGTGCATATCTACTGGGATACCACGACCATTATCACTAATGATCGCTGAGCCATCACGTGTAAGCTCAACATCTATCGTATCGCAGTATCCTGCCATCGCTTCGTCGATAGAGTTATCAACGACTTCGTAGATCATATGGTGAAGACCGCTTATGTTAGTATCGCCTATATACATGCCTGGGCGCTTCCTGACCGCCTCAAGCCCTTTTAGTACTTTAATATTTTCTGCGCCGTAATTATTTTCCATCATAAACCTTTTTTAACTTATATATTTAATGGACTTATAACCGTTAAAAGCTCTTTTGAGCTAACAACGAAAGGTAAATTTTTATCTTTAAATCCAAACTCAAATTTCTCATCTTCTATGCTTTGTAAGAAGTCTATTAAATTTCTATTTTTGACATTTATGCTGATATCTTCTTCAAGTCCAGTTTGAAACTCTATCATCGTTTTGGCTTCAGAGTTGTCCTCTATTATGCTCTCAAATGTGATGCTCTCTTTTGAAAAAGTTATCTTCATCTGATCGCTTAGCATCGATATAGTCTTGATACCCTCAACCATCTTATCTCTGCTTAGCTCAAATCTTATAGCAATATCCTTTGGTATAACGCGCTCATAATCAGGGAATTTGCCATTTATCAGCTTTGTGAAAAACTCAAAATTTTGGCTTTGAGCGATGAGGACGTTTTCATCATAGTAAATTTCTATCTTGTCAAAAAATAGCTTTTGAATTTCATTTATCGCCTTTTTAGGGATGATCAGTGAAAATTCATTGCTCGCTTCATTTGCAAATTTAAATACAGCTAGCCTTTTTGTATCGGTGCCTACTATATTTATATAGTTTTGTTTTATATCTAGTAAAGCGCCGTTTAGCTCAAATTTAGGGTTGTTACTATCAATGCATGGCAAAATTTTCTTTAAGCTTCTGCCTAGCATTATGGCGTCTATGTTAAATTTAGCCTTGCCTTCTATCGTTGGAAACTCTGGGAAATCTTCAAATTTATACATAGGAAGTTTGTATTTTGAGTTTTTTTGTTTGATGTAAAGATAGTTATTAACAGTTTCAAGCGTTACCTCTTCATCTTTTAGGCTTTTGATGATGTCAAGTAGCTTTTTGCCATTTGCTGTTGCATAGCCCTCATCAACGATCTTTGCGTTGCTTAGTTTATATGCTAGTCCTATCTCGTGATCAGTCGCTTTTATGTTTAAAACTCCATCTTTTGCTGAAATGTAGATGTGAGAAGTGATAGCACTAAGATCTCTTTTTTCGAGATATGGATTAGTGTTTGTTACTATGCTCTCAAGCATGTTTTTGTTTATTAAAACCTTCATTAAATACTCCCTCTTATTTTTAATTTTCTTTTTGTTGTATTAGTTGGTAGCGTGAAAGTGTGAAAACCATCTTTTCTCACGCCAGCATCGTTATTTAAAATGTGAAAAGAATTTTTCATTTCTTCACATTTATTCACGAATTTCATTCTGTTTTTATCCTTTTGTTAAAATTTTGTTCTTTATCTCAGTTACTCTGAGGTTGAAAATTTCGTTGCTCTCCATGAGCTCGTTTATCTTTTTTATGTTGTGACTAACGGCGCTATGGTCTTTCATACCAAAATAGTTTGCAATTTGTGGCATCGAATTTGTCGTGAGCATCTTCGCAAGATAGATGATGATGCGTCTGGCTTCTACGATGTTTTGCACTCTTGACTTGCTTTTTATGTCGCTTGGCTTGATGTTTAGCTCTTTGCTAACGATCTCTATAATGGTTTCAAGATTTATATTTTCATGCTTCTCTTTGATGAGATCTTTTAGTGTGTTTTTAGCAAATTCAAGCGTTATCTCAACTCTCATCAAGCTTGCATAGGCGTTTAAATTTATGATAGCGCCCTCGATCTCACGGATATTATCGCCCATGTTTGTAGCGATGTAGTCGATGACCTCTTTGTTTAGATAAATTTTGTCAAATTCGCATTTTTTTATGATGATAGCTATCTTTGTATCAAGCTCAGGTGGCGTGATATCAGCCATGATGCTTTGTTCAAACCTAGACTTTAGCCTCTCATCAAAGCCTTTTAGTATCTTTGCTGGGCGGTCTGAGGTCATGACGATCTGACCTTTTTTAGCAATGAGCTCGTTAAAGGTGTTGAAAAACTCCTCTTGAATTTTATCTGTTTTGCCAAGAAACTGCACGTCGTCTATTAGTAAAACGTCGCAGTTTCGGTACTTTTCACGAAATTTAGTCATCGAGTGGCTATTTAGATGCGTGGTAAAATCAATCATAAACTGATCGCTCGTCACGCAGATGACTACTTTGCCTTGATCTAGGCAGTAGTTGCCAACTGACTGAAGCAAGTGCGTCTTGCCAAGACCAGTTGTGCCGTATATAAAAAGTGGGTTGTAAAGCACGCCAGGTTTGTCTGCGACTGCTTTTGCGTTTAAAAATGCAAACTGATTTGAGTCGCCACAGACAAAATTTTCAAATGTATATCCAGGGTTTAAGATGCTGCTTTGCGCCTTGATCTGCTTTACATTTACTTGGCTTTGTTTTATATTTTTTAGCTTTGTTTGGCTTGTTATCTCGACCTCTGGCTTTTTGCCGGTTTTTACTTCGTAAAGGTAGGCGATCTTTTCGGCGTATCTAGTTTTTATAAATTTAGCCATCAATTCACTCGTGGCGTTAAAAACTATAAAATCTTCGTTTGAAGCCTTTTCATTAAATTTTAATTGTTTGATGTAGCAGTCAAATTCATTAGCTGATATTTTTGTCTGTAAAAGCTCTAAAATCTCGTCTGCTAGCAA